>SXIH01000048.1 GCA_005772895.1 Bacteroidota bacterium | reverse complement strand
TTAATAGAAGAAGCTTTATGAACTCCCGGTTCAACAATAATTTTATATGTTTCTGCAATTGTTTCCAATGATTCTGCACAACAACCGGAAACTACTTTTAAAATTTTTGTAATTGTGTGTTCTTTATCTCCGGGATTAATTCTCTCAGGAGAATAACCTACTTTAAAATCGGTTTTAAATTTTAATCCAGATGTTTCTTCTAAAACAGGGATACAATCCTCTTCGGTACAACCTGGATAAACGGTTGATTCATAAACCACATAATCGCCTTTTTTTAAAGCTTTTCCAACCGAATGCGAAGCTCCTAATAATGGTTTTAAATCCGGAAGATTGTGTTCGTCAATAGGAGTAGGAACTGCAACGATAAAAAAGTTTGCAGATTTTAAAACATCTATAGAAGCTGTAAATTCAATATCACATCCCTCAAAATCTTTTGTAGATAATTCCTGAGATGGATCAATATTGTTTTGCATCATCTTTACACGCTCTTCGTTAATGTCGAAGCCAATAACTTTTACTTTTTTAGCAAAAGCCAAAGCAATTGGTAAACCAACATAACCTAAACCGATGACAGCAATTTTCGCTTCCTTATTCTTTATCTTCTGTATCATTACTTATGATTTTCTATCTGTATTTCTTAATGAATAAATTCTTTCAATAATGTCAACCACTTTTAATCCTTCCATAGCATTTGTTGTTAATGTAGTTCTTCCTTTTAAAGTATCTATTACATTAGAAATTACTTGTGGATGATTGTTTGCAGAACCTTTGTAAGCACCATAATCATTGGCTTCATTTGTTGGATCAAGGTTCGGCATTGTGTAATCTTTTATATTGCACTGTTCTATCTGATCCATGTATTGACCACCTACTTTAACACTTCCTTTGCTTCCTACTATGGTAATGCTGCTTTCTAAATTACTATTCCAAACTGCTGTTGAATAATTAATGCTTCCCATTCCTCCATTCACAAAATTAAAATTTACAAATCCACTGTCTTCAAACTCGGTTAAATTAGCATGATTAAAATCGCTGAATTTTGCCTGAATGTCTTTCATATCACCAAATATCCAATACAATAAATCTATCCAGTGAGAAAATTGAGTAAACAATGTTCCTCCGTCTAATTCCTGTGTTCCTTTCCATCCACCTTTTTTATAATAACGATCATCACGATTCCAGTAGCAATTCAATTGAACCATGTATACATCTCCGATAATTTTTTCTTCAACAATTTTTTTCAGCCAAGCTGATGGGGGAGAAAAACGATTTTGCATAACACAAAAAACAGTTTTGTGAATTTGTAATGCCTTATGAATCATGTTTTCGCATTCTGCTTTGTTTAGAGCCATTGGCTTTTCACAAACAACATGTTTTCCTGATTCAAGTGCAAGTAAAGAATGTTTTGCATGCAAACCATTGGGAGTACAAATATTCACCACTTCAATTTCTGGATGAGCTGATAACATTTCTTCCGGAGTAGAATAAAATTTTTCTTTTAAATCGTTCAGTCCTAATTTATCTTTTGGTAAAATATCGCAAACTGCAATTAATTCTGCTTCAGAATTTCTACGAACCATTTCAGCATGGCGTTTACCAATATGACCTTGGCCAATTACTGCGAATTTTATTTTACTCATAACTTTATTACTTTATTTCCTTCCAATTTATACTTCTGTTTGGTTTCTTCACAAACAGCAATTCCCTCTTTGTCAAATTGTAAACGGTGTCCGTATTCACTTATCCAACCCATTTGTTTTGCCGGATTTCCAACCCATAACGAATAAGGTTGGACATTTTTAGTAACCACCGCTCCTGCCCCGATAAAAGCATATTCCCCAATATCATGTCCGCATACTATCGTAGCATTTGCACCAATGCTGGCGCCTTTCCCTACATGAGTTTTTGCATATTCATTTTTGCGATTGATTGCACTTCTTGGATTAATCACATTTGTAAAAACCATGGATGGTCCTAAAAAAACATCATCATCACAAGTTACTCCTGTATAAATAGAAACATTGTTTTGCACTTTTACATTTTTTCCTAAAACTACATCTGGTGAAATCACTACATTTTGTCCAATGTTGCAGTTCTCTCCTAATATGCAATTCGACATAATATGAGAGAAGTGCCAAATTTTGGTTCCTTTTCCAATCTTACATCCTTCGTCTATAACTGCGCTAGTATGTGCGTAATAGTCCATCTTTAGTTTAGAGTTTCTTGTTTTTAGTTTTCAGTTATGCGTTAACTCGATCTTTATATTTTTCTCCTTTAATTTCAGATTTATTTAAATATGCCATTAATGCGCCTATCATTTTGCCAATGTCATCAGACAATTTATAAAGTTCATCAAATGTTTCTTTTGTAATATAATCTTGATCCAAAGCTCTGTAAAGTTGAGATCTAACTTCTGCTGCAGATGCTTTTGAAATTCCTAAGAATTGAATAAACTCGATTCTTCCTCCTCTTTCAAACCCTTCTGCAATATTATCCATCACCGAACCACCTGCTCTTCTAATTTGACTTCTTAAATCAAAATCACTTGAAAAAGGTTTAGTATTGGTTATATTATATATACATTTTGAAAGCACTCTAGCTTGTTGCCATGCAGTTATATCTTCAAACTTTTTTATTGTTGCCATAAAACTATAAACTTTTAATTTTTTATCAATCAACCCAAAACTCAAAACTGCAAACTCAAAACTGCAAACTAGTTAAAACTTCTATGTTCAGTTTTATTTAATTCTTCTTTAGATAAAGATTTAAAGTACTCGTAAGTAATTTTTAATCCTTCAGCTCTTCCAACTTTTGGCTCCCATCCTAAAATTGCTTTCGCTTTAGTGATATCCGGTTTGCGTTGTTTCGGATCATCTTGTGGCAATGGTTTAGAAATCAGTTTTTGTTTTGTGCCGGTTAATTTTATAATTTCTTCGCCAAATTCTTTTATGGTTATTTCACTTGGATTTCCAACGTTGATAGGATAAACATAATCACTCAGCAATAAACGATAAATCCCTTCTACTAAATCATCAACATAACAAAATGAACGTGTTTGTGAACCATCGCCAAACATGGTTAAGTCTTGCCCACGTAATGCTTGTCCAATAAATGCTGGCAAAACACGTCCGTCATTCAGTCGCATGCGTGGACCATAAGTATTAAAAATTCTTATAATACGGGTTTCTACTCCGTGATAGGTATGATAAGCCATTGTCATAGCTTCCATGAAACGTTTTGCTTCATCGTATACTCCGCGTGGACCAACAGGATTTACATTACCCCAGTATTCTTCTGTTTGTGGATGTACAATTGGATCACCATAAACTTCAGATGTTGATGCAACTAAAATTCTTGCTTTTTTTACTCTAGCTAGTCCTAATAAATTATGCGTTCCTAACGAACTTACTTTTAAAGTTTGAATCGGAATTTTTAAATAATCGATAGGAGATGCTGGTGATGCGAAGTGTAGTATATAATCTAGTTCACCCGGAATAAAAACAAATTTAGAAACATCGTGATGATAAAATTCGAAGTGTTCGAGTTTCATCAGGTGTTCAATGTTTTTTAAATCTCCAGTAATTAAATTATCCATACCAATTACGTGATATCCTTCTTTGATAAAGCGATCGCAAAGGTGTGAACCTAAAAATCCTGCAGCTCCTGTTATTAAAACTCTTTTCATGATTATCCTTTTACAGTTTCTCTTCCAATGCTTGTGTAGTAATATCCTAATTCTGTCATTTGATCTATGCCGTATAAATTTCTTCCGTCAAAAATCACTTTGTTTTTTAAAAGGGAAGTCACCTTTTCAAAATCAGGTGTGCGGAATAAACTCCATTCAGTTGCAATTAGTAATGCATCTGAATCACGCAAAGCATCGTATTCATCCAAAGCATAAGTAATTTTATCACCAATTAAATTTCTAACATTGTTCATTGCTTCGGGATCGTATGCGGAAATGGTTGCTCCTGCTTTTATCAATTCATCAATAATATACAAAGCTGGTGCTTCTCTGATATCATCTGTATCAGGTTTAAATGCCAATCCCCAAAGAGCAATCTTTTTTCCTTTTAAGTCTCCTTTGAAATAGTCTTTTACTTTCGGTATAATAATGGTTTTTTGTTTTTCATTTATTTCCATTACCGATTCTAAAATTTTAAAATCGTATTTTACTTCGTTAGCAGATTTTGCTAAAGCCTGAACATCTTTAGGGAAACAGCTTCCGCCATAACCAATTCCCGGAAATAAAAACCGTTTTCCAATTCTATCATCACTTCCAATTCCAATACGAACAGCATCTACATCTGCACCAACCAATTCACATAAGTTTGCGATTTCGTTCATGAAAGTAATTTTTGTTGCCAAGAAAGAATTAGCTGCATATTTTGTTAATTCAGCAGAACGCTCGTCCATAAAAATAATTGGATTTCCTTGGCGGACATAAGGTTTGTAAAGTTCTTCCATTGTTTTGCGGGCTTTCTCTGAACTTGCACCAATTACAACACGGTCGGGTTTTAAAAAGTCATCTACAGCAAATCCTTCCCGCAAAAATTCTGGATTTGAAACAACGTCAAATTCTACTTTCGCATGTTTTGCTATAGCTGTACGTACTTTATCTGCAGTCCCAACAGGAACAGTGCTTTTATCTACAATTACTTTATAGTCTTTTATGATTTTTCCTAAGTCATCTGCAACTCCAAGAATGTAACTTAAGTCGGCAGAGCCATCTTCTCCCGGAGGAGTTGGCAATGCAAGAAAAATAATTTTTGCTTTTTCAATTGCTTCAGAAAGGTTGGTTGTAAAAGTTAATCGTCCTTGTTTGATATTGCGTTCAAATAAAATATCCAGATGTGGTTCATAAATTGGAACAACACCGGCTTGCATTTTTTGTACTTTTTCTTTGTTGATATCCACACATATAACATGATTGCCAGTTTCTGCCAAGCATGTTCCGGTTACTAATCCTACATATCCTGTTCCTACTACTGCAATATTCATTTTTTAATTTTCATTTTAAAAGTTTATAAGCCTGCCTGCCGGACAGGCAGGTTTAAAGTTTCAAGTTTTTGTGCCTCCCGAAATTTTTATTTGCAGAATTCTAAAACAGAATCCGTAATATATTTTAATGTTTCTTCGTCAAGTTCGGTATGCATTGGTAATGACATAACACAAGCGCATAATTTTTCGGTTATAGGGAAATCACCTGCTTTGTAACGTTCATCCAAATATGCTTTTTGTAAGTGTAATGGAATTGGGTAATAAATCATAGCCGGAATATCTTTACTTGCTAAATATTCGCGAATGGCGGTTCTGTCAACACCAAATAACTGTAAAGTATATTGATGAAAAACGTGATCAGAAAATTTTGCGCGGGCAGGTGTTTTTATTTTTGGATGATTTGCAAATGCTTTGTCGTAAAAATTTGCAGCCTTGTTACGAGCAGCAGCATAATTATCTAAATCGCGTAATTTGATTCTTAAAATGGCTGCTTGAATACTATCTAAACGTGAATTTACACCAATTGAATCATGAACATATTGAACTGATTGACCATGGTTGGAGATCATTCTGATTTTTGCTGCTAATGCATCATCATTGGTAAACATTGCGCCTCCGTCTCCGTAACAACCTAAATTCTTAGATGGAAAAAAAGATGTACAACCAACCGTTCCAATGGTTCCAGCTTTTTTTGTTGAGCCATCAGCCGATTTATAATTTGCACCAATTGCCTGAGCAGTGTCTTCAATTACATATAAATTATGTTTCTTAGCCAAAGCCATGATAGCATCCATATCGGCACACTGTCCGAATAAATGAACAGGAACAATTGCTTTTGTTTTTGGAGTAATAGCTTTTTCAATAGCTTTTACATCAATATCAAAGGTGTCCGGAACTACATCCACCAATACAGGTTTTAATCCCAGTAAAGCAATTACTTCTGCTGTAGCAACATACGTAAAATCAGCTGTAATTACCTCATCGCCCGGCTTTAAATCCAATGCCATCATGGCTATCTGTAAGGCATCGGTGCCATTTGCACATGGAATCACATGCTTCACTCCCAAATATTTCTCCAATTCAGCTTGAAATGATTTTACTTCAGGACCATTAATAAATGCTGTATTATCTAATACATTTTGGATAGCAGCATCCACATCGGTTTTTATTTTTTCGTATTGACTTTTTAAGTCAACCATTTGAATTTTTTTAGCGGTCTTAGTCATTCGTTTTCATTGATTTAAATAAGAATGCGAATATAAGGAAAATATATAAATTCTGAAGGCAATTTTTGGCTGTGGAATTCGTTTTAAAGCCTTATATTTACGAACATTTTTAGAAGAATGAAGAAAGTCTCTTTTTTAAGCATTTGTATCCTTTTTTTAGCGGTAAATCTTGTTGCTCAAGTTAGTGTAAAAGACTCAGCAATTTATACTCCATATATTGGTGTTTCATACGGCTACCAGTTCCCCGAGGGCAATATGTATAAACGGTTTGGCAATAGTTCCTCCATTGGACTGAATTTGGATTTTAAGACTAAAAAGCAATGGACTTTCGGTATAAATGGTTGTTATTTTTTTGGAAAAGATGTAAAAGAGTCGCTTTTTGACAGTATAGCTACTCCGAGTGGTGCAATTATTAATGGAAATGGGGAATTTGCAGATGTTCGTTTATATGAAAGAGGTTTTACTGCTTCTTTAACAGCCGGCAGATTGTTTTCTTTTAAAAGACCCAACCCAAATTCAGGAATTATGTTTAGTGTAGGCGCAGGATTTATTCAACATAAAATCAGAATTGAGACGATTGGAAATAATGCTCCTCAACTTTCTAAGCAATATAAAAAAGGATACGACCGCTTGACAAATGGTTTTTTATTGAGTCAGAATTTAGGTTATTTATATTTGAGTGATAATCGGTTAGTAAATTTCTATATTGGATTTGAATGTATGCAAGGTTTTACTCAAAACAGAAGAAGTTACGATTACGATTTAATGAAACAAGACACAGAAAAAAGAGTTGATATTTTGTATGGCGGAAAATTCGCCTGGATATTGCCGATGTACAAAAGAGCTCCTCAAGAATTCTATACATATTAATGAGACTTCTTTATAACCTCTCCATTTATTTATACATTTTTTACATTCGTGTCGGTTCCTTATTCAACGCGAAAGCAAAGTTGATGATTGCAGGCAGAAAAAGTCTGTTTGATAAACTAAAACAACAACTAAAAAACTCTCAACTCCTAACTCCTAACTCCAAACTGATTTGGTTCCATTGTGCTTCTCTAGGCGAGTTTGAGCAGGGCCGGCCTTTGATGGAGAAATTAAAACTGCAGCAACCTGATGTTAAAATTTTACTCACTTTTTTCTCTCCATCAGGATATGAAATCCGGAAAAATTATGCCGGTGCAGATTTTGTTTTTTATTTACCAATGGATACTCCATCCAATGCGAAAAAATTTATTGAGATTGTAAACCCGAAAAAAGTATTTTTTGTAAAGTATGAATTTTGGTTTAATTATTTAGCAGAATTAAAAAATAAAAATATTCCCACATATTTAGTAAGTGGAATTTTCAGAGAAGACCATCATTTTTTTAAAAGTACAGGGGGATGGTTTAGAAAACAATTAAATTCATTCACGCATTTCTTTTTACAAGATGAAAAATCGATGGATCTATTGAATTCAATAGGTTATAAGAATTCAACACTTTGTGGAGATACACGTTTTGACAGAGTGAGTGAAGTTGCAAGAAATGTAAAACAAATTGATTTAGTTAAATTGTTTGTTGGAGATTTTAAAATAATCATCTTAGGAAGTTCATGGTCAGATGATGAAAAGATTGTTGCAAATTCCAGATTTCAGATTTCAGACCCGCCTGCCGGACGGATAGGTTTCAAATTAATTATCGCTCCTCATGAGATTGATGAGAAACATCTTACTAATATTGAAACACAATTTTCTGATGCGTGTCTGCGATACTCCAATGCAAATGAAAAAAATATTTCTCAAGCTCAAATTTTAATTATCGACAATATAGGGATGCTTTCTTCTTTATATCAATACGGCTCTGTTGCCTTTGTTGGTGGCGGTTTTAGAAAAGGTATTCATAATATTTTAGAGGCAGCGACTTTTGGATTGCCTGTGATTTTTGGGCCGAATTATCAAAAATTTACTGAAGCAAAAGAATTGATAAAATTGGGTGGAGCTTTTTCTATTAAAGATGTTTCTGAATTTGAAAAAACAATGCAGCTTTTAAGTGATGAGCAGGTTTTGAAAACTGCTTCACAAATTTCCAGAATGTATGTGCAAGGAAGAGTTGGAGCTACTGAAAAAATTCTTGCCACTACTTTTTCAAAATAAGTGCAATATGTGTCTGGTGAAACAAATCATGCTCGGCAACAAAATGCAAAAGATCAACCACATTAATTTCTGCTTTTAATCTTGGATGTAAAGAGCGGATTAATAATTGTTCATCCGAAAATGCACTGACATGTTTGATAAATTCTTCTCTTGAATTACGCATGTCGGAAATAAGTTTGCTAACGGAAGTGTTGTTGTGATTGGCTTCTTCAGTTGTTTTGTTTTCCATATCTGCCGGACGTAATACTTCTTTCTTTGCTAAATAGTCATTCAAACGGGCATCGTGTAATGCTTCTAAATCAGTTAAGTGACCAATGTGTTGTTTCACCGACCATCTCCCTTCTGGCATAAATACAATTTGTTCTTCAGAACAATTTTTTATCATTTCTTCAATTCGTGGAGCGGTAGAACGTAAACGTTCTATAAACAAAGGAAAATATTCCGGACCATATCCGAAATTAAATTTGCGTTCAATCCATTTTAGATTTCTCATGATGAAATTAATTAGTTATTTTTTTCAGTAAATGTTCTTTTACTCTGCTTTCCCATTCCTCTTTTAAAATACTCAACACAATACTATCTCTTCTGCCGCCATCCATCTTAATAACATTTTTCCGCAATACACCTTCTATCGTACATCCAATTCCTTTCATGGCTGCAATGCTTCTTGCATTATTATTGTCGGCACGAAATTCAACTCGTTCCATTTTCATTTTTTCGAATGCAAATTGAAGCAATAAAAATTTACAATTTGCATTCAGCCCGGTTCCTTGAGCAATTTTGCTGTACCAAGTATAGCCTAATTGTAAAGTTGATTGAGTATGTTGTATGTCGTAAAAACGTGTGCTGCCAACATATTGATTGATGCGTTTATCAAAAACAATAAATGGATATTCTTTTTTTTCTGCTTTTGCATCTAAGGCCATTTTAAAATAAGCTTTCAAATTCTCTTCGCCATGTGCTTGAACTAAAGAATATTTCCAGATTTCAGGTTCATTAATAGAAATTGGTAGAAGAAGAGAAATATCTTCTGCTTTAAGCGGACGAAGTAAAACAATTTCGTTTTCTAAAATGTAATCTTTGGTGAAGTTGAAGCTCATTTTTTTGTACTAATTACTATAGTGTTAGAAATTAAATCGTGTAATCCATATCCTAAACCAAATAAATAACTTATTTGATCGAAGGGAATAATTCTAGCAATAGTTCTGATAAAAAGTTTAAATAAACTTGGTTTATTACCTAGTTTGTCTACTACAATTGTTTTAGTTAACATTTTCCCAATCGTTTTGCTTGTCAGTGCTTCCATTATATAATAATATAAAAAGTAAACAGGATAAAATATTATGTTAAAGGTATCTGGGTTTTCTGATATAAAATTTGGATAAATACAATAAAATATAAAGTACAATGTGTAAGCAATAGTCATTATTGCAATAGAATCAATGATAAAGTTGAAAAGCCGAATACCTTTGCCAGATACATTCATATAGGTTATCAAATGTAGTCATTTCCTACTATTGTATTTTAAAAATGCATAAATGGTAATAATATAGTATAAGTGGAAAAGTAGAGTATAAATTTATGATTATATGACCTTGAAATACCATTTATTTCATTATTTTTCGGTAAAATATAAAATCAATTTTATGGGAAATAATTCAACCAAAACATCCGCATTAATTACACTCATTTCAGTATTTTTTTTCTGGGGTTTTGTTGCTGCTAGTAATGATATTTTAATTCCTGTTTTTAAAGAGAAACTAAATCTTACTCAGGGACAAGCACAACTTATTTCTTTGGCTTTTTATATCGCTTACACAGTAGGATCTCTTATATATTATATTGTTTCTAAAATAATTGGTGAAGATATTTTAAATCGCATTGGATATAAAAATGGAATTGCACTTGGACTAGTGATTTCAGCTTGCGGTACGTTATTGTTCATCCCTGCAGCCGACAACGTATCTTTTCCATTAATGATTTCTGGTTTGTTTATTGTTGCACTGGGTTTTTCTTTACAACAGACAGCTGCTAATCCACTCGCAATTACAATGGGCGATCCTAAAAAAGGTTCACAACGTTTGAGTTTGGCTGGTGGAGTTAACAATGTGGGAACGACTATTGGTCCTTTGTTGTTGAGTTTTGCAATTTTCGGTTCTGTAACGGCATCAGGTTCTTCTTCACTTGATATCGAAAATATTAAAGTTCCTTATTTGATTTTAGGTGCTGCATTTTTAGTTGTTGCCATCATTTTTAAATTTTCTTCTATCCCAAATAAAATCGAATCTGTTTCAGAAGATGCTACAGAGAAGGTAAGTGCAACGGATAAAAAAAGTGCATTGAAATATCCGCAATTGGTATTGGGTATGATTGCCATTTTTGTTTATGTTGGTGTTGAAGTTTCTACTGCTAGTAATCTCCCTGATTTTATGAAACAACATTTAGGAACTCCTACAGATAAAATTGCTCCGTTTGTTTCCTTGTTCTGGGCGAGTTTGATGATTGGTCGCTGGACATCCTCTGTTGGAGCGTTTAATATCAAAGGAGGTGCAAAAGCAATTATGAATTTTTTAATGCCATACATTGCATTCGCAGTTTTTTTAGGCGTTAATAAAATTGCTAATCATGATCTTACTCCATTTTATATTTATGCATTTGTGATTGTAGCATTAATTATTGGAGATATGTTGAGTAAAGGAAATCCTGCACGACAACTATTGTTATACTCTGCGTTTGGTATTTTAGCACTAATGATTGGAATGTTGGCAGATGGAATGGTGAGTGTGTACGCATTTATTTCTGTTGGTTTGTTCTGCAGTACATTGTGGCCTTGTATTTTTACTTTAGCAATTGCAGGTTTAGGAAAACATACCAATGAAGGTTCCGGTTTTTTAATCATGATGATTATGGGTGGTGGAATTATCAGTTGGTTACAAGGTGTTGTATCTGCTGATAATATGTTGGGAATTCAGTGGAGTTATTTAGTAGGCGTTGCATGTTTCGCATATTTAGCATTTTATGCTTGGAAAGTTAGTTCAATATTAAAATCACAAGGCATCGATTATGACCAAACAGAAGATAGTAGCAGCCATTGATATTGGCGGCACCAATACTGTTTTTGGGTTGGTGGATGCAGATGGAAAAATTTTATTGAAAGAAACGGTTTCGACAGAACATTTTCCTATTCCGGAAGATTTAGTTGCAGTAGTTTG
Source organism: Bacteroidota bacterium (assembly GCA_005772895.1). Lineage (GTDB taxonomy): Bacteria > Bacteroidota > Bacteroidia > 2-12-FULL-35-15 > 2-12-FULL-35-15 > 2-12-FULL-35-15. Next base: position 18,048 of record SXIH01000048.1, on the reverse strand, counting down.
TGAGCATATTAAAAAAGCAATGATACAATTTGCTGATAAGTATGAATTATCAGGAGCAGGAATTGGAGCACCAAACGGAAATTATTTTAACGGAACAATTGAATTTGCGCCAAATTTAAAATGGGAAGGAATTATTCCTTTGGCAAAATTATTTTCCGAAAGATTAAATGTAAAAACGGTTTTGACCAATGATGCGAATGCTGCAGCCATTGGTGAAATGATGTTTGGAGGAGCCAAAGGAATGAAAGATTTTATTTTCATTACACTGGGAACAGGTTTAGGAAGTGGAATTGTAGCAAACGGTGAAATAATTTTAGGTCATGATAGTTTTGCAGGAGAGATCGGACACGTAATTATGTTTCCAGATGGAAGACAATGTGGTTGTGGAAGAAAAGGATGTTTGGAAACGTATTGTTCAGCTACAGGGATTAAAAGAACGTATTCAGATTTGTTGATGAGTCATCACGACAAAGCAAATTTACAAGCGCGCGTTGCCGATGCAAAATATATTTATGATAAAGCAATTGCCGGTGACAAAGATGCGATAAAAGCCTTTGACCAAACGGGCGATATACTTGGATTGGCTTTGGCTAATAGTGTTGCTTATACAAGTCCCTCAGCAATTTTTTTATTTGGGGGATTAGCTTTAGCAGGCGATTTTATTTTCAAACCAACTGTTGAAAGTTTTGAAAGAAATTTATTGAACATCTATAAAAATAAAATAAAAATTCTTCCATCACAATTGAAAGAGAATGATGCAGCTATATTGGGTGCGGCTTCATTAATATTGAAAGAATTAAATTTCTCGGCAGGCTCGAAATGACAATTTATGGAGAACAAAAAAAATAAAGAAGATAAATACTTAGAAGTTGTTTTTAAACTTCTGTATCTGATTATTGCATTGATGATTTTTGTTGGTTTGTTTGTTTATATAAATGTTGCTGGTGTTCCCGATATGCTTAAGCCTGGTGAAGAATTGGTTTATGCAGATGCAAAAGATACCATATCAAAAAAAGATGAAATTAAAAGTGACCTGTGGCAGGCACCTGATACATTAGATATTGCAAAAGAGCCAAATGCTGAACAAATTTTTTATGGAAGAAGTTTAGTTAAAAAGACTTCTTTGTATTTGGGTCCGAATGGAATTGTTGCTCACAGCAGTAATGGTATGAATTGCCAAAATTGCCATTTGGATGCGGGAACAAAACCTTTTGGAAATAATTATAGTGGAGTTGCATCAACATATCCAAAGTTCCGTGAACGCTCAGGAGCGATGGAAAATATTTATAAACGAGTGAACGATTGTTTTGAAAGAAGTTTAAATGGAAAAGCATTGGATACATTAGGAAAAGAAATGCAAGCGATTAAAGCATACATTGTGTGGCTGGGAAAGGATGTAAAAAAGGGAGAAAAACCAAAAGGAGCAGGATTGGTGGAATTAAAATATATGAGCAGAGCTGCTGATGTAGAAAAAGGACAAATAGTTTATGTTGAAAAATGTTTATCCTGTCACGGTACAAAAGGAGAAGGAAAAATGAATACAGATAATTTAGCATATCAATATCCGCCATTGTGGGGAGAACACAGTTATAATGATGGAGCCGGATTGTTCCGTTTGTCGCGTTTTGCAGGTTATGTAAAAGCAAACATGCCTTTTGGAGCGAAACATGATAATCCGCAGTTGACTGATGAAGAATGCTGGGATGTAGCAGCGTTTGTAAATTCACAAGTTCGTCCGAAAAAAGATTTAAGTAAAGACTGGCCGAAAATTTCGGGCAAACCGGTTGATCATCCTTTTGGTCCGTATGCTGATAAATTTTCTGAGAAGCAACATAAGTATGGACCGTTTGAGGAGATAGCAGTATTGAAAAAGAAAAATTCTAAAAAGTAGACAATTGAGCAGTAGACAATAAATCAGTAGACAATAGACAAAAAAACAAAAAATAAAACTATGAGTATACTCACACAGCCTTGGCCATGGTACGTTTCCGGTCCTTTGATTGGACTGATGGTTCCAATTTTATTGATTATGGGAAACAAAACTTTTGGTATTTCTTCTTCGTTGCGACATATATGTGCGGCTTGTATTCCGGGGAAAGCGGAATTTTTTAAATACGATTGGAAAGCAGAATCATGGAATTTGATTTTTGCTTTGGGAATTGTTTTAGGTGGATTAGTTGCCGGATACTTTTTTGCAAATCCAAATCCAATTCAAATCTCGGAAGCAACTGTTGCTGATTTATCATCAATGGGAATAAAAGATTTTTCAGGATTTGTGCCTAATGATATTTTTAATTTTCAATCGTTACTAACCGTTAAAGGGTTTTTGCTAATGATAGTAGGAGGCTTCTTTGTAGGTTTCGGAACACGCTATGCAGGTGGTTGTACATCCGGGCATTCTATTATGGGAATGTCTAATTTACAGCTTCCATCATTGATTGCAACCATATGTTTTTTTGTTGGAGGTTTAGCAATGACTTGGTTTATTTTACCATGGATTATGTCACTTTAAATAATAGACAGTAGACAAAAAACAAAAAAACAGTAGACAAAAAGCAGTATACAAAAAGAAATAAAAAAATTAAATAGAAAATAAAATGAGTAAAATTAAATTCTTGACACTCGGTTTCATCTTCGGAGTAATCTTAATTAAAGCAGAAGTTATTTCTTGGTTTCGTATTCAGGAGATGTTTCGTTTTCAGGCTTTCCAAATGTATGGAATCATTGGGTCAGCTGTTGTAATAGGAGTTATTTCTGTTTTTCTGATTAAAAAATACAATATCAAAACAATCAAGGGTGAAGAAATTAAAATCGAACCTAAAAAATTCTCAATTGGAAATATTATTGGAGGATTAATGTTCGGATTGGGTTGGGCAATGACAGGTGCTTGTCCTGGTCCACTCTATGCATTAGTTGGAAGCGGATTATTAATCATAGCTGTTGTTTTATTAAGCGCAGTTTTTGGAACATGGGTGTATGGTTGTTTAAGAAATAAATTTCCACATTAAGTATGAGCAACGAAAAATGTAATAAACCTGGTTGTACTTGTTCTTGTCATCACGAGCCAATAGAAAATGCAAGTGAGAAAAAAAACAATCACGATTACAGAAGGAGAGATTTTATTAAATACGCTGGATTGAGTGCTATTGGTTTAGGGCTTGGGCCTGCTCTTACTTATTGGTTGCAGGAAGAAGGAAAAATAAATGAGATTGTTAAAAATCCTGCATTAATAAACGGAAAAGCACAACGGTTTACTATTTTGCATACATCCGATATTCACGGACAGTTGGATATTCACGATGAGTTCTTTTTTGAAAATGGCAAACCTGTTTACAAAAAGCGCGGTGGATTTGCATCCTTACAAACGATGTTGAAAGAACTGAAACAGCAGAATCCATTAAATACTTTAATTGTAGATGGAGGTGATTGTTTTCAGGGAAGTGGCATTGCTTCTTTAACTGAAGGAAGAGCAATTGTACCACTCATCAATAAAATGAACTACGATTTGGTATTGCCGGGTAATTGGGAAGTATTGTATGGAAAACAAATGTTGTTGCACGATATGAATAATTATACGGCTGCAAAAGTTTGCACCAATATGTTTCATAACGATGATTTAGATTTGGAATCACTTTTCCCTCCCTATCAGATTTTCAATTTAGGAGGAACAAAAATTGGTTTTATCGGATACAATGATCCATTGACTCCAATCCGCCAATCTCCAGCGTATTCAAAGGGAATAAAATTTACATTTCCCAAAGTGAACATTCAAAAATATGTGAAGTTGTTGCGTGAAGAAAAAGGTTGTACAATGGTTTTTGTATTGTCGCACATGGGTTTAGCACAACAATTACATTTATCCAATCAGGAATATGCAAGCGGTGTGGATTATATTTTAGGTGCTGATACGCATGAAAGAATCCGCGAACCATTGATTGGGAAATATTCCAAAGTTACGGAGCCTGGTGCATTTGGTTCGTTTGTTGGCAAACTGGATATTGTAATTGAAAACGGAAAAATAAAAGATGAAGTATATGAGTTGATTGACGTAGATCCTGAGAAATATAAGGAAGATGAGGACATGAAGCGTGCTGTTATAAAAACGAAAGAACCTTATAAAAAAGTATTGGATGAAGTGTTGGGGCAAACAAAAACTCCGCTTGTCAGATATTACATTATTGAAACACCGATGGATAATTTAATTACAGATGCCGTGATGTGGAGATTTAAAACTGACATCGCAGTATCTAACGGATTTAGATTTTGTCCCCCATTGGTACCAGATGAAAAAACGGGATTAGCAGATATTACCAAAGATTATTTGTGGAGCATGCTTCCTGTTAATTCAGAAGTAAAAACGGCTGATGTGAAAGGGAAGCAGATTTGGAATTGGTTGGAAAATGAATTGGAAAATGCATTTGCGAAAGATCCAACCAAGCGTTTTGGTGGATGGTTTGTGCGTTTTAAGGGAATGCAGGTGACGTTTACAATTGGTAACGAAAAAGGAAAGCGGGTTCAACAAGTTTGCATTAAAGATGAACCAATTGATTTAGAAAAAATGTATACAATGGTAGCTTGTGAAAGAGAAGGAGATCCGGATAATATGTTATGCAGAATGAGAAATGTGCACAATCAAGTATCACAAGGTGTTATGTTGCACGATGTGATTGAACAATATCTTGCAGAGTTTTCGCCTGTTTCGCCAAAAGTGGAAGGAAGAGCAATAGCAACGGATGCAGATGCATCATTGTTGACTCAAGCATTGGGAGTTAAATATGAATTTAGATAATTTCAATATGAAAAAAGTATTAATTATAGTTTGCGTTTTTCTTTCATTGACGAACATTGCTCAAGAATATGAGAAACCAAAAAAAACGTTACCCATTATTCCGCTTCCACGGGAAATAAAAGTTGCTGAAGGAGTGTTTGTGTTGACTTCACAAACAAAAATTGTAGTGATGGCTGATGGATTTCAGCCAGAGATTGATTATCTTAATAAATGTTTAAAATCATATTACGGCTTCGAATTGCCAATTGTAAAAATTCTTCCAACTGATGGAAATTATATCATAATTACTCGTCCCGATTTTGAAGCCGGCTGGAAAGAAAACTATGATTTGACTATAAATGAAAATCAAATTTATTTTTTAGCTGAAGGAAATGCAGGTTTGTTTTATGGAATGCAATCACTTTTTCAAATTATGCCATTGGAAAAGGCTGCAGAAGTTAAAATTCCATGTGTACAGATAAAAGATGCTCCGCGCTACGAATGGCGGGGAATGCATCTGGATTGCAGCCGTCATTTTTTTACTAAAGAGGAAGTCAAAAAGTATATCGATTATTTATCAATGTACAAGTTCAATGTTTTTCATTGGCATTTGGTGGATGATCAAGGTTGGAGAATTGAAATAAAAAAATATCCATTATTAACGTCAATTGGAGGAAAGAGAAAAGAAACCATTATTGGAAAACCTGCTTGGGAAAAAGATGGAACACCCTCTAAAAATGATAAGTACGATGGAAAAGAATATGGTGGATTTTATACTCAGGAAGATGTAAAAGAAATTGTTGCATATGCACAAAGTAAATACATTACAGTATTGCCGGAAATTGAAATGCCGGGACATTCTTTGGCTGCTTTAGCTGCGTATCCGCAATTTTCTTGTACTGGTGGACCATTTGAAACATTCACTAAATGGGGTGTTTCGGATGATGTGTATTGTGCCGGCAAAGATGAAACATTTACTTTTTTAGAAGATATCTTAGCTGAAGTTGTGCCATTGTTTCCTGGAAAATATATTCATATTGGTGGAGATGAATGTTTGAAAGACAGATGGAAAGCCTGTCAGAAATGTCAAAAAAGAATTGCCGATGAAAAATTAAAAAATGAAGAAGGATTGCAAAGTTATTTCATTACACGAATAGAAAAATACGTAAATGCAAATGGAAAACAAATTATTGGTTGGGACGAAATATTAGAAGGAGGTTTAGCACCTAACGCTGCGTTGATGAGTTGGAGAGGAATTAAAGGTGGAATTGATGCAGCCAAACAAAAACACTTTGTTGTGATGAGTCCTGGGAAACCATGCTATTTTGACCACTACCAATCAAAAGACAAAACAAAAGAACCATTAGCAATTGGAGGTTTTAATCCTTTAGATTCGGTTTATTTATATAATCCAACTCCCAAAGCATTAACTGAAGAAGAAGCAAAATTTATTATGGGTGCCCAAGCAAATGTTTGGACTGAATACATTATTGATTTTAAGCAGGTGGAATATATGGCAATGCCAAGAATGGCTGCTTTGTCGGAAGCCTTGTGGACGCCATTGGATAAAAAAAATTTTAAGGACTTTGTAGTTAGATTAAAATTGCATGCACCTATATTAGATTTTATGGGTGTGAATTACGCTAAACATTTTAAGAGTTTGAAGTGATGAGTGTTTATGGATAAGATCCCGAATCAAGTTCGGGATAAATTAGACTAATGCTTTATTTCATAAAGCAAAGTCTAATTAAAAAATAAATCCCGCTAGGACTACTAAACCTAACGGGATTCTGGATAAACACTTACAAATATGTAAGAAAAACTACTGAGACAAATGTATAACAGTTTATAAGATATGGTAAGTCAACATTCATTTATTCTTAGAAATCGAACGACCAAAAACTCTGCAACATATGACTAATAGAAGGGATTTCATTAAAACAAGTGCTTTTGCTTCGGCAGCATTATTGGTCAATAAACTAAGTGCCGGAGAAGAACAGATTCTAGCTGATAAAAAGGTTGTTGCTTGTAAGCCTATTGTATTATCAACCTGGAATTTTGGCTTAAAGGCAAACGTAGCTGCATGGGAAGTGCTAAGCAAAAATGGAAAAGCTTTGGATGCTGTGGAAGCAGGAGTGAAAATTCCGGAGGCCGACCCAAATGAAAGAAGTGTTGGATATGGTGGTCGTCCCGACAGAGATGGAAGAGTTACGTTGGATGCATGTATAATGGATGAAAATGCGAATATAGGCTCCGTAGCATGCTTGGAATTTATCAAACATCCTATTTCTGTTGCAAGAGCTGTAATGGAAAAAACTCCTCATGTGATGTTGGTTGGTGATGGTGCTTTACAATTTGCTTTGTCAGAAGGATTCAAAAAAGAAAATTTATTGACTGAAGAATCTGAAAAAGAATGGAAAGAATGGTTGAAGAACAGTAATTATAAGCCAATTGTAAATATTGAAAATCACGATACTATTGGTATGATTGCTTTGGATGCAAATGGTGATTTGTCGGGAGCATGCACCACAAGTGGAATGGCTTTTAAAATGCATGGAAGGTTAGGAGATTCTCCAATTATAGGTGCAGGATTATATGTGGATAATGAAGTGGGTGCTGCAACAGCTACAGGACATGGAGAAGAAGTTATCCGGATTGCTGGCTGTCATTTAGTAGTAGAATTGATGAGACAAGGAAAATCTCCCGAAGCAGCTTGTAAAGAAGCTGTCCGCAGAGTTGTAAAATTAACTGAAAAAAGAAAAAAGAGTTTGAAAGATATTCAGGTTGGTTTTATTGCATTAAATAAAAAAGGTCAGTACGGTTCGTATTGTGTCCAAAGTGGATTCAATTATGCAGTATATAATGCAAAAGGAAATAATTTGATTGATGCTGATTATCATTTGAAATGATTTCAAAACTCGAAATAGCTTGTTTCAATTTAGAATCTGCACTCATAGCTCAACAAGGTGGTGCTGATAGAATAGAGTTGTGTGATGACTTTTCTTGCGGAGGAATTACTCCCAACTATGGAACATTTGAAACAGCCAGAAAATTAATTTCAATCGATTTGTTTGTAATGATTCGCCCCCGGGCTGGAAACTTTGTTTATTCAGATGATGAATTTGAGCAAATGAAAAAAGATATTCTGCATTTTAAAAAAATGAATGTGGATGGTTTTGTTTTTGGAATATTTAAGGATGATGGAAGTATAAATAAAAATCAAAATAGAGAATTGGTTGAATTGGCAAAACCTATTCCTTGTAGCTTTCACAGGGCATTTGATGTTTCTAAAGAGTTAGAAAAGAATTTGGAAGATGTGATTGAGTGTGGGTTTAAAACAATTTTAACGTCCGGACAAACAAAATCTGCAATAGAAGGATTAAACCAATTAATTGAATTAGTGAACTTGTCAAAGGGCAGAATTGTAATCATGCCGGGAGGAGGAGTCCGTTCATCGAACATTGAATTGCTCAAAGCAAAAGTCTTAACATCTTATTTTCATTCCTCAGCAATAACCTGTCTGCAGGACAGACAGGTAAAGGATGATTTGGCAGATTTAAATGAAGTAAAACTGCTGAAAGAAAAATTATCGTGAAGTATCGTTTTCTAAAATATATTTTACTGTTTTTGTTTCCTTTTGTGATGCACGCACAAGTGGTTGAAAGAAGCTTGACAGAAAGCAGTTGGAAATTCAGAATGAAGAACGATGAAAAATGGTTAAAAGCTACTATCCCCGGAACTGTCCATACAGATCTGTTAGATAACAAGAAAATCCCCGACCCATTTTATGGGAACAATGAAAAACAATTACAATGGATAGAAAATGAAGATTGGGAATATAAAACCACTTTTTCTATATCTAAAAAAGAAATACTTCAATCTCATATCGAATTACAATTTGACGGATTAGATACCTATGCAAAAGTATTTGTGAATGATTCACTTGTATTGATAGCTGATAATATGTTTCGGAGCTGGGCAGTAGATGTAAAAAAATACATTCACAAAGGAAAAAATAAGTTGAATATTGTTTTTGAATCAGCAGTTAAAAAAGGAAAAGAAGAAGCAAAAAAATTATCTTATGTTTTGCCTGGTGATGAAAAAGTATTTACACGAAAAGCTCAGTATCAATACGGGTGGGATTGGGGGCCGCGTTTTGTGACTTGTGGAATTTGGAAAAATGTGAAATTGGTTTGCTGGAACGAAGCTAAAATATTAAATGTAAAATATGTTCAAAAAATATTAAGCGATTCACTGGCAAAGCTAGAGTTTGTTTGTAAAATAAAAAGTGATATTGAAGCAAATGCTTATTTGGATATTGCTTTAGGTGGAGAAGGAGTTAGTGATCAAATGACTCTCAAAGTTGCTCTTAAAAAAGGAGTAAATGAATACACAATTCCATATACCATTAAAAATCCGCAATTGTGGTGGTGCAATGGATTGGGATTTCCAACTATGTATAGTTTTAAGATTCATCTTTCATATGATTCCAGATTCTTAGATGAAAAGTTTGTAAATATAGGTCTCCGCACCATTGAATTGATACAAGAGAAAGATAGCATCGGAAAGAGTTTTTATTTCAAATTAAATGGCGTTTCGGTTTTTATGAAAGGAGCAAATTATATTCCTAACGACAATTTTTTACCAAGTGTTTATGCATTTGATTATCAAAATACTATTAATGATGCTGTTTTTGCAAATATGAATATGCTGCGTGTTTGGGGCGGTGGCGTTTATGCAGATGATGCTTTTTATGAAGCATGCAATAAAAATGGAATTTTAGTCTGGCAGGATTTTATGTTTGCTTGTGCGATGTATCCTGGCGATGATCATTTTGTAAATAATGTTGCAGAAGAAATTGTTTGTCAAGTCGAACGGTTACGCAATCATCCATGTTTAGCTTTGTGGTGTGGAAACAATGAAGTGGATGAAGGATGGAAAAATTGGGGTTGGCAAAAACAGTATAAGTATTCCGAAAAAGATTCAACAGAAATTGCACAAATTAATTTCGCATTGTTTGATAATTTCATCAAAGATATTGTGAACATTCATGATGGTAGCAGAGCGTATTGGCCAAGTTCACCATCTATTGGTTGGGGACATAAAAAAAGTCTTCAAGAAGGAGATTCGCATTATTGGGGAGTTTGGTGGGGAATGGAGCCGTTCGAGAATTATGAAAAAAAAGTAGGACGTTTTGTTAGTGAATATGGATTTCAGGGAATGCCAAGTTTGAATACGATGTATAAATTAGGAGCATTTGGAAAAAAGATCAAAGGGAGAATGCTTTATGAGGACGAATATAAATCGGATTATTATTCACATGTTTTAGATTCGGTAAATATTAAAAATCATCAGAAACATCCAACAGGCTATAAGACTATTAGAACTTATATGGAACGTGATTATAAGATTCCATATAAATTTGAAGATTATATTTACGTTTCCCAACTTTTGCAAGCTAAAGGAATGAAAATAGCTATTGAAGCACATCGAAGAGCAAAACCTTATTGTATGGGAACATTGTACTGGCAATTGAATGATTGCTGGCCTGTGACTTCCTGGAGTTCGGTTGATTATAATAATGTTTGGAAGGCTTCGCAGTACGAAGTAAAACGTTCTTATGAAAATATGATTCTTTCCATTGATGAAAATGATACGGTTTGCAATGTGTATTTAGTTTCTGATGAAATAAAAATGAAAGGAGGGTGGGTGCATCTCCAGCTTTTTGATTTTTCAGGAAAATTAATATGGTCGGATTCTCTCACGGTAGGGGTGAGCAATGAATTTTCTGAAAAAATTTACACCTTCAATAAAAAAACATTAAATGGTTTAGATAAATCTTCTGTAGTACTTAAAGTAAGTTATTCTACGTTTTATGGCAAAAAAAATATAGCATATACATTGCATTATTTTGTGAAACCCAAAGAGTTGAAATTATTGAATCCTGATGTTATGTTTTCGCAAGGCGAAGGCTTGTTCAGTCCTGTTTTTACAATTAAATCAAACGTTTTAATGAAAGATGTTTTTCTTTCAATTGAAGGAGAATCCATAAATTTGAGCGATAATTATTTTGATTTGTTGCCGAATGAAACAAAGACAATACATTTGCCCTATTCTCCAGAATCTTTTAACATTAAAAATCTTGATAAAAAAATAAAAATAAAATCATTAATTGACGTACAATAACTGTGTGAAACTTTTTTTTCGCTCTGTCACTCTGTTTTGAAAAAAAACATCTATGAAAAAACAAATCGCTCTTCTTTTGGCTTTTAACTTTTACCTTTTGACTTCTATTGCGCAACAGAACTACACACAATATGTCGACCCAATGATTGGAACGGGTGGGCACGGTCATACTTTTCCCGGAGCAACTGTTCCATTTGGGATGGTACAACTTTCTCCAGATACTCGTATTGATGGAAGTTGGGATGGCTGTAGCGGTTATCACCACAGCGATTCCATAATTTATGGATTTTCTCATACACATTTAAGTGGAACAGGATGCAGCGATTATGGTGATATTATGGTCATGCCAATGATGGGAGCTCCAAGTTTAGATAATAAAGTTTATTCTTCTAAATACTCTCACAAAAATGAAAAAGCAAGTGCCGGTTTTTATAGTGTAAAATTAGATGATGATAATATTGATGTGGAATTGACTTCAACAATACGTGTCGGACTTCATAAATATACTTTTAATAAAGATGGTGATGCAAGCATTATTTTGGATTTGCTTCACCGTGATAAAATGTTGGAAGGATTCATTAATGTAATTGATAATACAAGCATAGAGGGTTCAAGAAGAAGCGAGGCTTGGGCAAAAAATCAAGTAGTATTTTATCGTATTTCTTTTTCTAAACCTTTTGATTCTAAACAAGTGATAAGTGGCGACAATTATGATTTGAACGCGAATTTTAATTTCAAAGTTAAAAAAGGAGAATCCATTTATATAAAAGTTGCTATTTCTCCTGTGAGTACAGAAGGAGCAAAAAAGAATATGGATGTAGAACTTCCGGGATGGGATTTTGAGAAAGCTAAAAAAGATGCTGAATCTTATTGGAACGAAGAGTTGAGCAAAATAGAAGTAATTTCTACAGATAAAGACAAACTAAAAATATTTTACACAGCATTGTATCATACGATGATTCAACCAAATGTTGCTATGGATGTGAACGGAATGTACCGTGGCAGAGATGATAAACCACACAAAGCAGAAGGATTTACTTATTATTCTGTTTTTTCTTTGTGGGACACTTTCAGAGGGGCACATCCTTTATACACAATTATAGATCAAAAAAGAACTTCTGATTTTATTAATACATTTTTAGTACAATATGAACAAGGTGGAAGGTTGCCTGTATGGGAACTCGCAAGCAACGAAACCGATTGTATGATTGGCTATCACTCCGTAAGTGTTATTGCAGATGCGATGATTAAAGGAATAAAAGGTTTCGATTATGAAAAAGCATTTACAGCAAGTAAGCATAGTGCGATGCTGGATCATTTAGGATTGCAAGCATACAAACAAAATGGATTTATTGCAATGGAAGATGAGCATGAAAGTGTTTCCAAAACATTGGAGTATGCTTATGATGATTGGTGTATTGCTCAAATGGCTTCAATATTAAAAAAAGAGAAAGACTACGAATATTTTATGAAGCGTTCACAATCCTGGAAGAATGTTTTTGATATTGAGTCAGGTTTTATGCGTCCTAAAAAAAATGGTGGCTGGTTAATGCCATTTGAACCTCGCGAAGTAAACAATAATTTCACAGAAGGAAATTCCTGGCAATATTCATTTTTTGTTCCTCAGGATGTTTTTGGTTTGATTGATATGATAGGAGGGAAAGAAAAATTTGAAAAAAAATTAGATGATTTGTTTTCTGCTCCAACCGCAACAACAGGTCGTGAACAAGCAGATATTACTGGATTAATCGGACAATATGCGCATGGAAATGAACCTAGTCATCACATGGCGTATTTGTATAACTATATTGATAAAGGAAATAAAACAGAATTTAGAGTCCATCAAATTTTGAATGATTTTTATAAACCTATTCCTGATGGATTAATTGGAAATGAAGATTGCGGACAAATGAGTGCATGGTATGTGTTGAGCTCTATTGGTTTTTATCAGGTTACTCCAGGTACTTATAAATATTTATTTGGAACTCCAATTTTTGAAGATGTAAAAATTCATTTAGAAAATGGAAAGATTTTTAATTTAAAAACTAAAAATCTAACCAATGAAAATTTTCATATACAATCAAAGAGATTAGTGAGCGAAAATATTAAAAAACTTCCTATTGCTAACATTAATATGGATTGGAAGTTTAACTGGATAAATTACGAAAGTATTTTATCGGGTTGCATTATTGAAATAGAGATGGGAAGTAAAGAATATGCCGCTACTTCAGTTAATGATGGTGTTTATGCTTTGAAAACTTCTCCTTCTATTAATATTCTTTCAGTTCCTTCTATAAATACTCCTTCCCGTGTATTTAACGATAGTATGCTTGTAGAAATCAAATCAAAAGAAAAAATATTTTATTCAAGTATTGATATTAATAACTCAAAAATAGTTTTTAAAGAATACACAAGACCATTTTATATTTCCACTTCGAAAAATATTTTTGCGTATAGTGATGATGGGAAAATAAAAAGTGATACTATTCAAGGATTGTTTTATAAACGTCCAAATAATTGGAAAGTTCAAATTTTATCCAAGTATAGTGCACAATATGATGCAGGTGGAGATGCAGGTTTGATTGATGGTTTGCTGGGCGATGTAAACTGGAGAAAAGGTGAGTGGCAAGGTTATCAATCTCAGGATTTTGAAGCAATAATTGATTTGGGTGATAAACAAAATCTTTCAAATTTTGAAGCAAGCTTCTTACAAGATTCCCGTTCGTGGATTTTGATGCCAGCAAAAGTGGAGTTTTATGCTTCTTCGGATAATAAAGAATTTATTTTGATTGCGACTGAAACACATAAAGTTGATCCCAAAGATGAGTTGACACAAATAAGAAAATTTGTTACTTCAAATAAAAAAGTTAAGGCGCGCTATATAAAGGTGAAAGCGTATAATTTTGGAAAACTTCCTGCTTGGCATCAAGGTGCAGGTGGTGACGCATATATTTTTATCGATGAAATATCTATAAAATAGTTACGATCGGTAATCAATTAAATTTAATTTTTGAAATAGTTTTCTTTGTTGTTTTTCTAATGAAAAACGATAGCCAAGAAAAACTCTGAATTTTCCGTAGGAATAATTAAAAGTTGCTCTTTCTTTATTATCGAAATAATAGAAGTCAAACATTCCCATGGTTCCGAAAAATAATTTTCCACTATCATATCCTAAAGCGATCCGTAAGTTCTGCTTACTGGAAAGTCTGTACTCGCTGGTATATTGTGTCCCATTTTCTCTTGTAATGCTTGTTTGGTCGATCCCTATTCCTTGAACAAGTGATAATGTAGCATAAACCTTCTTTTTAATAACCAAAGTGTATATATATCCCACATTAATTCCGTAGTTAAATACATTTCCTTTTTTTATGTAAGAGAGTGTATCAAAGTAATTTTTAAATGGTTGAGAAATTAGACTAGAGTCTGCGCTCACAGAGAACAGAGAAAAATAACCACCTACTAAAAAAGAACCTGCACTTTTCTTCTGATGTTCAGTAAATGCGAAAGAAGTTCTGTAAGAAAATTTTTTGCAATTAAAAATATGATAATGGTTATACCCTAATGAGAAAACAGTTACATCACTCCTTATAGAAAACGGTTTTATATTTATGCTATCATATCCTTCATAATCATTTGAATTTTTTATATAAAAACCTTTATACACTTGTAGGTTCAAATCAATGGTAGATTTTTTTCCATATAAATTGAATTGATAGTCTTTGTAATCTGTCTTTCCTCGTTCTTCTTTATTATTTTGATAAAGTGAAACGCCTGTATTAACTAAAAAACTGGCAAATTTTGAATTCACACTTATTCCTACATCGTACTGATAGTTTGGTGCAAACTTTAAAAAATTGGCAGATGACCAATCTTTCAATTCAAAGCTTATGAAACGGGTTGATGCAGGAATTGTAATAACTAATTTTTTTTTATACGAACTGTAATAATTTGTGTCATAAAAGGAGGCACGATCCTTCATGAAAACGTATGCTATTGTTCTGTGTGGCCACATCCATTTTTGTCGGAATGTTTTGTGGGGTATATCCTTAATAGACGTAATGGTTTCAAACTTGATGGTGTCTTGACCATCAATAATTGAAGAGATAAGAAAGAGAGGTAATAGAAATAAAAGACTGACTTTATTTTTCAAATTCTATGTTAGCATAGATGCGTAATAAAATTTTATTTTGCTATTTCAACATAATCAAATTTAATTTTTGCTTCTGCTTCAATGCTTTTTCCTAGCTCATAGGATTCGTCTTCATCATTTTCGTCTGACTGATGAACCCAAACTACTTTAATTGATTTTCCTGTTTCTTGAAGCTGAGCAATTTTTCTAACAATTGTAGTCAAGTATTTAACGGAAACAGAATGGAAGTAATCAACATTTACTTCAAGTATTGTAAGTTCGCTGGGATTTAGAATGTAATTATTTAACCATTCGTTTACTGGTCTGTAAAAATCGAATGCATCAGAAGAATAGGAACGTCCTCCAACAGATAATTTACCTGTTATGGCATCAAAATTTATTTCAGGAGTTTTTTCGGTTCCTTTTATAATTAATTGTTCCATTATGTAAATATAGAATAGGAAATTAAAAAAAGCAAAAAAGGTTTTAAAAAAAATATTTTATTCCAATTTTAATATATTGATTGTCAGTTTATTAGGTAAGTATTGTTCAATGATTTCGGCTTTAAAAAACATCAAATTTTTACTCCTATGATACAAACATCATCAACTTGCTCTAATTCACCCTTCCATTTATCGAATGTTTCTGAAAGGACTAATTTTAATTCAGTAGGGGAAAGATGATTGTTTTCCAATATTAGTTTATTTAATGTTTTATATTTAAACTTTTTCCCCTTTTCTCCTCCAAACTGATCTGCATATCCATCAGTATAAAATAATAGCCAATCATTCTTTTTTAAATCAATTTCATGTGTTGAAAATGACTTCATTTTTTCGCTATTCCCTACTGGCATTCTATCGGCAGTTAATTCAATGATACAATTATCGCGAACTAATATTGGTCTGTTGTTAGAAGCAGAATAAATCAATTTTCCTTGCCGAAAACATGCCAAAATACCATCCATTCCATCTTTTCCAGCATCAATATTTTCAATTAATTTTTTTCTTACATGATTTAAGACTTCGTGAGGTTGAGTAATATTTTTTTCAGTGATAGCTTCGTTTAAGTAGGAGATATTTAGCAAACTCATAAAAGCCCCAGGTACTCCATGGCCTGTTGAATCGCAGACAGCTAGATAAAATGTTTCTTCATTTCGATTTTTATTATTCAAATTGTTTTTTAATATAGCCCAATAAAAATCTCCACTAACAATATCTTTTGGTTTAAAAAACACAAAATGTTGAGGGAGATTATTTTTCATTAATTCATCATGAGCTAATAGTGAGTATTGGATTCGTTTAGCATAATTTATACTATCAGTAATTTCCTTTTGTTTATTTTGAATGAGAACATTTTTATCCTCTATTATAGCTTTTTGTTTTTTAGTTTGCTTCCATCGCAATAAAATAAAAAGTGCTATAATAATTGTTAGCAATAATCCAAGTGTGATTACTGTTATTACAAGCTGTTGCTTTTTCTTTTGAATGTCAAAATGTAATTGTTTTTTTTCCTGTTCGATCTCTATATATCTTTTCTCCTTTTCGTGCTGTAAGCGAGTTTGTTTTTCATCAAATTCAAATCTAACCTTGTCGATTTGGCTTTTGATTATTGAACTGTCTTTTAATTCTGAAAATAATTCATGACATTCATATGCTTTTTTATAATCACCTTTATTTGCATAAATGTTGCTCAATGATCCATATAAATCACTTAAATCATGTGAGGAATTTAATCGTTGAAAATACTGTATCGCCTTTTCCATATGATAGATAGCACTGTCACTTTTTTCCATTTTTTCATACACTTTTCCAAGAATTTTATGTGTTTCACCTAATGCATTAGCATCTTTTCCTTTTGAGGAAATTTCATAAGCTCTTGTGGCATATTCGAAAGCTTTTTTGTATTGCTTATTATTCATATAAGCTTCGGCAAGTATTGTACTATTAAAAGTATGTCCTCCTTTTATATAAGATTTAGCTTTTTCTCCTATTTCTATTGCTTTATCATACAATTTTTGCTCGGAGTATATCCAAGCAATTAAATTCAAATTACTTCCTATTAAAGTAGAATCTCCATATGATATAAAACAATCGTTTGATTCATTTAAATAATATAAAGCTTGTTTATAATTATGTTGATAGCCATATAATACACCAATATATTGAGCAGAACGGCACTTGGTTATTGTATGTCCACATTTTTCAGAATAATCAAGAGATTGCAAATAAAACTTCATAGCTTGAGAATGTTCAGCCATCATATACCATGATGAACCAACTTCATAGCAAGTAATTGCAATTAATGTATCATCTTTAATTTGTTTAGCTAAGTCAAAAGCATTTTCTGAAAATTTTAAAGATTTTTCTGGTTGTAAACTCTTGCTCTCAATTGATTTGTCTAGCAACTTTTTAATTTCAATGATTAGTTTATCAATTTTATCTGAATGCTTCTTATTAATAGAATTGGAAATTTGACCAATTAAATTAGTTGAGACAAAAAGAAAAAAAGTGAAAAATAATTTCGAGAAGTATGTATTCAAGATTTTATATTAATTAATAATATTTGTCGTTAATTTTAATTTGGTATTGAAAATCATGTAGTTGATATTGGATAATACCAAAATTACCAAAAAATTGTGCTAAGTTTTTTTACAAAAGAGTTGATAATGTTACATTAATCGAGTGGCAATTTTTATATGAACGTTCTAAATAATAGTGATAAAAAAAGCTCCCCGATTTAGCAGGGAGCTTTTTGTTGTACCCGGGATCGGACTTGAACCGATACGTCCGCAATGGACACAGGATTTTAAGTCCTGCGTGTCTACCAATTCCACCACCTGGGCAGGCACCGCTATCGCGGAATTATAAATTATGAATTATTAATTGGTAATTAATTCATAATAGCTTAAAAAAATACCCTCTCAATAAAGGAGAGGGGCTTCCTTTGGAGCGAAAGACGGGGTTCG
>SXIH01000047.1 GCA_005772895.1 Bacteroidota bacterium | reverse complement strand
GGCATTCTAACCAGCTGAACTACCAAACCTCAAAATAGTACAATTCTAAACGATATTCCTCAGAATTGGACTGCAAAAATAGCTGAATTTTTCATTCATGCAAAGAAATTCGCTAAAAAAGGGCAATTTTACCTTGTCAGGCTTGAAAATCAAATATTTATTGATGTTTTTCGTTAATGGAAGTGTTAATTTAGCACGTCATTGCGAGTCGCGGCCCGAGTATCGGGACGGGATGTGGCAATCTTTCGCGATGAGAATTTAAAGTACGATTATGGAAGAGATTGCCACATCCCGCGAAAAGCGGGACTCGCAATGACGTTCTAAAGAGGGAACAGCCTTTGCAAGCAGACTCGCAATGACGGGACTAATAATCTGAAATTTGAAATCTGAAATTGTTGAAATGAAAAACTACTCTCTAATCGTACTCCTATCAATCTTAGCACTCTCCTGCAAAAAAGATCCCCCAATCCCCGAACTAAAACCAACTGAATTCCAGAAAAACTATGGAGGCTCCAATGATGAATTCGGGAAAGCGGTTTTGGAATATACCAATGGCGATTTATATGCTGTGGCTTCTACCAATAGCTTCGGGTACGGACAAAAAGATGTGTATGTAATTAAAACAGATGCAAATGGAAATGTTATCTGGTCGAAGTTTTTTGGTGGAAGCGGAAACGATGAACCCAATGAAATTATTAAGTCGGATGACGGAAACTTACTTATTATTGGCACAACCGATAGTTACGGAGCAGGCGGGAAAGATATTTATCTTCTTAAAATTGATACTACCGGTGCAATGCTTTGGCATAAGGAGTTTGGTGGAACTGCTGATGAAATAGGAGAAGATATTTTAATTGCCAGCGATGGAAATTATTTGATAAATGGTATGACATCCAGCTTTGGAAACGGTTTGCGCGATGTGTATCTGGTAAAAACAAATACGAGTGGTGCCGTTGTCTGGACAAAAACCTATGGCGGTGCATTGGATGATGGTGGCATAAGTTTGTGTAATAGCGACAGCGGTAATGTGATGTTGTTTGGCTTCACAGATAATTTTGGTGCGATGAACCGCGATTGTTATCTTTTAAAAGTAAACAGTACAGGCGATTCACTAAACTCATGGCTATTCGGTGGTGCTGAATACGAACAAGCAGTAAGTATTTCCGCTACAACGGATGGAAATTTTATTATTTGCGGACATACAGCCAGTTTCGGACATATCGAACACAATGTGTATGCTTTAAAAATAACAGACAATGGAACAATCATTTGGGAAAAAGATTATGGCGAATCTTTTCATGATGGTGCCGAACGTGGAGAACAAAGTGAGGATGGTGGTTTTGTATTTGCTGGTCGCACATCCAGCTTCGGAAATAATTACGAGCAAATGTATGTTGTAAAAACGGATGCTTCGGGGAATATGCAATGGCAAAAAGATATAGGCGGGAATGCCGATGATGCAGGTTACAACATGGTAGAAACAGAGGATGCTTATATTATAATTGGAAATACTTTGAGTGTGACAAATGGAAATAATGATGTATTTTTGGTAAAAATTTTAAAACCATGAGCGCAGCACTTTTTATTATCGGAATCATAGTTGGCGGTTTAGCAACACTATTAACCGTAATTTTTATGATTATATCTCTTGCAACTGGAAAAAATCAGAATGCCGGAATTTGGGCTATAGGATTTGTTGTTTCAATCACTATTTTGATTTTATCTGTTTTTCAAATGGTGAAACGTGTTGGAGAAAAAGTAAGATCAGGAGTAGAATGGATGGAAGAACATAAAAATGATGGCTTAACATACAATGCAGATACCGATGAGTACAATAAAAGTGAACGCGGTTATTTTTTAGATACCTTGAAAAAATATACCAATCCTGCACACGAAGGAAAAGTTCCTGCGGACTATTACGAAAACAAACCGGCAGAAAACACTACTGATGGAAAAATTATTGTTCCTTTTGTTTATCCATTAGCGGTGCGTTATTCTACAATGGATTTCAACGGTGAAATATTAAGCGATATGAATGACAGTGTATATCTGAAAAATATTTCACAAATGGCATTTGACGAAAATTTTGTGATTGCAAAATGTGATAACACAAATGATAAAGAAGCAATAAAAGGCGGCAAAGGAGAAATTGAATACATATTGTTTGATTTACGTTCACGCGAGTATTTACCATTTGTAAGCGAACAACAGTTACTTGAAAAAGCAGGTAAGATTGGCTATGCAGGTCCGCAAAACATGACATACTTAACCGATTTATACAGAGGTTGGATTGAAACATTGAATTTTGATTTCTAATTTATTTTCTACAGCTTTTAAAACGGCTGAAAAAGAAATCAAAAAAGATTCGAAGCCTGATTACAAAGTAATGCTCATCTGCGTTACTGTTGCCTTTTCTCTTTCAATGATCAGATACTTGGGTGATCCTAAGTTTCTGATTTCCTTTTTCCAAAATGTAGGATGGGATTCCCTGGCCGATTCTTTCGAAAACTTAACAACCATAAATCCCAACGCGGAGTTGTATCGCTTGGTGTATTGGGCTTCTAATGTTATTTTCTTTTATGTTGTTCCGCCATTCATTTTAATAAAATTAGTTTTCAAAGAAAGCTTTGCAGAATACGGTTTAAGTATAAAAGGAGCATTTAAGGATAATAAAATTTACATCGTCATGCTTTTAGTGATGATTCCATTAGTTTTATTTTTCTCCCGCACCGAAAGTTTTCAAGCACGTTATCCATTCTACAGTTTACAACATGGAGAATCTATTTATCCGAATTTAATTATTTGGGAGGTAGTTTACTTCATTCAATTTTTCGCACTGGAATTTTTCTTCAGAGGATTTATGCTACACGGAACAAAACAAAGATTTGGGTTTTACTCCGTATTTGTAATGACCATTCCGTATTGCATGATACATTTCGGAAAACCATTCCCGGAAACAATAGCAGCAATTATAGCAGGAGTTGTATTAGGAGCATTAAGTTTAAAAAGCAGAAGCATTTGGTTAGGAGTAGCGATTCATTATTCGGTAGCGATAACAATGGATGTGTGTTCGCTTTGGCAGAAGGGGCTTCTCTGATGGAACACGGATGACGCGGATAAAAAGGATTTACGCGGATTTTTATTTTTTGACTCTCTTTAGAAAATTAAAATTTTCTTCGAAATTATTTTGTAAGAAATTTTGTTAAAATTAAAGAGAATCAAATCCGATTGCCGAAGGCAATTAATCCATTTCCACACAGCTAATAAAAAATCCGTTTTAATCTGCTATATCCGTGTCATCTGCGTTCTATTCCTCCGCAACCGCAATCAACAACCTCTCTAACTTCAACTTCATCTCAGTCGGACTACAATCATAATTATTCGCTAATACAGAAAAACACAGCATTTCTCCTTTTCTGTTTTTAACATAACCTGTATAACCTCTTGCTCTGGTAATGTAACCACTTTTTGCTCTCAGATTATTTTCTGCAAACGTTCCATCACACAAACCACCAAGCGAACCTGACTTTCCTGCAACAGCTAATGAATTATAAAACGCATTAAAGTTTTTGTCTTTCGACATTACTCTTAAAATTTGCGTTTGTGTTTTTGTGGTTATAACGTTTGCTCTTGCTAATCCGGAACCATCGTTCATAAAAAATCCGTTTACATCCACGCCTTTTGCTTTCCAGAAATTTGTAATTATATCGGTTCCAGCATTGGTAGAACCTAATCCAGTTTTTTTATATGCTATGAATTTTAATAAGTGCTCTGCATATAGATTCAAGCTTTTAAGATTGGTCCAATACACAATTTTTTCAAGAGTAGGCGAGTAGTGAGTGTAGAGTGTTTTGCGTTTCACAATATCGTATTCTACTTTTTTATAATCAGCATTTGTTTTGTTAGTCGCTTCAAAATCTTTTTCTGCACGGATGGTAGTTGCTTCTTTCGAAACTTTGATATCCATGTTTTTTAAAACGCGAGTAAACTCTTGCGCACAAAACAATGCCGGATCAGGAATAGAACCATCCACTTCATAGTTTGTTTTGTTGGAAGGAATAGTTCCAATCACAGTTCTGTAGTTAGAATATTGTGAACCATAAATAAAAGCATTGTCATCATTTCCACCTGCAGTAACATGATTTACCAATTGCATATTTCCTATTGTTGGTTCAACAGAAGTAATTAATGTTTCAGTACCTGCAGCTCCCGAATTAAAAAACGCAGTGTATTTATTATCGTGATAAGTCAACCCGCAAGCCCCCGCTCCGAAATAATTCCCCATGTCGGCCCAAATCCATTGCGCTGGAATTAAGTTATCTTCAAAAATACTTGCATCTCCAACAACAGCACCTTCAACCGATTTTATTCCTTTAGCTTTTAAAATCACAGCCCATTTTTCTAAAACAGAAGTGCTATCTTTTTTATCTTTAAAGTAATGTGATTCAAGCGTTGGGTCGCCACCACCAAATATGTAAAGGTTCCCTTTTAATATTCCGGTAACAGTATCCAATGTTCCATCGTATTGAATTTTAGTTTCAAATTTAAAATCACTTCCAAGTATTGATAGAGCAGCAGCAGTAGTAACGGTTTTTAAAGTGCTTGCAGGAACAACACTAACATGAGAGTTGTATTCAGCAATAGAAGAATCTTTTTTTGTATTCATCACACAAATACTCCAGGTAGCATGTTGAAGTGCTTTGTCTTTTTTGAGAGCTTCAATTTCAAAAGTTAGTTTTGATTTTTGTGCAAAACCGGAAGTGCTGAAAAGTAAACTGAGTATAATGAATTGCGTTTTCATTTTAAATGTTTGTTGTTCGGAGCGTAACCTCTCTCATTACTGTCATCCCGTGCTCCGACACGGGATCTGCTAATTGTGTGAACTAGCATCATCGTGAGAGATTGCCACATCCCGTCTCGATGCTCGAGCCGTGACTCGCAATGACGTTCAAATAAACCTTTATCTATCAAATTTAGAATTTCCATCAAAAATCAAATCAATCTTCTTCGCCAATTTATGATCCTTCTCAGTAACAGTATTTCCTGCATCATGCGTATTCAGAGAAATAGTTACTTTATTATATACATTGCTCCAATTAGGATGATGATTCATTTTCTCAGCTTCAAAAGCTACTTTAGTCATAAATCCAAAAGCATCAACGAAGTTTTTAAATTCGAATGTTCGTGTGAGTGTATTGTTTTCTTCTTTCCACATAAATTTTATTTTTATCACTTTATCACTTTATCACTTTATCACCCCATCACTTAATCACCTAATCACCTAGTTACCTATAGCAACAACCGCCATCGTCAACCTACTCACACAAATCAACTTCCCTTTTTCGTCTTTAATTTCAATTGCCCACACATGCGTTTTCTTTCCAATATGAATTGGTTTCGCTTCTCCATATACAAATCCGCTAGTTCCTGGTCTAATGTGATTCGCGTTAATATCCAAACCAACACACATATACTTGCTATTATCTACAATAAGGTTAGAGCCAACGCTTCCCAAGGTTTCTGCTAATGCAACAGATGCTCCACCGTGCAAAATCTTCATGGGTTGGACGGTTCTATTGTCGACAGGCATTCTTCCTTTGATAGAATCTTCGGTAAGTTCGGTGATTTCAATTCCAAGGGTTTCGCACATATTATCCTTCTGCATCCATTGAAAATCTTCAAGTTTATAGGGTTTAAACCAAATGCTCATAATTCTTATAATTTAGATAAAGTTAGGAAGAATTCTTTTATGGAATATTTTATTCTTTTGCATCAAAGGGATGTAATATTTAAAAACTATATTCGTTCTACCCTAAAAAATCCTAAAAATGAAAAAGTATTTGTTTCCAATCGCCTTCTTTTCCTTAATGATCTTAGCATCATGTAATGGAGGCAGCAGTTCTAATTTTGACGTTGACAATGTTATGAATGGAGCATTTGAATCCATGAAAACTGCAGATGAAGCAGCACCACCGCCAACTGAAGAACCATCATCAGGTACTGGTGAAATGTATGATAAAAAAATAGCTGGAAATGCCGGTTTAACTGCCGGTACTACTTCAGTAGCAATTCCTGAAGTAAATCCTGTGAAAGTTGCTGAAAAAATCAAAAAGACTGCTGATGTAAATATTTCGGTAGAAGATTACAAAGTTGCCCGTGCAGCCATCGATAAAATTGTGAAAACTGGAAACGGCTATATCAGCGGAGAAAATGAGCAGAACTCTACATATAGTATTTCCAATTCTATGACTATTCGTGTTGCCAACAAAGATTTCGATGCAATGGTTTCTAATATTGCTGGAGTTGCTAGTCACGTAAATTCAAAAAACATTTACATGGAAGATGTAACTGCTCAGTTTGTCGACATTACAGCACGTTTAAAAACAAAAAAAGAAGTAGAGAAACGTTATTTGGATTTGCTTAGCAAAGCATCAAAAGTAACCGACATATTAGAAGTAGAAGAACATTTAAGATACATCCGCGAAGAGATTGAAGCAAAAGAAGGTCAGTTAAAATTATTGAACGACCAAGTTGCTTACAGCACCATCAATTTAAATTTCTCACAAAGCTTTGAATACACACCACAAGACGAACCGGGCTTTTTCGGAAGAATGGGTCACGCATTCGGAAATGGTTGGAAAGGATTCTTATCGTTTGTAATTGGATTGGTATACGTGTGGCCGCTTTGGTTGATCTTAGGATTGACAGCGTATTTCTTGGTGAAGTTTATTAAACGGAAGTTGAAGAAGTAAAATCAGTTTATAGTTTTGGGTTTCTTGTTTTGAGTTTTGGCTCAAACTAGAAACTCAAAACACTAAACTCTCAACTTCTGAAACTCTTCCTTCGCTTTATCAAACTCCGCAATCAACTGTTCCCTTTCGGAGATAAGATTAGAAATATATACGCTTTTCTTATAAAACAACATTAACAACATCCATTTGTTGCGGATTTTACTAACGGTGTGATAATACCAATAAGTGAATAATCCGAATAACGGTAATGTTATAGCGTAAACAATAGTAATAAGTTCGCTATCGAAAAATTTATTTACAAGAATGATTTGTGTGGTATAGAAAATAATAAACATAAACATTCCGCTTACCATTCCAATCGGACCTCTGAACTCTTTTGTTTTACTTAGTTTATCGGCAATCCAACCTGGAATTTGAAATGGCAGGTAATTGTTTATTAAACCATATACGTAAAATGGAAAACCAATAATAATTGTGAGGATGGCCATAAAACTACTTCCTAAAAAATTACGGTTTCTTTGGTTTCTTGCAATATCTATATCGTTTATTCCTAAAAGATGTAGTTTATTAAAGTATTCATCAATTCTATTGTTTAATGATTCCACTCGTTCTGGTTGATGCACCATAAAAAACTTCACCGATTCCAGAATGTTTTTTGTAATAGTAAAATCTGCCACCTGATCACGCGTTGAAAATCCACCTTCTTTAGATAATTTGTATTTGTAAAGTGTTTCAATGTTTTTTACAAGTTTATCGGTTTTATCGTCTTCAATAGCAATGACCAGACTTTCCAACTTCATCCTTATTTTTTCTGTCAGCATTTCCACTGCACGGAAACCATCTTTTTCATAATCGCCTTTATAATCAGCAACCAGAATTGGTTCATCAATATTTATAAATAGATCTTTATTAAAGCGATGTGGATTTACATAATTCAATCCAACAGTAACCACATGAGTGCCCAATTTAAAATCGTTGTTTGCTTCGGCACCCATCACAATTCTGGCAGCACCGGTTTTTATTGGTCTGAGTTTTCTTTCAGTTATACTTATTCCTTCGGGGAACATTAAAATAGCTCCACCTTTTTCCAAATGCTCAAAACACTTCTTAAACGTATCCTGATTTTTACTCATCAAAGTTGGATCATCTTGTTTACGATAAACAGGAATCATACTTAGTTTTGGTAAGAACCATTTCGCAAAAGATGATTTGAATAATTCTCCTTTCGCTAAAAAGAAAACTTTTCTATCTAATAAAGTAGCAATAACAATTGGATCAAGAAAAGTGCTTGGATGATTTGCCAAAACAAGCAATGGTCCTTTTTCAGGAATGAGTTTTTTATTTTGAATAGTAATGGAACGGAAGAAAATTCTTACCGTGGTGCGCATTAATATTTTAAGGATGGCGTAGAGCATTTTACTTATTTATTTGTGGCATTGAATCCAGCTTTTCTTTTTTGCCAAAATCTTTTTCTTCGGTTAATTTTCCTGTCTCATCCCAATCTTTCCAAATACCTATTTTTTCGCTTTTGTATCGCACTCCCTGCTGACTAGGTCTTCCATCACAATAACTCCATGTAGAAAGTCCATAAAATTTATTTATATAGTAAATTCCTTCAAATCGAAAGGTACCATTTTCGCAAACTTCTCTTCTTAATTCAAAATTTCCGTCTTTACTATAATGTGTTTCTAAGCCTATACCACCATTTGTATCAGAGCCTATTAATCGAAATTTGTGTCCCTTTAAATAAAAAGATTCTCTGTTAAATGTACTATCTTCATTATATTCTAATGAGCTACTGTCTGCTTTCATATCCGATTGACGTAAAATTTCAGCTTTCGTTTCCTCATACCATTTTGTAGTTTGGTCGGTTTGACTGCATCCAGCGAATAGAATAAAAATGGAGAATATTATTTTCTTCATATTGTAAAATCAACGCAAGTTAAACAAAATAAATTCCTACCCGAAACCTTAATCCTTTCAATTTCTCTTCTAATTAGATTTTTGGTTTTCAATTGATTAAAAGAGCCATTTCATTACAATTTTAGCCCGAAACCTAATTAATCAAGCGTATAAAATTGCTTTTTGTTCATATATGTTATAGGTTTGGTATACCCAACAAAAACTACATAAAATGAAAAACTACTATTCATTTCTAAAACCAATCTTGTCTTGTGTCTTGATCCCGATAGCTATCGGGATTGTGTCGAGTGACTCAATAGCGCAACCAACATCATTCAGTTCACGAGGAGTTGGCGGAGGAGGAGCGCTTTTTTCTCTTTCTATAAATCCAGCTAACAACAACGAATATTTTGTTTCCTGTGATATGGGTGAATTGTTTCATACAACAGATTATGGAACAACTTACACGCAAGTACATTATACCGAATTAATTGGAGGACATAATTCAAAAGTATGTTTTACTTCTACTGTAGGAACAATGTACAGCATCAGTTATGCAAACAATGAAGTAGTGCCGATGAAGAGTACGGATGGAGGAGTTGTTTGGTCGCCATTACCTGGCAATCCAGATAATGCTGAAGAAACATTTACGATTGATGCAGATTTTAATAATCCTAATCGTGTGATTATTTCTTATTACGGAGAAATATTTTTTTCTAGCAATGGAGGAACAACATTTACAAGTATCCATACAGCAGCAACTGGCTCAGGAAATGTGGTTGGAGGAGTTTTCTTTGATGGAGCAAATATTTATATAGGAACAAATGATGGAGTGTTGGTTTCAACAACTTCAGGCGCATCCTGGACAACAGCTCCAATCACAGGTATTCCGGCCGGACAACAAATATGGTCGTTTGCCGGAGCAAAAGTTGGAGCTACAACACGTTTCTTTTGTATTACCGGAAATGCAGCAGATATATATGTAG
Organism: Bacteroidota bacterium; assembly: GCA_005772895.1. Classification (GTDB taxonomy): domain Bacteria; phylum Bacteroidota; class Bacteroidia; order 2-12-FULL-35-15; family 2-12-FULL-35-15; genus 2-12-FULL-35-15. The sequence continues at coordinate 7,234 of SXIH01000047.1, read as the reverse complement.
GATTAGTTGGTTCTGATTACTGGGATTTTATGCAAGGTGTATATTCTGTTGATTATGGAACAGGAAATTGGATTCCACGAATGACAGGAATAACAGTAGGTACCGACTATCCAATGTTTGTAGGAATGGCAACAAATGATATCAATACAGCTTATTTAGCAGGAAGTAATACAAGTTCAGAACCTATCGTTTTAAAAACTACAACAGGTGGAACAAGTTGGAGTGATGTTTTTAATACTGCAAACAATTTAAATATCAATACAGGTTGGAGCGGACAAGGTGGTGACAGAGGTTGGAGTTATGGTGAATGTCCGTTTGGTTTAGCAGTTGCTCCTAACAATCCCAACAATGTTATTTTCGGTGATTTTGGATTCGTGCATAAAACTGCAAATGGCGGAACAAATTGGCAGCAAGGTTATTTGAATCCTGCCGGTCAGCATCCAGTCAATACATTAACTCCACCTTACATGAGTTATCAAAGTTCAGGAATTGAAAATACAACTTGTTGGCAAGTACATTGGGCTGATGCAAACAATATGTGGGCTTGTTTTTCGGATATCAGAGGATTGAGAAGTGTAGATGCAGGAGCTTCTTGGTCGTTCAATTACACAGGAAATGCAGCTAATTCAACTTACAGAGTAGTAGAACATCCATCAACAGGAACTTTGTATGCAGGTTGTTCAAATATTCACGACATGTATCAAAGCACACGCTTAGGTGATGCCATTTTAGATGCAACTGATGCGAATGGAAAAATAATTTACTCAACAAACAATGGTTTGACTTGGTCGAACTTACACATTTTCAATCATCCAGTTTTTTGGCTTGCGTTGGATCCTAGTAATCCCAATATCGCTTATGCAAGTGTAATTCATTACAGTGGCGGAACTGGTTTAGGTGGAATTTATAAAACAACCAATTTAAATTTATTAGCAGCATCAACCTGGACATTGTTGCCAAATCCTCCACGAACAGAAAAACATCCAGCTAGTATTGTTGTATTAAATGATGGAAGTGTTGTAGCAACTTATTCGGGAAGAAGAACAACTGCATTTACTGCAAGCTCCGGAACGTTTGTGTACAATGGAACTTCATGGACAGATGTTTCAGATCCAGGAATGTATTATTGGACAAAAGATATTATTGTTGACCCGAATGATGCAACACAAAATACTTGGTACGTTTGTGTATTCAGCGGTTGGGGCGGACCACCAAACGGATTAGGCGGAATTTATAAAACAACAAACAGAGGAAGTAGCTGGACAAAATTAACTGGAACTACTATTGATAGAGTAACATCATTAACATTCAATCCAAGCAATGCCAATCAGGTTTTTATAACAACCGAAGGACAAGGTTTGTGGATGTCGAGTAACATCAACTCGGGAACACCAACATTTTCAACTGTTCCAGCTTATCCATTTCAACAACCAGAAAGAGTATTCTTCAATCCAACAATTCCAAGTGAAATGTGGGTAACGAGTTTTGGAAACGGTATGAAAGTAGGTTCCTTATTATCAACAGGCGTTGCAGAATTTAAAGATGAAACTGGATTGCAAGTTTTTCCAAATCCAAGTAATGGATTGTTGACGATTTTAGGAGCAGAAGAAAAACAAGTAAATATTTATAACACAATCGGACAACAAGTGTATTCTAAAGTATTGCAAGATGGAGAAACACAAATGGATATTTCACATTTGGATGCAGGGATTTATTTTGTTGTGTGTGGAAATCAAAAAACGAAGGTTGTTCTCAGCAAATAAAAATGGAACGCAGATGACGCGGATAAAACGGATAAAAATGGATTTTTGTTTTTGTATTGTCCTTGATAAACGTCATCCCGTGCCACGACACGGGATCTCCCTGTTGCGGAGGAAATGCATGTTGCAAAACGGATTTTGATTGTCTTCGACAATCTTTTGCAGGATTATAAATAGGAAATAATGCGTAATTTAGCACATGCTTTCTCAACGACAATTATTTTTAAATCATATAGCACAAACAAGTGAAACACCTTTGGCCTTAGAAATTGAAAAGGCTGAAGGTGTTTATTTATTTGATACATCCGGTAAACGATATCTCGATTTGATTTCTGGAATTTCGGTGAGCAATGTTGGCCATCGTCACCCGAAAGTTGTTTCTGCAATCAAAGAGCAAGTGGATAAATACATGCACACAATGGTGTATGGTGAATACATTCAAAGTCCTCAAGTAAAACTCGCTAAGCATTTAGCTGATAATCTTCCTTCCAATTTAAGCTCTGTTTATTTTGTGAATTCGGGTAGTGAAGCAATTGAAGGTGCCATGAAATTAGCAAAACGCTTTACAGGTAGAACAGAAATTATTTCTTTCAAAAATGGGTATCACGGAAGTACACAAGGCAGCTTGAGTATTATGGGAAGCGAAGAATTCAAAAATGCTTTTTGTCCGCTTTTGCCTGATACAAAACAAATTGAGTTTAATAATGTTTCTGATTTTTCTTTTATAACAGAACGCACAGCATGTGTAGTAGTAGAAACAATACAAGGAGAAGCAGGTGCGATAGTACCACAAAATGATTTCTTGAAGAAATTAAGTTCGCATTGCAAATCGGTTGGAGCATTATTGGTTGCTGATGAAATACAATGTGGATTTGCACGAACAGGAAAATTATTTGCATTTGAACATTATGGTTTTGTTCCTGATATTATTTGTCTGGCCAAAGGAATGGGTGGAGGAATGCCAATTGGTGCTTTTATCTCTTCAAAAGAAATAATGAATTCCTTAACAAACAATCCAATACTCGGACATATTACAACTTTTGGCGGCCACCCGGTTTGTTGTGCTGCAGCAGATGCAACATTAACTGTTTTGTTGGAAGAAAAATTAATTAATGGAGTAGAAGCGAAGGAGCAATTATTCAGAACATTATTAAAGCATCCGAAAATAAAATCAATCAACGGAAAAGGTTTATTGCTTTCGGTAGAATTTGAGAGTTATGAGCAGAATAAATCCATTATAGATAAGTGTATTGAAAAAGGGGTAATTACCGATTGGTTTTTGTTTAATGCTCATTCTATGCGTATCGCTCCGCCACTTACCATTACGGAGGAGGAGATTAAATTTGCTTGCAAAGTCATTATTGACAGCATTTAGAAGCTAATTAACGTTCTTTAACTTGTACTTCTAAAATTTTGGCATTAACATTGCGTTATGCTATTTCAAATCTTAAAAACTCAGAAAATGAAAAAGATAAGTTTATTGTTTGCTTGTATAGCGATTGTATCATTTACAACAAATGCTCAGGAACCAGTAAAAGTGAAATCTACAAAAGATCCTGTTAAAGTTGCTCCGGTAGAAAGAGCTACAAAAGCAGAAAAAGTTACTATTGCTGAACCTCCACTTCACACAGACATTCAGCCTACTACAAAACCTGTTGAAAAAGTTGAAAACGTAAATGTTGGAGATACAAAAACAACAGCTCCAACTGTAAAACGTTCAACAAATGTTAAAAAACATCCGGTTAAACCGGCAAACGCAAAAGCAACTGCTGTTCCCGTTATAAAAGCTGGAGAAGCAAAATAAAAGAGTGATTATTTAATTAAAATTTTTCGGAAGATCCTGTCAGAAATGGCGGGATTTTTTGATTTAATAGTTCCCTATAGAAAGCATTACCAAAGTGCAGGCTTCAACAGGTTCAATATTGTTTTTTCGAAGTAAGTTTTCAAATTCAGGATTTTCGGTACCCGGATTAAATATTACTCTTTCAGGTTTTAAGCTGATGATATAATCATACCATTCCGGTTGATTCATTGGGGATACATAAAGTGTAACCGTTTCCACATCTTTTATATCGGGTTTTCCTAAAAGAATTTTTTCTCCGTTAATTTCTCCTTCTTTTATTCCAACCGGAACAACAGGATGATTGTGTCGTTGCAAAGCAACAGTTGCCATATATCCATAACGATCAGGATTTGTACTTGCGCCTATAACAACTGTTTTTTTTGACATTTTTTTCTTATTCGTAATATTCGTTTTTGTTCGTTATCCGTAATTTAATATTCTTCAACATAATCTAAATTCTTTCCATGACTTTCTTCTAAAAAGAAAATTGATCCAATAGCAATTGGAATAACAACTACACCAACAATTATCGCTGATTGTAAAATTCCCATTCCTGGCGACATGCTTGTCCACCACATTGTCATCAATACAGTTGCACCTCTAACAAAGTTCGGAACTGTGGTTGTAACTGTTGAACGAATATTTGTACCGAATTGTTCGGAAGCAACCGTAATAAATACAGCCCAATAGCCCATTGCAAGTCCTAAAGCAAAAGTGATGATGTAAAAAGTAGTTGGCGTACTTCCATCTGACATAAAATACCATGCACAAAAAATGGCAAGCGTAGAAATAGCAATTGCCAACGCTTTTTTTCTGGATTTTAATTTCTGACTGATATAGCCTGTGATTATACTACCAATAGCGGCACCCATGTAATGATACATAATCGATTTTCCCGTGCTGATTGGTCCGGTTACATTTAAAGCAAGTGCAAATTCTTTTGAAAAGAAAATCAATATTCCAACAACATACCAAACCGGTACTCCGACTAAAATGCAGCAGATGTATTTTAAAAACCGTTTTCCGTTAGTAAACAAACTAAAAAAGTTTCCTCGTTTAGCAGCCGATTCTTTTACTTTATCAAACATTCCGGATTCATGAACATACACGCGCAATCCCAATAAAGCCAATCCTAATCCGCCACCAATCCAATATGCTTGTTTCCATCCCCATTCTGCAACTAAAAAGGCTAATACAGCTCCGGCAATTCCAATTGCTGAAACTATACTTGTTCCCCAAGCACGTGTTTCTTTTGTCATTACTTCCGAAACCAATGTAATTCCAATTCCTAATTCACCGGCTAAACCAAAACCTGCAATCACTCTTAACCAGGCGTATTGCTCCAGATTTTGAACAAATCCGTTTGCTATATTGGCCAACGAATACAATAAAATAGTCATGAATAAAGTAGAAAGCCTGCCCCGTTTATCACCTAAAATCCCCCAAACTATTCCACCTAATAGCATCCCGATCATTTGCATGTTTAACAGATAAACTCCTGCATCTTTTATTTGCTCATCGGGTATTCCAATAGCTTTTAAGCTTGGAACACGCACAATACCGAAAAGCGTTAAATCGTAAATATCAACGAAATAGCCCAATGCAGCTACTATTACAACAATATTAAATGGATTTGAATTTCCTGATTTATTACTCATACGAAAAAGATTAGGTTATAAAAATAAGAAAGAAAATTTACATTATATTTGATAATCATTGAAACATAGTATCATTTTTTCTTATTATTGATATTGTTTTGAAAAAGCTATTCTTAAGTAGTATTATTTCTCTTGTTTTATTGTCATGCTCTCAGAATAATGACAGCTCTGACATTACTATTGTTTTGGGTGCTCAGACCGACAGTATTCTACATGATACGGTTTTTCAAAATTTTGTTATCGACTCACTAAAGAAAGGCGTTCTCACTTCAAAAAACGATTCCAGTTTAATTAATGCTCTTTGTTTACTTGGACAAAATTCAAGTGCAAAGCAACGTATGATTTTAGGAAAAGAAGTTGTTTTACAAAGTCAGAAGCTGGGATATAAGAGAGAAGTGCTCAGAGGTGAATTAATGCTTGCAAATTACTTAACCTTCCAACAAAAGTATCCATCAGCCGATTCAGCCTACTCTGAAATTATTCAAAAGGCGGAAGTTTTAAAAGACGAATATATTCTTTGCAGAGCATTTGCTCAAAAAGGAGAGATATACAGATTAACATATCGTTTTGATTCCTCTGAAATTTTTTACAAAAACGCACTTGGTTTAGCAGAAAAAATTAATGATGAAGAAATTATAGCTTTTGTAAATAGCACCTGGTCGAACGTATTTGATAGAAGAGGAGAGTACAAAAAAGCCTTAGAAATGGACAGTATAGCTGTTTTTATAGCTCAAAAACAAAAAGATTATGCACGATTGTCGTATACACTTTCCCAAATGGGTGAAATTTTTCGCATACGGGGAGATTTGCCGAAAGCTCTTAGTTGTATGCAGGAGTCTTTACAATATGGAATCTTAATTAATAATAAAAGACGAATTGTTTTTAGTTTACTTACTATCGGTCATATTTATTCGATGGAGGATGATTTTGTAAATGCTGAGAAAAATTATTTATTGGCATTAGAAAAAGTGGCGGAGACTGATAAAATAAATATTTCAACGATTACAAATTCTTTGGCAACACTTTATTTTAATACAAAACAATTTGAGAAATCACTTTTGTATAACAGAAAGTCCTTGGCTCTTGCCAAAGAAATCAATGAGTCCAGCGTTCAGCAGTTTTCCTATTTCTGTCTGGGAGAAATTTATCGAGAATACAAGCAGCATGATTCAGCGGAGTATTATTTATTGAAATCATTGAAACTAGCAGAAGAATTGAATATTCCTGATTTGAGTTCAATTAGCAATAAATCGCTCGGACAATTATATTTTGCAATGGGTAATTTGTCAAAAGCAGAGGCGCATAGTAAAGCCAGTTTATCGCAGGCTATGGAAACAAACATGTTGAGCAATGTCAAAGAAAGTACTCATTCACTTTATGTCATTTATAAGTCGGAACAAAAATATAAGGAAGCTTTGGATATGCATGAGATATACCTTTCTGCTAAGGATAGTTCAACAAATGAAAATCAGATAAGAGCTTTAGAAAAAGTAAGGTATAAGGAAAAAGAAGAAAATCTGAAGATTAACCAAAAGATGCGCGATAAGGCTTACGCAGCAGAAAAATCAAAAAAAGATGAAGAAATCAAAAATCAAAAGCTGATTCGGAATATGTTTTTGTTTGGTTTTATTGTTTTTGTATTGGTTGCCTTTTTGATTTTCAGAAGTTTGGTGCAGAACAGAAAAGCAAAGAAAATAATAGAAAAGCAAAAAATACAAGTGGAGCTGCAAAAAAATTTGGTAGAAGAGCATCAAAGGGAGATTATTGATAGTATTACTTATGCCAGAAGGATTCAGCAATCGTTGTTGCCTACCGAGAAGTATATAGAGAAAACGCTGAAAAGATTAAAAAAGGAGTAGTTTCCTTGACAACTAGCTTTTGCATTGCACTATGTCCGGGCTTTTCCTTAGCAGATATATTTTTTATAATCAAAAGCTGTAATATAAAATTTATTATTACTTTTGCCCCCGGAG
>SXIH01000046.1 GCA_005772895.1 Bacteroidota bacterium | reverse complement strand
TAAGTGATCTTCATCCCCTAAGATGTCAGAAAGAATTGCATATTTTCCTTTATCATCAGTGATCAATCCCATTGCAATACCAGAAACTGGTTTTGTAATTTTTACTCCGGCATCCATCAATGCTAATGTTCCAGCACAAACTGTTGCCATAGATGATGAACCATTTGATTCCAATATATCAGAAACAACACGAACAGTATATGGATTTTCTGGAGAAAGTACTTTTCTTAAAGCACGTTCAGCCAAGTTACCATGTCCAACTTCACGTCTTCCTGGTCCACGGTTTGGTTTTACTTCACCTGTAGAAAATGCAGGGAAGTTATAGTGTAACATAAAGTTGTTTTGTCCTTGGTACAATGCTCTATCAATAGATTGTAAATCTAATTTAGTTCCCAAAGTTACTGTTGTCAACGATTGCGTTTCACCACGAGTGAAAACTGCTGAACCGTGAGCAGAAGGCAAGTAACCAATTTCGCTCCAGATAGGGCGGATTTGGTCTGTTTTACGGCCATCTAAACGAGCACGTTCATCCAATACGAATCTGCGAACAGCATCGTACTCAACATCATGATAATATTTTTTAACCAACGAAAGGTTGATTGTTGCTTTTTCTTCTTCAGTGAAAGCTTCGATATAATCATTTACAACAGCTTTGAAAGCAGCACCACGCTCTTTTTTATTTGGGTTCTGTGATTTTGCAACTGCGTATGCTTTATCATAAAGATCTCTGTGGATACGTGCTTCCAATTCAGCATCGTTTGTTTCGTGGCAATATTCGCGTTTAACAATTTTACCTTTTACAGCTTCCACTTTTGCAACTAATTCCTTGATAGCATTGATTTGTAATTTAATTGCTTCGTGTCCGAATTTAATTGCTTCCAACATTTCTGTTTCAGAAATTTCGCTCATTTCACCTTCCACCATCATGATGTCCTTCATAGATGCAGCGATAATCATATCTAAAGTAGATTTTGCATTTTCTTCAACTGATGGATTGATAACCAATTTACCATCAATTTTTCCCACGCGTACCTCAGAAACTGGCCCGTCAAACGGAATATCAGAAACTGAAATTGCTGCAGATGCTGCTAAACAAGCTAATGCATCAGGCATTGTGTTTTTATCTCCAGAAATTAATGAAATTAATACTTGTGTATCTGAGTGATAGTCGGAAGGGAAGAGTGGGCGCAAAGCGCGGTCAACCAAACGACAAATTAATACTTCGTAATCAGAAATTTTTGCTTCACGCTTAAAAAATCCTCCCGGGAAACGACCAGCAGAAGCGAATTTTTCTTGGTAATCAACAGACAATGGTAAAAAGTCTGTTCCCTCTTTTGCATCTTTGTTAGATACGATTGTTGCAAGCAACATAGTGTTGCCCATTTTCACTACTACAGATCCGTCTGCTTGTTTTGCTAATTTTCCTGTTTCGAGTGTGATTTCACGTCCATCAGCCAGTGCGAACGTGTGTGTAATTCCAATTTGTGACATGTTTTTTTGTTTTTAATTTATTGTTTTCTTTACCTCTTTATTATTTAATTTTTATGAAAATTCTTTGTGTGTATATACACAAAAAGCATCCTACTTTTTGGTAGAATGCCTTTTGTAAAGGTTATCTTAAGAAATTCAATTATTTTCTTAAATCTAATTTCTTAACGATAGCACGGTATCTTTCGATATCGTTTGCTTTAACGTAATCCAATAAGCTACGTCTTTTAGCTACTAAGGCGATAAGAGATTTTTGTGTTCCAAAATCTTTTTTGTTTGTTTTCAAATGCTCAGTCAAATGGTCAATTCTGTGAGAGAACAAAGCGATTTGTCCTTCAGAAGAACCTGAATCTTTCTCTGATTTTCCGTGCTTTTTGAAAATGTCTTTTTTAATTTCTGATGTTAAATACATTGTATTCGTCTTTATTGTTTTTATTTTAAGGACTGCAAAGATAGATAAATTTCGTTATTAACAAGCATTTTTTTAAGAAAAATGCGTCAGACCATTAAGAGACAATAGTATGGTGATAAAGTTATAAGGTTATAAAGTGATAAAAGTACGGAAGTAGTAACATTCAAGAGCATTTTTACCTCATCACCCCATCACTCCATCACCTTATCACTAATTCTTGAACATCTTCAGCAATTGCCCCAATTTAGCCTTCAATTCCTTACGGTTAACAATTTTGTCTAAAAAGCCATGTTCTAGCACAAATTCAGAGGTTTGGAAGCCTTTTGGTAAGTCTTTTCCTATGGTTTCTTTCACAACACGCGGACCGGCAAATCCAATTAAAGCGCCAGGTTCAGCAATATTTAAATCTCCCAACATTGCATACGATGCAGTAACACCACCCGTTGTAGGATCGGTTAAGAAAGAGATATAAGGAACTTTTGCTTCCGACATCAAGGACAGTTTAGCAGAAGTTTTCGCCATTTGCATTAAAGAGAAAGCTGCCTCCATCATACGGGCACCGCCTGATTTGGAGATAATCATTAATGGAATTCGTTTTTCTATACAATAATCACAAGCTCTTGCGATTTTTTCACCTACTACAGAACCCATCGAACCACCAATAAAACTGAAGTCCATACAGGCAATCACCAAATCTTCTCCGTCAACTTTCCCGTGTCCTGTTCTCAAAGCGTCTTTTAAATTGGTCTTTTTAGCGGTATCCACCAATCTGTCCACATATTTTTTTGTATCCACAAACTCTAGCGGGTCACCAGCAGTGAGGTTTTCGTTCAATTCAACATATTCTCCATCATCGAAAATGATTTTGAAATATTCTGCAGAACCTATTTTTTCGTGGTATTGACAGTCTTCGCTTGGACAAACAAATAAGTTTAACTCATGTTCCGTAGTGTTTGTAATCTTTTTGCAGGAAGGACATTTGTACCAAAGACCTTCAGGAGTTTCTTTTTTCTCCTTTGTTGATGTTGTGATACCCTCTTTTATACGTTTAAACCAACTCATATTTTAAAATTATTGATTTGGAGATTTGGTGAATTGGAGATTTAAAAATTCTCTAATTTTCCATTTCTCTAATTTTCCATTTCTCTAATTTTCCATTTCTCTAATTCTCTATTTGTTTATGCTATTGTAATAGTCTTATCTAAATAAACATCTTGAATCGTATTCAACAATTCAACACCTTCTTTAACCGGTTTTTGGAATGCTTTTCTTCCGGATATCAAACCTTGTCCACCAGCGCGTTTATTAATTACTGCTGTAGTAACCGCTTCTGCTAAATCCGATGCTCCTTTTGATTCTCCTCCTGAATTAATTAATCCCATTCTTCCCATGTAGCAATTCGCTACTTGGTAGCGACATAAGTCAATTGGATTATCAGTAGTTAATTCAGAATAAACTTTTGGGTGTGTTTTACCAAAATTTACTGCAGTGTATCCACCGTTTTTATCCGATAATTTTTGTTTAATAATATCTGCTTGAATAGTTACTCCCAAATGATTTGCCTGTGATGATAAATCGGTTGCAGTGTGGTAATCAACTCCATCTTTTTTGAATGCATTGTTACGTGTATAACACCATAAAACAGTTGCCATTCCTAGTTCGTGAGCTCTTGCAAAAGCTTGTGCTACTTCCACAATTTGGCGCGATGATTCAGGTGAACCAAAATAAATAGTTGCTCCAACTGCTACAGCGCCCATGTTCCAAGCTTCTTCAACAGTTCCGAACATTATTTGGTCAAACTTATTAGGGTAAGTCAAAAATTCGTTGTGATTGATTTTTACGATGAAAGGAATTTTATGAGCGTATTTGCGGGATACGGATGCTAATACTCCGTATGTTGATGCTACTGCGTTACAGCCACCTTCAATCGCTAATTTTACTATATTTTCAGAATCAAAATAGATTGGATTTGGAGCAAAAGAAGCACCAGCGCTGTGTTCAATTCCCTGGTCGACAGGTAAAATGCTCATGTAACCAGTATTAGCTAATCTTCCAGTTCCGTACAATTGTTGCAAACTACGCAAAACCTGTGGATTTCTGTTGGTTTGCTGGAAAATACGATCTACAAAATCGTTTCCAGGTAAATGAATAGTATATTTTGAAATGGTTTTACAAGTGTGACTTAACAGGCCAGCATTAGCGCCCAATAACTCTTCTATTTTTTTAGATGCCATCTTTTTTTAGTTATAAAGTTATAAGGTAATAAAGTTATAAGGTTGTTTCCAAATTAACCATTAACAGATAACTGAATTTTTAGGAAGGCAAAGATAATAAAAAGTTCATTGGTTCATTAGTTCATTGGATCATTAGTCGGGAATACCCGTTCTGTGTGTTTTTATAAAGGATTTTGAACAAAAATGAACCATTAGAATGGGTATCCTATCCCCAAGTTAAACGTGAAAAAGTCGTATTTTCTGTTGCTGTTTTCCAATCTGTAAACCCGTTTCCACTCAGCATCAAATAAATTTTGAATAACCCATCTTTTGTTTTCATCAAATTTTGGATCCCGCACTTTTAAACCAACATCGAAGCGAATAATGAAAAAGCTGAAATCAGCTCGTAATCCTATTCCTGAACCTACGGCAATTTCTTTTGAGAATCTGTCGAATTGAAAATCTCCACCAGGGCGACCAACATCTTTTTTCTGCAACCAGGTATTTCCGGCATCTACAAATATTGCACCTTTCAACATCTTAAACATTTTGAAACGGTATTCAACATTGGCTTCAATTTGACCATCTCCAATTTGTCCGAACGATATTTCTTCTCCGTCATTGTAAGAACCAGGGCCTAGAGTTCTTGCTTGCCATGCTCTAATTCCGTTTGCACCGCCACTAAAAAAACTTCTCTCAAAAGGTAATGCTTTAAAGTTTGCTAAAGGTTTTCCTATTCCTGCAGCAATTCTGAAAACGACTTTGTTGATTTCGTTGGAATTAAAATAATACCTTAAGTCGCCATCTACACGCAGATATTGTGAATAAGCCACATCAAATAAAGTATAACTTCCGTTGTTATCTTTTGCAAATGTGTTTTCATTAAATGAGTTTGCAGTATTGTATATTCCTCTTAAAATATTTCCTGATGATTCACCACTTGCTCTGAAGAAAGTAAAGTTCTCTTCCTTTTTTGTGTTTTGCTCATTAAAAGTAAAAGTGTATCGTGTGCTTGTTGCCAAGTGGTCTGTAAAGCTGTTGATCAAATACAAATCATTAATGTTATCCAAGAAATTAGTTTGTAAATCTACTTTTACAAAATTTATAACAAACGGGCTGATTGTATGGCGTTTTTTAGCAGTCTCTTTCCATGTGTAGGAAAAAGAAAGGTTAGTGATGTATCTTGTATAGTCGGGGCGTTGCTGAAAGTTAAACGAACTGGTAAAAATAGTTTTTGGATTAGAACGTTTAGAAGCTTTAACATTGAAAGGAATCACAAACCTTGGAACATAAATATTCATTTCAGGACCAATTTCAATAGTGTTGAATTGTGATGTAGGACTAATGTTTGCCGAATTACTGTTCGCAGTTTTTTGTGCTTCAATACCGCCTTTTAACCTTAACTCCAGCACTTCAGCACCTTTAAATAAATTTCTATTCTGATAAACAATACTTCCTGAGATTCCTAAATTGCCGTTACCGGTGTTTGTTCCTTCTGTTTCAAGTGTGAAAGATTGTTTGGCAATGGGACTAAGTTGAATGTGACAGTCAAGAAAATCTCCACCGGCCGGTTTAAAAAAGATATTTATTGTTTTAAACGATTTTAATTCGGATAATCTTTTGTAAGTATCCTCCACATTTTGTAATTGATACAATTCAGGCTTTCTGACAAAAACACAATTCAATAAAACCCTTGTTTTAAATTTTAAACTTTCTGTATGCAAAATATAATAATCAACTTCTTTTCCTTTTACAGAATCCGCAATTTCCTTTCCGGTTCCTGATTCTATTCTTATAGTATCCTTTTTTAAATAATCCATTTTTTTGGAAACATAGTCGGGTTGGATATAAACATTTTTAATGTAGAATCGCTGATGTGGACGTTCTACAATAGAATCAGAGTAATCAGAATATTTATAAGCAAAGTTTTTTATACCAAGAGTGACATTGATTTTATTATCCGGCAAAGTCGTGTCAACTTCATAATAAATATAATCTTTAGTAAAAAGATAATATCCGTTATTGCTTAATTCGTTTGTAATTCGCTCTCGTTCTTGTTGCATCACATCTACATCGTAATTCTTGCCTGGTTTTATTAAGCAATTCGCGGTATCGGCAAGTATATAATAGTTTAATAATGCATCCGGAATTTTATATTCTACATTATTGATTAGATAAGGTTTTTGAGCAGTGATAGTAAAATAAACACTTGCACGTTTTTTTCGTCTCCAATGAACAACCGAATCACTCACTGAACTAATGAAATAGCCTTTGTTATTTAAAAACAATTTTATTTGTTTCGCAGATTTTTTTGCAAGTAAAGAATCATAAATAACAGGCGGTTCGCTAACATTTAAGAGCCATTCGCCAAATAATTGTCGGTTATATTCTTTTGGTTTTTTACCTTTTCCTATTCTTCTGTTATTACGGTTTTCATTTTTTTTATCATGAACAATCCGTTTACGTTTAATTCGTTCTTCGTTCGCTAAATTGTGCAACCAAAGGTGAAAGCGGAAGAGCAATAAAATTTTACGATTGGGTTTTTGTTTGATATATGCTTCAATCTCTCCTTTATCTATTTTGGTATCTTTATCAATGATGTGATTTTTCTGAAGTAGATATTCGCCTTGTTTCAGCTTGCGAACGGGTCGGCATGCAAACAATAACAAGGGAATTAGCCCGATAACGATAAACTTATTATAAGTGGTATGGTTGGTCACGTTCAATAATAAAATTGTACTCTACTCAGGCTACTAAATTACTACATTTGTGCTTACAAAATGGTAACTAAGTGACTAGGTGATTAAGTGATTAGGTGGATACCTTTGTGGCAATGCAAAATAGTGGATTTAAATTTCTTTAACTTACAAAAATGCTTTCGAAAAGCCAGATTAGTTTCATAAACTCTTTAAAGCAAAAAAAATACAGAGAAGAGCATCAATTGTTCATTGCTGAAGGAGCTAAAATTGTGCCCGAATTGTTGAATTCTACTATTGTTGTGAAGCAAGTGTATGCTACTTCTGATTTTTTAAGAAACAATGTAATTCCAGCTACACTTGAGCGATTTGAGATAAAAGAAAATGAATTGGAACGCATTTCTTCTTTAACAAAAGCAAATGAAGTGTTGGCTGTTTGTGAAACGCCTAATTATGTTTTAGATAACGAATCGTTGAAAGCTAAGTTGACATTGGTGTTGGACGATATTAAAGATCCGGGAAATTTAGGAACGATTATTCGTATTGCAGATTGGTTTGGAATTGAAAACATTGTTTGTAGCTCCGAAACAGTGGATGCGTTTAATCCGAAGGTGGTTCAATCCACGATGGGATCTATTGCTCGAATAAAAGTGCATTATACTTCGCTTACAGAGTTTTTGCAAGTTCAAAGTTCAAAGTTTAAAGTTTCTGTGTATGGAGCTTTATTAGAAGGAAAAAATATTTATACAGAAAAATTAGCCTCTGAAGGACTTATTGTTATTGGAAATGAGTCGCGTGGGATTTCAGATGAAGTACAAAAATTAATTACTGATAAAATAAGTATTCCATCTTTTTCGCATTACAAATCGGGTAGTGGAGAGGCGGAGTCGCTAAATGCGGCTATTGCTACTTCTATTATTTGTTCGGAGTTCAGAAGAAGGTAGTTTTACTCGTTCAACACATTCAAAGCAGCACAAGCATATAACGCAGCAGTCTCAGTTCTCAATCTGCTTTCTCCTAGACTAATTTCTTTAAATCCATTTTGCAAAGCGAATTTTACTTCTTCCATTGTGAAATCACCTTCGGGTCCGATTAAAATCAATGCGTTTTGTTTGGGTGAATACAATTTCTTTATATGCGGCAACCCTGTAGACTGACAATGCGCAATAAACTTCTCACCCTTAAAATCTTTCGTTAAAGCAATGAACTTTTTATAATCAACCACTTCATTGATTTTTGGGAGATATCCTTTTAAACTTTGTTTAATGGCCGAAATTGCCACTTTTTGAATGCGTTCGGTCTTTACAATTGTTCGTTCAGAGTTTTTTGAATCGATTAATGATACTTCATCAATTCCTATTTCAGTTGCTTTTTCAATGAACCATTCTAGTCGATCCATATTTTTGGTTGGAGCAATTGCAATGTGTAATTGCCAGTTGCGTTTGCCAAGCTCTTTTTTATGATGTATGATTTTTACGGAGCAGCGTTTTGGATTATTGTCGGTAATCTCAGCTTCATAAAATCCGCCAACACCATCAATCAATTGTATTTTATCACCTTCGTTTAAGCGAAGTACACGAACACAATGTTTGCTTTCCTCTTCGTTGAGAGTGTAAATATCAGTTGTGATGTCGGGTGTGTAGAATAGGTGCATGGGTGCAAATGTAGGAAAAAGGTGACTAGGTAACTAAGTGATCAAGTGATGGGGTGATAAAGGAAATAAAAAAGCCTTTCCGTTGTGGAAAGGCTTTTCTATAAATAATTTAATGGAGTATAAAAACCTAAGCATTCACAGCTACTTTCGGAGCTGCCGCTAATATTTCTTCGTTTGCAGCACTTGCGTATTGCTCAAAGTTTTTGTTGAATGATGCTGCTAATTTATTTGCAGTAGCATCGTAAGCATCTTTATCAGCCCATGTTTTGCGTGGGTTTAAGATTTCAGCAGGAACGTTTGGACATTCAGTTGGAATTTGTAATCCAAAAATCGGAAGTGTTTCACATTTGATGTTATTCAGTTGTCCGGTTAAAGCTGCAGTAATCATTGCACGTGTGTAAGATAATTTCATACGACTTCCAACACCAAACGAACCGCCTGACCAGCCAGTGTTTATTAACCAAACGTTTACTTTGTTTTCTTTTAATTTTTTACCTAATAACTCGGCATATTTTGTTGGGTGTAATGGCAAAAATACTTTTCCAAAACAAGCAGAGAAAGTTAAAGTAGGCTCTGTAATTCCCATTTCTGTTCCAGCCACTTTTGCTGTATATCCTGAAATGAAGTGATACATTGCTTGTCCTGTTGTTAATCTTGAAATAGGAGGCAATACACCATAAGCATCACATGTTAAGAAGAAAATGTTTTTTGGAACATTTCCTACAGATGGCTCAACTGCATTGTGAATAAAATGAATTGGGTAACCAACACGTGTGTTTTCTGTTTTTGAAATGTTTGAAAAATCAACAGTAGAAGTGTTTTCGTAGTATTCGATGTTTTCCAATAAAGAACCAAATTTCACAGCTCCGAAAATTTCAGGTTCTTTTTCTTTTGTTAAATCAACACATTTAGCATAGCAACCACCTTCGAAGTTAAATACACCTTCGTTGCTCCAGCCATGCTCATCATCACCAATTAATCCACGGTTTGGATCTGCTGATATAGTTGTTTTTCCTGTTCCTGATAATCCAAAGAAAATAGCCGTATCGCCATCTTTACCAATGTTTGCAGAGCAATGCATTGATAAAACTCCTTTTTCGTGAGGTAAAATATAATTCAATAATGAGAATATCCCTTTTTTAATTTCACCAGTATACCCTGAACCACCAATTAAAATAACCTTTTTAGTCATGTTTAAAATAGTGAAGTTGTGTTGACGAGTTCCGTCAATTGCTGGATTTGCTCTGAATCCTGGCGCGCAGATGATTGTCCATTCCGCTTCAAAATTCATTATTTCATCAACTGTAGGACGTAAAAATAAGTTGTTTGCGAAAAGGTTCGACCAAGGATACTCAGTCACCACGCGAATGTTTAAGCGGTATTTCGGGTCAGCACAAGCATAAGAATCACGAACGTAAACTTCTTTTCCTCCTAAGTATGCACAAACTCTGTTGTAAAGCGAATCAAATTTAGAAGCATCGAATTTAAAATTCACATCTCCCCACCAAATTGTGTCTTTAGTTTTTGAGTCTTCTACAATAAATTTGTCTTTTGGTGAGCGACCAGTAAATTCGCCTGTGTCAACAGCTAATGCTCCAGTATCAGTAAGCATTCCTTCTCCACGCACAATCGTTTCTTCTACTAATTCAGCAGCATTTAAATTCCAATATGCAGCTGATACGTTTTCAAGTCCTAAACTCGCAATACTTGAGTTCTTTCCCTTAATTCCAAATTCGTTCATTTCTAGATTTTTTAGTGTTTATGGTTTTTTGTAAAAATGAAAGCACAAAAGTAGCAAACTTAGGCGATGAATGGAGGTTTTTTCGACTAAAATATAGTTTTTAACTTTTAAAATTGATTTAAATGAACAATATTAAAATATTGATTGTTAATATTTTAGGTGTTTTATATAAACAAGAAATATCAATAAAAGTGTTGATAAATATTCGATAAAGAAGAAGTATTTGTAGGTGATTTATAAATTATATAGCTGGGTATACTTATTTGTAGCATAATCCATAAAATACTTAAAATTCAGCTTTTCCCCTGTAATAGAAATGCACAATTCTTCAGCAGAATAATATTTCCCATGCTTGTGTACCTTTTCTCTTAACCAATCCAATAGTGGCTTCATATTTCCTTTTTCAATTTCAGATTCAAGTCCTTTTATTTCTTTCTTAGCTTGAGCAAAAAATTGAGCCGCATAAAAACTACCCAAAGAATATGTTGGGAAATAACCGAAACTACCGTGACTCCAATGTATATCCTGCAAAACGCCTTTGGAATCAGATGGAACGTCCAATCCTAAATACTCTTTGTATTTACTATTCCAGTAGGAAGACAAATCATTTACTTCAATAGTACCTTCTATCAAAGCTTTTTCAATTTCAAAACGAATCAATACATGAAAATGATAAGTCAATTCATCTGCTGAAGTCCTGATTAAAGAAGGTTTTACAATGTTCATAGCTTTGTAAAAATCTTCAAAGCTTACGGATTTAAAGTTATCAGGAAACGCTTTTGTAAGTTTTGAAAAATTCCCTTTCCAGTATCCTAAACTTCTGCCAACATTGTTTTCCCATAATCTGGATTGTGATTCATGAATTCCCAATGAAACATATTCGCCTGATGGTAAACCATATTCTTCTGATGGCAAACCTTGCTCGTACAAAGCATGTCCGCCTTCATGAATACAACTCCATATCATTTCATTTATATCTTTTTCGTTTACACGAGTTGTTACGCGAACATCCTGAGAACTAAAGTTTGTAGTAAAAGGGTGTGATGAAGCATCTTGTCGTCCGCCTTCAAAATCATAGCCCATTTGTTTTAACAAATCCAAGCCAAATTCCCATTGTTTGGTTTTATCGAAATGCAAAAACATGAATTTATCCTCATTTTGAGGCTTTGCAGCTATTTTCTTTACGAAAGCCACTAATTGATTCCTTACATCAGTAAACAGCAGTTCTAAATCCGCTGTTTTCGCACCTGGTTCATATTGATTCAGCAACGCATCATAAGGATGAGCAAATGTTCCTAATAGTTTGCATTCTTCCCGTTTTAATTTTACGAGTTTTTCAAGATATGGAGCATATAGCGCAAAGTTGTTGTCTGCCTTTGCTTTCTGCCATGCCTGGAAGGTTTCTGAGATTGTTTTACTTAACTCTTCAACAAAGGCAGTTGTGTATTTTAAATTGTCGTTATAGTTTTTCAACGACTGTTTAATATTCCTTTTTTCTTTTTCTGAAAGGGATGCATCCGAAGAAAGTGCATTTAGAATTTCACCAAGCTCCTTTGAAGTAGCCAATTCATGCCCGATTCCGGCTAATGTAGATAATTGTTGTGCTCTGAAATTCGCACCTTTTGGTGGCATATAAGTTTCTTGATCCCATGATAAAACAGCAGAAGAATATTGAATGTCGGCTATTTTACGCATCATTCCTTTGTACTTGGCGTAATTGTTCATTAGATGTTAGATATTGGATTTTTAGATATTAGATTCTTAGATATTGGATTTTTAGATATTGGATGCTTGGATTTTGGAGAAATAAATTTTGAATTCAAATTAACCATCTAAATTATCGAATATCTAACATCTAAAATCAATTACCTTTTCTTCATTCCAGCAAAAGCAATCAACAACCATCCAACAATAAAGAAAACACCTCCGATTGGAGTAATTGGTCCGAGCCAACGCATATCACCAAGTCCCATTAATTTAGAAGTAGTTAACAGATAAAGTGAACCTGAGAAAAGTACAATGCCTGCCATGAAGCAATATCCTGCTTTTGCTATCATCTTCTCATTAAATTTATCGACAAAAATTGCGATTGCAAAAAGCGCTAAACTGTGGTATAATTGATATTTGGCAGCTGTTTCAAATGCTTGTAAATTGGCTTCAGTAATTAAACCTGTTTCTAATTTTGATTTTAAAAAGTGTGCAGCCATTGCGCCCAGTGCAACTCCTATTGCTCCTGAAAAACCGCTAAATACAAGAAATCGTTTTTGCATACTACAAAGGTAAGAAAAAGAGCACATAAATTTTAGATATGATTCTTATTTTCTATTTTTAGGAAATATATTTTAAGCAACAAGCATGAACAAGAAGCTGTACGATGATTATAAAAAGCTGAATGAAATTGAGACTTCTGAACTTAGTTTCAAGTTCAAAGATTCGCCTGTTGGAATGAAGTTGTTAGATTTTTTGAATAAATGCAGCAATCGTAATTATAAGAACTCCGATGCAGTTGCTTATATTTATGGGGGAGACAGAGATAAAAATCCTTATTCGGTTTTAGAAAACAGGTATTTCAAGCTTCGTAAAAAAATCCACGATGAATTACTGAAATCTACTTCAGATAATCAAACAGGAGAACTGCTTACTGAAGAGCAGCTTGTTTTATACAGAAACAAAAATCTTACTTCTGCGACCAACAAAGAAGGTGCGTACAAAGAATTAGTTGAATTAGAAAAAGCTTGTTGGAAAAAAAACATCTTCGAATTACTTCCTGATATTATCGATCAGTTGATTTTTTTAAATCAATCATTCAATCGTTTGGAAAGAAACAAGCCCTTGTTTGAAAGGCTTGATAAGTCTATTAACTTGCAGTACGATATGAATCGTTGTCAATTTCTTGCTAGAAAATTGTATGAAATTAATTATACAAAAGGGATAAAATTTGCAAAACATGAATTGTCGATTATTAAAGATTTAGCCGAAAAAAACAAAGAGTATCCTCGTTTTTTAATGTGTTATCATCACATGTCGATGTATTACAAATTGGGTTCTCAGGATTATTTGCATTATCAGCAAGTAGTTAGCAGACATCTGACGGCATTTAAAAAACTATTTGCTAAAAACCCTGAAATACCTTTGCTGAGTTATAAAGTTAACTATTCAAAATTCCAGCATTTTCATTTTAATCATATCACTATGTTTTATCATTTTAACAGATGTGAATTCAATGAAGCGTATCATTTAATGAAAGATTCCTGGGATTTGGTACACGATAATGATTCGGTATTAAAAATACATAAAACAGAATCGTTGTATTTTAATTTATCTACAGCACAATCAATGGCTGGTCATTCCTCTGAAGCAAATGAAACCACCGATTTGTTTGTCAAATTTTTAAAGGAGAATAATCAATTGGATAAATTATCATTTGCTTATGTACAAAAAGCCAGAATCATTTCAGATGCATTTCCGCAAACATATAAAATGGATTTAGGATTTTTAATGGATCAAGTGGAAGATTATATTAAAAAAGTAAAAAAAACGGAGAATGTTCAAGCCTCACTGGAACAGACTTTTGCATTGAAAGTAAAATTATTAATTATTAAAAAAGAATTTGAAAAAGCTATAAAATTGTTAGACGATAAGCAGGTTAAGAGTTATTTGGAACAACTAAAATCATACGATTTGATTCTTGATTTAGCTACTGTTTTATTAGAAGACAAGGAAAGCAAAAGAAAATTACTTGATGACTTGTCGAAAAAAGTTCAGCAACGCAAGCATAAAGCTACAACACCGGGTGAGTTTATGCATTTGAATTGGATTCAAAATCATATTAGGTATTTGATGAGGTAACATTTTGGTTATCTTCGCATCATATTCATATATTTTTATGCAAAACATTTTAGTCATAGGAGCTGGTCGCTCCGCATCTTCCCTTATCAATTATTTGTTGACTCATTCCGTTAAAGAAAACTGGAATGTAACTGTTGGTGATGTGTCGTTGGATTTAGTAAAACAAAAAACAGCCGGACATTCAAATGCAAGAGCCATTCAATTTGATATTAATAACGATGCTCAGCGTGAAGAAGAAATAAAACGTGCTGATATTGTTATCTCAATGCTTCCTGCGTTTATGCATATGAATGTGGCTAAAGATTGTGTGAAGTATAAAAAACATTTGGCAACTGCATCATATGTATCAAAAGAAATGAAAGAATTGGATGCTGATGCAAAAGCTGCCGGAATTATTTTGATGAATGAAATTGGTCTGGATCCAGGCATTGATCATGCTTCTGCAATGAAAGTAATTGATCATATTCATGAACAAGGAGGAGAATTAACGTCTTTTCAATCGTTTTGCGGTGGTTTGGTTGCTCCAGAATGTAACGATAATCCATGGGGATATAAATTTTCCTGGAATCCACGCAATGTGGTTTTGGCCGGACAAGGAACTGCACAGTTTATTGAAAACGGAGAATACAAATACATTCCTTACAATCGTTTGTTTACACAAATATGTACAATCGAAATGGATGGTTATGGAAAGTTTGATGCTTATGCAAATCGCGATTCTTTGTCATATCGTAAAATTTATAATTTAGAAAAAATTCCAACTATGCTACGCGGTACATTACGTATGCCTGGCTATTGCAAGGCATGGAATGTATTTGTGAAATTAGGTTTGACAGATGATTCTTATAAAATAGAAGCATCCGAAACGTTAACATATAAGCAATTGTTAGAAGCTTTTCTTCCGCAAGGAAAACAATCTGTAAAAGAAAAATTAATTGCTTTTATGGGTAATGAAATGGATGCTGAAACGCTAAGTAAAATTGAATGGTTGGAAATTTTAACCGATAGAAAAATTCGTTTGAAAGATGCTACTCCTGCACAAATATTGCAAGATTTATTAGAAGAGAAATGGTTGCTGAAAGAAAACGATAAAGACATGATTGTTATGCAACATGAATTTGAGTATTCGTTGAAAGGACAGACTAAAAAAATTAAATCTTCATTAGTTGTCAAAGGCGAAGACCAAACCTACACAGCAATGGCGAAGACCGTTGGTTTGCCATTAGCAATTTCTGCAAAACTTATTCTTCAAGGCAAAATAAAAGCAAGAGGTGTTGTGATTCCTACAACAAAAGAAATATACGAACCTGTATTAGCTGAATTGGAAACCTTGGGTGTAAAGTTTGTAGAAAAGGGAATTTAAAAAGCTAAATAATAATCTTTTGTCAATTCCTTGTATTCATCCGTATACGAATGTCTTTCATCTTTTTCAATCGTAATTGAATCTTCTGAAAAAGCACGTTGAATAAATTCGAAACGCATTAACAAACGTTTTTCCGGTTTATCAGTTCGAGTGATTACGCGAGTTACTTTAGTCAAAAATAATTTATTCTTTTCCGCATCTTCTCTGAATAATTCGCTTTCCTTAGTTGGTAAAATCACATAAAATTTTCCGGTAGGACTTAATAATTTCAAAACTCCATTTAATAAATCCTTGAATGGTAATTGATCAGTATGGCGAGCGTTTGTACGAGATTCTTCCGAAGCTTTTGATGAATCAATAAAATAGGGTGGATTGCTTACAATCAAATCGTATTTGTGGTCGCTTTCTTTAGCAAATTGCTGTAAAGAAATATGGTGTACCTCAATATGGTCTTTCCATTTGCAGTTGTTCACATTTTCTGTTGCCTGTATATAAGCATTTAAGTCTATATCAATAGCATCAATACGTGCGCCTGATTTTTGAGCAAGCATTAAAGCAATAATGCCTGTTCCTGTTCCAATATCTAAAATGGTTTTTGCATTTGCGGAATTTACCCAAGAGCCTAATAGAACAGCATCCGTGCCTACTTTCATAGCGCACTTGTCTTGTACTATTTGAAACTGTTTAAAAGCGAATGTTTGATTCGACATAAAAGGAGTAGAAGCAGATTGATTAGCTCAACGTTTACTCTTATTGTATTATAAAGTTAAACTTTTTTTCGGAAAAACAATAAGAAAGGTCAACTATTCTTCGTCTGTCTCTTTTTCCGACTCGTCATGTTCCTTTTTAGAAATATAAATGTCAATCAAACCTTCCGGAGCATTTAGTTCTATGCTTTTTGTAGTGCGGTTTATAGAGATGATAAATTCTTCCTTAGCGGGAATTAAAATGTCATTTTCTCCATGTCGGATTTGAAGAATGGTTTGATGAGGAAAATCTAATACTTCTGTAATAACACCAATTTCACCAAATGCTTTATCTGTAGCAGTAAATCCAGCCAACTCGTGCAAGTAAAACTTCTTTCCTTTAAGCGGAGGCAAAGCTGTTAATGGCAAATAGAGTGATTTCTTTAAAAGTTCTTCTGCTCTTGTAATAGTCTCAATCCCTTCTAATGTAACAGTGGCATTGTTTCCTTTGATTTGAATTTTTTTAATAAAAAAAGGAACAAGTGAATTGTTTAATTCTATAAAAACAGATTCAAGCTTTTTGTATCTGTTTGTATCATCCACATCCAGCACAAATCCAAGTTCCCCATGATTTCCAACTCTCCTGGCAATGTATCCCAAATTAAAACAATCCTTTTTATCCATTATTCAAAATTACTTTTAATTGTCCGCAATGATGATTCCCGTGCCATGCATACAGCGCAATAAATTCATCCAATTGAAATTCTTTTTTGTATTCGGGATGAGTATATTTTTTCTTAAAGTCTGCTTCGGTCATTGATTTCAAAAGTGCTGTCCATCTTATATGAATAGCTTCTGTCATTTGTAATGAGACTTCAATAGGTGTATTTTCAACATCAGCTAAAACAGCCCAGGCGTCTTGGTTGTAAGGCTTTATAACCGGATTGTTTTCTGTCAAAGCTAATTTAACACGAATCAAACCGTTGGAATGACTATCCGCAATGTGATGAATAATTTGCTGAGCATTCCAGCCGCCTTCCCGGTAACTTTTTTTCAATAGTGCAGGAGTAAATTGTTTGGCAACAGAGTTTAACAAAGCAGGCAAACCTTCAATAACCTTAATATGGGCTTGCGTTTCGCTAACTGAATAGGTTTTACCGTATTCAAATTTTCCTATTGGATAAGTATTTTTGTCGCTCATTTGTTAGTAATAAAAAAGTCCCCAGAGCACAACTCAAGGGACTTTTAAATAATTTAATAATTCAAAATTATGCTTCTGCTTGAGGTGTTTCTGCTTCCGGAGTCGAAGTTTCTTCAACAACTGGAGCAGCTTCTTCTACTGCAGGAGGAGTGTTTTTAGCTACAATTTTCGCAGCTTTTGCTTCCTTAGCAGCAGCTTCAGCAGCCATACGGTTTTTGTAAGCATCTTTTTTAGCGTTAGCTAATTTGTCAACTTTACCGCTCACTTTTGATTCTTTTTCTGCAATCCATTTTGCATATTTTGCATCTGCTTGTTCTTGCGTTAATGCACCTTTTGCAACTCCACCCATTAAGTGGTTCATGAACATCACACCTTTGTATGAAAGGATAGCGCGACATGTATCTGTTGGTTGAGCACCTTTGTTTAACCATTCTAATGCTTTAGCATTGTCGAGGTTAATAGTTGCTGGATTTGTAGTTGGGTTGTACGTACCAATTTTCTCAATAAACTTTCCGTCTCGAGGTGCACGACCATCCGCAATTACAATATGGAAATAAGCTGAAGCTTTTTTACCATGTCTTTGTAATCTAATTTTTGCTGGCATTGTTTGTTTATTTAATGATTAATATTAATTCCAAAATCTATTTTTGGGACAGCGAAAGTACATACTTTTCTTTAATTGGCAAAGATTTTTAGTCTTTATTTGCCTTTTTAGGCTGTTTTGAAGGTGATTATTACTCATTTATAGACACTTGAATGACTTAAAAACGCAGATGAAAAGGAATAATTTATAGTTAAAATTTCGTTCTGACGATTTATTTTGTACTTTTGCCAACTAAATAAAAATAAAAAAAACATGTCTGCACCCGGAAATTCTATCTTAGTTCCTATTGATTCTACTGAACAAACAATCATTGCCTTAGGCCAAACATATAATCTTGCCCGATTAACTAACTCAAAAATCGTATTGTTGAGTGTAGATGAAGGAAATCCTCCATTGGTTCAAAAAAAGCTTGATGAATTGGCAAAAGAAGCTTCTACCAAATCCGGACAACCGGTTGAAGCAATGGTTCGTAAGGGGAATGTTTATGAGGAAATCAATAAAGTTGCAGATGTAATCAACCCTTTATTTGTAATGATTGGTTTATCTTCAAAAATCACTTTAGGCAAAATTATTGGTAAAAATGCCTTTAAAATGGTTCGCGAATCTAAACACCCTGTTATTACTATTCGTGGAAAAGTTCACCGTGATGGTTGTAAAACAATCTTATTGCCTTTGGATTTAACAAAAGAAACCCGCGAAAAAGTAAACAAAGCAATAGAACTGGCAAAAATCTTCAATGCTGATATCCGTGTTATCTCCATTCTTACTCAAAAGGATGAAGCAGCAGAAAACAAATTAATCTCCTATTCAAATCAAGTTTGGAAATATATTAAAGACCAAGAAGTACGTTGTACTATCAAAACATTGCGTGGTTCTGATATTCCTCAAATGATTATGGATTATGGTCACGAAGTTGATGCTGACTTAGTTTTGATTATGACAAAAGCTGAGTTGAGCATGAAAGAGTTTTTCATCGGAACTGTTGCTCAGCGTATCATCAACGAAAGTGATATTCCTGTATTGAGTTTCCGTCCAATGGAAAGAAAAGATACAACAGTATTTAATCCTTACTAAGAAAAATAATATTGCATATATAATTGAATCCAGACATTTATCGTCTGGATTTTTTTATATCCTTATGCCAATCACAAGTGTATCATCCAGCTGGGGAAGTTTTCCTTTCCATCCCATAAAAGTAGTTTCCAATAAGTTCAATTGTGTTGGCATATCATGCGTTTGAATTTCTTGGACTAAATTTTTTAATCTTTCTTCTGAAAACTTTTCATCGTTGTATTCTCCAAATTGATCTACATACCCGTCTGTAAATAAATATAGCGTATCATTTTTTAAAAGTTTACGTTTATGAGTTTCGTAAACACTTTCTTTTTTCATAATCAGTCCTAGCGGATATTTTCCGCTTTTAATAATTTCTGTTTTGCTATCACTAACAAAAATGAGTGGCTGACCGGTTGAAGCAAATTCCAATTCGTTTGTACTTTTGTCAATTACACATACAGAAACATCCATTCCGTCAACTGTAGCAGAATCTTGTTCTGTCTTCTTTAAGGTAATTACTATTTCTTCGTGCAAACGATGAAGTATGTGAGAAGGATTTGTGACTTCATTACTATAAACAACATTGTTTAATAAGTTATTTCCTATTAGTGACATAAAAGCTCCAGGAATTCCGTGTCCTGTACAATCTACAGCAGCTATTACAAATTTTTGTCCCACTTCTTTGAACCAATAAAAATCACCGCTAACAATATCTTTTGGTTTGAGAAGAATAAAAGATTGTGGAAAATATTTTTGAAGAGATTCTTTTATTGGCAATACAGTACTTTGTATGCGTTGAGCATAGTTAATACTTGCCATAATATTTTGATTTTTCTTTTCAATAATTTTATGTTGCGATTCAACTGTTTCTTTTTCTTTTCTAAGTTCCAATGTTTTTGAATCAACATGTTCTTGAAGTTGAACAGCTCTTTTTTGTAAAGCACTAAACCGCAATTTGTAAAGTGTTGTTAAAGTTAATATCAGTGCTACAAATACAAGAAGATAAAACCACCAGGTTTTCCAAAATGGTGGAATAATACTAAATGAAAAGCTACTTGGAATAGTGTTCCAAACACCATCGTTGTTCATTGCTTTCACCAAAAAAGTATAATCGCCAGGAGGAAGATAAGAATAGGTTGTACTAGTTTGATGAGATGGGGGAGACCATAATTGATCAAATCCTTCTAATTTAAAACTATACATAGTTTTTTCAGGAATCGTAAGTGATAATGCTAAGCAATTAAATGTGAGGTGGTTTTTATTAAATGGTAATTCTAAATTTTCAGGTAAAGCAGTTTTTGTATTTAATGAATCGGAATATGGAGTCCAATCTGCTTTTTCAAAAAACATATTAATGCTTGTGATATGTGTAATTGGTTCTACTTTATTTTGGATATCAAGTGAAGCATCATAACGTATTGCCCCTTTAATTGTGCCAAACCAAATTCCTCCATCTTTATCTTGTGTTGAAGCATTCGTATTACATTCAATACCTGAAAATCCTTCATCTTTTCCATAATGCTTCACAATTACTTTTCCTGAACGGTTGTATTCAGCAATATCTATTTTATCTATGCCAATATTATTTCCAACAAAAAGATTTCCCTTTTTGTCAGCCGATAAAATATAAACCGAATTGGAGGTTAATCCTTCTTTTACAGAAATATTTTTGCAGGTTTTGTTTTGAATATCAATTTTACTTATGCCATTAAATCCTGCACACCAAATATTTCCGTTCTCATCTTCCGCTATTGATAACAAGCCATTGCTGGGTAATCCATCCTTTTCTGTAAACGATAAAAATTGATTTTCTTTACCTGTATATTTGTAGAGTCCTCCATTGGTTGCAAGCCAAATTTCGTTTTTGCTGTCTTTAAAAATTGCCATGGCAGACGGAATTCCTTTTCCATTTTCATCTTTGCATAATTTAAATTCTTTCCCATCATAAATATTTAATCCGCCCATTGTTCCAATCCAGATATTTCCATCAGCATCTTCACAAAGCGAACGCACATAGTTGCCTGCTAATCCATCGTTCTTAGTATAATTTATAAATGTGCGACCATCATATTTATAGATTCCATTTTCATAAGTGCTGAACCAAATATTTCCTTTATGGTCTTCAATGCTTGACCAAATTCGTTCACCGGCATTTTTATTGTTTTTCCCTAATAAGTAATTTATTTTTTTCTCTCCGGTAGTTTTATCTGTATAAATTTGACTAACTCCTTGTTCTGTTCCATACCATTCATTTCCCTTGCTGTCATTAAGTATTGATAAAACCATGTTCCCCAGTAATCCGTTCTCTTCTGTTAGTTTTGAAAATGGAGAAAAAGAATATTTCATCATTCCTGAACCATCCGTTCCAAACCACAAATTGCCTTCTCTGTCTTTTAATCCACAATACAAACTGTTTGTTGACAGACCTTGCTTGGTAGTAAGCAATTGATAAGTATCATTTGATATTCTATAAATTCCAGATGAATTTGTTACTGCCCAAATATTTTTTTTATCATCAGAAAAAATGCATTTAATTCCTTTTAAATTAAGTTTTTCATTGCTGATAATTTTACCACTTTTGGGATTGAGTTTGCTAATTCCATTTTCTGTAGCAATCCATAATTCATTGTTTTCTTTTTCGGTAATGGCCCAAACAGTATCGCTTTTTAAGCCATCTGCCTGGGTGTAATTTTTTATGCGGGTAGTAGAAATTTCAAATATTCCTTTGTTGTGTGTACAAGCCCATATTTGATTTTGGCTGTCTTTGTATAAACAACTTACTCTGGTTATCAAATTATTTTTTACCAATGAACTGCCATTCCAATAATATAAATTGGTTCCGGCTGAAATCCACAAACCGCCATTTTTGTCAAACACAATGGTATTAATTGATTGTTCGGCAATTGGTTTTAATCCTTTGGGCAGTTGAATAAATTTTCTTCCATTTAATATACTTATCCCTTTGCGGGTTCCTATCCAAATAGTTCCGTTTAAAGTATCTTCACACAAAGAAAATACCTGACTATGAGAGAGTCCATCTGATGTGCCGAAGATGTTAAATGATTTACCATCATATCTGCACAAGCCGCCAGCATCGGTACCAATCCACAAATAACCTTTTTGATCTTGTATTATACAATGAACTTGTGATTGTGATAAACCATCTTCAATACTAAACGATTTGAACGTTTCTTGCCTTTGAGAAAAAAGCAAAAAGGAATTAAGTAAGAAGAAAAAAAGGAAACCTTTTTTTTTATTGGAGTAGTTTATAATGTTCATTAAAAAGTAGCATAACTGAAAGGAACTGTAACAACCTCTGCAAATTCTTCTCCCACTTCCTTCATATCTGTATCACCTGTTTTATATTGCCATTCTATTGTAACAAACTTGTTCATGTTTTTTATTTCTTCCATTTTTCTGATAAGGTCGAGAATAGGCTTGTAGGAAGAAGAATTAAAGTAAATCAATTTGAAAACCAAATGTGATTTCTCTTTTGGATTTATAGCATATTCGTTTATTTTTTCTAAAATAGGTGCATAAAATTCAAGTGTGTCTTCCGGGTACGACTTGCCCGACAATTCAAAATAACCTTTTTCGAAATCAAATAAAACTGTTGGAGTATCAATAGATGCTTCGATTTTTAAAGTTTCCATAAGAAAAATTAATTTACTAAAGTAGAAATAGACGCCTCTAATGAGAAAAATGAAATTTGTTCGTTTATTTTTTTTATTTCGTAATCGATTTTCTTTGATTTTTTTGCAATAGTTATTAAACCCAGTCCGGCTCCTGATTTAGCAGATAAGGTTGCTGTAAGCATAGTCTTTTTTGAAAGTGCTTTTATTTCTTCAGAATTTAAACCCTTCAGGTGATTGATTTTTTCTTTTAATAAATCAACCTCATCGTTTAAAATAAGATTTCCCGTAGAAATATAAACGGTATGCCCTTCTTTGCTTATGAGAATTATTCCGGGTTTTATTTCAGAACGGGATTCATCATCAGCACCATGCTTACAAATATTTTGCAAACATTCTACAATGATTGAAAATATTCTATTTCTTATTACATTACTTTGCTCATTCAGATTTTCTTTGTTGGACGATAAAAGTAATATTGCATTAATTAATTCCTGATTAAACTCTCCTTTAAAGGACATTACAATGTTCTCTTCTTCGAGAAATCGCATCCAATCTATTAATGAAAATATATCTCCGGTTTTTGCCATTTAGCTGTTTAGTTCATTTATTTCTTACCATTACAAATATAGTATAATCGGCCAATTTTGCAAAAACTTGTTTTATATAAGTGCTAACTTTTTTTATTGATTTTTTATTGTTAAATTTGGTAGCATACTTAAATCCTAAAACATGAATGTAAAATACTCAGAATTTTCTACTCAAGAAATCAGACGTGCTTTTTTTTCTTTTCTGTTTGTAATCATTTCTTTTCAATCGTATTCACAAAGTTGGGATTGGATTGCTACTGCTGGTGGTGATCAGTCGGATAAGGCTTTAGATATTGATATTGACAAATATGGCAATCAATATGTATGTGGATATTATAATAGCGGAACTTCCACTTCTGATCCAAGTTTTGGGATAATTATGCCTCCAAAAGATTTTGGTAAAGAAGCGTATGTAGCAAAAATCGATAGTATGGGGAATTGGCAATGGGTAAGGTCTGCAATGGGAGGATGGGATGAACGTGCATTAGGTTTGTGTGTAGATAGAGCAAATGATTTTGTTTATGTAACAGGAACTTGCTGGAATTATACTGACTTTGGTTCATGTGTTGGTGCTACTTTTCCCGGAGGAGGAGACAATATTTTTATTGGAAAATTTGATTTAAGCGGTACTTGCCAATGGCTTTTGGGTGCAGGAGGAGGGTCTGACGATCATGGTTATGATTTAGTGACAGACAAACAAGGAAATATTTATTTAACCGGACTAATAGGAATGTACTCAAATCCAGCAGTTTTTGGGTCTATAAGTGTTCCTCATCCAACAGGAGATTCTTTAGGTTTTGTTGCAAAAATTAATCCGGCAGGAGCTTTTCAATGGGTGAAAACATTTGGAGCAACCGATGGTGAACGCGATAATAGGATAGCAATTGATACAATGGGAAATATTTATGTAACAGGTGGCTTCAGAGGAACAAAAGCTTTCGGACCAATTTCGGCAACTAGTTTTGGCGGAAGAGATATTTTTGTTTTGAAATACGATAGCATGGGAAATCAATTGTGGCTTAAAACTGCGGGTGGACTTTTAGATGACAGAGGAAATTCTGTTACAGTTGATATTGAACAATACGTTTATATTACAGGAGAATTACGTGATATAGTTGTGTTTGGTGCTGATACGGTTAATAATAACGGAAGTCCGAATGGCCGGGATATTTTTGTTGCTAAATTAACTCCTGAAGGCGCTTGGGTCTGGGCTAAAAAAGCCGGTTCAAATAATGGTTCCGACAGAGGAAATAGAATTGCTGCAAATAAGCAGGATTTACTTTTTGTAACCGGGCAATTCAGAGGAGATGCTGCTTTTGGAGCGGCTGATACTTTAATAAATGTTGGAGATAGTGTTCAAATATATGTTGCCGCAATTGACACTGCAGGAAAATGGCAATGGGCAATTCAAGCCGGAGGTCCAATTGAAGACAGAGGAACCGGAATTGTTGTTGATGATAATTGTAGTATTTATACAACGGGATATTATGAGTTGACTTCTTCTTTTGGTACTACAAATATTACATCAACCGGAAAAAAAGAAATTTATGTTGGAAAAATTCCAAGTGCTTGTATATATAGTACTGTAGGGATTTCCAAAAATGATTTCCCCGATGAAATAAAATATTATCCCAATCCATCCAATGGAAATTTTTCTATAGAACTTGGAAAAATATATGATGACTTAACTGTACAGGTTTATAATATTGTTGGACAAGCTGTCCAAACAAAAAAATATCATTCAGTAAACAAGGTTGATGTTTCTATAGAACAAGCAAGTGGAATTTATTTTGTTCATTTAATTTCTGAAGATGGAAAATCAGTTGTTCTGAAAGTGATTAAGGAAAATTAAATTTAATTTTATGCGAAATGCATCGTTTCTTCATTTCGATATTTTTATTTTGTATCGTTTGTTTTTATTCGTGTAAAATTCCTACACATTGGAAAAGCGATGAAGGGAAAAAGTGTGAATTGCATAATCTAACACTTCATCGTTCCTTAGTTAGAATTACCTATGGTTTTGTTTGTAACCCTGCAACAAGATTAGGTATTGGATCCGAAAACTTTCCGAATGCAAAACATCCAAAGTGTGGCGGTTGTGTAGTTCGTCCTAACAAAGTTGTTTTTATTTACTCTTGTAGTAAATGCAATACTTTAAAACGCAAGCATCCTTTTAAAATCAAGTCAAAAGAAGAACGTTTAGAACAAAAAATCCGGGTGAAATTCTAAGTTTTCACATCTTTTCCAATCTTATCAACACCACACAAAAATTACTCTTTAATTGAGTAAATTTACAATCCCATTTTAATTGAAAGGATTGCAATGAATTTTTCTCATTTACACGTACATACTCAATTTTCACTGCTCGATGGTGCTGCTGATATTTCTTCGCTTTATAAAAAAGCAGTGAACGATAATATGCGTGCATTGGCAATCACCGACCATGGAAATATGTTTGGTGTTTTTAAATTTGTTGCAGAAGCTGGAAAACACAATACTCCAGAAAATCCAAATAAAATAAAACCCATTGTCGGCTGCGAATTTTATGTGGTGGAAAATCGTCATAAACGACAATTCACTAAGGACGACAAAGATGTTCGTTATCATCAACTTTTTCTAGCAAAAAATCCTGAAGGCTATAAAAATCTTGTAAAGCTTTGTTCGTTGGGATACATGGAAGGTTTGTATGGAAAATATCCACGTATAGATAAAGAACTTATTTTACAGCATCATGAAGGATTAATAGCAACTACTTGTTGTTTGGGCGCTTCGGTTCCTAAAGCAATTATGAAATTGGGTGAAGAGGAAGCTGAAAAAGAATTCAAATGGTGGTACGATATTTTTGGAGAAGATTATTATATAGAGTTGCAACGACATGGCATTCCTGAGCAAGATAAAGTGAATGAAGTATTGGTTCGCTGGTCAAAAAAGTATAATGTAAAAATAATTGCTTCCAACGATTCACATTATGTTGATCAGCAGGATTCAAATGCCCACGATATTTTATTGTGTATCAATACAGGAGAAAAGCAGAGTACACCTACAATGAAAGATTTTGGTGATGATGATTCCAATTCTTTCAAAGGAAAACGTTTTGCTTTTTATAACGATCAGTTTTATTTTAAATCAACTGCTGAAATGTCGCAATTATTTTCTGATTTGCCGGAAGCAATTGATAATACAAACGATATTGTAGACAAAATCATGCCTCTTAAACTGAAGCAGGATATTATGCTTCCGAATTATGTTATTCCGGAAGGTTTTGCAACACAAGATGATTACTTGCATCACATTACTTTTATGGGTGCAAAGAACCGATACATAGATATTTCTCCCGAAGTTGAAGAACGTTTGAATTTCGAATTGTTCACGATTAAAACAATGGGATTTGCAGGGTACTTTTTAATTGTAGCCGATTTCATAAAAGCCGGAAGAGATATTGGAGTGTTGATTGGTCCGGGCCGTGGTTCTGCTGCAGGCTCTGCTGTTGCGTTTTGTATCGGTATTACTAACATCGATCCAATCAAATACAATTTACTGTTTGAGCGTTTCTTAAATCCTGATCGTAAATCAATGCCCGATATTGATACGGATTTTGATGATGAAGGCCGACAAAAAGTAATTGATTACGTTGTAGATAAATACGGAAAAAATCAGGTAGCGCAAATTGTAACGTATGGAACAATGGCTGCAAAGATGAGCATCAAAGACGTTGCGCGTGTTTTAGATTTGCCATTGCAGGAATCTAATATGCTTGCGAAATTAGTTCCAGAGAAACCGGGAATAGAATTAAAACGTGTTTTGAAAGCACCAATGACAGGTGAAGCCAGCTTGGCAGAAAAAGAAGGACTCACTCAAGAAGATTTAGAAGATGTAAAAAAATTACGTGCGATTTTAGCAGGTGATGATATGCAATCCAAAGTTTTGAAAGAAGCTTTGATTCTAGAAGGCTCTGTAAGAGGTACCGGCATTCACGCTGCGGGAATCATCATCGCTCCGATGGATTTAACAGATTTAATTCCTGTTTCTACTTCTAAAGAATCTACGTTGTTAATCACACAATATGACGGACGAGTGATTGAAGATGCCGGTGTAATTAAAATGGATTTCTTGGGTTTAAAAACATTAACGATTATCCGTGATGCTTTAAAACTCATTAAAGAAAATCATGGAATTGATATTGACATTGATACAATTCCATTGGATGATCAAAAAACATTAGAGCTTTATCAACGCGGAGATACCAACGGAACATTCCAGTTTGAAAGTGCCGGAATGCAAAAGCATTTAATCAATTTAAAACCCGATAAGTTTGCCGATTTGATTGCCATGAACGCATTGTATCGTCCGGGTCCGATTGAATACATCCCAAACTTTATTGCACGTAAACATGGAAGAGAAACCATTGCATACGATTTGCCGGAAATGGAAGAATACCTTGCAGACACTTATGGTATTACCGTTTACCAGGAGCAGGTAATGTTGTTGTCGCAAAAATTGGCTGGCTTTTCAAAAGGTGATGCCGATGTGTTGCGGAAGGCTATGGGTAAAAAAGATATTTACACTTTAAATAAAATGAAGAGTAAGTTTATGGATGGCGCAACCGAAAAAGGTTTGCCCGCTGATAAACTTGAAAAAATTTGGGTGGATTGGGAAAAGTTCGCACAATACGCTTTCAATAAATCACACTCTACCTGTTATGCGCTTGTTGCATTTCAAACAGCGTATTTAAAAGCACATTATCCTGGCGAATATATGTCGTCAGTATTAACACACAACTTAAGCAATATTGATAAAATTACTTTCTTCATGGATGAGTGCAGAAGAATGGGTGTTCCAGTGCTCGGACCGGATGTGAACGAAAGTGCTTATGCTTTTGCTGTTAATAAAAGCGGACAAATACGTTTTGGAATGGGCGCTGTGAAAGGAGTAGGTGAAGCTGCTGTATTATCAATCGTTGAAGAAAGAAATGCAAATGGTCCATACAAATCGGTATTTGATTTTGTTCGTAGAATAAATTTACGTGCTGCCAATAAAAAAACATTTGAAAGTTTAGCCAATGCAGGTGGCTTGGATTCATTCGGAATTCACCGCGCAACTTATTTTCATGTGGAAGGAAATGACAATGGAAATTTCTTGGAGAAAGTTATTCGTTACGGAAGCTCACACCAAGATGGAGAAAATTCAGCTCAAGTATCCTTGTTTGGCGATGATTCAGCTATTGATATGCCTGAACCAAAGATTCCTGTGTGTGAAGCGTGGAGTAATTTGGAGCAATTGAAAAATGAAAAAGATGTGGTAGGATTCTTTATTTCCGGACACCCATTGGATACTTACAAATTGGAAATGGATAATTTTTGTCCGCACACCTTAGCCGACATAAAAAAGATAGAAGAAAATAAAAATAAAGATTTAACGCTGGGCGGTATTGTTACCAACGTTCATAATGGTGTAACAAAAACAGGAAACCCTTGGGGAAAGATTACTATAGAAGATTACAATGAATCAGCGGAGATGGCTTTTTTCGGAGAAGATTATGTGAAGTTCAAACAATACATGGTAACGGGATTATTCCTTTTTGTGAAAGGAAAAATTTCGGAGCGTTTCCGTAATTCAGGAAATTTCGAATATAAAGTGTCCAACATTCAATTACTTTCGGAGTTGCGTGATAAAATGGCGAGAAGTTTAACGGTGAATATTTCCTTGAAAGAATTGAATGATGAGTTTATGAATAAGATGAATGATATTATTGCAAAAAACAGTGCAGTCGAAAACCGTAATTGCACCTTGCAGTTCAGAGTGTTTGATTCGGAAGAAAATATTTCAGTAGTAATGCCTTCCAAAAAAATAAAAGTTAATCCGAATAATGATTTATTGGATTTGTTGAAAGAGAATGGTTTGGAGTATAAATTGAACTAGAATCCATTGTTATTTATTATCGGAGAGAATCTTTCTCGTAAACGTCATCCAGTGTCGTGGCACGGGATGAAGCTCCGTTAGAGTAAAATAAAAAATCATTCCTTATCATGACAATCATGATAATCTGCGTTCTATTTCTTAATCTCCGTATTCTTATTAAACTCCGCCTCCGTAATAGTCGCTTCATTTTTAAAATAATACACCGCTCCGAAACTTGTTTCTTTCTTTACATAGCGATCACCTGTATTGCCTTTCACAACGATGCGTGTAGTAACCTTTGTATTACCTTCTTTGGTAATTTCTTCGGTTACACCTTCAGGGTATTTTCTAGCCAATTCGTTGGTGTATTGTGATTTTTTCTCAGCAAGGATCAAGGAATCCACTTCTTTTATTTTATCTGAAGGAATTGATTCTTTTGGTTTTAATGAAGCAGCATTCAGATAAGAAGATTTTGCTAAGTCATAATTTTTGGCTTTTGAAGCTGAATCGCCTTTCGCTAATGCATTGTCGTATTTGGCTTGCACTATTTTCATTTCGGCTTCTTTTGCAAGTCTATCTTTTTCCGCTAATTCGGCTGCCGCTTTTTCTGCATCTGCTTTTGCTTTTGCAATGGCGTCTGCTTTTTCTTTTTCTTTTGCTAAACGGTCTGCTTCAATTTTATCAGCCGCAGCTTTATCAGCCAATGCTTTTTCTTTTGCTAAACGGTCTTTTTCAGCTTGTTCTGCAGCTAGTTTTGCAGCTTGCTCAGCAACAGCTTTGTCTTGTTCTGCTTTTACTTTTGCTAATGCATCCGCTTTTTCTTTTTCTGCAGCTAACCGTGCAGCTTCAGCAGCATCTGCAGCAGCTTTTGCCGCTTCAGCCTTTTCTTTTGCTAATCTGTTTTTTTCTGCTTGTTCTGCATCGGCTTTTGCTTTTGCTTCAGCTAGTGCTTTTTCTTTTTCTAATTTTTGTTTTTCAGCAAGTTCAGCGGCTGCTTTTTCTTTTTCAGCTTTTTCTTTAGCAGCAGCATCTGCCAGGGCTTTTTCTTTTTCTGCCTTTTCTTTGGCTGCAGCATCAGCTAGTGCTTTGTCTTTCTCAGCTTTTTCTTTGGCGGCTGCTGCAGCTAGTTCTTTTTCTTTAGCTAATCGTTCTTTTTCAGCAGCATCAGCTTTTGATTTAGCGTCCGCATCTGCCAAAAGCTTATCTATTTCTGTAAGTTTACTCTTTGGATAAGCTTCTGTAGGCTTGATTCCTGCAGCATCTGTATAGAAACCTCTAGCGGCATCGTAGTTTTTAGAAAGCATAGAAGCGTCTCCTTTGCTAATCGCAGTTTTATAATTGGCTTCAATTACACCTGATTGGGCACCCGCCAACTTAGCAACTTTTGTCAGACTTGTACCAAGTGATTGTTCCAGACTTTCATCTGAGTCAACGGTATTTTTCTCTGAATTATAATAGTAACTCAATAAAGGTTTATCCAAAATAGCATTCAACTTTAAAATGGTTGGTTGGTCTGGAGGAAGTTCAAATAATTCGCTTACGGGTTTGGAAACGCTTTTGAATTTTTTGGCTGCATCTCCTGTCAAACCCATTGTTGAATAAATAATCTGGAACTGAGTGAATCCTACTTTTGAGATGGAAATATCGTATTCTTCGTTTGAAGCAAAATTAAAATTATAAGCCCCGGCCGAATTGGTTGTAAGTGCTTTTTCTGTTCCGGCACTATTTATAATAAGAACATCAGCTCCTTGAAGCGGTTTGCCATTGTGAGTAACAGTTCCTTCAATCCTGGCTTGAGCTAAGGATTGGCTAGTAAATGAGCACAAAAGCAAAAAAAGTATGGAATTGTATCTTTTGATAATGGGAGTAGTAATCATATAAAATGCTATTGTTTTATCCACCATATCCGCATGAGCGGAGAAGGTGGGTTTCTTCCTAGACGTTGAAATTAACGAAAGGAGGCTTTAAATATTCCTTAAAGATACCTTTTTTGGATAAATTAACAAAATGACAAGCTGTCATTGAAAACAATTTGGCAAATCGTTTGTCTATGTTGAAATACAATTTTATCTTTAGGGAGAAATTGCAATAGTATTATCAATCAATATAAATTATTAAAAAGATGGCATTAGAAATCACAGACGCGAACTTCGATGAGTTAGTAGCAAAATCAACAAAACCGGTATTATTAGATTTTTGGGCAGAATGGTGTGGACCATGCCGTATGGTAGGGCCAGTAGTTGAAGAATTATCAAAAGACTATGCTGATACAGCTGTAGTAGGTAAAGTAAATGTGGATCACAACGCAAATATTTCTGCAATGTTTGGAATCCGTAATATTCCTACAATTCTTTTCTTTAAAGGTGGACAAGTAGTAGACAAACAAGTAGGAGCGGTTCCTAAATCGGTGCTTGACGCTAAGCTTAAAGCTCTGCTTTAAGCAAGTCAAAAATAAATAAAGTCAAAAGTCAAAAGAGGTTTAATCGCTTTTGACTTTTTTCTCTTTTAACTTTCTTATGAACTCCATAGACCAACAACAAATCCGCCAATTCACTCATCTCGAGTTAATCGCCAAACAGGTGGTTGAAGGTTTTATTACTGGTTTACATAAGAGTCCTTTTCATGGTTTCAGTGTTGAATTTGCTGAACACCGTTTATACAACAAAGGAGAATCAACAAAACATATCGATTGGAAATTATACGGTCGCACCGACAAACTTTTCATTAAACGTTATGAAGAAGAAACTAATTTACGTTGTCAATTGATTATTGATGATTCTTCTTCCATGTACTTTCCTGTTCCGGATGGAAAAGATGTAAAGCAGAATAAGATTACGTTTTCCGTTCATTGTGCTGCTGCAATGATAGAATTATTAAAGCGACAGCGTGATGCGGTTGGTTTGAGTATATTTTCGGAAACAGTTGAAGTACATACTCCGGCAAAATCAAGTTCATTGCATCATAAAATGCTTTATCATGAGTTGGAGAAAAGAATTCAGCCACACGATGTGAAAGTTCATAAAAAAACTTCTGCTATAAATGCTTT
Source organism: Bacteroidota bacterium (assembly GCA_005772895.1). Taxonomy (GTDB): domain Bacteria; phylum Bacteroidota; class Bacteroidia; order 2-12-FULL-35-15; family 2-12-FULL-35-15; genus 2-12-FULL-35-15. The sequence goes on along the minus strand of SXIH01000046.1, from coordinate 20,147 downwards.
ACACGAAATAGCCGAAGGAGTTCACAAGCGTTCACTGGTAATGATTTTTAGTGATATGATGGATTCTCAGGCAGACCTGCCTGCCGGACAGGCAGGTTCAGATGAATTGTTTTCAGCGTTGCAACATTTGAAACATAAAAAGCATGAAGTGATTTTATTTCATGTGGTGGACAAACAAAAAGAAATGGAATTTGATTTTGATAATCGTCCTTACCGTTTTGTGGATATGGAGACAGGAGAAGAAGTTAAATTACATCCCAATGAAATAAAAGAGTCCTACTTATCACAAATGGCTGATTACAAAAAAGAACTGATGCTAAAATGTGGTCAATACAAAATCGACTTTGTAGAAGCAGATATTAATTTAGGTTTTGACCAAGTATTAATGCCTTATTTGGTAAAGCGAACAAGGATGATGTAAATGTTTATGATAACAAATACGCAGCCATTGATTTGTGATTATCCGGTAAAGCAAACAATGGAATATCTGTATGAAAAGCGATTGTTTTACTTATACTTTTATGAAACAAGCGCTCTAAAAGATTGTGTCGATGTGGAATTACTGCCAGCATATCGGCCTTTTTGCCTTTAACAAAATTGTCTATCCCTTCAACAAGATTTTCATTTTCTGTATAATTGTAAATATGGTTTATATCACTAATCTGATGCTCTAGTCTTAAACCTGCACCAGCCTCCTCTACAGATACCATCTCTTGTTTGTTTTTAACATTTACAACAAATAATTTTGATTTAAATGCCGTAATCAATTCGTTTAATGACTCAAGTGTTTTATAATTTGTCCCGGGATTGTAATCACAAGCAAAGGCAATTTTTTTGGGTATTTTAAATTTTGCATTTTCCGGAACAATCAGCACAGGTATAGTTGTTTTTCCAAGAATTGCAGTTGTTATACTTCCTAATATATATTCACTTAGCTTTCCAACTTTTCTCATTCCCATTATTATCATATCAGCAGATTTTTCTTCTTCCAATATTTCTTCTATAGCCATTCCTAATTTTGCTTTATAAGAAATTTCAACATGAGTGTTTTTTTTAAGCTGACTGGATTTTTTATGCAATAATCTTTCTTTTTCCTTTTGAAGTTCTGCATAAGAAGGAACAAGAATGGGAGCTTCTATCGGAGGAACGGAAGAGTGATATACATGAAGCAAAACTACTTTCGCTTTAATTTCTTTTGCCAATTTAATAGCATATTCAGCTGCGTTGTTAGCTGCTTCTGAAAAGTCGGTTGGAACTAATATCGTTTTCATTTGATTGAATATTTAATTTAGTTTGCTTTTTACTTACGGTATTGTTTCAGTTTTTTTGTAAACATTTTCTTCTGTTTCTGTATTGTAAGAATCAGGAATAGAAAATAGAGGAATATGTGTTTTTAGGCTCATTTCTTTTGTAAAACTTTTCCCCGGAGCCAAAATCTTTTCGAAGTAGAATGACCTTGTATGTGACATAACCAACCAATCTGCTTTTGCCGAAGCACAGAAATTGTTTAATCCTTCAGGTATGTCTTCGGAATAAATAACCCGTAAACTTAATTTTTCATAGTTGACATTGTTTAAGATGTCTTCTTTAAATTTTTTAAAAATCAGGGATTCAAATTCTTTAGTTATCGTGTGATTAGTAATGTGAAGAACAACCAATTCTGCACCGAATTTTTTTGCCAAAGTTACGAGTGACTTTATGCCTGAAACTTCTCCTTCGCGGTAATTTGTTGCAAAAACAATCTTTTTTATGCCATTAAATAAGGCAAAAGGAGGAATTGATAAAATAGGTACGTCCGACTTTTTGATAATGTCCCAGGTATGACTTGATCCAAAAAATGGAGCATTTTCCTGATTGTGTGTTCCGGTTATAATAAAATCAGGTTGATTGTGTTCTGCTTCATTTTTTATTTCATTTCCAACATTCCCTTCCAATACAATACATTCCAGGTTGATTTCATTTTTGCTGATTTTTAGAGTACGCAAAAGCATTTCAGTATGTACCTTCAATTTTTGTAGTTCAAACTTTCTAAGTCTCTCAGAAGCATTAATGTATTCATCAGGATCAATGGGGAAACTGAATGGGATTTCATACACATGCATTACGGTCAGGTTTGAGCCTGTTTTTTTAGCGATTTCAAAAGCATAACGTTCTGCATTCATAACGGCTTGTGAATAATCTGTCGCTAGAAAAATGTTAAATTTTGAGTCCATTGTGATTTCGTTTTTAAGTGTAAATACAAATGGTGCTTAAATTATTTCTAATCTCTAACCCAAAGTTCGCACAATTTTCATTTTTTTCTACTGATGCTGGTCATAGCAAAATATGATATTTGTCATGTTTTTAAAACAAGGCGAGAATTCAGAACTATCTAAAACAAATCAATGTCACCATTATCGAAAGCGTGAAATGCCAATAATGGAACTTGTATGTGATGTGATAATCCTTTTGCGACTCCTCTGTTAAATAAAGGGCCGTGTAATATTCTGTCAACAGTGGATATTGCCAGTAAGTCGATTTTATGTTTAATAGAAAACTCATTCAATGCTTTGTGGATATTATCTTCCCCTTCAATTAAATGAAAGTTTAATTTTTTGTAAGAAATTGACTTTTTAATATTTGTCATAAAGTGTTCTAACAAATCCTCTTCATATCTTGGTTTGATGTCATCGTTTGCAACATGTACAATTTCTAATTGTGAATCGAACTGCTTTGCCAAATCAACCAGGAAATCAATAGAAATAGAATCACTATCGTGATAATCTGTTGCAAAAGCAATGTTTTCATATTCTTTAAATTTATATCCGGAAGGAATTGCTAATACCGGGCATAAAACAGTTTCAATAACCTTTGCAGTATTACTTCCCATAAATACTGATTTTAAGCCTGTTGCACCTTTCGTTCCCATTATTACAAAATCAACATCATTATCCTCAATTACTTCATTTATTTCATCCCCTAAATCACCTTCTACAAAAAATTCATTGCATTCCAATTTTTTATCAGAATCAATTACAGCTTCTTTCCATGATTTGAGTTGCGTTTTCATTTCCTTTGGCGAACCATTAATTTCTTTATGAGTTAATATTTTATAAGAATCACTAATTGCTTCTGCGAATGATGGTTGATAGGCATGGAGTAAAATAAGTTTCATGGTTAACTTATTTGCCAATTGAACTGCATAGTCCAAAGCATTTTTTGAATTTTCCGAAAAATCAACAGGTACAAGAATAGTTTTCATTTTTAAAATGTTTTAAGTATATGATAGTATGAAACGATTATATTAATTATCTGTGTTCCTGATATTCTTCAAAATTTTCAGAAGAAGGATTTTCAACTACGGTGTCCATCTCCAATCCTTTTGCATTTTGTTCCGATAATGTCCAGCTATCTGTTGAGGTTGTTTGCAACCAATTTGGCCCCGACTTTCTGAATACTTGCGCATTAATTCCAAAATTTTCTTTTAAATATTTCTCAAAGGTGCATACTAATTGATGCCCATTTAAGCTTATGTATCCCGGAACATGAAGGTGCCTGATTTTATTTAAAGTAGTTTCAGGGTTGGACACTAAATTAGTTTTTGAAAATGTTTTTTTTTCTGTTGGATCAAATTGGAAAAACTCAAGTTTCAGAAATGGGAAATGCTTGCTGAATTCGCTTTGAATTTCACTGATTTTAGTACTATCGTCTATTATAATTTTCATAGGTATAAATTTAGGAGTATTATATAGCAAAGGTTATGTATTTATGTGTAGTTTGAAATGAGGGAAATCACAAATAAATATGACATTCGTCAATATAGTACTTGTGCGATAGATGAGAGGAAATTGTGAGCAGAAAAAAGAAAGAAAATTTTATTTTGCAAATGCAATAACGTGGCCATCAGGGTCTTCACAATAAGCTACAGTGTCTCCCCAGTCTCTGGGTGAAGATTTGCTGATTTCTTTTGCGCCAGCAGTAAGGGCATTATTTAAAGCTTGTTCAGGATTCTCTACTAGTAAATATAACTCACAACGTGGAATCCCATTTCCCAATGAAGGATGCTTTGTTGTAGGGCAGATAATTTTTGCAATTCCATTCTCAGGCATAAGACCTAGTTTGAAATTTTCATTTAGCATGAATTCTGTCATTCCAGGGGCATTCAAAACAGGTTTTATATTTAACACTTTTTCATAAAAAACAGTGCTTCTCAATTGGTCAGAAACATAAAGAATAATAATCGGGAGTTTTTTCATAAACGGAAAAAATTACATCCAGGATTTAGTTGTGACCAAAGTAGTACATATTTTCTTTATCCACAAGTGTACTAGCCCGGAGTATAGTCCTTTTTCTTGAAAATTAAAGTTTCAGAGATACTCTCAAACTCCTCTTTGTTATCAGAAACATAAAAATCAGGTACGGCCAATAGTGGAGTATTAGAGTTAAGCGACAATTCTTTTGTAATACTTTTACCGGGAACAAAAAGTTTTTCAAGCAGAAGTTTTTTTGAGTGCGACATTACTAACCAATCAATATTATTTGAAGAGCAGTAGTTATTAATTCCTTCTGCAACATCTGTCGCATATTCAAGCTTTATATTTAATTTATAATTTGACCTGTTTGTTTTCAAATCTTCTTGAAATTGATTGAAAATAATATCTTCAGATTCTCTTGTTATTTTAGTAGTTGTTATATGTAAAATGGTTAATTCAGCATCAAATTGTTCTGCTAGTTTTATCAGGAATTGTAAGCCTGTAATCTCACCTTTCCTGTATTCTGTTGCAAAAACAATTTTTTTAATATTTGTAAACAATGCATTTTTAGGTATTGAAAGAATTGGTGTACTTGCTTTTTTTATTAATTCCCAAGCATGGTTTTCTTTGAAAATATCTAAGATGCCGCCTGTGTTGTGTGTGCCAGTAATTATTAAATCAGCATGAGTCCTTTTTGCTTCATTTCTGATTTCTTTTTCAACAGGCCCTTCTAATACAAGGCACTCCCAACCCAATTCATTTTGTTTTATCCTTAATGAATGTAATATTGTTTCACAATGAAGTTTTAATTTTTGCAATTCAAACTTTCTTAGTCTTTCTGATTCTCTTATATATTCTGAAGATTCAACAGGGAAGCTAAATGGTATTTCATAAACATGCACAATTGTTAACGTAGAATTTGTGTTTTTTGCAAGTTCAAAAGCATAGCGTTCAGCATTCATAACTTTTGTTGAATAGTCGGTAGCTAAAAAAATATTCATCTTTCTGCTCATTTTGCTATAATTAAATGTTTTTTTTAATAATTACATCTTTAAATAATTATTTATTCGTAATAAACAGGGTCGCCATTGATTGGTGCTATTTCTTGTTTAAATCTTTCAATTAACCCTGTTTCTTCTTTTGTTGAAGGTGGATAGGATTTTGCAACTTTTTCAATCACCCTTATAAATGTTTTTTTCAATTCCGGGCTTAAATAGTGGCTATTAGTTCTGATTTCTTTCATTGCCCAATCATAAGCCGTCTTACTATCAATAAATTTATCTTTCTCTAATACTTGAAAAATAATGTCAGAAACATCAAAATCATAATCTTTGCAGCGTAACTCAGCAGCAACGATATCGTGAAATTTTTTGCGTTCCTCTTTTTGGATTGATCCGTCAGCACGTGCAATAGCATATGCCAGTTCTCCAATAGCTGTGTGTAAATTTTGTTGTGGCGTCATGGTTTTTAGGTTTTGATTATAGACCAAAATTCAGGCATTTTTAAGTATTGCCCTCTGAGGCTGGTCATTGAGGAGTATGATTTTTATCATATTTTCCCTGAAGTAGAGATAATACCTTTGTTTTCATTAAAATTCTTAAATTCGCATGAAGACTATTTTAGAAAACAAAATGGAAGACAAAGAAGGTATTGATGCCCTTTTTCTGTATGCGACTGAAGGTATTTTAGTAGCCAATGATAAAGGTGAAATAACTCGAACAAATCCCAGTGCCGAAAAGCTATTTGGATATGAAAAAGATGAGCTGATTGGTAAAAAGATTGAAGTTCTTGTTCCAAAAAGGCTTGCACAAAATCATGTTGGGCATCGAGACAAGTTTCATGGTAATCCTAATGCAAGGTCAATGGGAAATCAGAGGGAGCTTTTTGGCTTAAAAAAAGATGGATCGGAATTCCCTTTAGAAATAAGTCTTAGCCCTTATTCTACTCCTCATGGAAGATTTGTGATTGCTTTTATAGTTGATACAACTTTGAGGAAAAAAGCAGAAGAAAAGCTAAAAAATTATTCAGCTGAATTAGAAAAACAAGTTAAAAACCGGACTTTAATTTTAGAGGAAGCTATTCAAGAACTGGAAAAGACTAAGAAAGAGTTAAATAACGCGCTGAATAAAGAAAAAGAATTGAACGAATTGAAATCCAGATTTGTTTCTATGGCTTCCCATGAATTCAGAACTCCTTTAACAACTATGATGTCTTCTCTTTCATTAGTAACAAAATACGGTGAAGCAAACGATAAAGAGAACCAGACAAAACATGTCAGTAAAATAAAAAACTCTATTAACAATCTTACGGATATTTTAAATGACTTCTTGTCTCTTAGTAAGTTAGAAGAAGGTAGAGTGGAGAATATGCCTGAAGAAATTAATCTAAAAGAATTTGTTGAAGATATTATTTCTGAAATGAAATTTATGACGACTGAGAATCAAAAAATAAATTATATCCATTCAGGTCATGAAATTGTTTCATTAGATATGAAGCTACTCAAAAACATTCTTTTTAATTTAATTTCCAATGCAATTAAGTTTTCTCATGAAAGTGGATTAGTGGAAATATCAGGTATTGTGTCTGATAAAGAAGTTAAAATTTCTGTTAAGGACAGTGGTATTGGAATTTCAAAAGATGACCAAAAACATTTGTTTGAACGTTTTTTCAGAGGGCATAACGCTACACATATTCAGGGAACTGGTTTGGGGCTGAATATTGTTGCCAGATACATACAATTAATGGGTGGTTCTATGGATTTAAAAAGTATTGAAAATGTAGGTACAACATTTACTCTTGAGTTGCCTCGCAAATAATAAATAACAAAAAATTTAAACAGAATATAAATTTTAAAAATGAAAAAAATACTTTTAATTGAAGATAACAAAGATGTTCGCGAGAACACAGCAGAGATTCTGTCTCTTGCTCAATACAATGTTATTACTGCAAAAAATGGAAAAGAAGGAGTAGAGTTGGCACAAAAAGAAAAACCGGATCTTATTATTTGTGATATTATGATGCCGGTATTAGATGGTCATGGTGCATTGCATATGTTGTCGAAAAATGAGGAAACAGCCAGTATTCCATTTATTTTTTTAACAGCAAAAGCTGAGCGAAGCGATTTTAGAAAAGGAATGGAAATGGGTGCAGATGATTATCTCACAAAACCTTTTGATGATGTTGAATTAATGAATGCTATAGAAAGCAGATTGAAAAAGAATGAAATTCTAAAAAAAGAGTTTTCAAAAAGCATTCAAGGAATTAATGATTTTATAAATGAAGCAAAAGGAATTGAGTCTTTAAAAAAACTTTCAGAAGAACGTGAAGTGAGAGTTTATAAAAAGAAAGATGATATTTATAAAGAAGGAAATTATCCTAAAGGTGTTTATTTTGTGAGTAAAGGTAAAGTCAAAATATATCAGACAAGTGAATCAGGAAAAGAACTAATTACTGAATTGCACAAAGAAGGAGACTTTTTTGGATATGTTTCTTTGTTACAAGATGAGAAGTATACAGGTTCAGCAACCGCTCTTGAAGATTCTGAAATTTATATGTTGCCGAAAGAAGATTTTTTCTCTCTTATTTATAAAAATGCTGAAGTTTCACGCAGATTTATAGAAATATTATCCAATAACTTAAGAGAAAATGAAAAACAATTGGTGAAATTAGCTTATAATTCTGTTAGAAAAAGAGTTGCCGAAGCTTTGGTTAAGTTATCTGATAAGTACAAGAAGGATGGAGAACAAACGTTTAGTATGAATGTTTCCAGAGAAGATTTGGCTAATTTGGTAGGTACTGCCACGGAAACTGTAATTAGAACTCTAAGCGATTTTAAAGAGGAAAAGTGCATTGAAGTTTCCGGTGGTAAAATAACAATACTTAATTATGATAGATTGGCTAATATGAAAAATTAAAATTTATATAATTATTCATTTGGCTCAATATGGATTAATACATCCGCTACTTCTGGCATTTCATTTTTGATATAATCTTTTAATTTATGAGAAATGGAATGGCCTTCCTTTACAGTAATGTTGCCATTCACTATTAAGTGTAAATCAATGTAGTATTTCATTCCTATTTTTCTTACAAAACATTTTTCTGTATCCATTACACCTTCTACATTTTTAGAAATGTCTTTTATTTTAATAAGAACATCATCATAAATATGTTCATCCATCATTTCTCCAAAAGCCGGTCTGAAAATTAAATAACTGTTGTAGAAGATAAATAAAGAGGCCAACAATGCAGCCCAATCGTCAGCTGATTCATATCCTTTTCCAAAAAATAAGGCAACAGAAATTCCAATAAATGCCGCAAAAGAAGTTATAGCGTCACTTCTGTGATGCCATGCGTCTGCCTTAAGTGATGAACTCTTTGTTTCCTTACTTTTTTTAATAACAAAACGATAGGAGATTTCCTTCCAAATTATTATTAAACCTAAGACGATTAAAGTATAAGGTTTTGGTAAATCATGAGGCGTTCTGATGTTTTGTATGCTATTATGAGCAATAATAAAAGCTGATGTTACCAAAAATGCTACAACTAAGAAAGTAATTAAAGGTTCTATGCGTCCATGGCCATAAGGATGGTTTTTGTCAGCAGGTTTATTAGAATATTTTATTCCAAATAAAACTAATAATGATGAAAAAATGTCTGTAGTAGATTCAATGGCATCTGCTATCAAGGCGTATGAATTTCCAAAATATCCTGTTAACCATTTAATTAATGATAATAATGCATTTCCAATTATGCTGAAATAGCTTGTTTTTATTGCTGTTTTTTCTATTGTCATTACTGCTTGAGCTCTTTGTGCCAACAAAAGTAGCTATTAAAAGCCCTTTTTGGAAATCTTATTCTGCTGATAATAATCATATCGACTGCTGACTCAACTCATTTCGTAAGGAGTATAGTGAAAGTATTTTTGCTTCATAGTAATTAAACTAAACATGGAACTTTTAATACAATATCACGAATCCGCTGCTGGTTTTTTGGCAAGAGTTTTTTTAGGGGTGTTGTTTTTCTTTCAAGGTTACGATGCAGTTTTCAAAATAAAAGTTGAAAATGTAATTGAGACATATGAAAATTCTTTTTCACAAAGAGGAATTCCTAAAGTTTTTACTTTTCTGGGTGCATGGTTTACTTCGTATGTAGAATTAATTGGAGGTCTACTTTTAATAGTTGGATTGTTTGAATATTGTGCTTTATATATTCTCGGAATAAATTTATTGTTAGTAAATATTGCATTTGGAATTTCTAATCCAATGTGGGATATGAAATATGTATCTCCTCGCTTAGCTCTGCTATTATTCTTGCTCGTTATACCTTCTACGTGGCATACTTGGTCTTTAGATAATTTAATTTTTAAACTTTAAAATCAACAACTATGGAAACAACAATCAAATCATCTCAATCAAAAAGTTCATTTGTTAATGAGCAAGCAAAAACAAAAAACAAATCACTTGAACAATCAAAATTTTGGGAAAAAGCTGAATCAAGTCGATTTGCAATAAGTCCTCTTGTTTTGTTATTTATGAGTATAATGGCTGGCGTAGCAGCGGCATTCGGAATTGTTGATAGTACTTTTCAACTGATGCTTGTTGTTTTTCCAGCAACAATAAGTTTGGCTTTAATATTAGGGTTAGCACCAATGAAAGCAATTGTTTATTCTTCTGCAATTGCTGTGCTTATTGATATTCTTGTAATAATATTTTAACAATCAAATCCTAGATCTATGAAAACTATACTTGTAGCAACTGATTTTTCTGATATTGCAAGAAATGCAATTAACTATGCATGTGAAATTGCAAACAAATCTAAAGCAAAGCTTATTTTGTTTCATGTTTATCATGAGCCGGTTTTTTTAGCCGAAATTCCTATAGCATTGTCGATGGAAGAAATTAAGAAAGACTGTATGGATTGTTTGATGGATATTAAGAATGACATTAATAAAGAACATGGTCAATTAGTCGTTGAGTGTGCTTGTAGAGAAGGTCTGCCAGTTGATGAAATAAATTTATTTGCTAAGGAAAATGGTGTAGATATGATTGTGATGGGAATGGAAGGCACAAGTTACTTGTCTGAAAAATTAATTGGAAATATCACAACTTCTTTACTAAAGAAAGCTTGTTGTCCTGTTTTGGCTATCGACAAGCATGTGAAATTTAAAAACATAAAAAATATTGCTTTAGCTAGCGATTATAATGAAACGGAAAACGAACTAGTATTAGGTCCATTGAAAAAAATTGCTGAGATATTTAAGTCTAAAGTGTTCGTTTTAAATATCGTTCGGGAGTTAGAAACCATTACTACTATTGGTAAAGCTGTTGAAGGAATTAAAATTAATCATGTCCTTGAATCGGTAAACCATTCGTTTCATTATTCAAAATCCGAAGATGTGGTTGATGGTATAAATGATTTTGTTGATGAGCACAAAATCGACATGGTAGTTATGATTCCAAGAGCACACTCAGTATTGTATAATATGTTTCATGAATCCAATAGTAAGAAAATGGCATTCCATACAAATGTTCCTTTGTTGGCTTTACATGAATAATATAAATATCTTAAAAAATAAATAAAATGAACATACTGATTAATGACCACAGAAAAATATATGCTATTCAAGAAGCATTTAATAATACTTTTCCATACTTAAAATTGGAATTCTTATCAAAGCCTCATACATCATCAGGTGCGGCTTCCCATAAGCTTGTTAAGCACAATAGCAAAACACTTGGGGAATGCAGAACTATTCATAATAAAGGGAAAATCAGTATTTCTCCTAGTATGTCTGTTGCTGATCTAGAGCAAAAATTCAGTGATGTTTATGGATTAACAATTCAAGTATATAGAAAGTCTGGAACTAGTTGGTTAGAAACCTCATTAACTGACGGTTGGTCTCTTGAAGAGCAAAATAGTCAAGGAGAAATATTAAGTAAAATGGTTTCTTAATTCAAAAAACTTAATATTCTCTCTTTTGATTAGAATAAATTCATAATGAAATCAAAAACGCTTCAAATTTTTCTATCAGAAACTGGCGATATAGGTCGCTTTACCTATCGGTTTTTTGTTGAAGCGTTTAAGCCTAGATATGAATTCTCTGAGTTGCTTAGGCAATGTTTTTATATTGGATATAAATCTTTACCCTTAGTTGCTATAACTGCTTTTATAATGGGATTGGTAATTACTATTCAATCCCGTCCAACATTAGTTGAATTTGGTGCTGAAGGCTGGCTTCCCAAAATGGTATCTGTTTCGCTTGTTCGTGAAATTGCTCCAGTTATTACTGCTTTAATTTGTGCCGGAAAAATCGGATCAGGAATAGGAGCAGAGCTTGGTTCTATGAAAGTAACGGAGCAAATTGATGCAATGGAAGTTTCGGGAACTAATCCATTTAAATATTTAATCGCAACAAGAGTTATGGCAACAACTCTAATGATTCCTATTTTAGGAATTCTTGCGGATGCAGTTTCTCTGTATGGCGGATATCTTGGAACGAATATTCACGGTGTTGTAAGTTGGAATTTATATTGGAACCAGGTTTTTGACACACTTACTTTCGGAGATGTTGTCCCATCAATATTAAAAACATTTTTCTTTGGTTTTGCGATAGGAATAATAGGCTGTTACAAAGGTTATAATTCTAATAAAGGAACGGAAGGAGTTGGAAGATCTGCAAATTCTGCTGTGGTTATTTCTTCTCTGTTGGTTTTCATTCTTGATTTACTAGCTGTGCAAATAACAGATTTAATGAGATTGACATGATAACAGAAGCTAAAAGTATTGTAAAAGCAGAGTTAAATTCTGAAAAAATTGGCGAATCGATTGTCGTGAAAAATCTTTATAAATCATTTGGAAATAACCATGTGCTTAAAAATTTCACTATGCATTTAAAAACAGGTGAAAATTTAGTTGTATTGGGAAAATCAGGTTCCGGTAAATCGGTATTAATAAAATGCATTATTGGTTTAATAAAACCTGATGCTGGTTCAATTAATGTGCTTGGGAAAAGTATTCCTGATTTAAATAATAATGAACTAGATGAAATTCGTGTTAAAATTGGTTTTTTATTTCAAAGTAATGCATTGTATGACTCAATGACTGTTAGAGAAAATTTAGAATTTCCTTTGAGAAGACATAAAATAAATTTGACCAAAAAAGAAGTTGAGGATTTAGTTATGGAAGCATTAACGAATGTTGGACTAGCCCATACAGTTGATATGCGCCCTTCTGAGCTTTCCGGTGGAATGCGGAAGAGAATTGCATTGGCAAGGACATTAATATTGAAGCCGGATATTATTTTATATGATGAACCTACGACTGGACTTGATCCTATAACTGCAAAAGAGATTAGTAATTTGATGCGAGAACTTGCAAAAAAATATAAAACTTCATCAATTATTATTTCTCATGATATGAATTGTGTGAAAGCTGTTTCTGACAGAATAATTATGTTGATTGATGGTGTATGTTATTCTGATGGAACATACGAACAATTAAAACAATCCAATGACGAAAAAATAAAAACATTTTTTGAATAATGGCAACAGTAAATTTTAGAAATATGAGATTAGGGGCATTTATAATAATTGGCACTGCGTTGCTTGTAACAGCTTTGTACCTAATTGGTAATAAGCAAAACTTATTTGGTTCAACAGTTAGAATCAGTGCACAATTTCACAATGTAAATGGCTTAATGAGGGGTAATAACGTAAGATTTGGAGGGATTGATGTTGGGACTGTAGAGTCTGTTGAAATTATTAGTGACACTTCTGTGAATGTAGTTATGGTTATAGAAAAAAATATTCAACAATTCATTAAAAAAAATGCAATAGCTAGTGTAGGTACAGATGGTTTAATGGGGAACAAGTTGGTAAATATTAATTCAAGCGTGGAAGATTCTCCTACGGTGGAAGAAGGAGATGTTTTAAAATCATTAAAACCAATTGAAATGGATGAAATGGTTAGAACATTAAATGTTACTAATGAAAATATTAAGGTTATTTCAGGAAATCTAAGAACAATTACTGATAAAATAAACAGCAAAAATAGTTTGTGGAGTGTCTTGATGGATACTGTTGTTGCGGAAAATGTGAAGTCCTCTTTAGTGAATATACGACTGATGAGTAATCATGCTGTATCAATAACTGGAGATTTAAAAGGAATTACATATGGTATGAAAAATGGGAAAGGTTCTATTGGGGCTTTAATTACGGATACCACACTTACGTCAAGAATTAATCAAACAATTGTAAAACTAGAAATGTTTAGTGATACTGCTGCAATTATTTCAGGTGACATTTCTGGACTTGTTAAAGATTTAAAGCAAGGAAAAGGTTCTATGGGAGTGTTGTTGAATGATACAACTCTTGTTCATAATTTGAATACAAGTATTAAAAGCATCGAAAGTGCCGCAGGTAATTTTGATCAAAATATGGAAGCGTTAAAGTATTCTTGGCCTTTTAAAAAGTATTACAATAAACAAAAGAAAACGAATTCGAAAAAATAATTTGAATGAATAATAAAAAAACAAGCACCGTTTTTGAAAAAATTGCACAATTAGCAACCGTTTTCAGTGGTTCAAGTTTAGCTTTTGTGCTTGCCTTTATAGTGATTCTTGGATGGATAATAACGGGACCCTATTTTAATTTTTCGGATACTTGGCAATTGGTAATAAATACAGGAACAACTATTGTCACATTTTTAATGGTATTTCTTATTCAACGAATGCAAAATAAAGATTCTAAAGCAGTGCATTTGAAATTGAATGAATTGGTTGCGGCATTGAATGGACCAAGTAACAGATTAATAGACGTTGAAGGCTTGACAGAAGATGAACTAGAAATTCTGAGTTCTTATTATCGCACTTTGGCAGAGATGGCAAAAAAAGAAAAAATGCTTTCTGTTTCTCATTCTATAGAAGAAGCAGTAGATTTGCATAATGCAAAATACACTAAGCAAAACAAACCGTCTTAATTGGAATTTTTAATTATTTTCATCTTATTAGCACTTCTTGCAGAAGTATTAGGAATAGTAGGTGGATTTGGTTCATCACTTTTTTTTGTTCCAGTAGCAAGTTTCTTTTTTGATTTTCACTCTGTGCTAGGAATTACAGCATTGTTTCATCTTTCCAGTAATATTGCAAAAATTGCACTTTTTAGAAAAGGATTCGATAAGAAATTGATTATTCAAATTGGAATTCCAGCAGTTTTATTTGTGATTCTTGGTGCATTTTTGACCCGGTTTATTGATAATACTTATTTATCTATAACACTTTCTATATTTCTTATTTCAATTAGTACAATACTTTTAATTTTTAAGAATTTAGTACTAAAACCAACGTTGTTTAATTCGGTTACCGGAGGAGCATTATCTGGAATAACAGCAGGTTTATTAGGAACAGGTGGAGCAATAAGAGGATTAACTTTGGCTGCTTTTAATCTTGAAAAAAATGTATTTATTGCAACTTCTGCAATAATTGATTTCGGGATTGATTTCAGCAGAAGTATTGTGTATTTTTCAAACGGTTATATGCATAAACACGATTTATATCTGGTTCCTATTTTATTAGTAGTAAGCATTGTTGGGACTTTTATAGGAAAAAAAATATTGAATCACTTTTCTCAATCACAGTTTAAATATATTGTTTTATCATTGATTCTTTTGGTTGGGATTATCATGCTAGTAAAGCAAATTAGAAACATTTAGTTGCTTAAATTTCTTATTTTAGCATTCTGTTAAAATATACGTTTATGGAACAAATGCCTACACCAACTAAATTATTCCCTTATCCCAATAGTTGGTATGTAATTGAAAATTCAGATAATCTTAAAGCAAAACAGATAATCAATAAAAAGATTGCAGGGAAAGAACTTGTTTTGTTCAGAACCGAAAGCGGAGAAGCTTGTTTGGTTGATGCTTATTGTCCGCACTTGGGTGGACATTTAGCACATGGCGGGCATGTAGAAGGAGAAACCATTGTTTGTCCGTTCCACTATTTTTGTTTTGATACAAAAGGAACGTGTACAAAAACGGGATATAGCACTAAACCTCCTCCAAAAGCAATTTTAAAAACATATCCTATTCAGGAAAAAAATGGTTTTATTTTATATTGGCATCATAAAAAAAATTCTCAACCTGCTTGGGAAGTTCCGGTAACAAATGATGATGACTGGACAGAAATAAAAACCACAGATTTTTTATTGAAATCACATCCGCAGGAAACTACAGAGAACAGTGTTGATGTCGGACACTTTTCCGTTGTCCATAAATACAGCAATATTACTACCATTAGAGAATTGAATGATGATGGCGCATATTTAAATGCCTGTTATGGATTTAACCGTGCTCCTGAAGGATTCATCGGCAAAGGAACAAAAGGTATTAAAGCTGAAATAAATATTCATGTGCATGGTTTAGGTTACTCTTTTGTTGAAGTGGATCTGCCTGAAATGCAATTAAAAACCCGTCAATACGTTTTTCCAATGCCAATAGATGAGAATACTATCAATTTAAAAATTGGAATGAGTGTAAATAAAAAATTTAAATCTTCTAAAATTCACCCGGCACTTTCTTTATTACCTAAAAAAATGTTGACAAAAATTTTATTGAACAAAGCTTTTGATGGTTATGCTCATGATGTGAGCCAGGATTTTAAAATTTGGGAGAACAAAGTGTATATGGATTATCCTGCCTTAGCAAAAGGTGACGGACCAATTGGAAAATACCGTCAGTGGGCGAAACAGTTTTATTAAGAAATAGTTATTGGTTAATAGGAAAATGTTAATAGGGGGGATTAACAACTAACTTTTCCTATTAGCGTATAACAGGTAACGATTTGACAAACTTCATCTTCATATTACTTTTTTTATTTCCTTCTGCGGACAATGATCTGCAAAAGGGTATCGACTATTTCAATGCCCGCGCTGAAAATGCAAAAGGAATACAAGCAAATTCGGTTAATGTTGATAAAGCAATTAGGGTTTTTGAAGAGCTGTTAAAACAAAATAAAGAAGTAAAAGTAGCGGGAGGATATTATTTGCAATGTCTCAATTTTAAAGGCAGATTTGTATTTGTGAATGACAATGAAAAGAAAGTTATTTATAAGAAAGCAATTGAAAAAGGGAACGAGTTGGTGAAGAAATTTCCCAAGGACGGAAAAATTCGTTTTGAATTAGTTTCATCAATTGGTCTGCTTGCCGAAATTGAAGGTGTAATGAAAAGTGCTGAAGAAGGTGTTTTGGCAAAAATGCTTTATCATACCAAATTGTTGATTGAGTCGGATTCTATGTACAACGAGGGTGGCGGTTGGAAAGTGGATGCAGTATTAAATTATAAAACACCATATATTCCTATAGTTTTAACCTGGCCTGATAAAAATAAAGCTGTAGCAACAATGAAGAAGGCTTTGAAACATTTCCCTGCAAATGTTGGCTGTAATTTTTATTATGCAGAAGCATTATATGAAAACAATCAAAAAAAATTAGCGAAAATTTATTTTGAACAAGTCCTAAAATTACCTTCACGGAAATATTACATTATCGAAGATGAGTTTTTCAAGATAAAAGCCAAAAAGTATCTGGCAAAGCTTTAGAAATTATAATAAGCTCTTAATCCAATTGAATGTTGCCATTTTAGTTGTGGATTATTTCCAATCTTTATTCCTTCGTAGGATGGAGTATAAAGTAATTGAACAGTAAATTTTTCTCCTGCAGTTATATTTACACCAGCTCCTGCATAAGCTCCGTATCCCATTCCTCTAGGAAGTCTAGTTTGAGGCGATTGGATTCCCTGGTAATCATAAAATGCAACTAAATCTATGTGTAGAGTGTTGATTAAAATTTCATTTTTATCAAACTGAGAATATGTCATGTTTAATCCTCCTTCAACAAAAAAGTTTGCTTTTTCATTATTCCCTATAATTCTGCTATAACCAACCTGAATCATTAAACGTTGTTCTCCACCTTCTATTCCGAATGTTTGAATGCTGTTGTTTATTTGAGAAGAACCGCTTGGTGGGCGAGTTGTCATTGTGAAATTTCCAGATACCTTTAGTTTTGCAGCATTTAAATTTAATGAAATGGCATTTTTTTTATCAACCGAGTAACGGCATTGCAATCCCAACAAAAATGAAGGAATATAACGCATATTAACTGGCATATCATCTTTTGTAAACGACCAATCAGCTGTAGAGTTTACACCTAAGGCTATCGCAATTTGATCAACTTGTCCGTAACCACCGCCATATTCATTAATAATTTTTTGATACATATAGCTTGTTTCAAATGTTGAATTTCTTACTCCATTTATATCAAAACCATATCCATCATAAGCACCTGCAGTATATTTATTTGCAAAATAGGAACCAATGTATAAGCCTATCTTAAAAGATCTTTCTTTGCCACTTGTATCAGATGGTGTTTCCTCTTGTGCAAAAAGCGATGAATTCAGCAATGGCAATATTAAAAGTAGTTTTATGAAATTCTTCATTCTATAAAGTTAGAAATTATTTTTTACTTTTCAATGGTCTCAACAATCCCTCTAAACCATTTAACTTTATTTCATACATCGTTTGTAAAAGCATACCTAATTTTCCTTCAGGGAAACCTTTGCGTTGAAACCATTCGAGATAAGAAACGGGTAAATCACACAAAATAGTATTCTTGTATCTGCCAAAAGGCATCTTCATTGTTACAAGTTGTAACAACAGTTGAGAATCGGGCTGATTCACTATTTGCTGCATGCCGCCTTTTTATAATCTGCTTTTACAAAAGGATTATCGAAAACCTGGAAGGTCATATTCGGAGTTCCGAATAATTTGCAATACCTGTCGTGATTTGCTTGCTCTGCTTTTTGAAGTGCTAATACAAATGTTCTGGATTTATATAATTCCGGACTTTTTGCACAAATAGAAGCATAGGCAAACAATAAATTTTCGTTTACTGTTTGATTTGAAATAAATGGTGATAACAGACTTGCTGCAAATTTATAATCTTTGAAACGTGCAAATACATAAGCCAATTTCAAATTGTTTTGCCAGGATGATTCTTTGATATTGTAAAATTGTTTGATTTTTTCGATACAAGCTTGAGTTATAACTTCGCTGTTTTCAGCTGAATCCATCGACTCAATAATTTTGAATTGCCATTCGATGTTCAATGCATCCACGTATTTTTTTGGTATCTCTGTTTTATACAAAGCTTCAATTCGTTTTTGCATTTCATTTTGTGCTTTTACATCTCCGATTGTACTGTCCAATTTGATTGCACAAAAAATGTTATTGAAAGTAATGTAGTTATTTGCAGGATCAAGTGTTGCCAATTTTTTCATTTCCATATAATCTTCATCACTCGCTACATTGTTGTTATACATAAAATGCAAAACAACTTGGTTGTTTAATAGTCCTGCATTTTTTGCTTCAAAAGGAATATTCATTTTTGATGGAGCTTCAGCAGAATATTTTTGATTTCGCATTTGTTTTCCAATGTAATACTGAATTTTCATGCACTGTTTCAAATCATTTTTCTTCATTGCCTGATTGAATTTACTAACAGAAAATTTTTCTTCTTTGTTGCCAGTAATATCATAAGTAACATCCATTATAATTTGAGCAAAACGCTCTTTGCCAAGAATAGGCTCCAATTCAGCAGACAAGCCTTTGCCGTTAATTTCTGCAATGGCTTTTTCTTTTGTCATCTTTGTCAAATAATCATATTTGCCATCTTCAGCTTCCATCTGAAATAAATTCCAGGAGTCTGTTGTTTTAACATTTGTTACAACTCCGGCTTTTTGCATATTTGAAAGCGCTTTCACAATGCTTTCTGCACGCTTCTTCTGTAATTTCTCGTTAGATTTTGCATCACCTTCAATAGAAGAGTAGGCAGTTATATACAAACCTTCAATTAAAAAGTCGGGTTCTTGCAAAGCCGTTAAAAATGGTTCCATGTCCGTTGCCTTGTAATCCGATTTATTTTTTTCGAAAGGAACAGTGAAAGTCAATAAAGTAGATTCTGATTTTGGTTCAAAAGGTGGTTTGAAATAAGCAGCGCTATCGGGCATCAACAGCATGCTTAATGGAGAATTAGATTCCTGATCGCCTTGCTCAATTTTTGATGGCATAATTACTTTACATAGTTTACCATCTTGAACAATTAATAAATTTAATTCGTAAGGACCGGTTATTTTTTTTGGCAGAACACCCAATTGAACATCCAGTGAAGTTGGTTTGATGGTGCGGCTGCCTTTTTTAACAGGTTTGATTTTGTTCTTACTATAAAGTTTGCTCATAGTAACTGTTTTCAAAAGCACACCTTTTGAAATGAGGTTGTTGTCTACAATATTGTAATCCGGATTATCATATTGTGAGCGCTGAATAACATCTACTGCCAATCCATCGCCTGATTTACGAATGAATTTAGAAAGGGCTTTTAAGTTTGCATATTTGATAAAGATTTTACCTTCCTCAACATATAATCCACTTGCTAATCCTTCCCAATCTTTGAATTTTTTACAGGCATTACAGCTTCTGTCTTCCGGTTCTTTCAGTTTTTTAGTTTTGCCGGAGTAGGGCACAGCCAACTCTTTTTTCTTATCAGCACCCGAATTAAACGTATTGAAACTTCCGAAAACAATAGAGATGTACACTTTTTTTCCTGCTTCGTCAAGAGTAACGGATGGACTGGCATAAACAAAATCAGCATTTTTGATAACCACTTGGTTTTGTTTTCCAACGCGCCATTTATAAAAAGCAGCATCAGCAAGCTCTTGAGCCGACATAGAGCCTTTTCCTTTTACAATGCTTGTTCCTAAAACCAATTCCTGTGCTTTAATTGTTCCACCAACCGAAACAACACGTTTTGCAGTGGTTTTGTATTTCCCTTTGCTGTTTTCAAGTTGAGCTTTTCCATTTTTAGC
>SXIH01000045.1 GCA_005772895.1 Bacteroidota bacterium | reverse complement strand
TATTGCCATCGAGGATAAATTTGGTGCTCATAATTATCATCCCCTTCCAGTAGTATTAGTTAAGGGTGAAGGAGTTTATGTTTGGGATGTTGAGGGTAAAAAATACTTCGATTTTTTATCTGCATACTCTGCTGTTAACCAAGGTCATTGTCACCCCAAAATCATAAACGCTTTAATCGAACAAGCCCAAATTTTGACTTTAACTTCACGTGCATTCTACAACAATGCACTTGGAGAATATGAGAAATACATTACTGAGTTATTCCATTTTGACAAGGTTCTTCCAATGAATACTGGAGCAGAAGCAGTAGAAACTGCCATTAAGCTTTGTAGAAAATGGGCATATGAAAAAAAGGGTATTGCAGAAAATCAAGCTCTGATAATTGTTTGTGAGGGTAATTTTCACGGAAGAACCACAACAATTGTATCTTTTTCAAGCGACCCTGAATCAAGTAAAAATTTTGGACCTCATACTCCGGGCTTTATTTCAATACCATTCGATGATGTTACTGCTCTTGAAAAGGCCTTGAAATTACCAAATGTTGCAGGGTTTCTAATTGAACCAATTCAAGGAGAGGCAGGAGTATACACACCTGCAGATGATTTTATTGCAAAAGCACGTCAATTATGTACTGAAAATGGAGTTTTATTACTTGCAGATGAAATTCAAACAGGGATTGCTAGAACAGGAAGCCTCCTTGCAGTATGCGGA
Source organism: Bacteroidota bacterium (assembly GCA_005772895.1). Taxonomy (GTDB): domain Bacteria; phylum Bacteroidota; class Bacteroidia; order 2-12-FULL-35-15; family 2-12-FULL-35-15; genus 2-12-FULL-35-15. The sequence continues at coordinate 2,047 of SXIH01000045.1, read as the reverse complement.
AATTGTAGCTGTGAAAATCACTGTGAACGCCAGAAAAATTCATACAATCGCCCCGATATTTTAATTCTTGGAAAAGCGCTGTCTGGAGGGGTTTATCCTATCTCCGCGGTTTTAGCAGATGACGAAATAATGCTTGTTATTCAACCCGGTCAGCACGGTTCAACTTTTGGTGGAAATCCAATTGCGGCAAAAGTTGCAATAGCAGCTTTGGAAGCTGTAAAAGAGGATAAATTAGTACAAAATGCAAGAAAATTGGGTAGTATATTTCGGTCTGAAATGAATCGGATTATTGAATCATCAGACTTGCTTGTTAAAGTTCGTGGAAAAGGTCTTTTAAACGCTGTTGTAGTAAACGATTCTCAGGATGGAAATACAGCATGGAATTTGTGTCTTGCTTTAAAAGAAAATGGGCTTTTAGCTAAACCAACTCACGGAAATATTATCCGTTTTGCTCCCCCATTAGTTATGACTGAAATGCAATTAAGAGAGTGTGTTGGAATTATAGAAAAAACAATCAAAGAATTTAAGAAATAATGGCTTTAAATATAAAATTCGGAACGGATGGTTGGAGAGCCATAATTGCAAAGGAATTTACTGTTGATAATGTTGCTCGTGTTGCTGAAGCAACAGGTATTTGGCTTAAAAGAAATTATGATAATCCGCGTGTTTTTGTTGGTCACGATTGTCGTTTTGCAGGAGAATTATTTATGGAAACCTGTGTGAAAATTTTTCTTTCTCAAGGAATTCATGTAAAAATGTCTCGTGGCTTTGTTTCAACACCCATGATTTCACTCGCAGCAAATCAATATGCTTGTCAAATTGGTGTTGACATTACTGCTAGTCACAATCCTGAATCATATAATGGATTTAAGTTAAAAGCTGATTTTGGTGGACCTTTAGCCCCCGAGAAAATAATTGAAATTGAAAATTTAATACCTGATTTTTGTTCTATTGATTTTGATGCAGTTTCAATAGAAGAAGGAATCAAAAATGGCGAAATTGAGGTGCATGATATTGAAAAAAATTACATTGATCATCTTCAAAAAACATTTGATTTACAATCAATTCAAAACTCGAACCTCAAACTTGTTTATGATGCAATGTATGGAGCTGGCCAAAGGGTAATTCCTAAAATTTTACCGAATGTAAAATTACTGCATTGCGAACACAATCCTTCATTTTATGGTCAAGCGCCTGAACCAATTTCAAAGAATTTACAAGACTTAGAAAATTTTTTAAAGTCAAACTCAGGATATTCTTGTGCGCTAGCTACTGATGGAGATGCTGACAGAATAGGTTTGTACAACGGAAAAGGAGAATTCATCGATTCACATCATATAATACTGCTTTTGATTCATTACATGGTCAAGTATAAAAAGATGAGTGGTAAAGTTGTAATAGCTTTTAGCGTTACACCAAGAGTTGAGCAACTTTGTAAGCATTACGGATTAGAGTTAGAAGTTACTAAAATTGGCTTCAAAGAAATCGCAAGTATTATGGTCAAAGAGGATGTTTTATTGGGCGGCGAGGAGTCTGGTGGAATTGCAGTAAAAGGACATATTCCTGAGCGAGATGGCATTTGGATGGGGCTTATTATTTGGGAATTCATGGCGAAATCTGGAAAGACACTTGACGAATTAATTGATGAAGTTTATGCAATTGTTGGTCCTTTTAAGTTTGAGCGCAATGATTTACACATAACGGAAGAACTTAAACAAAAAATTATTTCAAATTGTCAAGGAAATAAGTATACCACTTTTGGTGAATATAAAGTTAAAGAACTAAAAACCATCGATGGATTTAAGTATTTCTTTGACGATCAAAGATGGGTGATGATAAGACCTTCAGGCACAGAGCCAGTTTTGAGAACCTATGCTGAAGCCCCAACATTAGAGGAAGTAAGAAAAATTTTGAAAGCTACAGAGAAGACAATTTGTTCTTAATTTATCTTCTACCTAAGTTTTAGTATTGTATTCATTATTTCTATTTAATAATCTTTCAAAAGTCCTTTTTTTAATTACACTGCATAGTTATTTTTTACCACCAT
>SXIH01000044.1 GCA_005772895.1 Bacteroidota bacterium | reverse complement strand
CTCAGATAGATTGTGAAATGGCATTTGTGGAACAAGAAGATATTTTAAATACGTTTGAAGGAATGATTCGTCATTTATTTAAAAGTGTGAAAGGAATTGATGTGCCTACCCTTTCCAGAATGACGTATGCTGATGCCATGAAGTATTATGGAAATGATAAGCCAGATATTCGTTTTGAAATGAAGTTTGTTGAGATGAATGACATTGTAAAAGGAAAAGAGTTTAAAGTATTTGATGATGCGGGATTAGTTGTTGGGATTTGCGCAAAAGGAGCGGCAGAATATACGCGTAAACAAATGGATGAGTTGACAGAGTTTGTTAAGCGTCCGCAAATTGGAGCTACTGGTCTAATTTACGCTCGATACAATGCTGATGGAACAATTAAATCTTCGGTAGATAAATTTTACAGCGAAGAAGAATTAAAGAAATGGGTTGCTGCATTTGGTGCACAGCCTGGCGATTTAATGATGTTGATTGCTGGAGAAGAAAATAAAGCTCGTAAAGCACTTTCTGAATTGCGTTTAGAAATGGGAACTCGTTTGGGCTTGAGAGACAAAAATAAATTTGCTTGTCACTGGATAATTGATTTCCCATTATTGGAATTCAGCGAAGAAGTGGATTCAACTTCCGTTGGTGAAAAAGGTGGTCGTTGGCATGCAAAACATCATCCGTTCACATCTCCGAAATTGGAAGATGTTTCATTGTTGGAAACCGATCCGGGAGCAGTTAGAGCTAACGCTTATGATTTGGTAATAAATGGTGTTGAAATTGGCGGTGGATCTATTCGTATACACGATAAAAATTTACAGGCAAAAATGTTCAGTTTGTTAGGCTTCAGCAAAGAAAATGCACAAGCACAGTTTGGATTCTTGATGAATGCATTTGAATTTGGTGCGCCACCACATGGTGGACTTGCTTTTGGATTTGATCGTTTGTGTTCATTGTTTGGTGGTGCAGATGTAATCCGAGATTTTATCGCATTCCCTAAAAATAATTCTGGAAGAGATGTGATGATTGATTCGCCTTCGCCTATTGCACAAGCTCAGCTAGATGAGTTGATGATTACACTGAAGAAATAGAAATAAGCATACAATAAAAAAATCCCTCCGAACATTTCGGAGGGATTTTTTTATTTTGCTGCATCCCAGTTTTGATTGATAGTTACACTGTCACTTATTTTTGGATCGGGAAGTTCTTCTGCAGGATGTGGAAGTTCTTGAAAGGACTCTACCATTTTTACAATGTCCGGTTCAAGCTCTTCTTTGTTTTCACCACGTGTCCAAACTAAAATTTGATAGAATTCATAAGGAGTTTCTATCAATCCTAATTTATAATAAACCTCTTTGTTTTCAATTTTCCCTGTAACTTCAGCAATCAAAGCTTTGTGACCGCCTATTTCTTGTCTACCAGGAATGCTTACTTTCCCGTCTTTAATATTATCAGCAAAACCTTGTGATGCAATATTGTTGAAATAGGTATCCAAATCGTAATCTAGACTATAATCTTGCATGGTTTTCTTTTTCTCATCAATCACCATTGCATAAATATCTTTTTCTACATTTTGATATTGCATAGAAGCATCTTTATGTAAATCAGTGCAAGGTTGAAGATAATCTGGAATTTTCATCGAATACCTGTTGTTTACTTTTACTTCAGTAAAAACAGTTTCGTGCTTGCAGGAAACAATCACCATCGGAATAATAAAAAGAAAAATAATGCGCTTAAACATTGTAATTATTATATAAGCAAAGTACAGAAAAATAATTGTTAAAAAAAAGTATTCTGAAAGATAGTTTTTATTTTAATCGGTTTAATTCTTTTGTAATATCCTCAATCGTTTTGAGCGATAATTCATTCACTTTTTCAAATAAAACAAGTAATTCAGGCCTTTTGTTTTCTACAAGTGCTTCTAGTTCTATCTTTTCTAAAATCATTTTTAGTTCTGTTGCCCCTACAAGTGAAATCGGGCTTCTCATTTTATGAGCCTGTTTCCCTATTCCTGACCAGTTTTTCTCCTTGACAAATTGATTAAACTCTCCCAGATATTTTGGCATTTCAGTAATATAACTATCGAATAATTCCTTTAAAAATTCTTTATCACCTTCAGCTCTTTTGTGTAAAAAAGTAAGGTCGATAGATTTCTCAGTTACTTTTATTAATTCTTTTGGAATGAAACGAATTATTTTATTGAATAAATCATTTGGATTAAAAGGTTTTGAAATATAATCATTCATTCCTGATGTGATGCATTTTTCTTCTTCCCCAATTAATGCTGAAGCAGTCATTGCCATAATTGGAGTATTACAAATTGGAGAAGCTAATTTTTCCCGTATATATTTTGTTGCTTCCAATCCGTCCATTTCTGGCATTGCAATATCCATTAAAATTAAATGAATGTTTGAAGTGTTTAATAGTTCGATAGCAGATTTTGCATCATCAGCAACAATTACGTTGGCATTCCATTTTTTTAAGGTAAGTGCTGCAACACGTTGGTTCACTCTGTTGTCGTCAACAACTAAAATATTTACTTTAGAAAGATTTACATTTTGATTAAAAGGATCTGAGAAGGTTGGTTCTTTTATTTCTTTGGCTTTCTTTTTTGTTTTTGTAAAGTCGAGCACAAAAACGAAAGTAGAACCTTCGTTTACTTTACTGCTAACAGAAATTGTTCCGCCTTGTTGTTCTATAATTTGTTTGGCAATAGTTAATCCTAATCCTGTACCGCCATATTTTCTGGTAGTAGTAGCATTTACCTGAGTGAAACTTTCAAAAATTGTATCCAGTTTATTATTGGGTATTCCAATTCCAGTATCTTGAACAGAAAATAGTAAACGAACTTTTTTACCATCGTCTTTCAAAAGTTTCACATTTATTTTTACTTCACCTTCCTCGGTAAACTTTATAGCATTACCTGTAAGATTCAATAAAACCTGATTAAGCCTAACAGGGTCGCCTAATAATGCTGCCGGAATTTTTTCGTCAATACTTGAAATTAGTTTAATATTTTTTTCAGATGAACGATATTGTAAAGAGAAAATTAAGTTTTTGCACAAGTCAGAAATACTGAATGGAATTTTTTCAAAAGCCATTTTGCCGGCTTTTATTTTTGAAAGATCCAAAAGATCATTTATAATGACCATTAAGTTGTTTGACGATTCCTTTATGGCTAAAGCATACTCCAGTTGCTCATTACTTAACTTGCTGTCAAGCAATTGACTAGTCATACCAATAATTCCATTCATTGGTGTACGTATTTCATGGCTGGTATTTGCCAAAAATTGTTCCTGCATTTCTCTTGCAAGCTCAGCCTCTTCTTTTGCTTTTAATATTTGCTCCTGAGCCTTATGCTTTTCCCTATATCGATAATAAATGATAACTAATAAGACCAAAACAGCAATAATAATCAGAACTAAAAAATTTCTTTGTGTGTCTTGAGCTTTTATTTTTTCGTTTTGAATTTCAGTATTCTTTCGAAGAAGTTCAATTTCTTGATTTTGTCGTTCAAATTCAAATTCGGTTTGAAGCCGGGCAATATTAATTGCAGAGTTTTCATTAAGAATGCTGTCTTTACATTGTGTATATAGTTTATTGTATTCCAATGATTTTTTTAAATCATTCTTAGAATCATAAATCTGCGAAAGAATTTCATAATTATCACGCAAGTAAGAAACCAGCCTTTGTTCCTTAGCTAATTCAACACTTTTGTTGATGTGAAAAATTGCTTTATCATAATTTTTTAATCCGTAATATACTTTTCCTAAAAGACGATGAGTGTTTTGTATCCAGTTTTTGTCGCCTGTAGATTCATATTTATGTAGGGCTTCTTCATAAAAATGAATTGCTTTAAAAGGAAGGTCAAGTCGTTCATAGGCTTCAGCAATGTTTAAAAAATTTAATCCTTCTTGACGTGGCAACTTGTTTTCACGAGACAACTTTAATCCTTTCATTGAGTTATCCAAAGAATAAAACAAATAACTTTTGTTTTTTGTTTTTGCTCCAAGTATATTGTATGCATCCGCCATATTTGCATATGAATTAATGATTTTTTGAATATCATTCGTTTTCACCGCTAGGTTAAAGGATTTTGTATAAATTTTTACTGCTTTAAAGTAATAGGAAGTATCGTTTAATTCAGTTCCTAAATCCATATTACGATTTGCAATTCTATTCAGGCAGGTTGTGCTTTTTTCATAATCCTTGTGTTGATAATATAATTCATAAGCGTTTTGATAGCATTCAATAGCTTTAGTATTATTTATTAAAGTGCTATAAACATTTCCCATGTTCAAAAAACATCTTGCAGTAGCAATTGGATCTTTGTTTTTTTCTGCCAGTTTAAGCGCATCTCTTAATGTAATTAATGCTTGAGAAAAATTTCCACGATTGTTTTCAAGTGTTGCCAAGGAATTCATTCCTTCTGCTATTCCGTGAGGGTAATTTATTTTTTGAGAAAAATCGATTGCTTGTTTGGCATATTCATAAGCTTTTGGAGAATCATAATTGGCATATTCCAGTGAGAGTTCCACCATTGCATCAGCTTTCACATTTTTATTATTTGTACTTGTAATAATTTTTAGAAGGGAATCAATAGCAGGGTTCTCTTGCGCATTTAACTGCGAAAGAGATATAAAAAGGAAGAATAGTATTCTTAAAATGTACTTCATTTAAAAATGTAAATCGGGCACAAAAGTACTATTTTAAAAGGAAAAAAGGCAATAAAAATCCCCGTTCATTAGTAATTGAACGGGGATTTGTTTTCTTTTTTAAGAGCCTAGTGCTTTAATTGTCTATTGCCTATTGTCGGCTGTTTATTATCTTACAACGTTCCTCTTTGTGCCTGCTCTCTTTCAATCGATTCAAAAAGAGCTTTAAAGTTTCCAGCACCAAATCCTGTGGCACCCATACGTTGAATTATCTCATAAAATAAAGTTGGACGATCTTCTACTGGTTTTGTAAAAATCTGCAATAAATATCCGTCTTCATCAGCATCTACCAAAATAGACAATTCCTGTAATTTCGAAATGTCTTCTTTCATGATGCTCATGTGAACACCCAATCGGTTTGGAATATCATCATAATAAGCTTGCGGAGGAGGAGGTAGAAATTCTACTCCACGCTCTCTCAAAGCCGCTACAGTTTTGATAATATCATCTGTAGCCAAAGCTAAATGTTGAACGCCTGCACCTTCATAAAAATCAATATATTCCTCAATTTGTGATTTTTTCTTTCCTTTTGCGGGCTCATTAATCGGGAATTTAATTCTTCCGTTTCCATTACTCATTACTTTACTCATCAATGCAGAATATTCAGTAGTGATCTGTTTATCGTCAAACGAAAGAAAATTTACAAAGCCCATCACATCTTCATACCATTTCACCCATTTGTTCATTTCTCCCCAGCCAACATTTCCAACCATGTGATCAATAAATTTAAAACCTACAGGACTTGGATTGTAATTGCTTTCCCATTTTTTAAAACCAGGTAAAAATTCTCCTTTGTAATTTTTGCGTTCCACAAACATGTGAACTGTTTCGCCATAAGTGTAAATTCCTGCGCGAACTACTTCACCGTTTTCATCTTTCTCAACAGTTGGTTCCATAAAAGATTTTGCACCACGCTTAGTTGTTTCTTCCCACGATTTGCGTGCATCTTCTACCCAAAGAGCAATTACTTTTACGCCATCACCATGTTTTTTTACATGATCGCCTATTGGTGAATCGCTCGTTAATGCTGTTGTTAAAACCAAACGGATTTTATCTTGTTTCAATACATAAGAAGTGCGGTCTTTCAAACCTGTTTCCAATCCTGCATAAGCATAAGATTGAAATCCGAAAGCGGTTTTATAAAAGTGTGCGGACTGTTTTGCATTTCCTACATAAAATTCTACATAATCGGTTCCCAATAAAGGAAGAAAATCTTGTGCTCCTTCAAATATTTTTTCTAAACCGTACTCTACATTTTTAATTTCTTTACTCATATCTTTTTAATTTGAAAATTAGTTAATTTGAAAATTCGATAATTAGGTTTCCTGTGAAACAAGAATTGTTTTTTATTTTAATAGTAGAAGTAACATGAAATTTAATGGAATGTTCAATTTCCAAATTGAAACATTTCCAAATTTTCAAATTACTCCACCCACGATTGATAATACTTCCCGTCATCAATTCCCATTGCAGCTTCAGTTACCATCAATGGCTTAAAAGTATCAACCATTACTGCTAACTCTTGAGTTTCTTTTTGTCCGATACTTCTTTCATAAGCTCCGGGTGCCGGTCCGTGAGGAATTCCTTTTGGATGCAAAGTAATATGTCCTTGTTCAATATTATTTCTGCTCATAAAATCTCCATCTACATAATACAAAACTTCATCGCTATCAATATTGCTGTGATTGTAAGGTGCAGGAATTGATTTTGGATGATAGTCGTAAAGGCGCGGACAAAATGAACAAACTACAAAAGTAGAAGTTTCAAAAGTTTGATGAACAGGAGGAGGTTGGTGCACTCGACCGGTAATTGGCTCGAAGTTATGAATACTAAATCCGTATGGGAAATTATATCCATCCCAACCAATCACATCAAAAGGGTGAGTAGCATAAACTACTTCATGTAACATTCCTTCTTTTTTTATTTTGATTAAGAAATCACCTTTTTCGTCAAATGTTTCCAATTCGTTTGGCAATTTAAAATCGCGTTCACAAAAAGGTGAGTGTTCTAACAATTGTCCGGATTCGTTTTTATAACGTTTAGGCGTATAAAATGGTGAATGTGATTCAACATAAAAAATACGGTTGTCGCTTGATTCAAAATCGATCTGATAAATCATACCACGCGGAATAATCAGATAATCGCCATATTCAAAGGAAATATTTCCCATCATAGTGCGTAACTTCCCTTTTCCTTTATGGATAAAAAGCATTTCATCTGAATCGGCATTTTTATAAAAATAGCTGCGTAATGATTTTTGTGGAGATGCCAAACCGATAATGCAATCAGAATTTACAAGCATTGCTTTTCTGCTTTCTAAAAAATCTTCTGTAGGTTTTACTTCAAATCCTTTTAATAAAAGTGCTTTTATATTTTTATTGATCGCAATTTTCGGAGAAACATCTGTCGATTTTAAAATTTCTTTAACTTGAGTAGGGCGATGAACTTGATAAAGCAAAGAAGAGTGCCCACTAAATCCTTCTGTTCCGAAAAGTTGCTCGTAATACAATCCGCCTTTCGGTTTTTCAAATTGTGTGTGTCGTTTTTGAGGGAATGCTCCCAGTTTATGATAGATAGGCATCTTTTGAAATTATAAATGGTGAATTATAAATTATAAATGTTGTGCTGAATAACACAAGTTTTCCTTCAGATAGGATGGTTTACTCCGGATTACGTTTTGTAATCTGTTTTATATCGATAATTAGGGCTTTGCCGATAGTATTCATCAAACAAATTTAATCAATAAATGGGATATTAAAAAGAAATCTAATTGATTTTTTTAAGAATAGAATTACTCGCCTGTATGCGGTAAATAGTGGTATTCAACCAGTGAGTCGGAGGTAACTTGTTCCTCAAGCCACAAGGATTTGTTTTTTAAGCGCAATATTTTGCAGGTTCTGGGTTTAATAGCGGAATTATAAGGAGTCAGGAGTAGTTCTTCTTTATCATTAATGAATTCCCATTTTCCTGTATAAAGTGGAGTTGCCCATATCCAACTGGAAACTTCGCTGTATTCAAATTCACCGGATTGAAAAATAACCAGCTTTTCTCTTGTTACCAATTGTCTGTAGGAGGTTGTTTTGTCCTTCCCATTTAAGATATAAGTATCCACTTTCCAAATATTAGCCAGCCGGGCTTTTTTACTCATTAAGCTAAAGGCAGGACCGTCCTCATATTTTTTGCATGAAACAAAAGACAGAAGAATTGAAAAAAGGAGTATTTTATATAGCAATTTCACTCTAACAAAGATAAAGAAATATGTTGGCTTTAAACTAATTGAAATGTGTAATTTTGAGCAATGATTTTGACGGATACACATACACATTTATATTCAAAAGAGTTTGATGAAAACCGGAAAGATTTGATTCAGAAAGCTATTGATATGGGTGTTGAACGATTTTTTATGCCCAATGTGGATAGTGAATCTATTCCGGGAATGTTTCAGGTAGAAAAACAATTTCCTGACAATTGTTTTGCTATGATGGGTTTGCATCCATGTTCGGTAAATGTAAAATACCAGCAGGAATTGCAAGTGGTTGAATATTGGCTGAAGAAACGAAAATTTGTTGCTATAGGAGAAATAGGAATTGATTTGTATTGGGACAAAACATTTTTTGAACAACAGCAAGATGCATTTCGCACTCAAATTCAATTAGCTAAAAAATATGATTTGCCTTATGTGATTCATTCGCGTAATTCATTTGATGAAGTCATGGAAATTGTAAATGAATACAAATCAGATAATATAAAAGCAATTTTTCATTGTTTCAGTGGAAATGTGGCTCAGGCCGAACAAGTAATTGAAATGGGGAACTTCAAACTGGGAATAGGAGGGGTGGTAACATTTAAAAATTCGGGATTAGACAAAGTCGTAGAAGCGATCGATTTAAAACATTTGGTATTAGAAACAGATGCTCCATATTTAGCACCAATGCCACATAGAGGAAAAACAAATCATCCTGAATATTTATTGTTAATCGCAAAAAAAATAGCTGAAATAAAAAATATAAGTTTAGAAGAAGTGGTGGAAGTGACAACACAAAATTCGAAAGATGTTTTTAATTGTTAATTCATTTTTTTATGAGCAAGTCTAAGGTATTATTAATCTACACAGGTGGCACCATTGGTATGATGCAGGATGCAAAAACCGGTCAGCTAAAGCCATTCGATTTTAAACAACTCACAGATCAAATTCCTGAGCTGAATAAGTTTGATGTGACACTCTCTGCAATCTCATTTTCAAATCCAATTGATTCGAGCGATATGCAACCATCCGTTTGGATTGAAATTGCAAAAATGATTGAAAAAAATTACGATAAGGTGGATGGATTTGTTGTTTTGCATGGAAGCGATACTATGTCGTTTACGGCATCAGCACTTAGTTTTATGTTGGAAAATTTAAACAAACCGGTTATTCTTACTGGCTCTCAATTACCAATTGGAATGATACGGACTGACGGTAAAGAAAATTTAATTACTGCTATAGAAATTGCTGCTGCAAAAGAAAACCTGCCTGCCGGCAAGGCAGGAGGGAAGCCAGTCATATCTGAAGTGTGCATTTATTTTGAATATCAATTGTACCGTGGAAATCGGACACATAAATTTAATGCGGAACATTTTCAGGCTTTTCAATCTGCCAATTATCCTGTATTGGCTGAGGCGGGAGTAAATTTAAAATATAATTATTCTGCTTTGCTAAAAGGAAACCTGCCTGCCGGACAAGCAGGTGGAAAAAAATTGAAAGTGCATAAAGCTCTTGATGCAAACATTGCTGTCTTAAAAATGTTCCCGGGGATTACACAAAATGTAGTGGAGGCAATTTTAAATGCAAAAAATGTAAAAGCAATTATATTAGAAACTTTTGGCTCCGGAAATGCAAGTACTCAAAAATGGTTTATTGATGCATTAAAAAAAGCTATCGATAAAGGAATTGTTATTTTAAATGTAACACAATGTAATGCGGGAAAGGTAGAGCAGGGAAAATATGCAACCAGTGCGGCATTTAAAAAGATAGGAGTGATTGGAAGTTCTGATATTACTTCTGAGGCAGCAGTTGCAAAATTGATGTTCGTGTTAGGAAAAACATCTGACAAAAAAGAAATAGAAAAATTATTAAAAAGCGACTTGAGAGGCGAAATGACTGTTTAATTTATTTCACAGGTTTATAATAACGGATATAGTCTATTTCATAATCAGCATTTTTAAAAGTGTTTTCATCAGGACTGTTTTTTCCGGTTTGTACAGCTATATTTGCCAAAATTACCATTGGTGATTCTGGAAATATTGGGTTTAAAATATAAGTACGTGATGCTTTTACATCTTTACATGCAACATTTTTTCCATTGTTAGTTAGGTATTTTGTCATTACTCTTTTCACAACACCATCAACATACCATTCAATTTTTGTAGAATCCCAAACGACACTGAAGGTGTGAAAATCTAATGAGTAATCGGGACCGGTATAACTTTTCCCTGTCATTTTTTTATTGTAATGAACAGTCATATGATGAATCATTGACAATTTTTTAGGGCTGTATTTCCCAAACATGTTTTGCGGATTCCAAAATTCAAACACGTCAATTTCATTATTTACACCATTTACTTCTCCGTATATCCAGAAAGCCGGCCAAAAACTTTTTCCTTTTGGAATTTTACAACGTATTTCATATTTACCATAATGAAATTTTTCTATTGTTTCCATCCATCCCGAAGTATAATTATAGGTTCTTGTATTTATTTTTCCATCATCTAATTTGAGACTATCAGGTTTCCAGCTTACAGCTTTTCTAACAACTGTTTCTTTTTTAGGAGTAATTTTACAAAGACCATTTTCCAGTCGTATATTATCAAAAGTGTAGTATTCCTCTGAACCTTCATTGTCAAAAGAGCCTTGAGCGTAGCCTCTGTTTGTCCATATTTTTGTATTTAATGACCTGCCATCGAAATTGTCTTCAAATGCTAATTCCCATTTTACTTCCGAACAATCTCCATTAGATTTTGCAACCACTTTTTGTTTTTGCGCAAATGATAGTTGGCAGGTGCAAACAGTAGCAAATAATAAAAAATATTTTTTCATGGTTTATATTATATAATTCCCATTCCTAATAAGATTGCAAAAATAAAAAGTAAAATAGCAACCAGTATCTGAACAGTTTTAATTGTAATTTTTTTCAATATTTTATTTCCGATAAATGCACCCGCAAATGCTGCAAGTGTTGCGCAAATAATTAGTGGATAATTAAAAGGTTGTTCGTTTGATAATAGTTGTTTTGAGTAAAGTGATAATCGTGAAATGTCAATTATACAGGCAATTACAACCCCTGAAGCAATGAACGCCTCTTTAGATAAATTTGAACGAATTAAAAATGCTGAGCGTAGTGCGCCTTGGTTTCCTGACAGTCCTCCAAAAAATCCACTTAACAACCCTCCAAGTGGTAAATATTTTTTATCGAATTGCATATTTGCTAATGCGGGAATAATTTCAAAACAGGAGAAAAATAAAAGTACAATAGCAATAATTAACTTTATTGGAAGTACAGTAAAGTGATGATTTGATAAATCGTATTCAAATACCGGTTGCATATTGCTTAGCAGTTGCAAAACATATGCTCCTAAAAATGCTGCAAGTATAGATGGAATACCAAAACGAATAATAGTTTGTTTATCTGCATGCTTCCCAACTAATGCTAATTTGAAAAGGTTGTTTAAAAAATGAACAATAGCAGTCAATGCGATGGATAATTCTATTGGGAAAAATAATCCGAATACAGGTAATAATAAAGTCCCTAAACCAAAGCCAGAGAATAATGTTAATCCCGACCCAAGAAAAGCTACCAAACAAATTATAAGGTATTCCATGGGTGTAAATTTAGTCAAATCTATTAAGATATATGGAATTGAAAATGATAGTTATGTTAATTTTATTACATTTGCAGTCCAAAAACAGAATCGGAGAGTTGTCAGAGTGGTCGAATGAGCAAGCCTGGAAAGTTTGTATACCCGCAAGGGTATCGAGAGTTCGAATCTCTCACTCTCCGCAGAAAAAAATTTAAAACTCCGTTCAGGCGGAGTTTTATTTTTTATAATATTTAAAGTAGTTTCTTATTCTTAAGTTCCTTTTTTTAGCTGTTCGTATACCATTTTAATAACTCCGGCTTTATCCTTCTTTACCATTTTGCCAAATTCAACAGCATTTGGGTGTACGATATGGTGCTTTTCACTCCAAACAATAATTTCTACTAAAACTGGGACCAATTCAACACCCTTCTGAGTTAGTTTATATAAAACTTTGGCTTTGCTATCCGGATGTTTGTGTTTTGATATTATTTCAGCGCATTCCAGCTGTGATAACCTGTCAGCTAAAATATTTGTTGCAATTTTTTCACCTGCCATTAGAAAATCACCATATGTGCTTTTCCCTTTAAAAATCATATCTCTGATAATAAGTAAGGACCACTTATCGCCAAAGATGTCGAGTGCAGTGCTGATTGGACAATCAGAACGATATTTCACTTTTTTTTTCTTCACTTCACAAAAATATTAAAAATTACTTGCAAATTAAAAGTAAATGTGATTTATTTGTACTTGCAAATAACAAGTGATATATTAATAAATTCAATAGAAATGAAAAATTCAATTAATTGGTTTGAAATTCCAGTAAAAAATTTCGAGAGAGCAAAGAAGTTTTATGAACTATTATTAAGTGCTCCTGTTCAGGAAATGTCTCACCCAGCTTATAAGTATGGCATACTTCCTGGAGATATGCAAAGTGAAGTTACTGGTGGCATTGTAGAAGGAGAAGGATTTGAGCCGTCTATGAAAGGAGCTTTGATTTATTTAAATGGAGGAGATGATTTAGCTATTCCGCTTTCAAAAGTTGAAAATGCCGGAGGTAAAATTATAATGCCTAAAACTTCTATTGGCGGAAATGGTTTTATGGCTCATATTGTAGATACTGAAGGAAACAAAATTGCATTACATTCAATGAAATAATTTAAATCACATGAGTAAATTACAAGCAAGAAATGAAGCCATTATTAATGCTCCAATCGGGAATGTTTGGGCATTAATTACAGATATTAATCAACTTCACAAGATTAATCCGGGAGTAATAAAAGCAACAGGCCGTATGGATAAGCAGGGCGAGACAAGAACCTGCGAAATGAATAATAAAGGCAGAAAAGGGACAATGACTGAAAAATTAATTGAACTTATTCCAGAAAAGAAAACTGTCTGGGCTATTGAAAATGATACCATGGGAATGAGTAAAATGCTTAAAGATCCAAAATTTTGTTTTTATCTCGAAAAGTTGGATGAGAATAAAACAAAAATAATAAATGAATCTTATTATTTGCCAGCGACATTGATAGCAAAAATTATGAATGCTTTGATGATGAAAAAAATGATGAGCAAAATCCAAGGACAAATTCTTTCTAATATTAAAAGGCTAGCTGAAAATTAACTTAAATGGGAAAAATATTAAACGAAATAGTGATAAATGCTCCAACAGAAAAAGTATGGAATATTTTGACAAATCTTGAGCTTCTAGAGCAGTACGATCCTACTGTAAAAAAATCTACTCTTATTTCAACAGAGAAAACAGGTTTGGGTGCTAAGCGAAAAGTATTAATGTTGGATGGGAAAAATTGGTTTGATGAAAAAATAACTGATTTTAAAATCAATAAAGCATTAACCTTTCAACTAACCGATTGTTCTTTCCCTATTAAGGGATTAAAACACAGTTATACTTTTGAGGTAGTTGGCGGCCAAACAAAAGTTCAACAAGTAATGGAGTATACAGTTAAATTTGGACTTTTAGGAAAGTTGTTAGACAGTTTAATGATTCGTAAACAATCTGATTCAGGAATTAAAAAATTCTTTGATGGATTAAAGCGGTACGCAGAAAAAAATCAATAAAATTTTACATAAAATCAAAAAGTCGAAATTATTTCGACTTTTTTGTTTTCTTTTTACTGGCCTTTGCCTTTTTATTGAAGTCTAAACATAATTCAATCCAATAATCAAATTTTTTTTTTGTCTTCATTCCTTCTTCGCTCACATAAACGTATCCTTTCATAGGTTTGCCGGTAAAAATCATCTCACGACATCCTTTTTTTTCGAGTGCTGTTTCGTAAATTTCATGATCAATTCTACACATCATTTCATCTTTCACAACTCCAATACACATTTTACCATTAATCATATAACATACACCACCAAACATATGTTTCTCTTCTACTTTTGGTAGTTCAGCAATAGCTTCGCGAATCCGGTCACTTAATTTTTCATTGTAAGCCATATTTATTCATGTTTAATTCCTATTACTAATACATCATCCGTTTGTTCCATTTCACCTTTCCAACTATTAAATTTTTCACTTAAAATCTTATGCTGTTCAGGCATGTCCAAAGTATGAATATTCGTCAAAATCTCCAATAGCTGTTTTTTCATAAATTTTTTCCCTTTCGGGCCACCAAACTGATCGCAAAAACCATATGTAAACATATAAATACAATCTCCTTTTATTAAATCTATTTTATAAGCATTAAAAACTTTTGTTGAAATATGCATACCGCCAATTGGAAATTTATTGGGAACATATTCCAATATTTCTCCGTTTCGGATAATGATAATTGGTCGGTTGGCGCCAGCATAATGTAATATACTTTTCTCTTTATGTATAGCACATAAAGCGATGTCCATGCCATCTTTCGACTCATTGTCTTCGGTTTCTTGTTTTAATGCTTTTTTAATTCGTTTATCTAATTCAGTTAGTGCTTCGTCCGGACTGTTTATTTCCCTGTCCATTACAATATGTCCCAATAAATTAGATCCTATCATACTCATTAACGCACCTGGCACACCATGTCCTGTACAATCGGCAGCAGCAATAATTAAATATGGTAATTCAGCATAGTTCGTATTTGTAGAAGTGTCGCTTCCTGCTAAATTAAACCAATAGAAATCTCCACTCACAATATCTTTCGGTTGGTATAATACAAATGAATTTTTATACCTATTCTTAAGTATTTCAATGGGCGGCAGAATTGATTCTTGAATTTTTTTTGCATAATTAATGCTGTCAGTTATATCCTTATTTTTCTCTTTGATAATTTCTTCCGCACGCTTCATATCAGTAATATCAATGTTAAACATTCTGATTACACCAGCGTCCTGCATAATTCGCTTACGTTGAGTATAATATTTTTCTCCAATTTTTATTTCCGATTCATAATTTAATAATTCACCTGAAAGAAATTTACCGAAATTATTTCTTAAAGATTCTAAAACAGGATGGCTAAACTGTAAAAACTGAATATCTGGAAAATGTATGTTGGATGCAGCGTTTAAATAAGTAATGTTTTTTTGCAAGTCAACTTCAATAATAGGAGAAGGATTTTGTTCAGGGAACGTAGCTAGCCGAGATAAATTTTTTTGTATTAAAGTTCGTTCTGTAATATCAGTTGAGTATATTCGTATAAGGTCACTTTCTGGAATAAAAAATATTTTCTGTTCAAATATTGATTCGCCAACAACAACCTCGCATTGAAAATCTTTTTTCGTAGTAATCTTTTTTTTAATTTCTGCAAATAAAATGTGGTCGGAATGTTTTAATATAAGCTCAGGAAACCGAAATTTACATGATGGATTCATGTATGTGATTTCTCCTGTATTTGTATTGACTTCAATAACAGGGTTTGGATTCTGTTCTGGGAAAGATGCAAGTCTGGCTATGTCTTTTTCGCTAAAGTTCATTTTTGCGATTTTAATTTAACATTAAATATAAAAGATTTTTTATAAATGAATTTGTTAACTTTTTAATTTTTCATTTGTAATGACAAGTTAAAAATGATTGCTTTTCAAACTTGTCAATTAATATGCGTTAAAGCATTTCTTCTCTTCTTCTCCATTCTATAAATCAAAATCAAACTTAGTATCACTAATACAGTACTTGTTATAACATACATAATTTCATTTTCAAATGTTCCGATTTTATCAACATCAGCAGATATAACACCTCTGTTTGACAGCCAGACCAAAAACACAGCCATACCATTATTTACAAAGTGAGCTATAATTCCCGGCCACAAGGAACCTGTCCATAAAAATAAATATCCTAAATAAGCCCCCATCAACATGCGGGGAAAAAAACCAAAAAATTGCATGTGAAAAGCACTGAATAAAATAGCGCCTGTCCAAATAGCGATGTGCTTATTTTTAAAACATTCAATCAAAACTTTTTGCAACATCCCTCTGAAAAATAACTCTTCGCTTAATGCCGCTAAAAGAGCGATAACAAATAAATTGGTAATCAAAACGGTCATTGAGGTTCCTTGTGTATATGCTTCGGTAATTTTTTTTGCGCTTTCTTCACTTTTTTTCATCCATGCTTCAATTCCACTAAATGTTTCCGGCAAATTCATTTGCTCATTCAACGTAGCTATCCAATTTATTAAAGGCAATGCGAGTAAAATTAAAATAGCAGAAATGAATAAAGTTTTTAAAGATACTTTTGTAGTTATTCCTAAATAATGAACTTTAGTTTTTGTCCAAAATAGTGCAAACAGCAATGGAGGAAAAATAAAAATAACAATAACACTAATTGCTTGCTCTAGTTTTGATACCAATATTGCTCTGTCATTATCTAAATTAATTGAGATATTGAGTTTGCTAGCCAAATAACTTAATGCACCTAGTGTAAAAAGCAGTAAAAGTATTAGTGACAATTTTATCCAGGAATGTCGTTCTTGCTCCATGTTTTGCATCGATTGGCTTATTTTTGGTAAATTTGCATAAAAGTAATGAAATAGTTAATTGGGTGGAATAAGTTAAATAAGGCCTAGCCTGAATCCCATAATTTCCCCAATTCCTTAATTAACTGATTTGACTAAAATAGGTAACATAGAATTAGGAGATTTTCCTTTATTGCTTGCTCCCATGGAGGATGTGAGTGATCCGCCTTTTCGTGCTGTTTGCAAAAAAAATGGCGCGGATTTAATGTATACCGAATTTATTTCATCGGAAGGACTTATCAGAGATGCAGCAAAAAGTGTTCAGAAACTGGATATTTTTGAATATGAACGACCAATTGGAATTCAGCTTTTTGGTTCCGATATTGATTCGATGCGTGAAGCAGGAATTATTGCCGATAATGCAAATCCCGATTTGATTGATATTAATTATGGCTGTCCGGTCCGACAAGTTGCTTGTCGCGGAGCAGGAGCTGCCCTTTTACAAGATATTCCCAAAATGGTGGAAATGACTTCAGCAATTGTAAAAATTGCTACTCGTCCGGTTACCGTGAAAACACGTTTGGGTTGGGATGACAATACAAAAAATGTAGTGGAAGTTGCAGAACGTTTGCAAGATATTGGAATTGCTGCTTTAACAATTCATGGCAGAACACGTGCTCAATTATATAAAGGAGAAGCAGACTGGAGTTTGATTGGCGATATTAAAAATAATTCTCGAATTAAAATTCCCATTTTTGGAAACGGAGATGTGGATTCACCGGAAAAAGCATTGCTGATGAAAAATCGTTATGGCGTAGATGGAATTATGATTGGCAGAGCAAGTATTGGTTATCCTTGGATTTTTAACGAGATAAAGCATTTTTTTAAAACAGGCGAACATTTAGCTCCTCCAACTATTTCGGATAGAGTAAAGGTGTGTAAAGAGCATTTGGATTTTTCGATGCGTTGGAAAAGTAATCATGCCGGGATTGTAGAAATGCGCAGGCATTATACAAACTATTTTAAAGGTTTACCTAATTTTAAAGAATACAGATTAAAATTGGTAACAACTTACTCTTACGATGAGATAATTACAATATTAGACAAAGTAGAGAAGCAATATTCTGCTTTGGAAGTAGCGTAAAATAAAATTTATTTATGTTGCAATTTCTTCTTGCAGCTTTCACAAAGATATTTTTCCTCTTCATCAACACTTTTAATTGTACCTTCTGCATCTCTCATCAAACATTTTTTATTTGCTGTGCAATGTGGCAATCCCAATGTGTGCCCTAATTCATGAAGCACAACTTTTACTAATCGTTCTTGCAAGTGTCTTTTATTCTTTGCTGATTTTTTCAATCTGAAATCAGAAACTACACAACTTGGTCCGCCTAAAAAACCTAATCCAAATACACCCCAGTCATCATGAATTTCATCTTTTGTAGAAACATCCTTATTTGTTATTCCTAATATCAGTTCATGTTCAAGAGGTAGGCTTTGTTTTAAGTATTTCAGTAAACTGTCAGCTTTATAACGATTGCGGGGTTTATAATAAGCAAAATCAGGAAGCTTTTGCTCAGGTACGATAGTTACTTTGCAATTATAAAATACTTCGATTTCTGTTTTCAATAATTTCGGATAAATTGCATCTATCCCGGAGAAAGGGATTAATGCAATTTTTATTTTTTTATTTTCAGAAGTAGTTGGAAAATCTATCTCTATAACTTTGGGCTCGGGATAACATCCCTGAATAATCAAAGAAGATAAAATAATAAAAAAGAAATGTACAAATAGTTTACTCATTAAAATTCTATTCCAATAACCATTATATCATCCACTTGCTCGTAATTTCCTTTCCACTTATTTAAGAAATCAACCAGAGTTGTTTTTTGATCATTCATGCTTCCCTTTGTTGACGACTGAATGAGTTCTCTGAATCGTTTTGTTCCGATTTTTTTATTTTTATCTCCACCAAACTGATCAGCATATCCGTCACTAAATAAATATATTCTATCACCTTTTTCAAAAGCGAATTGATGATTGTCAAATTCTTGGTCAGGATTTGTATAGCCGCCAACAGAAGCTTTTGTTGATGACAATTCAAAAAACTGTCCACCCTTTTTAATTCCCCATAATGGTCGGTTTGCTCCTGAAAAGTATAATTTTTTATTGTTTAAATCTATTGCACAACAGGAGATATCCATCCCATCATAAATTTTTTCAGAACTATTTTTATTCAATGCCATTGGGAGTCGCTTATTTAAAAATTTTAAAACATCAGCAGGAGAATTTACATCTTCATTTTTTACAGTTTGGTTTAATAATTCACTTGCAATCAAACTCATAAATGCACCCGGTACTCCGTGACCAGTACAATCAACAGCACAAACAATTTTTAAATTCAAATCTCTGTCATCAGAAGTGTGTACTGATGCAATCCAGAAAAAATCACCGCTTACAATATCTCTTGGTTGGTAAAGCACAAACGCATCTGCAAATGATTCCACAAATAATTTTTCATCCGGAATCATTGAATTTTGAATTCGTTTGGCGTAATTTATACTATCGGTAATGTCTTTGTTTTTTTGTGAGAGTTCATTTTTTTGCAATTCTACTTCTTCAGTTCTCTGCTTTACAGTTTGCTCAAGAATAATTTTTGTTTTGATTAAATTACGGGTACGTTGATGAATATAAATGATGATTGAAAGTATTGCTACTATAAAACACAAAGTATAAAACCACCAGGTTTTCCAAAAAGGTGGGAGAATAATTATACTGATTGATTTTGCATTTTCATTCCAAACACCATCCGAATTGGAGCCTTTAATCATAAACGTATATTCTCCTGGATCAAGATTTGTATAGGTTATAAACCTTGTATTGCCTGCTTCCATCCAACCCTCATTAAACCCCTCCATTTTATATATATATCTGTTACGTGAAGGATTAGTGAAATCTAATGCGGCAAATTCTATATAAATAATATTTTCATTATAGTTTAACGAAATATTTTTGATTTCCGAAACATCATTTAAGTTGGATAGAGATTTATCCATTACTTTAATTGAAGTAATTTCAACAGGAGGAATAAAGCTGTTTGTTTTTAAGTTTGTCGGATTAAATTTGTTAAAGCCATTTGGTCCACCCAAATAAATATCTCCATCTTTAGTTCTGAAAGCAGCATTTGTATTAAACTCATAATCCTGTAAGCCATCATAAATATCATAATTTTTAAATGTATTTTTTTTGTCGAATTCAGAAACGCCTTTGTTTGTGCTAATCCACAAATGTCCGTTTTGATCTTCTGTAATTGAATAGATGAAAGGGTTAGGCAATCCATTACTCTCATCAAAACGGGTAAAGTTTAAAGTTTTAGGATCCAGTTTATTCAACCCGTTTTGAGTTCCTATCCAAATTGTTCCGTTTTGTTCAATGTGTAGTGTGCGAACTCCATTTTGACTTAAACTGTTGATGTTGCCACGAATTTGGCGAAACACTTCAAATTTTTCTGTTTCCGAATCAAAACGATTTAATCCATCATTTGTGGCCAACCAAAATTTTCCTTCTTTGTCTTCTGCAATTTTCCAAACAGTATTATTGCTGATGCCACTGTTAAATTTATTGTAATATTTAAATTGTTTTGTTTCTCTGTTAAATTTGTTTAGGCCGTTTTCTGTTCCACACCATACGTTTCCTCTGCTATCAATAAAAACATTCCGGATAGTGTTGTCACTAATACTTGTTGGATCTTTTTCGGTATGAATGTAGTGTGTGAATTTTTTTGTTTTCAAATCTAAAAAATCCAAACCATTATTTGTTCCTAACCAAACTCCATCTACTAATTGATCATAACAAACGGCCCATACATTATTATCATTAATATTATTTCCATTTTGATTTTCTTCTTTTTTGTAATGTGAAAATTGCATTGTCTTCGGGTTAAATTCATTCAACCCTCCAACCAAAGTTCCTATCCAAAGCTGTCCGGTATTGTCCTCACAAATACTGCGTACATAATTTTCACTCAAGCTGTTTGAATTATTTACTTTCTTTTGAAAATGGAGAAACTTTTTTTGTTTCAGATTTACTTTGTTCAAGCCATTTCCCAATGTTCCAACCCAAATGTTAAGAGAATGATCTAAGTACATCGAACGAATGAAATGGTCGTTGATACCGGTTGGATTGATCAGGTCTTTTTTGTAGTTGATATATTTTCCGGAAGTAGGATTGTAAATAATCAGTTCCATATCAGTTCCAATCCAAAGCCATCCATCTGTATCTTCCAGTATACAGCGGATAGTATTACCACCATAATTATTTACGATACTATATATATTAACTCCGGCAAGGGCATTGTTTTTCTTAGTAGAAGCCAGTTCATTTTCATTTTTCTTAAAATACTGATGACTGAATGTGTTGTTGTGCTTGTCGTATTTATTTAATCCGTCAAGTGTTCCAAACCATAAATTTTCTTTTGAATCCTGAAAAATAGAAAGTACAATATTGTTGCTGAGTGATTCATTGTTTTCGGCATTCGAAAAATAATTTGTCAAACGGTTAGTTGCCGGATCGTATTTAACAAGCCCCGAAGTTGTCCCAAACCAATAGATTCCTGACTTTTCCCTAAAAACCCGTAAAACAGTTTTTTGTTCCAGCACCGACATGTATGGAAACTTATCTTTTACAGAAATGAACTCAAGCTTGTCGGTATCAAACAATGAAATTCCTTTTTCTGTTCCTATCCAGATTAAACCGGATGGGTCGCTGAACAAACAATAAATTTTATTGCTTATAAAATTTACATTGGTTTGAACAAAACGCTGAAAACTTCCGGTTGCGGGATCATAAAGATTTAATCCATTTAATGTGCCCACCCAAACCCGTTTGTTTTTATCCAAACAAAGAGCAGTAATAAAGTTATCAGAAATTGTAGTTGTGTCGGCATCCGAAGTTTTAAATACTTTAAAGGAATAGCCATCGTATTTGTTTAACCCATCCTGAGTTCCAAACCAAAGAAAACCTTTTGAGTCTTGAATAATGTCCATTACAGGATTCATGGACAACCCATCTTTCATAGAAAGGTGCTCAAATTGCAATTCTTCTTTTTGGGAAAAAAGAAAGGATGCATTGAAAAGAAAAAAAAATAAAAACGATTTTTTTAGCATTACTATAAAAATAGTGTTTTTTTATTTAAAGCTGATTTTCTATGCAGATTGTAAATGCTTCCGGGTAAAAATTCTGACAGGATACCAGGAAGCAACAAATCCAATAGCCAAAACTGTCACAATGATTGCAAAAATATCAGCTACTTTTATTTTTATTGGATAAGCATTTATCACATAGCCTTCCGACATAGTAATTAGTTCAAACTTTATTTGTATCCAGCAAATTAACATTCCTAATGCTAAACCAATAATTGCCCCGATACAAGTAATTAATATACCCTCAATTAAAAATATTTTACGGATTAATTTTATATCAGCTCCCATATTACTTAAGATGGTAATATCTTTTTTCTTTTCGATAATTAACATAGTTAATGATCCAATTACATTGAACGTTGCAATAATTAAAATGAACATTAAAATAATAAACGTCCATAGTTTTTCCGATTGCATTGTTTTGTATAAAAGAGAATTTTGTTGTTCTCTGCTTTTTATTTCATAGTTGTCACCCAACAATCCTGAAATTTCTTTTCTGAATTTTTCTGTATCAATTCCTTTTTTTACACTAATCTCAAGGGAAGTTACTTCGTTTGTATAGTCAAGCAAAGCTCTGGCCTTTTCAATATCCATAATAATGTAATTGTCCAATTCATCATTGATAGAAAATACTCCGGCAGCATAAGCTTTCATTTCATTTAATCCATCTTCAGGATTCATTGAACTTATTTTCCCGCGTTTGGGAGCGTAAATGGAAATGAGTGACGCAAAATCATTCGGGCGAGTTTGTAAAACATAACTGATACCTTTCCCAATAACAATATTATTCTTATTGATATTGAAATCCCCTTCACGAACAAGTGTATCAAACCGACTCATCTTTTGAAAATCGGAGCTTACTCCTTTTATTGTAGCGATGGATTGTTTGTCGTCATATTTCAACAAAGCATTCCCTTCCATTACTTCAGAATAGTATGCAAGGTTTTCTGATTTTAAAACAGTTTGAAAAGCAGATGTATTCGGATCAAATGTTTTTCCTTGTTTGGCGGTAATTTCTATGTCAGCATCAAACGAATTGTAAAGTGATTGTACTAAATCAGTTAAACCGTTAAATCCTGATAAAACAATAACTAGCGCCATTGTTCCAAAAGCAATTCCAATCACCGAAATACCTGAAATGATGTTGATAGCATTATGCGATTTCTTTGAAACCAGGTATCGTTTTGCTATGAAGAGAGGTAGATTCAAATCAGTAGACAATTAAATCAGTAGACAATAGACAAAAAATAAAAAGTTAAACAATTGTTTACTGTCTATTGTCTATTTGTTTTTGTTTATTTCTTCAAAAGTTCATCAATCCGCATTGCATAATCCAATGAATCATCATGAAAGAAAACTAAATTTGGAATAATGCGAACTTGCTTTTTGATGCGCTCTGAAAGTTTCATCCTTATTTCTTTTGTGTTTTCCTGAATTAACTTTAACAATACTTTATTATCCGGAACGTTAAATAAACTAACGTATACTTTTGCGATTCCTAAATCCGGACTAACACGAACTTGAGTTACAGTAATGAGTGCATTGCCAAAAAGTAAGCGAGTTTCTCTTTGAAAGATTTCTCCTAGTTCCTTTTGAATTAATCGAGATACTTTTAACTGACGTGTAGAATCCATGTATTTAACGTAATTTAAGGTACAAAATTAACAATAAACAGCCACAAATAGTATATTTGCAATTAATTACTTACCATTAAGGCACAAACAAGATAGATGAAGAATTTTTTTGGTATTCTGCGTTACGTAAAAGGCTATTGGCGCTACGCCATCTGGAATATCATTTTTAATATTTTCTCCGTTATTTTTTCCTTTTTTTCAATCGCTTTATTATTTCCTTTTTTAAATGTTTTGTTTAGCAATAATTCGAAAGAAGTAACAGAAATGTTAGCTGCCGGAGAGCCGCGCTTAGTTATTTCTAAAGATTCAATCACAGCATATATCAAATATTTAATTGCTGATGGTAGCAACGAGCATGGTAAATTGTACGTTTTAATTGCTATTTGTTTGTTTGTGGTTGTAGCGATATTTTTTAAAAATTTATTTCGCTATCTGGCAATGTATTTTATTTCCCCTATTCGCAATGGTGTTGTAAGAGATATTCGAAACAAAGTATTCAATAAAACATTAGAACTTCCATTGTCTTATTATTCAGAAGAAAAAAAGGGAGATATCATTTCACGTATGACAACGGATGTTCAGGAAATTGAGTGGAGCATTATGAAATCATTGGAAATGACTTTCAGAGAACCACTTAATATTTTGGTGTTTGTGGTGATGATGTTTATTATAAGTACTAAGCTGACATTAATAGCCTTTGTTTTATTACCACTTACAGTTTTATTAATTGTAGGAATTGGAAAAAGCTTAAAAAAATCCTCAACAAAACGACAAGAAAAAATGGGTACACTTTTGTCGATTATGGACGAAACATTAGGAGGCTTAAGAATCATCAAAGGTTTTAATGCAGAAAAAAAAGTAACAGAACGTTTCCAAAAAGAAAATCATGAATACAGAAATATTTCAACGAAAATTTCCCGTAAAGAAGATCTTGCTTCCCCATTAAGTGAATTTCTTGGCGTTTCTGTATTGATTGCTATTCTTTATTTTGGAGGTACCATGGTTATTCAGGATAAAACAATGGATGGAGAATTGTTGATATTGTATTTAGTGATGTTTGCACAATTACTTACTCCTGCAAAATCGTTCACAGCAGCTTACTATAGTGTTCAAAAAGGATTGGCTTCAGCCGAAAGAATTGATAAACTTTTGCAGGCAGATGTAACAAT
>SXIH01000043.1 GCA_005772895.1 Bacteroidota bacterium | reverse complement strand
TACATGCTCCACCAGGTGCGCCGCCGTCTCCACCATGCGCCGTGTGTTGCAGCCCGGGCACATCCCGCGTCCCTTGCACGAATACGCTACCAAAAAGTCCTGGCCGCACTGCTCACACAGCGCCCGGGGAAAGCCGTGCGCCAGAATGCCGCACTCTAGAAACTTGCGCAGGTCGCGCTCCACGTAGCCCGGCACCGGGTCTACCACCCAATTTGCGCCTGCAACCGACCTACCCGCGCACCGCTGCGCCAACCAAGTCTCCAGATCCTCACGCACCACTTGATACGCCGCACTCCAGTCCGGCCGCCGGCGTACATACACCGCGGCCCGCTGAACCTTGCAATTACTGCTTGCGCTTGTCCCCGGCACACCAGCAGCGCTGCTATTATGTTTTTTTAGGAAGAATGTCTAGCACCACTTTTGAACAGCCTTGCACTAAAAACTCTGCAAATTATGAAAGTTAAAGAATCAGTACAAAATAAACAGCTAATGGTACTTTGTTTTTGTTTCGCTTTATTCAACTGCTGCAACCGACAAGGATAATCTAAAATTTTAAATAAAAGAACTACCCTATTCTTTATTGAATAAAATCTAAGGACATAGGCGTACCTGCTGACAAATCCACTTTCACCTTTTTACCCAAAATACTTGTGTAATGTTTAGGATGAAGACCTTGACCCGGTCTAACAGAACGAATATTTTTTTCAGTGAGTACATCACCCGCTTTCATATATTCAACAATAAAAAGGGACCGTGATAATTCGCGATTCGCTAGTTTCTTGGCGTCCATTCCCAAATCACATTTACCCAGCATTTTTTCAGCAACTCTTACAGCATTCACCATTTGTTTGAACTCTTTTTCATCTAACGAAAAATGAGAATCAACACCACCCATATCGTGTGAAATAATAAAATGTTTTTCGATGATGCGCGCTCCAAGAGCAACAGCAACAACGGGCGCTTCAATACCCATTGTGTGATCGGATAAGCCAACCATCACATTCCATCGTTTTGCTATTTCAGGCATTGTAGTCAAGTTAGTATCTTCCGGTAATGACGGATAACTTGAAGTACATTTCAAAATAGAGATGTCATTATTACCGGCGTCGCGACATGTTTTAATTGCCAAATCAATATCATCTGCATCTGCAATTCCGGTAGATAATATAATTGGTTTTCCTTTTTTTGCAACATATTCGATTAACGGAATGTCTGTGATTTCATACGATGCAATCTTATATGCCGGTGCATTTAATTTTTCTAGAAGATCCACAGCTGTTGGATCAAACGGAGATGAAAAAATAATGATGCCTCCTTTTTTCGCACATTCAAAAAGTTCAGCGTGCCACTCCCACGGCGTGTGAGCTTGTTTATATAAATCATGAAGATATTGCCCATCCCAATGTGAACCCTTTTGCGCTTTGAACATGTCAGATTTGACATTCAACGTAATGGTATCGGCAGTATATGTTTGTAGCTTGATACAATCTGCTCCTGTTCTTTTTGCTGCGCGAATTGTTTCTTTTGCAATGTTAATGTCGCCATTATGATTACCGGACATCTCAGCTATGATAAATGTTTTGCCCGAAGAAAAATCAAAATTTGCAATTATCATATTATTTACGAAATACGTTCTTCAAAAAATCAGGTGTCACTTCATCCAATGATTGAATTGTAAAGTGAGCCTCGTGTTTCTTGTCCAAAGTCACATCTTTAAACATTCCCGACCGCAAACGAATTGTTCGAAAACCTTCTTTTTTAAGACTTATAAAGTCTTTATTCGGATTATCACCGATATAAACAACAGCACTAGGATTCACATTTTCAAGTCCAACTATTTTTTTAAAACAAAAAGTTGAAGGCTTCGAGTATTTTAATCCGTATTGATACGTTCGAAAAGTCTTTTTGAAATATTTTTCCATATTGAGGGCCTGGATTTTTTTTAGTTGAACAATTCTATTTCCGTCCGTGACTAAGTATTTTGGCAAAGACTTGAAACGCTTTAAGCATGCAGCGCCTTCATTACTTAACTTAATCTTTGGTTCGTGCAAACGATAAATAGAAACACATTCCTTGACCCTTTTTTTTGAATGCACTTGTAATTGTTGAAGAACAAGGTCAAAAACTTTTCCTCTTCCCTGCTCTCTCAATACCTTAAGAAGTGATTTGTATATTTTACTTTCAGAAATCGAAACTGATTTGGCAAGACACTTAGCGACACTTTTCATTCCGCTCAACACATAGGTTGATTCATCGTAAAGCGTATCGTCTAAATCAAAAACAAGAATCATAAATAAGAATCGTGAGGATGTCTGACTTGTTTAATTGACGTTACTGAATGATAGAATGCACAATTTTCCAATGATTCACCAATCGCTTCTATATACGCCCAATAAAAAGAATCAAGTCCTGCTTGAACTGCCAAAGTAGATGCGCCTCCAAAACGTGCATTGCATTCGATCACATGTGCATTTCCTTTTTCATCAATCAAAGCTTGTAAAATAATGTGGCCGTATAAATTCAAATTCTCAATTATTTTAGAAAAAGTTATCTGAAGTTTTTCGTCAATAAAAGTAGAAGTGATTTGTGACTCACCATTTACAACAACGTCACGTTTTCTCAGAACAATTCCTTTAATGTCACCTGACCTGGTAATATATGCGTCAATACTTACTTCATTTCCTAAAACACAGGGTTGAAAAATGGGATTTTGCAATTTTTTTGAATGATTGATTGCCGACTCTTTATCTAAATTTATTCCTATAGAAAGTAAACCGGCACCATATCTTTCTTTCACAACAAAATATGACGCATTACTTTCATCAATATTTAAAAAAGAAGGAATAGCTAGTATCTCATCTCCTCTTTCATTTGAAAACAAAAGCTTATCCAAACAACGTTTGATGCTTTGAAAATCAGAGACCATTACATTTATTCCAGCTTTCACTAATTCTTCTTTGGCCTTAGAAAAATATGCCAATTCGCCATCTCGCGTAGGAATAATCAGACAAATATTTTGTGATTTACAATAAGTAATCAAATCTGCAACTGGTAAATTACTTAGGCGAGGCATTGTCCAAAAACCATCTGTAAAATTACTAGACAAGCACGCTGCATCCATATCAGCCCCTAACACTTTTATTGTTCCATTAATTTTTCTTACTGCTTTTTTAACGGCTTCAACTAAAGGCACTTTTTTAGCAACACTTGTTATCAAAACATTTCCAATCTCTTTTTTTGCAACAGCAGTCGTTCTATTTTTTTCAAAGTCAATTAATTCAGGAATCACATCTTCTAAATACCTTTCAGGCTGCCAGTTTGTGAGCTTATTAAATTCTGTGATATCTGCTTCAGAAGCCTCGTATTGAATATCCAAATCGCCATATTCAACTTCCATTCTTGGAAAATGTTTTTTTAGCACTTCCACTACATCTTTTACTTGACGAGAACGTCCTGTTCCAAGATTTACAATTCCTGTTGAATCAATGCAAGCCAATTTATAAAGGCCTTTTGCCGTATCTCCGGCATAAATATAATCAAACCATCCTTCTTGTTTATAGACAGTAATTTTTTTATTGTCTAATAAATCACGCACCCATCTTGAAATTACATCGCGCGAATTTTTTCCATAACCTCTATAAATTCTAGCGCTGGTTGATGAGAATTTATCCGAATTAAATTTGCTTAAAAATCCTAACTCAATTTCGTGCGCCAATTTTGCAAGGCCGGTAAGATTTCTTGGATTGATGGGGTCTGTTTCTTTTAGTTTGATTGCTTTGGCTTGTGGCTGATCGAAGTTGTATAATTCTTTGTTGTAGATTAAATAGCTCGATGCATTGACCACACGTTTAACTCCAGGAACGTTGCGCATCGTCGTCATTAAATAATTACTCAAACGGATATTGTGCCAAAAATTTTCTTCCCAATGTTCGTATGATTCTGCAGATCGCTCAAACGTAGCGGCTAAATGAAAAAAGACTTCCGGGTTGAAGGAATTTAATTCTTGCTGTGTGATATAATTTAAATCTCCGCGGCGATAAATAACTTGTTTCTGATAATCAGCAGGTATCTCAACCAAGTCACCAACCATTACAATAGCACCATCTGCAACCAAAAGTTGTACAAGTTCCCGGCCAATAACGCCGGCACCTCCACTAATAAAAACTCTTTTTCCTTTAAGATTTGGCATTGTCTTTTTTCAATATGCTGTGTAAAATCGAATCGTAAAATTTTCCGTTCTCAACAATATGTTCTTTCTTTCTGCCCTCTTCTTTAAATCCATGTTCTAATAATATAGAAATGTGAAAATCTCTGAATTCGTAGGTTTCGGTGAACAATCTATTAAAATTCATTTCATCAAAAACCAACTTTTTTATCAGTGAAATAAATTCTGACATCGCTTTTTTATAGTCCGAATTCGCAGTTGCAATTTCAGGTTTTACCAGAAAAGACATCTCAGCTCTTTTATCTTGCCAAGAAATATTTACAAGCCCTCCATAGCCAATCAACACATTATTCTGCAAAAAACTAAAAAGAAGTTGCGTAGGTGAATCATTTGAAAACAAAGGAGTCACGACGTTCTTAAAATATAATTGTTGCGATTCTTTTGTAATTTCTGATTTTTGTCTGAGCACATTCATTTGTGCATTCCGCCATTGACGAATTGATTCCATATCGTTTTCACGAAGAGGAATAATGGAGAAATTTCCATTTTCCAAAACTGATTTTTTTAATGATCGGTAGCTCATTGCTTTTTAAAAAATCCAATTATTTGACGTCCTTGATTAATCTTTGACAACGATTCATAAAAACTAATCAAGTCACTTCTATTCGTTGTCGTTTCCCCTAAAAAGTTTTCTAGAAAGATACGCGAAACATGTGCTTGTTTCCCTAAACTTTTATCGTTACAGTAATTAGAATGATTGTTCATCAAAAACCATTCAATCGGAAAATCTCCAATAACCTTTTCAATTTTCCAATTATTGTTCTCACAAAGAGAAATTAAACTCTCTCGACTAAAATAAGCAAGATGATCAGGATAAGCTTCCCAAAATTTTTTATTTATTTTTTTAGAATCAAACAGCGCTTGTTGAAATGCGGAATAATCGTTTGGAACTTCTATAATTAAAATACCACCTTCATAAGTAAGCTCAGCTGCCTTCTTCAAAAGAATTGCAGGGTCAACAACATGTTCCAACACATTATCTAACCAAACTACATCGTACTTTTTGTTTCCTTTCAAAAGTTTTTCTATCGTTTCCCAGATATTTCCTTTGATAAAAAAATTCGTTAAGTGCGGATGAATATTTTTAATTCCAAAATCACTGTAGTCAATTCCTTGAACGTTCCACCCTTTTTTAAAAAAGTACTCAAGCGTAAAACCTTCTCCACAACCAATGTCCAGCAGACTTTGATTTTGTGTTGAATTTAAAATATGAGAAAGAGTGAAATCTTTTTGACCTATTTTGGTATTAAAATATTCTATTTCTTCTTCAGAATAAGAGTGGCTGTATGCTGCACTTTCATTTTGATAATACTTGTCCTCGTAATATTGACGCAACTCCTCTACACTTGGTTTTGGTTCTACCTCCCAGTATCCATGCAATTTGTTTTTTACAAATTGATGCGACATTTTCTTTTATTCAAAAATGATGTACGATTGTAAAACACCGAACTGAGAACGCTGAATTTTATACGAACTCAATCCTAATACTTCTTGCACAGCAATCGTCTCTCCGGGAAAAGCCTGGAAATTTAATTCATCAAAACCAATGACAGAACCTTCCGTTAAATGCGGTTTTATGGCGAGTAAACATTCTTTCGTTGGAGTATAGATATCAAAATCAAGATATGCCATTGATATAATAGTTTCAGGATGTTCCTTCAAATAAGTTTTGATAGATTTCGAAGCATCTCCTTTGACCAGATGAGTTGTTTTAATGTGTGCGATTGGATTTTCGTTTTCAAGACATTGAAGAACTTGAGCCAAATAATTTTCATATCCTTTTACTACATCATAACTTCCTTTTTTGATAATTGGATTTGAGCCGTCTTTTTTATCTACTGAAGGAAATCCTTCAAACGTATCAAAGCCAACAATTTTTCTGTTGTAATTGTACGGTTCGTATATTCCGCGCATCGTTTCAAACAACGCTAAATTTTGTCCCCAACGAACACCAAATTCAAAAATAGAACCATGCACACCCACTTGCTTTTGGTACAATTCGTTTATAAAAAGGATACGCGATAAATCCTGACGTTTTAAAAACAATCCAAGATTCATAAGCACTTCTGAATCAGGAATAGGGCTTGTCTCCATCAATTTCAACAATTGACTTCTGTTATCTAACTCTGTTTGTTTCGAACCAACCAAAACATTTGCTTTTGTTGTTGATTTTTTTTCTTTTTTCATTTCTTATCCTTGAATTTGAAGTCTGTAAATAGTTTCTGCTACTTGTCAATCTGCTTTGGAATCAATGTCTCTGGCTTCTAAATCAGAAACCAACGGATAGGAAATTCAAGCCAACAAGCACAAGCAAAGGGTAAACGCTGAGCCCGCACTCGTCAAGCACCACTGTGCGCTAACCTGCACCCCGCCATTGTTTAGAGGTAAACGATCACACTTGTTGGATATTCCGAGAGATATGAGCTAAGTAACAAGCAGAAATTACCCGATTTGGACAGACCAGCATCGGCAGCCATGAACATTGAGTGCACTCTGCCAGCAGCCACACCACCCCTCCCTATG
>SXIH01000042.1 GCA_005772895.1 Bacteroidota bacterium | reverse complement strand
GAAGATTTAAATCATACGGGTGCTCATAAAATAAATAATACACTCGGACAAATTCTGTTAGCAAAACGATTAGGAAAAACAAGAATAATTGCGGAGACTGGTGCGGGTCAGCATGGAGTTGCAACTGCAACAGTATGTGCTTTAATGGGCCTCAAGTGTATTGTATATATGGGAGAAGTTGATATTAAGCGTCAAGCTCCGAATGTTGCCCGTATGAAATTATTGGGCGCACAAGTGATTCCGGCAACAAGCGGAAGTAAAACGTTAAAAGATGCAACAAATGAAGCCATTCGTGATTGGATCAATAACCCCGTAGATACTTATTACATTATTGGTTCTGTGGTTGGACCGCATCCATATCCCGATATGGTTGCTCGTTTTCAAAGTGTGATTAGTGAAGAGATGAAAAAACAATTACTTGAAAAAACTGGAAATGAAACCCCTGATTATGTAATTGCTTGTGTTGGTGGAGGAAGTAATGCTGCAGGAGCATTTTATCATTATCTGGAAAATGAAAAAGTAAAATTAATAGCTGTGGAAGCAGCAGGAAAAGGAATTGATTCAGGATATTCTGCTGCAACTAGCATTTTGGGAAAGCCTGGAATCATTCACGGAAGCAAAACATTGTTGATGCAAACAGATGATGGGCAAATAACAGAACCTTATAGCATTTCAGCAGGATTGGATTATCCGGGAGTTGGACCTATTCATGCGCATTTGTTTGAAACCGGACGAGCAGAATTTGTTTCTGCAACAGATGAAGAAGCTTTGAAGGCTGTGTTTTTATTATGTGAATTGGAAGGAATTATTCCTGCTTTAGAAAGTGCACATGCTTTGGCACACTTGGAAAAGTTAAATGCAAAAGAGAATGAAGTTGTTGTAATTAATCTTTCGGGGCGAGGAGATAAGGATTTGGCAACCTATATAGAAAGTCAAAAGAAATAAGTCAAAAGTCAAAAGAAGAAAAAAATGAATGCTATAAATAAATTGTTTCAGGATAAAAAGAAGGATATTCTTTCTGTTTATTTTACTGCCGGGTTTCCAACCTTGAATGATACTAATACAATCATAAGTGAATTGGAAAAGAATGGAGTTGATATGATTGAAATTGGTATGCCTTTTTCTGATCCATTAGCTGATGGTCCAACTATTCAGCGGAGCAGTGAAATTGCTTTGGAAAATGGTATGACGATTAAATTATTATTTCAACAATTGCAAAACTTCCGAAATGTAACTTCCGAAATCCCACTTATCTTAATGGGTTACTTAAATCCTGTTTTACAGTATGGAGTAGAGAAATTTTGTAAAGACGCTTCATCGCTAGGAATCTCAGGACTTATTATTCCCGATTTACCTATGCAGGAATATTTAGATGAATACAAATCAATATTTGAAAAATACAACTTGAAAAATATTTTTTTGATAACTCCGCAAACATCCGAAGAACGAATTAGATTGATTGATGAAAATTCAGATGGATTTATTTACATGGTTTCCTCAGCAAGTACCACAGGTAAGAAAAATAAAATAGACGATGAACAGGAAAAATATTTTATGAGAATTGCCAATATGAAATTAAAAAATCCAACAATAATAGGTTTTGGAATTCATAATCACCAAACATTTTCAAAAGCCTGCGAATATGCTAATGGAGCTATTATTGGAAGCGCTTTTATTAAGGCGATAGATAAAAGCGAAGATTTGAAAAAGGACATTGGTGTATTTGTAAATGGAATTCACTCTCTACAACAACACACCCCTAACCCCTCTCTAGAGGGGAATAAGCTAATAGTAAAATAAAACTTAGTACACAGATTCGTAATTCGTCAAAATTCGTAATTCGTAGAGACATGATTATTCAACTACAACAAAAAATTTCGCCAACAGCAAAAGAAAAAATTCTTTCTTCAATAAATGCTATTGGCTATAAAACAACTGAAGTAAAAACTCAAAAGGGAATTTACTTGGTTTGTATCGGTAAAAATGAATTTGATATTCGTTTGATTGGAAGTTTGGATGGAGTTCAAGACGTTCATCGTGTTTCTGATGGATACAAGTTCGTTTCTCGTAAATGGAAAGTGAATGCTACAGAAATTGATTTAGGCAATGGTGTTTTAATTGGAGAAAATAATTTTTCCATTATGGCCGGTCCATGCAGTATTGAAAGTGAAGAGCAAGTTGAAAAAGTAGTGAAACATTTGGTGGAGAACAATATTAAAATAATGCGTGGCGGAGTTTTTAAACCCCGCAGTTCACCTTATGCTTTTCGAGGAATGGGGATTGATGGTTTAAAAATGTTTCATCGCATTTGTCGGGCAAACGGAATAAAAATTATTACTGAAGTAATGCAGGTTTCTCAGATTGCCGAGATGATAGATTATGTGGACGTTTTTCAGGTGGGTGCTCGAAATTCACAAAACTTCAATTTGTTAGATGAATTAGGTAGAGTAGATAAACCCGTTTTAATCAAACGTGGAATGAGTGGAACAATTGATGAACTTTTACAATCAGCTGAATACATTTTTTCCAGCGGAAACGAAAAATTAATGTTGTGCGAAAGAGGTATCCGTTCCTATGAAACGGCATATAGAAACACATTTGATATTAACGCTGTTCCAATTTTAAAAGAAAAGACTCATTTACCTGTTATTGCTGATCCTTCTCATGGAATTGGTATCAGAGAACATGTTCCTTTGATTGCTTTGGCAGCCATGATGGCCGGTGCCGATGGCGTTATTTACGAAGTGCATGAAAAACCCGAAGAAGCAGCCAGTGATGGGGCTCAGACCTTAAATTTTGATGAATCAAAACACTTGGTTGGTCGACTGAATACTAATTATAGTCTGAATTTAGTTTGATAAAAGCATACAATATTGTATCTTGTACTACTTTACCAATTCTTAATTTATATCAATTTTTATTGATATGAATTTTAGAATGGTTAGTGCAGATTAAAAATTCAATTTAATTTTTTTGTATTTCAGAAAGCATTAATTGAATTTTTACATCAGCATCAAATTTTATACTTATACAATATGCTACGTAGACTAATTTTCTTATTTGCCATTATTTTTTCTGCACCATTTATTTCTTTTTCTCAAGATTGGGTTAAAAAAATGCAAGACCCTGAAGTGAACTTTTATGAAGTTCAAAAATCTTTCAATAAATTTTGGGAAAGAGAAGAGAAAAAAGAAAAATTCAAAAGCTTTTTTAGTTTTAGAAACAATACTGAAAAAGAAAATGAAGGATACGTAATGTACAAACGTTGGGAGCAACAAATTGAACCACGCGTTTACCCTAGTGGCGACAGAACTGTTTTAAATAAAGGGAAAGAAGAATTACAAAAGTTAATAGAAAATCATTCTAACAGAAGTTCCATGATGATTGGTGGCGACTGGACACCTGTCGGTTCTTTTGATGTTCCTTCCAATGGAGGAGGGGCTGGGCGATTAAACTGTATTACGTTTCATCCGACAAATCCAAATATTATTTGGGTTGGTGCTCCGGCTGGTGGTCTGTGGAAAACAGTAGATGCAGGTCTTACCTGGACAACCAACACCGATAATTTACCTACGCTCGGTGTAAACGATATTGCTATTGATCCTACAAATACAAACATCATGTACATCGGAACTGGCGATCAGGATGCTAGTGATACTTATGGTGTTGGTGTTTTGAAATCTATTGATGGCGGAATAACTTGGAGTATCACAGGATTAAATTGGATTACAAGTCAAGGAAGAAGTATTGGCAGAGTATTGATTAATCCAAATGATAACAATATAATTTTTGCTGCTTCCAGTTCTGGAGTTTTTAAATCTTATGATGCAGGAGTTACTTGGACGAAAGTATTAAATACAGGAAGTATTAAAGACATGGAATTTAAACCTGGTGATCCTTCTGTTATTTATGCAGCAGGTGCAACAGGATTATATAAATCAACAAACACAGGAACCTCATTTGCAACTGTTCCAACAGGTGCGGGCTTGCCTTTTCCTTCTACAGTTAATAGAGTTGCAGTTGCAGTTTGCCCCGCAAGTCCGGATAATGTTTATTTATTATTGTCAGCTTCAGCTGATAGTGGTTTTAAAGGATTATATCTTTCAACAAATTCCGGAACAACTTT
This sequence comes from Bacteroidota bacterium, assembly GCA_005772895.1. GTDB lineage: Bacteria > Bacteroidota > Bacteroidia > 2-12-FULL-35-15 > 2-12-FULL-35-15 > 2-12-FULL-35-15. The sequence goes on along the minus strand of SXIH01000042.1, from coordinate 99,127 downwards.
TACAATGCAAAGTAATTCTCCTAATTTATTAGGATACGATTATGATGGAAGTGATGGAGGTGGAAATGGTTGGTATACACTTTCTTTAGCTGTTGCTCCTTATGATGGAAATGAAATAATTGTTGGTGGAGTAAATATTTGGAAGTCGTATGATGCAGGAGTTAACTGGCAATGTATTACACACTGGTGGGGCGATGGAGGATTGCCATATTTGCATGCTGACATTCACGGTTTATATTATCGTCCAGATGGAACAGAAGCATTTGCTGCTTGCGATGGTGGAATTTATGTAACGGATGATGGAGGAAATTCATGGCAGGACAAAAGTGATGGATTACAAATTGGTGAAATGTATCGCTTGGGAAATTCTGTTACAAATTCTAATTTGGTTGTTCAGGGTTGGCAAGATAATGGTTGCAATCTTTTTAATACGAGCGCATACGACAGAGTAACCGGTGGCGATGGAATGGAATGTTTTATTGATTGGAGCGATCCTAACTATGTTTATTGCGAATATCAAAACGGAGGATTGCTTGGTTCGACTGATGGCGGTTCAAATTTTGATGATATCTATAATAATATTACTGAAGATGGTGAGTGGATTACTCCTTGGATGCAAGATCCAATTGATCCTCTCACTATTTATGCTGGTTTTAAAAATGTTTGGAAATCAGTTAACCGTGGACTTTTCTGGACAAAAATTTCAACATTTAATTCAAGCGGATTAATTGTTCTGGAAGTTTCACAATCAAATCCGCTTTATATTTATGCTGCTACATCATCTACAATATATAAAACAATTGATGGTGGAGCAAACTGGACAACGGTTTCTTATCCAACATCGGGTGGCGCTTCCATCACTGCTCTGGAAGTAAGCACAACCGATCCGAATATTGTTTGGATGACCCGCTCGGGATATGTTGATGGAATAAAAGTTTATAAAACAATTAATGGAGGTTCTTCTTGGACAAATATTTCCGGTAGTTTACCAAACATTCCTGTGAATTGTGTTGTGAATCAAACAGGCACGAATGAAGGAGTTTATGTTGGTACCGACTTAGGTGTTTATTATATTGATAATGATTTAAGCTCATGGATGCCTTATTCAAACGGATTACCAAATGTAATTGTTGATGAATTAGAAATTCATTACGGTTCAAATAAATTACGTGCAGCAACTTATGGCCGCGGATTATGGGAAACAACTATTTTTGATCCTTTATCAAATTTACCTTTTGCAAATTTTGTGGGAGATACTTTAAGTGGTTGTCCCGGATTTGATGTTCAGTTTTCAGACAGCACCACAAATTCTCCAACTGCTTGGAACTGGACTTTCCCTGGTGGAACTCCTGCAACATCTACTTTGCAAAATCCTGTGGTTACATACAACACGCCCGGAGTTTATAACGATGTAACATTAGTTGTAACAAATGCTTTTGGTACCGATTCAGTTACAAAATATAGTTATATTGCAGTGAGCCCTCAAACAACTCCATTGATTTCTTTAAACAAGAACGATACAATTTGCCAAGGTTCTTCTATTGTATTGACATCAAGTAATGGTAATTCTTATTCTTGGTATCCAACATTACAAGTTTCATTTTCAATAAGTACATTAATTACAAGTTCACATTGTGTAACTGTTACCGATGTTTTTGGTTGTACTTTATCTTCTGATACTGTAGATATTTATGTTGCGCCACTTCCACCTGTTCCAACAATTACTTTGAGCAATGATACTTTATTTTCAAATTTTCCAACAGGAAACCAATGGCTGAATAGCGGTGTAATTATTCCCGGAGCTACCGATTCGTTTTATGTATTACCTTGGTTTGGTTTAACAATAACTTTGCAGCAAGTTGATAGTTTAACGGGTTGTTATTCTACATCAACTCCGTTTGTTGGTATTGATGAGTTAGGTGAGAATGGAATCTTATATTCTGTGTATCCGAATCCAAGCAATGAAATTGTAAACCTTATTTTTTCCCAAGGGGACTCCTTTGGAGCAATCTCAAATATAACAAATGATGTAAGTGTTGAAATTACGGATGTGATTGGTAGAGTAGTGTACGACAAAAAATACAACTCGTTTAATGGAAGAGAAGAAAATAGAATTGATGTTTCTTCTTTTAAAAAAGGTGTTTATTTACTTTCCTTAAGGAATAGTAAGGGTGTTGTTAGTAAGAAAATTGTAGTGTATTGAGTTTAGTCTCCGTTAGAAACGTCATTGCGAGCGAAGAGAAGCAATCTCTCCATGTTGTTAGTGCTGTTAAAGCTTTTGATGTTAGCCTATGTGATTTGCTCTTCTAAGTTTCTTCTTTTTCTTTTTGCTTGAACAAAAAGAAACAAAAATTCAAGACCGGGCGATTGCTTCCCGCCTCTCACCATTTTCCGGAAAATCTAAGCAAAAAAACTGAAGTTTTTGCCAAAATTTTCTCGTAAAATGGGGTTCACCCCTTGGCGGCACCGCGCCCGGCCTTAGCTTACGCACGACTTCGTAATGTTGATTTATCTTTGATATTATAGTTAGGGGTAATGCTGATGCTGATTATAATAAGCCTTTACTTTTTATTTTTTTAATTTCTCCAAAACTTCAGGCTTTTTTCTGCGTGCTACTTCAAATGTTTGTCCATTAACCATTTCAATAATGCAAGGTTCTCCTTTATCATAACCTTTTATATGATTGGTGTTAAGCAAACAACTTTTATGAATTCTAACAAAAGTGGAAGCTTCTCCGAAATAATCTTCAAAATCTTTCAGGTATTTTGCTGTGGAATATTTGTCATTGTTTATAGTAAATAAATTACAAACTCCTTCATCACTTTCTATATAAAGAATATTACTTGTATTTATAAGCTTAACACTTTCACCAGAATGAACCGCAATTTTTCTTTCATTCGACTCTGAATCTAAACTATGCAATAAATTTATAATTTGCATTCCGTTGTTATCTTTTTTTGAAATACTTTTCATTGCTTTCGCAACAGCCTCTTTCAGGTCAGACACTTCAACAGGTTTTAATAAATAGTCCAATGCGCTGAATTTTATTGCACTAATAGCATACTTATCATAGCTTGTAACAAATATTACTTCAAAAGGAATTTCATTGTATTGCTTTAATAAGCTAAAACCATTTGCTCTGGGCATTTGTATGTCCAAAAAAACGAGTTCTGGTTTCGTTTGCTGTATTATATCAGTAGCTTCTTCTACATTTGATGCCTCGCCAACTATTTCTACTTCGGAAGAAAAATTTTCCAAAAGGCTTCTCAAAACAACTCTGCTTTGCTTTTCATCGTCAACTAATACTGCTGTGATTTTCTTTTCCATGTACTAATATTATTTCGTTACTACAAAACCCACCCTTCTCCAAATGGAGAAGGTGTCGCGCTTTTTGCGTGACGGATGAGGCCTAATTTATTGGGATAGATATTTCCACTCTTGTTCCACTTGCATTTTTTAATTCATCATACAAATCAATCACAATAACTTTAGCTCCTTCATACTCCTGCAATTTATTTATCATTACTAAACGCTTTTCCGTTAATTTCATTCCAACCGATTGATGATTTGATTCTTTTTTAAAGGTGCTGGAAAGTGCACGACCAACACCATTGTCTTCGATAATAATATTTAAAAGATTATTCAGAAGTTTTATTTCAACCTTCAGTTTTCCTTTTTTGTTCTTTTCTAAACCTGCCTGTCCGGTAGGCAGGTTCATTAAACCATGCCAAATTGCATTTTCCACATAAGGCTGGATTAGCATGCTTGGGACTTGTGTTTCGTACTGACTGATATTTTTATCAACAATAAGTTCAAAGTCAAAACTTTTTTCAAATCTTAGTTGCTCTAATTCAACATACAAGTTTAGCATTTCAAGCTCTTGCTTTAAAGGCAATATCTTTTCCAGTGAGTGATTCAATACCATACGAATTAGTTTGCTGAATTTAGCCAGATAATCATATGCTTGTTGCTCATTCTTTTTCAGAATATAACCTTGAATGCTATTGATTGCGTTAAAAATGAAATGTGGATTCATCTGCGCTTGCAAAGCACTTAACTGATGCTCAGCTATCAGTTTGTTTATTTTTGTTTTTTCTTCTTCTTTGCTTCTGATACGTTTTATAATTATTCTTACTATTAGATAAATAATTAAAGAAATTAAAGCAATACATAAAAGTATAAACCAAGTGGTAGCCCAAAATGGTTTTATGATTACGAATGAAATTACAAAAGGTGTTTTGCTTAAACGTTTGCTATTATTTATTGCATATACACTCAGTTTATATGTTCCTGGATAAAGATTGTTTAAAATCAATTTATTGCTTTCAACTATACCTGTTGTGCCATTTACTCCTTCAAGCAAGTAAAGCATTTTTGTTTGATTTCCTTTAAAAGTCAACAAATCAAAGTAAAGTGATAATGAGTTCTCATCAGGTTTAAGCGTAAGAAAATCGCCCGAATATTTTATTGTTCTGTCGTTTACTTTTAAGTTGTTTAAATAAATGTACGGTTTTGTGCTGTTTTCTAAGCTTGTGTTTAAAGGAAAGCAACTTATTCCTTCATTTGTAGAAAAATATAGTTCGTCATTACTTATTGCTACTTTGTTTACTTCATTGGACGATAGGCCATTCATCTGATTATAAATAGAAACCGACTTGTCGCTATTAATGCAAATCAACCCAATATTGCTTGCAAGCCACACTCTATTTTTTTTATCTTCTGCAATATCAAATAAACGGATGTTGTTTAGTTTATATTCTGTTGTTTTATTTATTACGCTTTCATTTTTATACAGATATAACCCATCATTTTTTGTTGTTATCCAAACTTCACCTTCACTTGTTTTTATTATTTTAGTAACTTCTGCAGTAAAATCTTTTATTTCTTTTAATACATAAGTATTAATGTCCATTTGATATAAGCCCGTTTTGCAACCTGCAAGCAGTTTATTGTTTCCTAAATAAAGTAAGCAAGTTCCTGCAGATCCCAATCCTTCTGTTGTTCTTTTAACCGCTTCATTATTTATCAGTTCTGAAATAACACTGTATTGAATCACAAACTGACGCTCATTTTCTGTATTAGCTATTTGATATGCTCCAGCATTGAATTGCGTTTTTCCTAATTTTATCGGATCTACTGTTTTAAAAGTTTCGTCCGTTTTGAATAAATATGTTTTTGAACCTACTAACCAAGTTTTATCTGTTTGCAATACATCCGTAATAATAAAATTCTCATTTCCTTCAAATTGTTTTGTTTCAATGCCTTTTTTTGAAAACAAACAAAGTTCATTATCCTGTGAAGCTGTTAAAATAAATCCACCCTCATATTTTAAAAAATGTGCTCTTTTGTTTAAGCCATTCACATTTACATAAGTAACTACGGTTTTATTCTTGCAATAGAAAATACCTTTTTCCAAAGTGCTGCACCAAACACCTTTTTCATTGTCTTCACTTATTCCTGTAACAGAATATTCGTTCAAGCTTATAATCTTATTTCCCATATCCGAAATATCCGGGTAATAATAAACTCCGTTTTTTCGAATACCAACCCAAAAGCCATTGTTTTTATCGCTATAAATTTGCAATACTCTATCTGGGTATTCATAAACAGTGTGACTTCCATCTGCATTCATTTTCACAACAAAGTTTTCGAAACAGAAAAAATCTGTGTTTAAAGCATGAGCAGTTAATATTCTCCAATAAGGATATTGGTTTTTATCAAAAGGAATTTGGATTTCTTTTTCCAGACCACCTATGCTGATTCTGACATATCCTTTACTAGCCTTTTTGGTAGATGAATTAATACCCTGTCCTTTCCCACCATTAATAGGAATCAATCCATTACTTGTTTTTAATAAATAAAAATGAACACTGGTATCAGGTTTAAAATGTTCGGTGATTTCATTGTTGATAATATGAACTTTATATGATCTAGTTCCAGTATTAATATGGAGTAATCCCTTTTCATCAAAGCTTAATAAGTAACTTAATTCAAGACTTCCTTTTAAAGCAGCTTCGTGTTTTTTACTGAAAGCTGCTTCAATAAGACTGCTATTGCTATATTTTAAGATGCGGTTTTTGCTGGTAGCGAACCATAATGTTCCGGTTTTATCTTCGGTAACCGAATAGGTGCTTCCTTCAGGTAAACCGTTCCTTTTATCAAATACCTATAAATCATTTCCATTAAATTTACATAAACCCGCTTCGGAGCTGAACCAGATATAGCCTTTGCTATCCTGCATAATATTATAACATTCCTGAGAAGGCAAAGACAGGTTGCTGCTTATATTGCTGAATTGCAATTGCTGAGTAAAAGCGGTAAAGCTTTGAAGAAGAAAAAGAAAAAAGACACCGAAACGCATGTTTACAAATATAATTCATTTTTTGTTCTTCCTTCTGCGAAGATAGCGTAGGCTGAGGTTTGTGCGAAAAATCCTTTTATCGGTAAGTGATGTCTGATGGGGTATTTCTATTTTTAATTCGGGTAAAACTAAATCTACTATAAAAAATCATTATGAAAACAAAACTTATTTTTATTCTTTCATTGTACTTGACACTCCAAGTTGAAGCTCAAACAATGATTTTTTCAAAAAAGCTAATTACAGCAACTACAGCCGAAGGTTTCCCCGCTGAAACTTTTCAAGTGGGTGATAAAATCTATTGCAAAATATTTCTCAACAAACCTGTGGAGGATCAAGCAGTTTATAATGGCGCTGGAAACAAGATGGGAAAAGCAGAATGCTTTAATGTTAATCCTTTTATAGATCCCCCGGATAATGTTATACGTATGACAAATTATGAAAAGGTGATCCCGGGTCAAACCACATATACATTCATTATTAATGAATCATCCGAAAAAATCACTGACGAAAGGCTTCAAAAGTACGTTACTGTAAATCAAAATGCCTACACTAACGCATTGAATGGTTTATCTATTGGAATTCATAAAATTAAATTCAATGTTTTTGGATGTAAACCAGGAGGCAATGAAACGAAGAAGCCAATTGCAGAAGGCGAAATTACTATTGAAAAAAATTCGGGCGCAATGTTAAAAATCGGCAAGAGTTTTAATGATATCAAACCCAAAATGCAAATTCCGAACGGTTTGGAACCAAAATGGGTTTCTTACATAAATGATTTTTACCAAAAAGGCAATAAAAATTCTGGGGCCTGCATGAAGGCTAAAATCTTATGCAATGATTGGATTATAGTTCATGATAAATATACGGGAGCAATTCTATATAGGTATCTTGATCTAGCTCTGTTATGGAAAGATGAAAAAGGGGTTTGCTTCATTTCTTTTCAAAGATGGGGGCAGCAATTTAATGGTGCAGGATATCAAGATGCTCTTCATAGGACTGCTGACGATGTTCCTACATCTGTCTATCTACCCTATGCCCCTGGAGCATGTGATTGCGAATAACTAAATAAAAAACAACTATGAAAAAAATCTACTCATTAATTATCGCAACACTAATTCTCTCTTCTAATGTTTGGTCACAACCAATTTATGAATGGGCAGATGCACTCCAACCAGTTGGTACTCCTACTCCTAATCAGACAACAGGAATAGTAGCTGATACTTCTGGAAATGTATATGTGACAGGATATTTTCAAGGTACAATAGATTTTGACCCTGGAGTTGGAACTTATAATTTGACTTCGGTAAGTGGCACAAATGATATCTTCCTTGCTAAATATTCTTCGATTGGAGCACTTGTTTGGGCAAATGCCTTTGGAGCTACTAGCTCTCAATCAGCGTATTGTATCACTATTGATTTAAGCTCAAATATATATATTGGGGGACAACACTCTGGAAGTACTTTTGATTGGGATCCAGGTCCAGGAGTATATTCTCCAGTTGGTACTGGAGCAGGTTTTGTCGCTAAATATGATCAAAATGGAAATTTTGTTTGGTTAGTGCAAAATGGAACCATTACTCCAGAATCAATAGATATAGACAATTCAAATAATTTATTTGTTTCAGGCTCTTCAGGTACAAACTGTGGCATTTGGAAATATAACTTAAGTGGAACTACTTTGGGTAATATGAATATAGGATCTACTGGATTGCGATATACAAAAATTACAACTGATGCAAGTGGAAACGTATATATGGGTGCTCATTTTTCTACTACTAACTCAGGTGATTTGGACCCAGGAGCAGGAGTTACAAATTTTGCAAATTTTAGTGGTACGGGATATGACATAGTGCTTGTTAAATATAGCAATATTCTTTCATTTATTTGGGCTGACCAAATAGGAGGTACTGGAAGCGAAATGTCTGGTCTTCCTTTTGGTCTTTCTAGTCCTCTGGATATTGAAATTGATAACCAAGGGAACGTATGCTGCTCTGGGGCTTGTGCTGCAGGCTGTGATTTTGACCCTACTGCGGCAGTTCAAACTGTACCTCCTGGAGCTACAGCAGACGCGTTCTTTGCAAAATATAATAGCACAACAGGAAATTTAATTTTTGTTAAACAATTTACAGGAGGGGGTGCTGTTACTAATTTAGCATGTAATATTGAAATTGATGCAAACGATAATATAAATGTTGGAGGAAATTTTTTTAACATAGTTGATTTTGATCCGGGTCCAGGAACTGCAAATTTAGGGGCGGGTGCTACCGGAAATCATTTATTTATTGCTAAATATGACATTAACGGCAATTATTTATCAGCATATAAAATCGGCAACCTTATAAATAAAGACGTACAACTATATAGAATGTTTCTCACTTCATCAAACATGTATTTGTGCGGAAGATTCCAAGATACACACGATTTTGATATGGGTATAGGAACTGCTAACCTTACTACGGATCCAACTAATTTTACTGGTTTTTTTGCTCAATATGGATATTGTTCTTCTTCTCCAGCACAACCAGCCTCCATTACAGGGTCTACCAGTATTTGTTCAGGAACAACAAATACATATTCTATCACTGCTGTTGCTGGAGCAACATCATACACTTGGGCATTACCAGGTGGTTGGACAGGAACTTCAACAACAAATAGTATTAATGCAACAGCAAGTTCTACAAGTGGAAATATCACTGTGACTGCAAATAATACTTGCGGAAATTCTACAGCAGCAACCTTGGCTGTTGTGGTAAATACAATTCCTGCAACACCGGGAACAATTTCAGGAACAGCAACAATTTGTTCAGGAACAACAAACACATATTCAATTACTGCGGTTGCAGGAGCAACATCTTACACATGGGCTTTACCAGGTGGTTGGACAGGAACGTCAACAACAAATTCTATTAATGCAACAGCAAGTGCAACAAGTGGAAATATTACCGTTACCGCAAACAATGCTTGTGGAAATAGTTCTGTTGCAACTTTAGCAATTACTGTAAATTCAATTCCTGCTACACCCGGAACAATTTCAGGATTAGCAAGTATGTGTGTTGGAACAGGAGCGCAAACATATAGCATCACTGCTGTTGGTGGAGCAACATCTTATACATGGACTTTACCTGCAACATGGTCTGGAACATCTACAACAAATAGTATTGTTGCAACTCCGGGAACAAGCGGTGGAAATATAACTGTGACTGCAAATAACACATGCGGAAATTCTTCTGCTCAAACTTTAGCTGTTGTAATAAATCCATTGCCTACAGTTACTTATTCTCAAAGTCCGGCATTGGTTTGTATTAATGCAACTTCTGTTGTATTAGGAACCGTTTCGCCAACAGGTGGAACATTTAGCGGAACCGCAGTAACAGGAAGTACATTCAACGCAACTACAGCAGGTACGGGAACATTTAATATTACTTATACTTACACAGATGGAAATGGGTGTGTGAATAATGATACATCAAGTATTGTTGTAGATCCTTGCACGGGCGTGCAGTCGGGAGTTCTGAATCAGGAGTTGGGGGTTTTTCCTAATCCTACAAATTCAATTGTTACATTAACTGGAATTGAAAAAGAATCAACAATTGAAGTATTTAATGTGTTGGGTGAGAAAGTAATTTCAACACAAAGTAAAAACACTTCAGTAAATTTAGATTTATCTGAATTTGAGAATGGAATTTATTTTGTAAATGTAAGTTCGGAAAAAGAAACAGTAACTAAACGAGTTATAAAAAATTAAGAACTAGATTTTAAAATTCAAATCGCTCAATTTTATAATTGAGAGATTTTTTTTTGAAAAAAATTCTGTTGTGCCAAAAATACTTTTATCGGTAATTGCTTCTAGAAGGGCTTATTCTACCTTAGTTATTTAGAAACTTAACCTTTTATTAATTTAGAAAAACAAATTAAAAACAATAAAATGAGACTAATAAAAAAAGGAATATTACTTAATACTTTTGTTTGCCTATGCTTGAGTGGAATTGCTCAAACTCCAACATTAGAATGGGTAAATAGAATTGGTGTAGATACTTTAACACATGGTTGGGGAGCAGCAATTGTTGCTGATGCAGCAGGAAATGTATATACAACCGGTTCCTTCTCTGATACAACTGATTTTGATCCAGGCCCAGGAATATATAATCTGATTTCGAATGGTTGGGTTGACGCTTTTGTATCAAAATCAGATCCAGCAGGAAATTTGATCTGGGTCACTCGTGTTGTGGGCGGAGCGACAGGTGATGTGCCCCATGCAATTGTTCTTGATAGTATTGGAAACATTTATGTAACGGGAGCGTATGACGTAAACGAATCTGGTGACAATTCTATGTTTATTGTAAAACTAGATACCTCTGGCACTATAGGCTGGCTTAAACAAATAGGCCTAGGTGCAAACTCGGACGTTCAGTCATTTTCCCTCACTGTTGATCTATCAGGGAACACATATCTAAGTGGCTATTTTAAAACTCTTTCTCCTTGGACCTTGGATTTTGATCCTGGTGTAGGAACAGCCATTCATACTTCATACGGTTCTTCACAAGACATTTTCATTTTAAAGCTGGATTCAACGGGAAATTTCGTTTGGGTAAAACAAATTGGAGGAACTGCACCTGGCGGAGATGATGCAAAAAAAATCATCATCGACCCAACAGGGAATTTATTAGTTGGAGGTCGTTTTTCAGGTACGGTTGATTTTGACTCCGGACCAGGAACTAATAGTCTCACATCAGCAAGCTCTAGTGCCTTTCTGTTAAAATTGGATACTTCAGGAAATTTTATCTGGGTGAAAAACACGGGAAGTTCTACAAATCAAGCGAGTTCTGAATCTGTTGTCTTTGATGCTTTTGGTAATATTTTCATATCAGGAACTTTTACCGGTACGACAGATTTTGACCCCGGGTCCGGAACTTATAATCTAGTTGCTGATTCGAGTAGTACTGACATTTCTTTATTAAAACTGGATCCTGCTGGAAATTTTTTATGGGCAAAACGCATTGGAGGAAGTATTAGCGCTTATGCTGGTCTTAACATTGCTCAGGACCCCGCTGGAAATTTTTATCTCACAGGGTTCTTTGGTGGAATTGTTGATTTTGATCCGGGAGCCGGAATATTTTATCTCTACAATTCGACTGCCACCATGAATATTTTTATTTTAAAGCTGAATACTAATGGCGATTTTCTTTGGGCTGTAAGCTTCGATGGAAATCAATTCAGCAGAGGGTATTCGATTTTCGTAGATGGTTTTGGAAATGTATATACAACAGGTTCGTTTGGAGGAACTGTTGATTTTGATCCGGGCCCAGGAGTTGTAAATTCCAATTGTGCTAGCCTTAGTATTTTCAATATTTTTGTTCACAAAATGAATCAAGTTATAACAGGATATAGTGAACATCAAGTAATGAACGATATTGGACTTTATCCTAATCCAACTAACTCTATTGTTACATTGAGTGGAATTGAAAAAGAATCTACGATAGAAATATTTAATGTTTTGGGTGAAAAAATAATTTCAATACAATGTCAAAATACTTCTGTTGATCTGAATTTATCAGAATTAGCAAACGGAATTTACTTTGTAAAGGTAGGTTCGGAAAAAGGAACCTTAACAAAACGAATTGTAAAGCAGTAAGAACTAATTTTAAAAATTCAAATCTCTCAATTTTATAATTGAGAGATTTTTTTTTTGAAAAAAATCTGTTGTGCTAAAAATACTTTTATCGGTAATGATTAAAAATTACATCTCTATATTTTTGCTTTCGAAACAAAATTATTACTCCAACAGAGTTATCCGAAAATCTGAAAATAGAGTAGGAAAAGAAAAACAATTAATTATTATGAAAAAAGTAATTTTAGGTATTACTATGCTAGTAGTATCAGTATCGGGTGTTTTTGCAAAAACAGATGTACCCACAAAATCTGTAAAATTGGGTGAATTAGTTAATGGAGAGATTAAGCTCACATTTGATGTTTCTACATTAAAAAATTCGTTAGGTATTTTAGTCGCACAAGATAATCAGGAGATTCAAGAAACAGCACTATTTGTGGAAAATGGAGAATATTATTTATGGGGATCAATTGTTGACAAAACAACCAAAGTTGTTATGGGGAAGTTGTTGATTTCAGTTGAAAAGGACAAAAGCAATAATTTTCAATTGTTAGCAAAACCTGTTTGGAGAAAAGTTTGTGTTACCAATGAAGGTTGTCTTCATTGTTCAACATCGGGTACTGCTTGTTGGTGTGATCTTTCTTCTACTCAAGCATGGGGATCTTGCTATTGGAAAAACGTTTTAGTTGATGATGGTACAGCATTATATGACAAAGCATTTGATGAATTATTTAAGAAACAATTCTAGTAATTATAAAATAAAAAACCCGTACTAATTATTTTGTAAGGGTTTTTTATTTTATAATTTTTATTACTCAATCACCAACTTTCCATTAGAAATAACGCTTCCATCTTGAATTAGCTGATAAAAATAAATTCCATCAGAAAGTTTATCTCTGTCAAAGCTAAATTCATTGTTTTGAATGGCTGAGATGGTTTTTACAACTCTTCCTGTTACATCCATAATTTTCATTTCTGCATTTTTAAATTTCAATTGTTCATTAATTTGAATGGTTGCAGTTGTGTGGATAGGATTAGGAAAAATGTTAATGTTCGAAGATTGATTGTGGTTTGAAATTCCCGTTGCAAGAGTTACTGTAAAAGTAGTATTTCGTTGGTCGTCTGGAACTATTCCCGGAGTGCATGGTGGTCCACCAGAACCACTTGTTAGTGTTAAATCAAAAAGATGTGGACCCGCTGGGAGCATTCCCAAATTAAAAGTATCAATAGTATTGCACATAGCAGTTAGCATTCCCAAACAATGGTGTGCATAAGCGCTAGTACTACTTCCTGTGGTAGAATGACCTTGGTTGTCCAAATTACAGCTCATGGATGTAAACTGAACTCCAACATATACTTTAACAATATCTGCTGTTGTTGGTGCCGGAGGATCAATTGAGAATCCCATTATTGTTCCTTGTGCAAATGTGTTTAAGGAAAAAAGAATTCCGATAGTAAGGGTGTAAATATTTTTCATAGTTGTAGTTTTAAAATTGTTTTATAAAGATGCTTTCAATTGTAATTTAGTTGCATTTATATTTCTATTGAATTTTCTCTGCATTTGCTATCCATTTTTCAACTTTCTTAATAAAATCTGCCACTTGCTGAGCGGGCCATAGTGGCAATTGCTTTCCGTCACTTATTTGGCAATACAATGTCATTTGAAAAAGTGCTCGTAATGTACTGAAATAGGGAAGGAACTCTATTTCTTTTTCAGACAATTTTCTTTGTGTTTGATATCCTTTCAAAAATGCATCTACAATTTCTTTAGGTTTGTTTTTATGGTCGTACCAAATAAAAACTCCAATATCATAAATCAAATACCCTTCTCCGAAAAAATCAAAATCGAAAAAAGTGAATTGATTGTTTTTTGTAATGTGAAAATTTTCTGCTTGCAAATCTCCGTGACAAATTCCTGAAGCTAGTTGTGTTTTATCTATATCAATAAACAGTTCTGTAAAATAACCTTTCAGTTGTATTAAAAAATTGTATTCATTAGTGTGATTTACTAATATAGGTTTTAGTGTAGTAAGTGTTTTTTCAAATTGATGTTCAATGTCATAGTTGTGAGCTGTTTTACCCAAATTTCTATTTTGAGTAAGCAAATGTATTTTACCCGTTTGAATTCCTAATAATTCTGCTTGTTCAATGCTTAGTTTTCTGATTTGCTCACCTTCTGCATAAGAAAACAAAACCGCATAACGAATTCCTTCAGGAGCATCAATTGAATGAATATATTGCTTTTGATTGTCTGCCATTGGAATAGAAAGAGCAATTCCATTTTCTTTTAAATAATTCAAAAGTTTGAGTTCGGTTTCTATACTTTCAACGCTTCTCCAATTGTGTTTATAAATACGGAGAATGTATTTCGTAGCACCAGATTCAATTAAATAAGTATCATTAAAACCCCGTTTAAGAAAAGTGATGTTGGATATAGTTGAAAGGGAATATTTTGAGCAAACTAATTCTAATAGCGCTTTTGTTGACAAAGAAGAATATTCGATTGGAAAAGTCATGTAGCAAAGGTAGGATTTTATTGAATGCCATCGTTAGCAGGTCATTCCGAGCGTAGTGAAGCAATCTCTCTATAATGGTGGCGATTCTCCTCATCGTGTGAGATTGCCACATCCCGCGAAGGGCGGGACTCGCAATGACGGTTTCAATAAACATTTTACTCAAATATTATCATAACATTGCCAAAGGCAATAAAAACCATAACCCTTTAACCTAACCCAAAATAAAAAATCCTTTTAAATCATAAAAATCATAAAAAATCTGTGTTCCTATACTATGCTCATTATTTCTACGTTAGTATGTAATTTCTCAAAAATGACCACTCTCAAAACCTCGCTCCGTTACATTTTACGTTTTCTTTTAGGAATAATCGCTTTTTTACTGATTTATCTTTTGTTTGCTTTTCTTTTACCTTATTTAAAGGCAAACTCTTCCTTTAAAAATGTTTCAGATGGAATAGAAATATATGTTCTATCCAATGGAGTTCATACAGATATAGTTATGCCAATAAAAAGTGAATACATCAATTGGAATGATATGTTGCCATATTCTGATTTTAAAAATGTTAACTCCAATTTTAATTATATAGCAATCGGTTGGGGAGATAAAGGTTTTTTCATAGACACGCCAACGTGGGATGATTTAACGTTTGCTACAGCGTTTAAAGCTGCATTCGGATTGGGAACAACTGCGATGCATGTAACCTACAAATACAAAACTCCTAAGCTGAACGATTCCTGTAAAAAAATAATTATTTCAAAAGAACAATATTTGTGCTTGATAGATAAAATTTCTTGTTGCTTTCAATTAAAAGATGGAAAACCTATTTTGATTGATCACGATGGCTATACACAACAAGATTGTTTTTATGAAGCTAATGGAAAATACAGCATGTTTTACACCTGTAATGTATGGACAGGGCAAACATTAAAAGCAGCAGGAATTAAAATAGGAGTGTGGACACCTTTGGAAAGTGGAATTGTTGGGCAATTAGAGTGATGGAACGCGGATGACGCAGATAAAACGGATACTCGCGGATTTTTTATTTTTTTATAAAAGGATGTACGTTTTTGAATGGAACATTTCGGCTACACATGATTGTGTAATGTTCTATATTAATAAATCATTGCCGAAGGCAATTAAATCGGCTTAGTTTTTACACACAGAAAAATAAATCAGTTTAAATCAGTTTTATCCGCGTCATCCGCGTTCCATTTGCGAATGCTATTGCAGAACAACTTTCCCCGTAGTCAACAACTCACCATCACCTACAAACTTGTAAATATAAATTCCGTTTCCTAAATAACCCCTTGTTAGTAGTGTTTCAGCAGAAGTTAATTCTTCAATGTTTATTACTTCTCTTCCGTTAATATCATAAAGAGTAAACGAAATTTTTCCAAATGCATTTAAACAATCCGGATTAAAAGAAATTGTTGCATTTTCTACAATTGGATTCGGATAGATTTTTACGCTGGATTTGAATTTATTCATTTCTTCAATTCCATTTGAATTTGGCTCAAATACCCAAAAATCTTTTGTTGTTAATGAATCATAACCTGTTCCAACATAACCAAAGCTTCCAATTGTAAATCCTACAGCATTTGAACGAGCTGTACCGGAAAAATCTTTCACATTCGACCAAACGTTTGTTAATGAATTGTATTTCCAAAAATCTTTTCTGTTTGATAATGTGTTATCATATCCTGTTCCAACATAAGCATCTGTTCCAATTACAAAACAAGTCGCTCCGTAGCGAGGAGTTCCGCCATAAACAGCAACCGTGAACCATGCATTTGCAGTAGCATCGTATTTAAAAAAATCCCCTTTGAATGCTCCGTCATCACCTGTTCCAACATAAGCTTTTGATCCGATTGTAAATGCTACAGGTAATCTTCTTGGTGTTCCCGGATAAGCAGCTTTTGATGTCCATGTATTAGAAGAAACATTGTACATCCATAGATCATTTTTGAATCCTGAAATATCTTGTCCGCAAGCAATGTATCCATTTCCACCCAATTCAAAACCGGCTGCGGATCTTCTTGGAGTTCCAGCAAAATTTGCTTTTTGTGTCCAGATATCCGCTCCTGCATCATATTCCCAACAATCTAAATTAAATGGATTTGAATTTTGTCCGCAGCATACATAAGCTTTTGTTCCAATTACAAAACTCGATGCACCACTACGCGATAATCCTGAACCTGTGGCTCCTCCCATGCTTGTTACAGCTACCCAGGTATCTGATGCTTGAATGTATACACTAAAATTTCTTTTGTAAGTTGCGCTGTCATACCCAGTTCCAATAAATCCTCCTGTTCCAATTGCAAATCCAACTGCTGAAGTTCTTGCCGATTGATTGTAATCTGCTTTTTTAAACCACCAGCCTTGCGCAAAAATGGTTGTAGGGACAATCAGTAAAAATGAAAAACAAAAAAGTAGTTTGCGTATGTTTAAATTCATAGTCTTACAATTTTATTGTACAATTATTTTTTTAGATGCAATTGTTCCATTTTTATTTTTAATGTTCAATGCATAAATTCCATTTGTCATATTATTTTTAGAAATCGTAAATGAATTTTGTTCAATCGTTTCAGTAGAAATTAATTTTCCTTGAACATCTCTCAATTCCCAAAATAAATTTTGCAGAGAAATTTTATCAGATAAAACAATAGTAGATTGCTCTGTCATTGGATTAGGATAAACATTAGAGAAAATGATATCAGAATATTCATTAATGCCTGCAGGAATAGAAGGAAGGTATTCCCAAAAATCTCTGCGTGTTCCTGTTAATCCTTTTCCTGTTCCTGCATAACCTTTTCCGCTTATAGAAAATGCTCCGGCCGATCTTCTTGCGCCACCCGGGAATGCAGCTTTCGGAAACCAATAATCCAGTGTTTCATCGTACATCCATAATTCATCTTTATAACCCCCATCAGTTCCTAAAAGCATATATCCTTTTCCTGATAAAACAAAAGAACTTCCTGAAAATCTTCCTGAACCAGGAAAATTACTTAATATCATCCACATGTTTATTGATGGATCATATCTGTAAAAATCATTTGTTAAAATATTTTCATCTGTACCTGTTCCACAATAAGCATAATTACCAACTGTAAATGCAACAGCTCCGTAACGTTCAGGCCCAGGCATATCAAGTTTTTGAAGCCATGTGTTTGTTGTTGGATTATATTCCCATAAATCATTTGAGTAGTTTGATGCGGCTTCTTTGCCACAGCAGAAATAACCCTTTCCTAAAACAGAGAATCCTGTGGCATAATAAATTCCAAATCCTGAATTGCCAGGGAAGGAAGCTTTTGATGTCCATGTGTTTGTAGCCGGACTGTATTCCCAAAAATCTGCGAGTGCATTTCCTATCCAGGCATCTGCATTGTCCATTCCTGTTCCAACATATGCTTTTGTTCCTATGACAAAACTTGCAGCATCTCTTCTAGCAACTCCTGGGAAATTTGCTTTTTGTGTCCATGAATTTGAAGCAGGATCGTATTCCCATAAATCTTTCAACATTAAGTTAAGTGTATCTTGTCCTAAGCCAATGTATCCTCTTCCAGCAATAGAAAATCCAACTCCGCGTTCTCTTTTAGAACCGCCACAACCAGCACGTTTGCTCCAAATGTTTTGTGCAGAAATTTCAAAACACAAAAATGCAAGGATACATAAGAGTATATATTTACTTTTTATCATAAAGCAATAAATTTTCCTGTTGTTTGAGTAGTGTTATTTATAAATTCGAAAAAGTACATTCCTTTTCTCAAATCTCCTCTTTCAATTTTTATTTCGTATTGATGAATATTTTTTATTTCCAAAACAGTTTTTCCTGAGATGTCCATAATTTTTATTGATGCATTGCTGTCAAAATTTATTTCCTGAGAAATAGAAAAAGTAACTTCATTTAAAAATGGATTTGGAAAAGTTTTAATACAATTGGAATTTTCATTTTCTTTAACAGAAGCAAACCCTACATAATTTCCATATTCCCACAAATCGTTATAATTTGTTCCACTTGTACCAAATACACCATAACCTCTTGTTCCTATTGTAAAGCAATTCATATATCTTCTTGCTGAACCACTGAAGTCAGTAATTTGAACCCATGTATTTCCTATTGGATCAAACTCCCAAAAATCTTGATAATTGGTGCCACTTGAGAAGTCATCTCCTGTTCCTACATAACCTTTTCCGTTTAAACTAAATGCAGCGGCTTCCATTCGAGGTAAACCAGGCATACTCGCTCTTGCTATCCAAGTATTTGTGGTAGGATTGTATTCATATAAATCTCCATTAGCCATACCACTATTTCCAGTTCCTACATATCCTTTTGAACCAATAGAAAAAGCAACAGCAGCAATTCGTGGCGCACCAGGGAAGGGAGCAATCGATAACCATGAATTAGTTGCAGGATTGTATTCCCAAAAATCAGAAGAGTAAGAACCCGTTCCCACATATCCTTTTCCATTTACGACAAATGAAACAGCTCCCCGTCTAGCCATAGCAGGCATAGATGCCATAGGAGACCAAGAATTTGTTGAAGGATCGTATCTCCACAAATCGGCTTGTTCTACTCCAGCAGTATTTCTACCTGTTCCAACATAACCAAAGTTGCCGATGGCAAACCCTGTTGGATGCATTCGTGGTCCAGGAGGAAAATTTGCTTTTTGAGTCCAGGAATTAGATCCTGGATCATATTCCCACCAATCATCATATAAAATATCAGTAATGGCATTAATATGCCCCATACCTGCATAAGCTCTGCTTCCTATTGTAATAGCTGTGCCTCTGTGTCTTCCACCTGCAGGAACACTTGCTCTTTGTGTCCAGCCATAAGCTAAATTGGGTGGCGGTGGTGGTGGCGGACAAGTAACACAAGAAAGTGTTCCAACCCAGCCAGCATCAGGAACTGTAAAATCAGCTGAAAATGCAAAAGTCATACAACCTGATGAACAAGTTAATGTTCCAGGATTAACTGTTCCAGTAAAAGGACTGCCTGAAATTTGAGGAGAGCTAGTAGAAGGACCATCATAAACTGCAAGATAATCGAAACCTGATTCTAGAGAAAAAGAGCTAAATGTAATACTAACACAATTGCTTGTTCCCGAACAAATTGTTTGAACAAAATTATCATTATCAGCATAAAAACCTGTTCCTCCCGGATCCATATAGGTTCCACTACAAGTTGTGATTGGCGTATTGCTCATAATGTATGTTTGTGCACACACAGGAATTGAACAAATAAGCAGAATTGGAGAGAGTAGCTTTTTTATCATGGAAGTTTATTTAGTTACACCTAAACTGTCGAGTTCTTTTATTGTTATAGTTGGCAATCCACCGGTTTGTTTCATCTTATTGACGGCAAAAGTACCAGTAATGGTTGCATGCTCTTCGCTTGAAAAATGTTTATTTCCTGCAACACCGGGTAAAATAGGCTGATGTATGTTTCGTTTTCCGTCAACATATATATCATAACCCCAGCCCAAAGATTTCCCTGAAACAGTATCTTTTATTTCAAAAGTTTTTACTTCAAATGACTGAGAACTAAAAGTAGGAGGTTGAGGAGTATCACTGGTTTCAGTTATCTGTTCGTTATGCAAAGCAGCATTTTTTTGATTTTCGTCTCCGATGCTGTTTGTACATGAAAAAAAGAATGGAAATACAAATAATCCAAGAATGGAATATGAGGAAATTCTATTTTTCATAAGATTGAGAGTAATTTTTTATAAAGCTAGTGTAAAATTTATGTTAATCCAATTTTTTATGTGTTTTTTAGTTTTATAAATTAACAATTGTTGAATGATATGAACACTGTTTATAACCGTTTGGAAATAAATGAGTAAGAACTTGACTTTTATCTAAATATATACTACTTTTATCATGTTAAAATCATAGTTCGTGACTATAAAACGATTTCAATATTGTTTAACAGTTATCTTCTGTCTCTTTGCTTTTACTGTTTTTTCTCAGTCAACTAATCAAAGCAATCAGTCGGTTGTTACTATTATAGGTGACGCTCCCGAGACAAATAACGACCCTCACGATTTTATTAATTCCAATCCTTATACTGAAAATACCGAGCCTCAGATTCAACAGCAAATGACTTCTCAGAATATTGAGCCAACGTTAGAAAATGGTTTTCATATTCGTTTCGAGTTAAATCAAGCTTCACAAGAATATACTATTAAAACTCCTGATGCTCCTTCTTTAACTTCTTCCGGTTTTAGTTCGGGATCCTCTGGTGGTAGCGCTTCTGTTGGTAAATCAAAGAAGCATGCAGTTTCAGCAGAAGAGCGTGCTTTTAATGCAAAAAAACGTTTTAGAACGTGGTTCCCAAAACGCAAAAAACGCTACCGTCCGCATCTTTGCGGTAGATTTTAACCTGCCTGCCGCTAGACAGGATTCCTTCTATTACTAAATCTTGGCGTTGTTTATGTATTGCTATATTTGCAATTCATTTATATTCTTTGAATAAGTATACATTCATATTTCTATTATTCATTCCAACTCTTGTTTTCTCACAAACTCAAGGAAAAAAATATCTTGCCGGAAATGGCGGAGAGATATTTCTTCCACAAGGTGATATTTCTTTTGCTGATGAGATAGTTGATTTTAAACGTGGCGATCCGGATGCTGTTACCGAAGCTTGTGATTCAATGTTGTCTATCGGAGTAGCAGATTTTGCAGGAGTAGCTTCTAATTTTACTTCTTTAGGATGTGGAGGAACTCTTACAGTCCGCTTTACGGATAATGCTTTGATAAATATTCCCGGTCCCGACTTATATGTTTTTGAAGTCGGAAAATACATTGAAACAACTCAATTGTATGTGTCGCAAGATGGAAAAAAATGGATAAACGTAGGAGCAATTAGTGGTGGAGTTTCCTCTGTTGATATTGGTGATTCGGTAAAGCAAGGAGAAGTATTTCATTACGCTAAACTGGAAGATTTAAAAACCGATTGCAAAGGTTCCTGGCCCGGAGCTGATATTGATGCGATTGCTGCAATCGGCTCGGGAGTTCAATTTACTTTGAGCAGCGCTGTTTTATTTGATTTCGATAAATTCGATTTATTGTCAAATTCTAAACTTGAATTGGATAGAATTGTTGAGCAGATAAAAAAACAAAAACCTTCCAAAATTATTATTGAAGGACATACCGATAATATTGGTCAGGAATCCTATAACCAAACATTATCAGAAAAAAGAGCAGGATCTGTGAAAGAATATATTCTTTCAAAAACGTCAACAACTAAAATTAAGTCCAAATCCATTGGCTATGGAAGCAGTTTGCCTGTTTCTTCTAATGAAACCAAAGAAGGACAAGATAAAAACCGCAGAGTGAGCGTTATTTTGATTCCTTAAGCTAAAACCTCTCAAAAAATCAATTCGTCTATAAAAAGCATTCATTCGTTGCTTTTTTTTATCTTTGCAATCCAAAATAAAAAATATTCATTTACAATGAAAAACGTACTTTCTTTTATTCTGTTTGTTGTTGCGATATTATCTATAAATAATAGTGTTGCTCAGTCCGACAAAAAAGTAGATCCATTTTTAGCAGATCAGAAATTCAATAGTGGAAATTATGAATCTGCATTAGAAGATTATTTGCAATTGCTTGATGATACAAAAAGCGATAAATACAATTATAATATTGCTATTTGTTATTTAAATACCAATATTAATAAAACAAAAGCAATTCCTTATTTAGAAATCGTAACCCGTAAACCCAAGTTTGATCCAAATGCAATGTATCTTTTAGGTCGCGCATACCATTATGCTTACAGATTTGATGATGCGATTAAAGCTTTTACTACGTTTAAGCAAACAGGAAGAGGAAATGCTGCCAATTTAGGAGATGTTGATCGTCAAATTCAATTTTGTATAAATGCAAAAGAGTTAATGAAGTTTCCTGTGGATGTAAAATTCGAAAACCTTGGAGCAAATGTTAATTCTCCTTATACCGATTACTACCCGTTTGTTCCAAGTGATGAGTCATTTATTATGTTTAATACTCGCAGACCGGATGATGGAGCTGAAATTGTTAGAGAAGATGGCTTGTATCCAGCAGCTATTTATGTATCTAAAGTAACAAATGGCGCTTTTGTGAAAGCAAAAAATGTTGGTCCGCCAATTGCAAAAAAAGAAGGTGAGCAAGAAATTATCGGATTATCAGCAACTGGAGAAATCATGTTGTTGTATTATACAAACTTGAAAGGTATTGGAGATATTTATAGTACCACCACAGATAAAAACAAAAGCTTTAAACCGGCTGATAAACTTGACGTAAATATTAATTCAACAAAAGCTGAAGAAATTGCTGCTTGTGTTAGTACTGATGGTAATACACTTTATTTTGCAAGCAATCGTGAAGGTGGAAAAGGCGGAACCGATTTGTATATGAGTCGTAAACTGCCCGATGGAACTTGGGCTCCAGCTCAAAATATGGGAGCAGATATTAATACTCCATTTGATGAAGATTTTCCAAATGTATCTGCAGATGGAAAAGTAATGTATTTCAGTTCAAATGGTCATACAACTATGGGTGGGTATGATATTTTTAAAGCAGAATATAATGCTGAAACAAAACAGTTCACCAATCCAAAGAATATTGGATACCCAATAAATACTCCTGAAGACAATTACAATTTCCGTATTTCAAGTAATGGCCGTTTCGGATATATTTCTGCATTACGTGAAGGAGGATTAGGTGATTTAGACATCTATCGCGTAACATTAAACGAAGTTGAAACTCAATATTCAGTTATTAATGGTGATATTTCCTCTGCTGATTCAACTCAAAAATTGAATTTTTCTGATGTTTTTATTACCGTTACAGATGCTAAGTCTCAGGAAGTAGTAGGTACATATATCCCTAATCCTAATTCTGGTCGTTATGTAATGATTCTTGCTCCAGGAAACTATGAAATGACAATGGAAGCAAATGGTTTTCAAACTATAACAGAAAAAATTGCTGTATTAGATAAAAGTTCATTTAAGTTCGAGATTTCCAAAAATGTGAACCTCAAACCCGAAGGAGATAAAGAAAAATAATTTTCAAAAAGCATCGCAAATAAAAGCGATGCTTTTTTATTTTACACTGCTTTTATTCGGTAATTTTGTGATATAATTCTTAGCTATGAGTATAAAAGCCAATATCGTTGAAACTTCTCAAAAACGAATTGTTATTGTAGGAGGTGGATTTGGTGGATTGCAACTAGCACGGAAATTATTAAAGTTGGATTATCAAATTGTTTTAATCGACAGAAACAATTATCATCAGTTTCAACCCTTGTTTTATCAGGTTGCTACAGCAGGTTTAGAACCCAGCACCATTTCTTTTCCTTTCCGTAAAATATTTCAGAACAATAAAAAAATTCATATTCGCGTTGCAGAAGTAAATGCTGTGCGTGCTTCCGATAATCAATTGGACACATCGATTGGTGTAATAGATTACCATTATTTGGTGATTGCAATTGGTGCTGATACGAATTTCTTTGGTAATACTAAAATGAAGGAGCTTGCTTATCCGATGAAATCGGTAAACGAAGCTTTGGCATTAAGAAATACCATTCTTCAAAACTATGAAGATGCTTTATCAGAATCGGACAGAGAAAAAAGAAAACAACTGATGAACATAGTTGTTGTTGGCGGAGGTGCAACGGGAGTTGAGGTGGCAGGAACATTGGCTGAAATGAAAAAAAGCATTTTACCAAAAGATTATCCTGAGCTCGATTTTAAAATGATGCAAGTGTATTTGTTGGAGGGTTCACCAAAAGTATTGAATGTGATGTCAGGAAATGCATCTTCTAAAGCAGAAAAATATTTAAATGAATTAGGAGTAAATGTATTCTTAAATTCCAGAGTGAAGAATTATGACGGAGAAAATGTGTTTTTAGAAAACGGAAAAGAAATTCCAACAAAAACATTGGTATGGGCAGCGGGAGTAATTGGAAATAAAATTGAAGGTCTGAACCCCGATGTTGTTACTCCTTCAAACCGCATCAAAGTAAACCGTAACAACAGAGTGGAAGGTTACCAAAATATTTATGCTATTGGAGACATTGCATTTATGACAGAAGAAAAATATCCGAAAGGACATCCACAAGTTGCTCAGGTAGCTATTCAACAAGCTGTTGCGTTATCAAAGCATTTTAAAAATTTATTGCTGAATAAGTCTTCAGTTGATTTTTCTTATAAAGATTTAGGCTCCATGGCAACCATTGGAAGAAATAAAGCTGTTGCTGATTTACCAAACATAAAATTTGCCGGATTTTTTGCATGGCTCGTTTGGATGTTTATTCATTTAATGTCGTTAGTTGGTGGAAAAAATAGATTGTTTGCATTCATTAATTGGGCATGGAGTTATATTACGTTTGATCAATCATTACGTTTAATCATTAAACCCAAAACAAAAGTAAAATGAGTTTTGAAAAACATTTTTTAGAAAACAGTATTGGTGTTTTTAATAATTACCGTGCATTAGCAGAAAAATCGTTTGCTCAATTAAGTGATGAAAAGGAATACCATTACACTCCTGATGTGGAATCAAATAGCATAGCAATTATTATGAAACACATGGCGGGGAATATGATATCGCGCTGGACAGATTTTTTGACAACAGATGGAGAAAAACCAAATAGAAACAGAGATGGGGAATTTATTGAAGGAAAAGAATCAAAGGAAGAATTGATTAATTGCTGGAACAAAGGCTGGGAAGTTTTTATGAATACTCTTACTTCATTAAAGGAAGAAGATTTAATGAAAACAATTACCATTCGCGGAGAAGCAATGACTTCAGCACAGGCACTAAACAGACAAACTGCTCATTATTCTTACCATGTTGGACAAATTGTTTTTTTAGCAAAGCACATTAAAAATGCAGATTGGAATTCATTGTCGATTCCAAAGAATAAATCTGCAGAACATTTGAAAGGAAGTTATCTTGATAATATCAAGTAGTTAGGAGACAGGAGTAGGGAGAGCAGAGAAAAGAAAAAATAATAATACCATCGTTTTTTACTCCTCACTCCCGACTCCTCGCTCCTGACTTTTTCCTATATTTACAATATATGATTACATACATCATTCTTGCGATAACCATTTTTATTTCCATAACTGCAATGGACAATCATGCTTTGAAAAATAAGATGATGTTTAATGCATATATGATAAAAGAGCGGAAAGAATGGTATAGATTTTTTTCTCATGGGTTAATTCATGGAGATTGGATGCATTTGGGTTTTAATATGCTTGCACTTTATATGTTTGGAAAAGAATTGGAAGATCATTATGCAAGGCTGTTTGATGAAAAAGGAATTTTATTTTTTATTTTACTTTATGTTGGAGGATTAGCTATGTCTTCTTTATATTCTTATGAAAGAAATAAAGAAAATATTTATTACAACGCTTTAGGAGCTTCAGGTGCTGTGTCAGCTGTTATTTATTCATTTATAATGATTGAACCGTTACGTCCTTTACAATTCATGTTTGTTCCGATTGATATTCCCGCTTATATTTTTGGCTTTGTGTATTTAGGAATTGAATATTATCTTAGTAAAAAGGGAAATACAGGAATTGCTCACGATGCACATTTCTGGGGAGCTATTTATGGTGTTGTTTTAACAATTATGATAAAACCTCACGCTGTGTCTAGTTTCATTGATAAAATTACAGGAGGATGAAAGCAGTTTTTTTAGACAGAGACGGAGTAATAAACTTTGAGCGTGGCTATACACATCGCTTGGAAGATTTTGTGATTTTACCTGATTTAATTGAGGTATTGCAACTGCTTCAAAAAAAAGGATATTTATTGATTGTTGTTTCTAACCAAAGTGGAATAGCAAAAGGTTTGTATAAACAATCAGAGGTTGAAGTTTTGCATAAGTTTATGTTAGAAGAGTTTACAAAAAATGGACTTAAGATTTCTGAAATATATTATTGTGTTCATCATCCTGATGTAAGCAAATGTATCTGTAGAAAACCTGATTCATTGTTTGTAGAAAAGGCATTAGCACGTTTTGACATTGACCCTAAGAAATCTTATTTCATTGGCGACAAAGAACGAGACACAGAGGCAGCTGAAAAGGCTGGGGTTAAAGGAATTTTAATTGAAGCGAATATTTCATTAAAAACGATTTTAAATCAGATTAACTAAATTTTTATAAGAATTTAGAAATGCAAAATTATATCAATCATAATGGAAATTTTATTTTGTCGGATGCCCCAATGGTAACGGCTAATAATCGTTCGTTCCGATATGGCGATGCATTGTTTGAAACTATTCGATTAGCTAATTATAATCCTCAGTTTTTAAAAGAGCATTTACTCCGTTTAACTGCCGGAATGGGCGTGTTGAAAATGGAAATGAATTCCAATTTAAACACAACGTTTATTGAACATGCCATTTTAGAACTTGCACAAAAAAACAATGTTACTTCAGATGGGCGTGTGCGATTAACTGTTTACCGAAATGAAGGCGGTTTGTATGCCCCTAGTGATAATAAAGTTTCTTTTGTTGTTGAAGTTTATCCGATTGAAGAGAAAGGATATATTTTAAATCAAAAAGGTTTCACGGTTGATCTTTTTACAGAATTTAAGAAAGCACAAAATGCTCTATCTTCTATTAAATCAGCCAATAGTGCCATATACGTGATGGCTGGAATTAATAAAACGAAAAATAATTTAGATGAGTGTTTATTATTAAATGACAAACATCATATCATTGAAGGAATAAGTTCCAATATATTTGCAGTAAAAAATGGAGTTTTGTATACACCTCCTGTTGCAGATGGATGTGTTAATGGAGTAATGAGAAAAAAAATAATTGAAATTGCTCAAGCGAATAAAATTGCTGTTTATGAAATTTCAGTTATGCAAAACGTATTATTAGGTGCTGACGAATTATTTTTGACAAATACAATTAATGGAATTCGTTGGGTTGTAGCTTACAAACAAAAGAGATATTTTAATGATACATCACAAAGATTAACGCAAAAATTAAATGAATTGATTTCAACTTCTTCTTAATGCAATGTTCATTAGAACTGTCATTTCGAGCGGAGTCGAGAAATCTACTTTGTTAAAACTATTTTCATTATGGAAGACCTAAGATTATATATAAACAAACTTCGCCACGATTTTGCAAAGCAAACTTTGGATAAAAAAGATGTGGATGCAAATCCAATTTTGCAATTTCAGAAATGGTTCAAAGAAGCGGTTGATGCAAAGGTGAATGAGCCTAATGCTATGACTGTTGCAACGGCTTCTTCTGAAGGCAGACCGTCAGCCCGCATTTTATTGCTCCGTAATTTTGACGAAAATGGCTTTGTTTTTTATACAAATTATACAAGTAGAAAAGGTGGAGAGATTTTAAAAAACCCATACGCTTCATTGTTATTCTTTTGGCCTGAGCTAGAAAGACAAGTGCGAATAGAAGGAAAGTTGATTAAGCAAAGTGAAGAAGAATCTGATAAGTATTTCAAAACCCGTCCGCGTACAAGTAAGTTGGGCGCATGGACATCCGAACAAAGCAGAGTAGTGGCAAGCAGAAAAGCATTGGATGAAGAATACGAAAAAATGTCACAGAAATATCCCGGAGAAGATGTTCCTCGTCCGATTTATTGGGGTGGATATGTTTTAGAACCAACAAGTATTGAATTTTGGCAAGGCCGGCCAAGTCGTTTACACGATAGACTTTTATACACTAAAGAAAAAAATAGTTGGAAGATTGAGCGATTGGCTCCATAAAAAAATCCCTTCGAGTTGTCGAGGGGATTTTTTATTTGAAAGATTTTAATCTTATTCAGCTTTTTTTGCTGCTTTTTTCGGAGCTGCTGCTTTTTTCGGAGCTGCTGCTTTTTTCGGAGCTGCTGCTTTCTTAGCCGGAGCTGATTTTCTTTTTGCTCTTGCTTTAGCAGTTTTGTTTTTTCTTCTAACTCCAAATGAGCCCATTGCTAATTTACCTTTTTTGCTTTTTTTATCGCCTTTTCCCATAATAGTTTTATTGTGTTTTGGTTAATTTCTGTTACAAACGTACGTTAATTTTATAAAATAACAAATTCTTACTACTTGATACTATTTTTTTCTAAATAATCTTTTTCAATTAATTCTACTCTAGGAATTGAGTTGCGCAACCATTGTAAAAGCAATTGTTCTTTTTCTGAATCATTCAAATGCCAGTTTGCAGTTGACTTATGTAACTTCTCTTTTAATGTATGCAAGCACAATGCTGCGCTAACAGATATGTTAAAACTTTCTGTAAAACCATACATTGGGATTTTTACAAATTCTTCTGCATGTTCGCGAACTGTATCTGAAATGCCTGTCAGCTCAGTTCCAAAAAATAAGGCAAGTGGTTTATCAACAGATAAGTCTTCTAGATTGCAATCTTTTTCGTGTGGAGTAGTTGCGACAATTCTATAACCCTGATCTTTTAATTTTTGTATACAATCCAGGGAATTGTTTTCTGCTTTTCTGTAACGATGCAAATTTAACCACTTTGGTGCGCCTAATGCAATGTCTTTATTTACCGTATAAGCATTTTTATTTTCAACGATGTGAATGTCCTGTATCCCAAAAATATCACAAGAACGCAAAACAGCACTTGCATTGTGTGGCTGATACAAATCTTCCAACGCAATTGTAATATGACGTGTTCTATAATCTAAAACAGTATCAAACTTTGCTCTTCGTGTTTCTGAAACAAATTGTGATAAATATGTGATTAGTTCTTTGGTCATTAAACGCGCCCATTCGATTTTGCAACCATATTTGAAATACGATATAATAATCTTGCCCCCACATTTGCATCCCATTCATCTCCTCCGGGTGCAACTTCATTTATATCAAATGCAATTATCCGTTTTCCTGAATCAACAATCTTTTCAATTAACATTAATATTTGTTCAAATTCAAAACCTCCTGCAACGGGAGTTCCGGTGCTCGGACAAAGTTTGGGATCCAGACCATCAATGTCAAAACTTAAATAAATTTCGTTTGGTAATTGTGCTATAATGTCGTTGCAAATGGTTGTCCATGTTGCGCCATCTAGTTGTCTGTGTTTAATATCTCTGTCAAAAAAAGTATGAACTCTTCCATTTGAGTTTTTTATCAAATCAAATTCTGCCTGGCAATAATCGCGAATACCAACTTGAACCAGTTTAGAAACTTGAGGAATTTTTAAAGCATTAAACATGATAGATGCATGAGAAAACTCAAATCCTTCATAAGCATCTCTCAAATCGGCATGTGCATCAATTTGTAAAATGGCAAAAGAATTATTTTTTTCTGCTAATGCTTGCATCAAACCAAGTGGAGTAGAGTGGTCGCCACCCAACAAAGCAACAATTTTATTTTTATCCATGAAGGAGAGTGATTTTTCTTTCACCCAATTATTCATCTTTACACACTCAGAATTTATAAGTTTGCGCATATCTTCCATTTCGTGATTTGATTCCGGTGTATCGCCCTCTTGCAAAAGTTCAATATAGCTTTCTGCTTTTCTTCTTAAACTTTCGCTTTTACTCGCAATATCATCAGAGATAGAATCCATTGCCAATCCTATTTTCCATGCGTCTGGAATTTTAGGGTCAAATAAATCTACCTGGTAAGACGCATTGTAAACCACTTGAGGACCCAATGCTGTTCCGCCACTGTAGGAAACAGTAACTTCCCAAGGAACAGGAAGGATTACGACTTCGGCTTCATCTATAGTAAATGGTAAGCCATAAATATTATTTGTTGCATCACCCAAACCGTTTGGGTCGAAATTGTTTATTTTTTCTTGTTTGCTCATAATTTAATTTTGAGTCACGAAAGTACATAAAATAAAAAAGTCCTCCCGAATATCGGAAGGACTTTTTTATTTTGCTTTAGTCAACGACTATTTGTTAACTGTTTTAGCTAAATCAGCGCCAGCTTTGAACTTTGCAACTTTTTTAGCAGCAATTTTAATTGCTTTTCCAGTTTGAGGGTTACGACCAACTCTAGCAGCTCTTTTAGAGATAGAGAAAGATCCGAAACCAACTAATGCAACTCTGTCACCTTTTTTAAGTGCTTTTGTTGTAGCGTTTACGAATGCATCTAATGCTCTTTGAGCATCTGCTTTTGTCAATTTTGCTTCTGCTGAGATAGCGTCAACTAATTCTGCTTTGTTCATTTTTGTTTTGTTTTAAAAGGGTTTAACATTTAATTATGTAACAAAATTAGTAAGATTCCCTATCGGTGCAACATTTAGAGCTAAAAAAATGAGAAATTGTTGATAAGTCGACTTTTTGTTAATAACTAGGTCTGTAATGGTATATATAGCTACCTTTCAGAATATCTAACCATTGAATCGACTTTTGTTGTTAATGTACAGACAGGTGTCAGTCTGATAGCGAACATTAGTAATGGTAGTACGTATTGAAAATCAGCGAATTATTAGATTGATTTCCAGTCATTGTTCATCGGAAAGCCCCTTAAAAATTCAGTTGTAGCCATTTTCTTCTTTCCTGCTAATTGTAGCTCTTTTATTATAATATATCCATTTTTAACCGAAATCTTTAAATGGGTTTTTGAGTCAGTTATTACAGCGCCAATTGAAAATGAATGTGTGGTATTTTCTATTTCTGTTTTAAATAATTTTACCGAATACGTTTTCCCATCAGGAGCGAGGAGTGTTGAAAATGCTGCAGGATAAGGGCTTAAGCCTCTTATAAAGTTATGAATATCGTTAACATTTTTATTCCAATCAATTTTACAATCTTCCTTAAATATTTTTGGTGCATGTTTTTCTTTTTCTCCTTTTGCAATTAATTCGGCTTGATCAATTTGAGGATAATTATTTTCTTCAATAGCTTTTACTGTTTTTAAAATTAATTCGGCTCCAATAATCATTAAACGATCGTGAATTTCTCCTGCAGTTTCATTTTCGCCAATCGGAGTTTTTTCTCTGAAAATAATTTTACCCGTATCAATTTCGTGCTGAAGAAAAAAAGTAGATACACCTGTTTCTTTTTCACCATTTATTACTGCCCAGTTAATTGGTGCTGCTCCTCTGTATTGCGGAAGTAATGAGCCATGCAGGTTAATAGTTCCTAGCCGTGGCATGTTCCATACAATTTCAGGAAGCATACGGAATGCTACTACAATTTGTAAGTCTGCTTTTAATCCGCGAAGTTGATTCAGAAAATTTTCGTCTTTTAATTTTTCGGGTTGAAGAATAGTTAAACCTTTTTCTAAAGCATATTTTTTTACAGCTGATTGTTGAATTTCTTGTCCTCGCCCTGCAGGTTTATCGGGAACAGTTATAACGGCAACAATGTTATAATTGTTTTTAATAAGTATGTCAAGCGACTCCACTGCAAATTCCGGAGTACCCATAAAAACTATTCTAAGTTGACTCATTTTGTTTTTTTAATATACCGATAATAAAGAATATGCTTAAGTTTGTTTTATTATCTGATTGTAAAACTAAAAATAATTTCATCGCAAAAACAGAATATGATTTCTGCAAAACAAATAAAATTAATTTTAGGTCCTTTATTGGCTGTTATCATCTTTTTCGGATTTGATTTAATGCCGGGCAATCCACTGGTTACCCGAATGGCTGCAGTAGCAGTTTGGATGGCAGTTTGGTGGTTGACTGAAGCAGTTCATTTAGCAGTTACCGCTTTGCTTCCGGTTGTTTTACTTCCAGTTTTAGGAATAGCGGATTCAAAAACTACCGCTTTCCAATACATGGATCCGATTATTTTTCTTTTTATAGGTGGATTCATTATCGCATTTGCAATTGAGCGTTGGAATTTGCATAAACGTATTGCTTTAAAAATTTTAATGCTGGTTGGAACAAGTCCATCAAGAATTTTATTTGGAGTAATGTTAACCTCTTTTTTAATTTCAATGTGGATATCAAACACAGCTACAGTTATGATGTTGTTATCAGCAGTTTTAGCAGTAATTGTGCAAATAGAACAGCATTTTAAAGAAGAGCATCATTCGCATAAAATGGCTGCAGCTTTGTTAATTGGTTTGGCTTATTCTGCAACAATTGGTGGAATGTCAACATTGGTTGGGACTCCGACTAACATGATTTTTTTACGAGAATACAACGAAAAATTTCCTGACAACCACGATATGAATTTTTTTGTTTGGTTTAAAATCTGTTTTCCAATAGCGCTAATTTTCTTGTTTCTTGCTTTTTTTGTTTTGAAAAAAATGTTCATCAAAAAGGATGTGCTTCTTGCTATTGAAAAAACATATTTTTCTGACGCATACAAACGATTAGGAAAAATGAGTTTTGAAGAAAAAATGGTTTCTTTAATTTTCATTTTAACTGCTGTGTTATGGTTTACACGTGCTGATATTGATTTCGGAGCTTTTAAATTTTCAGGTTGGAGTAATTGGAATATATTTCCTAATAAAGAATTTTTGCAGGATAGCACCATTGCAGTTTTTATGGCGGTGTTGTTGTTTTTAATCCCGGCTAAA
Source organism: Bacteroidota bacterium (assembly GCA_005772895.1). GTDB lineage: Bacteria > Bacteroidota > Bacteroidia > 2-12-FULL-35-15 > 2-12-FULL-35-15 > 2-12-FULL-35-15. The sequence goes on along the minus strand of SXIH01000042.1, from coordinate 66,174 downwards.
TCTGAAAAAGGAAGAGCATTAATGACATGGTCAGAAGTTTCTAAATTACCATTTGATATTATTTTACTTTTCGGTGGTGGGTTTGCACTAGCAAAAGGATTTGAATTGTCAGGATTGAGCACTTGGCTCGCAACTCAATTAAAGTTTACACCTGAAACAAATATCTATTTATTGATATTTTCTATGTGTATTCTTGTTTGCATAATCAGCGAATTTGCTTCTAATGTTGCATGTATTCAATTAATGTTGCCGGTGTTAATTGCTGTTCAGCATACAATGGATATAAATCCTTTATTATTAATGGTGCCGGCAACATTGGCTGCTTCTTTGGGATTTATGCTTCCTGTGGCTACAGGGGCCAATACTATAGTTTTTGGGACCAAGAGAATTAAGGTCAACGATATGCTGAAAACCGGTTTTGCTCTCGACTTTATAGGAATAATGTTAATAACCTTGTCGATATACTTTATGCAGCTTATGTTTTCTTCTTAAAAATTGTTCTAATTTTATTCTGATAAATGTTGTTAAACTAAAACCTAGAAATCATGTTTCAAACATTTTTACATCAAACCAACTTTTTAGCAATTATTGTTGCTGCAGTTGCATATTTTGTTCTTGGCGCTTTATGGTATTCTCCATTATTGTTTGCAAAAGCATGGATGGAAAATGTAGGAAGAACAAAAGAACAGCTAATGAATGGAAGCAAAATTGTTTACTTGTATACGCTTATTGCAGAATTCGGAATTTGTTTTGTAATGGCATTTGTTATTTGGATACTAGGTACTCCAAACTGTGTCTCCGCAATTAAAGTAGGTGCTTTTTTTAGTCTTGGTCTTACTACAACCATCATTGCAATTAATAATTGGTACGGACAAAGAGGATTAAAGCTGACTTTGATTGATTCAGGTTACCACATTGTAGGAATTATTTTGGCTTCAATTATTATGACCGTTTGGCATTAAAAATTTAAATTTAAATACATGTAACTATGAAAAGAACATTTCTCCCATTTCTTTTAATTTGTTTTTCTTTCAATGCAATAAATGCACAAGAAGATAAAGCCTTTCATAAAGGTTCAATAACAATCGACCCTAGTATAGGTTTCGCTATTTATGGAACTAAAGTTCATGCAGAGTATGATGAGGATTATTGGAATGGAAGTGCTATTGCAACTAGACGAGTAGTGGAAGACACCACAGATGGTGCCGGTTCAACTATTTATGGATTGAGCGGGGAATATGGTGTTACAGATTGGTTGGGAATTGGTTTTCGTTTTGGCTATTCAAATTATATTGAAGAAACTCAATACGATACTGTTTATACTCCAACAAAAGTAACCCATACTTATAAGCCTAAGGCGCGTTCAATTGATTTTGGTTTGAATGTAAATTTTCACTTAGTGAAAGGAAAACGGTTTGATATGCCACTTTGTTTAACAATGGGGTATTCTAATTTTAAGTATTTACAAAATAATCCGGATACAGATCCTACAAGTGTTGATAATAGCGGTGCAATGGCAAAGGATAATGGGATGAATTACGGATACTTTTAATGCCAAAAATTTATTTCGGGAAGGAGCAACATGTTGGTTTAGCTTTTCATGTTGGATACATGGGCTATAATTATCCTAGTTTTCTTTTCTCAAACAATTCAGATTCTAATCTTAATGATGAAAATAACTGGAAATATAAACTAAAAGGCAATGGTTTCAATATTGGTATTGGGTTGAGCGTCAAATTCTAAAATATTTATTCCAGACATCCATTTAGATAAAAAAAGGCATTGAAACCTAAGTTTCAATGCCTTTTTATTTAATGAACACCTCATTGTTTATATAATGTTTTGAAAACCAAGATAATTGTAGTATATTAGTTGAATTAATTCATCATTAAATTCTATTTTTCATGAAGTTGAAAAATTACCTCCCGATTTTTTCTCTTACTGTTTTGTTACTTTCTTATTCTAATAAAGTAAACAGTCAAGTGATGATAAATGAATACTCTTGTTCAAATACGAGTATTACAGATAACTTTGGCGACACACCCGATTGGATAGAATTATACAATGCAGGTGCTTCTGCTGTTACTCTAACCGGATATTACATAAGTGATAAAATAAGTAATCCTACTAAATGGCCTATTCCTGCTGGTGTTTCAATTCCTGCCGGAGGTTTTCTAAGAATATGGGCATCCGGAAGAAATATGTTTGTTGCCGGACATGTGCATGCGGGAGTAAAATTTACACAGACAAAACCCGAAGACATTGTATTTGCTGATCCTGCAGGAACAATTATAGATGGATTTGCCTTAGTCCCAACACAAGCAAATCATTCGAGAGGAAGAACTACAAATGGTGCAGCTACCTGGTCGGTTTTTACTTCTCCAACTCTTATGGCAAACAATACAGGAGCAATGTTGGAATATGCTAGTAAGCCAACAATGAGTGTTGCTTCCGGATTTTATGGAGGTGCTCAAACGGTTACTATTACTGCCACAGCAGGATTAACAATCCGATATACAACAAATGGTTCTATCCCAACTGCAGCATCTACAACTTATACAGTTCCGGTAAATATCTCTTCTACTACAGTTCTGAGAGCAAAAGCTTTTAGCACAAACCCTTTAGAGCCTGCTAGTTTTATTGAAAGCAATACGTATTTTATTAATCAAACGCATACAATTCCAGTTGTTTCAGTATTTGGTGATTTAACCGATGATTTATTAGCCGGCTCTTCTCTAACTGCAGAAACAGGCTTAGAATATTACGATAAAACAAAAGCATTAATTGCAGAAACAAATGGAGAAACAAATGAGCACGGAAATGATTCATGGGCTTATAATCAAAGAGGGTTCGATTATGTTTCCAAAGATGAAATGGGTTATAATTATGCTGTGAATTCTCAGCTTTTTGCTACCAAAGGTCGCAGTTCTTTTCAGAGATTAATTTTTAAGGCAGCCGCAAATGATAATTATCCTTATGCTCCGGGAGCACCTGCGCATATACGCGATTCTTATGCGCATCACTTGTCTCAAAGAGCAAATTTAAAAATGGATGAGCGTTCGTGGGCTCCCGCAATCGTTTATCTGAATGGACAATATTGGGGAGTATATGATGTGCGCGAAAAAGTTGATGATTTAGATTTTACAGATTACTATTATAAACAAGATGATCCCTTTGTTCAATTCCTTCAAACTTGGGGCGGAACTTGGAGCGCATATGGCGGAGCACAAGCGCAAACAGATTGGAATTTTATCAGAAATTACATTACTTCCAACAGCATGGCGGTGCCTGCTAATTACGCATTTGTTGATAGCATTTTTAACATAGAAAGTTTTGTTGATTATTTTGTATATAATTCATGGCTTGCTACTTCCGACTGGTTAGACTGGAATACTGCATGGTGGAGAGGATTAGATCCATTGGGAAATAAACAAAAATGGCGCTACACTCTTTGGGATTTAGATGCTATTTTAGGACATTATATTAATTACACGGGAATTCCTGATCCATCACCAAATGCTGACCCATGTAATGTGGAAGGTTTGCCTGATCCGGGTGGACAAGGTCATACACAAATTTTAAATGCTTTAATGGCGAATCCTGATTTTGAGCAATATTATCAGGCACGTTACATCGATTTAATGAATACTAAATTAAACTGCTCATTTGCTTTGCCATTGTTGGATAGTATGGTTGCCGTGATTGATCCTGAAATGACGGGACAATGCGCTAAGTGGGGAGGTTCTTATTCTACTTGGAAAGCCAATGCTGCTACATTCAGATCAGAAATTGATCAACGTTGTACAGCTTTGACACAGGGTCTTATAGATTGTTATTCTTTAACTGGTCCTTACACAGTAACTTTTGATGTTCAGCCTGCAGGTGCCGGAAATATTCAAATTAATAGTATCACACCTTCTTCTTATATTTATACAGGGAGTTATTTTGGTGGAATTGTAACAAAGTTAAAAGCAACTCCAAACAGTCCTTATGTTTTCGATCATTGGGAAATGCCAAGTCATACGCCAACACCAAGTTTTGTCAGTGATTCTGCTCAAGTAACTTTTACTACAGGCGAAAATGTAATTGCAGTTTTCCGCAAAACAGATGAACCTCAAGGTGGATCTGAAGTTGGTATTCCAAATGTTTTTTCTCCAAATGGCGATAACAACAACGATATTTTATTTGTACTTGGTAGTATTGATAAATTAGATTTCCACATTTATAATCGTTGGGGACAAGAAGTATTTAAGTCAACCGACAGATCAGAAGGTTGGGATGGAAAATTTATGGGACAAGATTGTAATCCCGGAGTATTTGCTTATCGTGTTTCTGGTGTAATGCCTGATGGTACTCTGGTACAGAAAAAAGGTAACATTACACTTGTTCGCTAATTTGAATTTATGAGTTTCAAAAATAAATCGATAGTATTCGTTTTTTCATTTTGCTCATTTTTTTCATTTGCGCAAGATGTACATTTTTCACAGTACAACGAAACCCCTCAGTTATTAAATCCTGGTGCTACTGGAGTTTATAGTGGTTATGTGCGTGCAATTGCAAACTATAAAAATCAATGGTCGGCAATGGGTAATGCATTTAATACTGTTGCAGCTTCTGTGGATATGCCTTTGTTTGACAAAAAAGAAAAGAATGCTCACTTAGGTGCAGGAATAAATTTTTTCAGCGACAAAGCAGGAGATTCTAATTTCGGATTAACTCAAGCCAATTTATGTTTAGCAGCAATTCTTCCGGTTAGTAAGGAAAGTAAATTTTCTATGGGCTTGATGGTTGGAGGGGCTCAGCATAAAGCTAATATTGCAGGATTGTATTGGGGGAATCAGTATGACGGACAAGGTTTTAATACAGCAATGGCAAACAATGAAACTACACCTACCACTTCATTTTTTTATTTGGATTTGGGTGCAGGGTTGTATTACGAACATTCAAATGGGAAAGTAAAATTTGCCAGAAATGAAAAAAGAAAAGTTGACATTGGAGTTGCCTATTTTCATTTAAACCAACCTACACAAAAATATTTTTCTGTTACTGAAAAATTATACGGAAAATTAGTTGTGAATATGAATGCTCATTTAGATCGACCAGGAACTAAAGTAGCATTTCTTCCTTCTTTAATTTATTTTCAACAAGGGAAAGCTTCTGAAATTACTGCAGGATGTGCAATTCGTTACCGTTTTAAAAACGAAACAAAAATTACAGGATTAATTACTGAATCAGCATTAGGAGTTGGTGTTTATTATCGTTACAAGGATGCAATTATTCCATCTGTATTTTTTACTATGTCGGATTTTACTTTTGGTGTTTCTTATGATGTTAATATTTCTTCTTATAAGGAAACATCTAAGTATAATGGTGGAGTAGAAGTGTCGCTAAAATACCATATCTTGAAAGGTGCACTATTCAAACAAAAGAATATGATATAAAAAAATCCAGACATTTATTGTCTGGATTTTTTTTGAAAATTATTTTTTGCTTTTCTTTTTAATTCCCATCGAGAAATTATAAATAGGCATAGCAAACAAGGTTGTTAAGATGGCAATTAAAACTAAAATGGAATAAAGATCTTTAGTGATAACAGCATAGGATAATCCAATATTAGCAACAATTAATTCCATTAATCCTCTCGCGTTTGTTAATCCTCCAATGGCTGATGATTCCCTCCAACTAAATCCTGTTAATTTCATTGCAATCAGCGCAGATGCATATTTACTGAAAAACGCAAAGCCAATAATAATTAATGTTGGAACAAAATTGGTAAGATTGCCCAGTACTAACATATTCGCATTCAATCCGGAAAACGTAAAGAACAAAGGAAGAAGAATAGCTTGTGTGAAGTCCTTCAGTTTATCCTGAATACCTTTTGAAAATACAGGATCACGCGGAACAGCCAATCCTAAAATAAAACCACCAAATACAGAATACAATCCAAGTTTGTCGGTAATAAGAGCAGCTGCCAATAATAAAACTACAATAATCACAAAATCAGGTTGACTGAGGTATCCATGTTTTTGACTGCGTTTACCAATAATTTTTAGAAGTGGTCTCACAATTAAAAATACAATTGCAATAAAACCCATTCCTCCGAATAAAGTAATATAGCCAGCTTCCATTCCTTTGTGAGCTGCAGCAGCCGTAACAAACGATAAAAGTATCCAAGAAACTACATCTTGAATACATGCAGATGAAATTGTTAAAACGCCAATTTCTGTATTGAGAATTTTCTTTTCATCAAGAATTCTCGCTAGCATCGGAAAGGCTGTGATGGCAAAAGCAGTTCCCAAAAATATTGTAAATGATGTAAAGGAAATTCCGGGCATAGTGAAAATATCAAAATACCATAAGGCTGCTATAGCTCCGAAAATGAAAGGGAAAATTATTGCAACTGAAGATAGAAGTGATGAACGCTTTAATATTTTTGGAGTAAAATTTTTAAAATCAATTTCAGACCCAATTAGGAACATATAAAATGATAATCCTAGATTGCTGATGACGAATAAAAAAGGCATCATCTCTTTACTGAAAATTTGAGCACTTAAGTCAGGACAAAAATATCCAAAACAGGTTGGACCTAACAATACTCCGGAAATCATTTCTCCAACAACCTTGGGTTGTCCTATGTATTGAAATATTCTTCCACAAGTATGTGAAACTATCAGAATAAAAATGATCGCTGTAGTTACAGCTATAAACGTATCTAAATTATTCATATTAGTTTTATGAGGATTGAGTAAACTTGTAAATCAAAACTAGAACATTTTTTTGAAAAAGCAATTGTTTTGTTTCATAGTTCTTTCATTAGAACATTATAAATTTTAACCATTGCATCAATGTCTTTTTTATAAACCTTCTCATCTGGTGTGTGCACATTGTCTTCCGGTGCTCCAATGAAACACCAATCCCAAGGATATTCAGCCATTTGTAGTTCTTTAGCGTCACTGCCTCCGGAACCTTCTACTTCTAATTGAAAAGGAATTTTAGTTTTTGTAGCTATTGAAATAATTTTATTTACATAGCTTCTTCTTGGAATTAAACTATCACGTAAAGAAATTGCTACTCCTTTGCCATGTGGAACTCCATCTGTTACCCAAGTAATATCTGAAATTAAAGCTTGTTTCACTTTGTATTTTTCGAAAAGAAATTTTTGGATAAATGAAACAGTTCCACCATTATGCTCTTCATAGCAAGAAAAAACAATCACCCCATCTTTTAATGTTTCAGCGACTTGCAAAGCATTCCAAACCCCCAAACGATTATCCATATAGCAGCATTGAACATATTCTTTTGTTTCACGCCAGTTTGGATTGAACGTAAGTTCTGTTCCTCTTTTAATATCTCTTTTGAATTTATAAGAAATGTTTCCTTCTTTGTTAACGGCTAATTTGCAATCAATTTTTCCTTTACTGTCTTCACCAACTAAGTTAATGCCATCAATTAATCGTGGACCGCCAATTTTAACTAATTGTTTTCCGTATCTGACCGTAAAACCAATGCTGTCAAGATGCGCAAAAATGGCTGTTCTTGGTTTACCGAAAACTAAAACAATGCAATCTTGAAAACCTTCTCCAGAATAAATTTTTGGTTTTACTTTCCAATTCTTTTTGTTTTTTTCAATGTATTTTAAAAGGAATTTTGTCATTCCCGATTCATTTCCTGATGGCGCATGAATAGCGCACATTTCTTTTAATAACTTCATAGACGAATTACGAATTTTTACGAATATACGAATCTATATTGTTCTTGAAAATTTAATCTCTACTCCTTCGAGTCTACTTATTTTGTCAAATGCATTCATTGAGTTGTTTTTTCTTACCGAAAAAGTAATAAAACAATTAAGTTCAGACTCTTGTGATAGTATTTGCAATTCTTCTTCCTTAATAATTCTCATTACATTATTCATTAAAATATAATCGAAATGAATCTCATAAACATCGTTCACCGTTTTTTCAATTATTGAAGCATTTGTTATGGCATCTGCTGCTGCAAGTTTGTATGCATTTATCAATCCACTTACTCCCAAAAGTGTTCCGCCAAAATAGCGGACAACTATTATTAAAATATTAGTAAGATCCTTTGATTGAATTTGTCCAAGTATTGGTTTTCCTGCTGTATTGGAAGGTTCTCCGTCATCATTGGCTCTGAATGATTGTTTGTCGGCACCCAGCCGAAAAGCATAGCAATGGTGCGTAGCGCTAGGATGAAGCTTTTTTATTTCAGCTAACCGTTGCTTTACTTCATTCTCGTTGTTCACAGGAAAAGCATAGCTCGAAAACTTACTTCCTTTGTCTTTGTAGAGGCCTTGTGATGGCTCTTTTATTGTTAAATAGGTGTCCTCAAATAGCATTTCCGATTGCTAAGATAAGGTGTAATTTCGACCTGTAAATATTTGTTTTTATTGTGGAATATTATATTTTAGCTAAAATTTTATAAAATGCTACTCGGTTACATTGATATTGAATCACTTTCTCAAAAAATGGTTTTAGAATCTAATTTAGAAAGCGTTTTAACTGTTGAGAAACTTATCTCAAGGGTTAGAGATGAGTATGCCATTTCGGAAGAGAATTATAATTATATCTGGATTGTTCTTAATGAAGCCGTTTCTAATGCCATTAAACATGGAAACAAATTTAATCCCTCTAAAAAGGTTCGCTTAAAAGTTGAGACTAAAGAAGAGCGCTATTTGTGTTTTACAATAAGAGATGAAGGCGAAGGTTTTGATTTTACAGCTGTTCCCGATCCTACCAGTCCTGAACGCATTGGTGAACCTAATGGACGGGGAGTATTCTTGATTAACAAATTAGCCGACATAGTAGAGTATTCTGAAAACGGAACCTGCCTTGAAATAGGTTTCGATCTTTATAAAAATTAACATTGGCTTTTTGAATTAGCATCTTTTTTGTTGCAATATACTCAAAATCAATATGTTGTGATTAAATGTGGTTTTTGAGTTTAGCATTTCCTCTTTTTTTTATCGTATCTGTTTTTTCTTTTAATAGTAAAATACTATAAAAAGGAAAATCTGATGAAGGAGACTGCAAACATATTTTATCCCAATAAAAATTCTGTTCAGGCATTTGCTTTTCAATCAAATTTTAACAGCGTTTATGCATTAGAAACGCTGCTGAAAAAAATCAAAAAACAAATAAGCCTTCCCAGCCCAATTTATTGCAATATATGTATATCGGTAATTGAGGCAATTTCCAACGCCATTATTCATGGAAACAAATTTGATAAGGAAAAAAAAGTCTATCTGTTTATTCAAGTCAAACAAAACGATTGGATTTGTTTTACGATAAAAGATGAAGGGAATGGTTTTGATTTTGAAAGTATGCCTGAATCAATTGCAGAAACAAACGAAAAAAAGCCATATGGCAGAGGCCTTTATTTTATGAAAAATTTGGCAAACCTAACTTTCTTTTCTGAAAAAGGTACAGCTGTGGATTTGTACTTCAAGTTGAATGCAACTTAAAATTACTTTACATAAAAAAGCAATTTATCCCCGCTTATATTTTCTTTTATCACCGGTTTTTGATTCAATACCGGAGCAGCAACACCTTTTCCTAATTCTTTATCGGATATAAATACTCTTGCCGAATCCCAATATCCTTCATCAATAAAACTCTTAAGTAACAATTCTCCACCTTCTACCATTAAAGAATGAATATTACGTTTATATAATTCATCTAAAACTTGTGGGATGATTGGCTTCTCAAAATCAATTTTTACAAACTCTAAATTAGTTTGTGCAGGCTCATTCATAGAAGTGAAAATGAGAGTGGGAGTTGACTTATCAAAAAGGTTAAATTGTTTTGGAATCCGCAACCACTTATCTATTGTAATCCTTAAAGGGTTTTTACCTTTCACTTCTCTTACGGTTAACTGTGGATTATCTAACAGAGCGGTATTTGTACCAATGATAATAGCTTGTTCCTGACTGCGCCATAAATGCAATAATTTTTTGGAATCTGAATTACTGATTTGAATTGGCTTTGAGGTGTTCTCTTCGTTTCTTTTTGCATCTATAAATCCATCAGCAGTTTGAGCCCATTTCAAAATAATATAGGGACGTTTATTCTCGTGATATGTGAAAAAACGTTTGTTTAACTTTTTACAATCATTTTCTAAAACGCCTATTTTTACATCTATTCCGGCTTTTGCTAATTTTTCTATTCCTTTTCCTGAAACCAAAGAATTAGTATCAACACTTCCAATTACTACATAAGGAATTTTATGCTCTACTATCAAATCAGCACAGGGAGGAGTTTTTCCAAAATGGGAACAAGGTTCTAAATTAACATAGAGAGTAGATTTTTTTAATAAAGCTTTATCTTTTACGGCATTAATTGCATTTACTTCAGCGTGTGCCTGTCCGTATTGCTCATGATAGCCTTCGCCAATAATTTCTCCGTCACAAACTATCACACAGCCAACCATTGGGTTGGGAGCAACTTGTCCTAAACCTTTTACTGCCAAATCGAGGCAGCGTTTCATATATGTTTCGTTATTGCTCATTTTTGAATCAGGTGTATTAACTATTCTTACCTTTGCTAAGGTATGAAAATTGCATCAAACAAAATCAAAGACATTTTAAGGTTTTTTCGTGAAGAGTTGAAAGATTCTTACGAAAGTGATGAACTAGAAACTATTATTGCTTATTGCTTTGAATTTTATTTGAATCTGAACAAAGCTGAGTTTGTGTTAAAATCAGAAAATACAATTTCTGAATCGGAATTACTCAAATTTAATTTTGCAATAAAAGAATTAAAAAAGCATAAGCCCATTCAATACATTTTAGGTGAAGCAGATTTTTATAAATTGAAATTTAAGGTAAACGAATCTGTATTAATTCCCCGCTCCGAAACCGAAGAACTAGTAGATTTAATAATTCATGATAATAAATTGCAATCACCTTCAATACTTGACATTGGAACAGGTAGTGGATGCATTCCAATTGCCCTTAAAAAAAATATTTCGAAAGCAAATGTAACAGCGATAGATATTTCGGAAGAAGCATTAGAAGTTGCAAAACAAAACGCAAAAAACAATGGAGTGGTGATTAATTTTCTACTGAATGATATCTTACATCCGACATCTGACATCCAACATCTGACATCTGACATTATCGTTAGCAATCCTCCCTACATATGTGTTTCAGAAAAAAATAGCATGAATAAAAATGTTTTGGAGTATGAGCCTCATTTAGCACTTTTTGTTGAAGATAAAGATCCATTGCTGTTTTATAAAGTGATATGTGATTTCGCTCTTAAAAATTTAAATAAAAATGGTAAAATTTATTTTGAAATAAACCAGTCGCTTAGCTCCGAAACAAAGAATCTGCTTGAAAATAAGGGCTTTAAAAATGTAGAATTGATAAAGGATTTAAGCAATAATTATCGTATATTGCGTGGTAATATTTAAGTATAAATTGTATGAAAAAAGTTGTTGTAATATTCTTATTGAATAGTGTTTGTTTTCTGCCATTGTTTTCACAATCTGGATACAATGTTGAAGTTCTTCCAACCAATATTGGAGGAAAAACAGAGTTTAAAAGAGTATTTGAACAAGAAATAATGTATCCTGAAGCAGCGCTTAAAAATAACATTTCAGGTAAAGTCACAGTCAGTTTTGATATTAAAAAGGATAGTTCCATTTCAAATGTGAAAGTGAATACTTGTGGTAATCAGGAGTTGGATGTTGAAGGCTTGAGATTGTTTAATTTATTTTTATGGGTTCCGGCTTTAAAGGAAGGACAAAGTGTTTCAACAAGTTGGTCGGTAGCATTTGACTTTAATGCTGAAAAGTACTCTAAAATTTGTAAAAAAAGAGGCTATACTAAATTCAAATACATTGCGGATGCGAAAATTGATTCTACCGGAAAGATATATACAACAGGTGTGCAAATGCCTATGTATGAAAAAGGAAATTTTGCACTTCAGGATTTTATTAAAGAAAATTTAGAATATCCCCGCCAAGCGCAATTATCCAATTTGCAAGGAACCGTACTTTTAAGTTTTATAGTTGAACCAAGTGGATTAATGACAAACATCGGAGTTGAGAAGTCGGTTGGAGGTGGTTGCGATCAGGAAGCAATACGTGTTTTAGAACAAATTAAATGGTATCCTGGTAAATACGATGGTAAATTAGCAAGAGTAAGAATGACCTTCCCTGTTTATTTTATTTTGAATGATGAGTTTAAAAACAATGCTTCCGGTGAGCAGAAATAGTTTGTATGAGTGACAGCATTAAAAATAAAATCGAAAAAATTTCTAAAGCATTAGAAGAGCATAATTATAACTATTATAATTTATCAAATCCAACAATCAGCGATTTTGAATTTGATAAGTTGCTCGATGAGTTGATTGCTCTTGAAAAAGATTATCCACAATACTTATTACCTGATTCTCCGTCACAACGTGTTGGAGGTACAATCACAAAAGAATTTAAAAATGTTAAGCATAAGTATCCCATGCTGTCTTTGGGCAATACATATAACGAAGAAGAGTTGCGGGATTTTGATGAGCGCATAAAGAAAGCGGGAATTTCAGAATTTGAATATGTTTGCGAACTAAAATATGATGGAGTTTCTATTTCATTGACTTATACCGATGGAATACTTACACAAGCAGTTACAAGAGGAGACGGAGAAAAAGGGGATGACATTACTGCAAATGTGAAAACAATAGGAAGCATTCCTTTAAAATTGAGAGGAAAACATTATCCAGCGGAATTTGAAATCAGGGGAGAAATTTTTATGCCTAAAACGGAATTTTTGAGAATTAATGATGAATTAAGGAAACAGCTAATTGAAGAAGGATACGATGAAGAAGAAATTTTTGAAAAACAATTAAAAAATCCTCGGAATGCAACTTCAGGGACCTTAAAGCAGCAAGACTCAAAAGCTGTTGCTGAAAGGAAGTTGGATTGCTATTTATATTCTGTTCTAGGTGAAAATCTTCCTTTCGCTTCTCATTATGATAGTTTAGTAGAAGCAAAAAAATGGGGATTCAAAGTGTCTGCTGACATGGAAAAATTTTCTTCGGTTGACGGAGTAATAAAATATCTTTCAAAATGGGATAAGAAACGTCACGATTTGAATGTGGAGACGGATGGTGTAGTAATAAAAGTGAATTCCTATGAGCAGCAAAAATTTTTAGGATTCACAGCAAAATCTCCGCGTTGGGCAATAGCATACAAATTCAAAGCAGCAAGAGTTTCTACCATTCTGGAAAGTATTTCGTATCAAGTTGGAAGAACAGGAGCAATTACGCCTGTGGCAAATTTAAAGCCTGTTCAGTTAGCAGGAACAACTGTTAAACGCGCTTCTTTGCATAATGCCGACATAATTGAAAAATTAGATGTAAGAATTGGTGATACTGTTTTTGTTGAAAAGGGCGGAGAAATTATTCCAAAAATTATTTCAGTTGATGAAAGTAAAAGAGATTTATTTTCTGATGCTAATAAACCAACAAAATATATTACACATTGTCCCGAATGTAATTCTGAGCTTATCAGAAATGAAGGAGAAGCCAATCATTATTGTCCGAACGAACTAGGTTGTCCGCCCCAGGTGAAAGGGAAGATGGAACATTTTGTTTCGAGAAGAGCAATGGATATTGATAGCTTAGGCTCCGAAACGATTGCTCAACTTTACGATGCGGGATTGATTAAAACAATTGCTGATATCTACGAATTAAAAAAAGATGACTTGTTGAAAATTGATCGTATGGCAGAAAAAAGTGCAAACAATTTATTAGCTGGAGTGGAAGCATCTAAAAATGTGCCTTTTGAAAGAGTTTTATTTGCTTTAGGTATTCGACATATTGGTGAAACAACTGCTAAAAAGCTGGCTTATTTCTATAAAAATATTGAATCGTTAAAAAACGCTACCTTAGAACAATTGCTTGAAGTTGGAGATATTGGCGAACGAACAGCACAAACCATTATAGATTATTTTTCTGATAAACGGATTTTAGAAATTCTGATTAAACTAAAAAAGGCAGGACTACAATTTGAATTGTCGGATGAGCAACTTACAAATACAAGTGAAAAATTGAAAGACTTATCTTTTGTTGTATCGGGTGTGTTTAGTAAGTTTTCAAGAGATGAGATAAAAAAGACTATAGAACAGAATGGTGGAAAAAATGTTGGTTCTATTTCAGGAAAAACAAATTTTGTGTTAGCGGGAGAAAATATGGGACCCGAAAAGTTAAAGAAAGCAGAGAAATTGGGAGTGAAAATTATTTCGGAGGAAGAGTTTATTAAAATGCTTTCTTGAACAGTAGACAATAGACAAAAAATAAAAAGTAGACAAGGTCGCTAGAATAATTATTGTTAGAACAAATTCCCCCTTTGTAAAAGGGGGCTAGGGGGATTTAGATGAGCATCTTTAAAAACATAAAAATATCTTTAGCAAATCGTGCTCTCAAGCAGGAGTTAAAATCCAATGCTTATAATCGTGAACCTAACCAATTTAATTTCGAAAAAATAAAAACTGTTGGAATTGTTTTTGACGCTACAAATGCAGAAGATTATGAAATTGTAAAGCGATATGTTGTCTATTTACGCGAACATTTGAAAAAAGTAAAAGTAATGGGTTTCTTTAGTACAAAAGAAATTCCGGCATTAACCTATTCAAAATTGGAATACGATTTTTTTTCAACAAAAGAATTGAACTGGATGGGAACGCCCAACTCCGTAATTATCCGTAATTTTATTAATGAAGAGTTTGATTTGTTAATCGATTTGAATATACATGACCATTTTCCTTTGAAATATATTTCAGCATTATCAAAAGCAAAATTTAAAGTTGGAAAGTTTAATGAAAATGATATAGAAATTCATGATATGATGATTGATGCGGATGGAACAAAAACTGTAAAATATTTTTTACGACAAATTGATACGTATATTACCATGTTAAACAAGGTTGAAACACCTGCTAATAGTTAAAAAATGAATTACATACTATTTGACGATAAATCACGGATTAACTTGCTTCCGCTTACGTTTACACGTCCGGTTGCTGAAATCCGTATTGGGATTTTAACCATTCGCGAAAAATGGGAAAAAGTATTGGATGCAAAAGTTTCTTTTCAAACGGAAGAATATTTAAGCAAAAAATATCCAACCGAATTTGCAATAGATACTGATAATGTTTGGATAAATGGTTCATTTTGTCCGAATGCTAAATTGTTAGAAGAAGTAAAGTCTTTACAACCTAAGCAAGTACTATTAAGCTCAGCAGTAGTTGTAGCTGTAAATACAGGTAATGATAAAACGTTTGATTATAAAAATATTTCAGACTATACTAATTTTGAATCTGCTGCATTAGCAATGCGAGTTGAAAATCCTTGGGATATTTTTTCTAAAAATGGAGATGCAATAAAAGATGATTTTGAATTGATCACAAAAGGAAGAAAATCATTAGCCTTAAGCAAAACTAATCAGGTAATTGGGGTAGAGAATATTTTTGTGGAAGAAGGAGCAAAAGTTGAGTGTGCAATTCTGAACGCATCTACCGGTTATATTTATATTGGAAAAGATGCTGAAATAATGGAAGGTTCGATTGTACGCGGACCATTTGCATTGTGCGAACATTCAGCATTGAAGTTAGGAGCAAAAATATACGGACCAACTACAGTAGGACCACATAGCAAAGTAGGAGGAGAGGTAAATAATTCTGTCATATTCGGATATTCAAACAAAGGTCACGATGGATTTTTAGGAAATTCCGTTTTAGGTGAATGGTGCAATATTGGCGCTGATAGCAATAATTCGAATCTGAAAAACAATTATGCAGAAGTAAAATTGTGGAACTATGAAAAGGAACGTTTTGTAAATACCGGTTTAACTTTTTGTGGATTAATTATGGGAGATCACAGTAAATGTGGAATCAATACTATGTTCAATACAGGAACTGTGGTTGGTGTAAATGCAAATATTTTCGGTTCAGGATTTCCACGCAATTTTGTTCCTTCTTTTTCATGGGGTGGTGCAGCCGGATTTACTACCTACAAAACAAAAGACGCTTTTGAAGTTGCAACACGTGTGATGGAACGCAGAGGAATAGTTTTTAATGAAACCGAACAAAATATTTTAACACAGGTGTTTGAGTTGACTGAAAAGTATAGAAAGTAATTGCATGGAAGTCATCTCATTTAATTTTACTGACATTATCGGCTACATTGCATCAGCAGTAGTTTTAATATCCTTCATTATGAAAGAAATTAAAACTCTTAGAATAATAAATTGTATTGGCTGTACTTTATTTGTAGCTTATGGGGTATTATTAGACTTTTCGCTTCCAATAATCATAACCAATGTTGCTATTGTTGGGATTAACATCTATTACTTGCTCAAAGCGAATAAAACTGTGTAAATGCGCCAATTTGGTAATTCGTATTTTTCGTAAAAATTAGTAATTCGATGATGTCATTTTGTCCCAATTCCCCCAATGGCACAGCAATTGAAAATTATAGGGTGTAATTTTAATAAAAAGACTTAATTTACTCATAATATGACTGATAATTTCGACTTGAATGGCTTGGTACCAATGCTTCGTGACAATCTGATGGACGAGGATACTGAGTTTATACCATTGCTCTCATCGGAGGATGAAGACCAGATGAACTCCGAAAAAGTGCCTGAAGAGCTGTCAATTTTACCTCTTCGGAACACTGTTTTATTCCCTGGTGTTGTTATCCCAATTACTGTTGGCAGAGATAAATCTATCAATTTAATTAAAGATGCTTACAAAGGCGATAAAATTATTGGTGTAGTTGCTCAAAAAAACGATTCTGTTGAAGACCCAACTGTTGAAGATTTGAATAAAATTGGAACAGTAGCTCAAATAATAAAAATGCTTCGTATGCCCGATGGTAATACAACAGTTATTATTCAGGGGAAAAAACGTTTTGCACTTGGAGAAATAAAGCAGTCGCAACCTTACATAAAAGCTTCTATTTCAGGAATAGCAGAAACACGACCTAAAAATGATGATAAAGAATTCGATGCTTTGGTTTCTTCTTTAAAAGATTTAGCTCTTCAAATTGTAAAACAGAGTCCGCATATCCCAAGTGAAGCAGGTTTCGCTTTAAAAAATATTGAAAGTCCTTCTTTCTTAATCAATTTTATTTCTTCGAACATGAATGCTCCTGTGGAAGAGAAGCAAAAAATGTTAGAAGTGATTGATTTGAAAGAACGTGCTACAATGGTTTTGACTAATCTTACAAAAGAACTTCAAATGTTGGAATTGAAAAATCAAATTCAATCCAAAGTAAAAGTTGATTTGGATAAACAGCAACGCGATTATTTCTTGCACCAGCAGATGAAGACCATTCAGGAAGAGTTGGGTGAGAATAACAATACACAGGATATTCAGGAAATGAAAATCCGGGCAACTAAAAAAGTCTGGAGTAAAGAAGTTTCTCAGGCATTTGATAAAGCTATCGGTAAACTTGAACGTATGAATCCGAATGCAGCAGAATATTCTATTCAGACAAGTTATTTGGAAGTGTTGCTAGATTTACCATGGGGCGATAAAACCCAAGATAATTTTGATTTAAAACGTGCTGAAAAAGTTTTGAATAAAGACCATTTCGGAATGGATAAAGTGAAAGAGCGTATTTTGGAACACTTGGCAGTTTTGAAATTGAAAGGGAATATGAAATCTCCGATTTTGTGTTTGTACGGACCTCCGGGAGTTGGTAAAACATCATTAGGAAAAAGTATTGCAGAGAGTTTAGGACGAAAATATATTCGTATGAGTTTGGGTGGTTTGAAAGATGAAGCAGAAATTCGTGGTCACCGTAAAACCTATATTGGTGCAATGCCGGGACGAGTTTTACAAAACATAAAAAAATCAGGTTCTTCTAATCCAGTTTTTATTTTAGATGAGATTGATAAAGTAGGAAACGATTTTCATGGCGATCCATCATCTGCATTGTTAGAAGTTTTAGATCCTGAACAAAACAATGCATTTTACGATAATTATGTAGAGTTGGATTACGATTTATCCAACGTAATGTTTATCGCAACGGCAAATTCATTGAGTTCAATTCAGCCTGCTTTGCGCGACAGGATGGAAATTATTGAAATTACTGGATACACCATAGAAGAAAAAATGGAAATTGCAAAACGCCATTTGATTCCGAAACAGTTGGAAGAACAAGGTTTGAAAAAGGATCAATTGACATTAAACAAAGAAGTAATTGAATACATCATTGAAAATTATACTCGCGAAAGTGGTGTGCGTGGAATGGAAAAAGTAATTGCAAAAGTAGTACGTAATGCTGCTAAGTCGATTGCAATGGATCAAAAATACAATGCGAATGTTACCATCAATGATTTAGGAAAAATTTTAGGACCGGCACATGCAAAAGACAGATACCAAGGAAATGATGTAGCTGGTGTTGTAACAGGTTTAGCGTGGACGAGTGTTGGAGGAGATATTTTATTTATTGAAACTAGTATAACAAAAGGAACCGGAAAATTAACGCTGACAGGTAATTTGGGAGAAGTTATGAAAGAGTCGGCTGTAATTGCTTTGGAATATTTGAAATCTCACAGTGCTATTTTAGGTTTAAAACCGGAAGTGTTTGATAAATGGAATGTCCACATTCACGTTCCGGAAGGTGCAACGCCTAAGGATGGTCCGAGTGCCGGAATTACAATGTTAACAGCAATTGCATCTGCTTTCACACAACGAAAAGTAAAAAACAAATTAGCCATGACAGGTGAAATCACATTGCGTGGAAGAGTTTTGGCAGTAGGAGGAATCAAAGAAAAAATATTGGCTGCAAAACGTGCAGGTATCAAAGAAATTATTTTGAGTGCGGATAATAAAAAGGATATAGAAGACATTAAAAAAGATTATATCAAAGACCTGAAATTCTATTATGTAGAAAAGATGATTGATGTTGTAAAACTGGCTTTGTTAAAGGAAAAAGTGGATAATCCCATTGATTTGGCCATTAAGGAAGAAGAGAAGAAGAAGTAAGGCAATAAACCCCTCATTTTCTCGTTTAAAACACGGATATTTTTATTTATATTTGTGTTAATGAACATAAGAAGAATACAATTCCTTTTATTTGCTTTGATTTTAACTGTTTCAGCAAACGCTCAAACAGGTGGAAACAATACCTATGAATTTCTGAATTTGCCTATTTCAGCCAGGGTTTCTGCTTTGGGAGGTAATTTAATTCCCGTTAAAGATAATGATCTTAATGTTTCTTTAATTAATCCATCACTCCTTTCTGATTCTATGAGCAATAATATTGCTTTGAGTTATATCAACTATTTTGCAGATATCAATTACGGATACGTAGCTTATGCAAAGCATTTTGATAATATCGGGAATTTCAGTGCCGGAATTCATTATCTGGATTATGGAAAATTTATCAGGGCCGATGATGTAGGAAATACAGACGGAACTTTCGGAGCTAGCGAGATGAGCTTTAATCTGGCTTATGCTAAATCTATTTTAGATACTAATTTAACCGTTGGAGTTACTTTAAAAACAATTTATTCTCAATTAGAATCTTATACGTCATGGGGTTCCGCAATAGATTTAGGAGCAACTTATGTTCGTCCTTCTCATGGATTTGCAGCAGCTGTTGTGGTTAAAAATATGGGGCGTCAATGGAAACCTTATGTGGAAGGAAACAGAGAAAAATTGCCTTTTGAAATTCAAATTGGTATTTCTAAAAAACCAAAGCATGTTCCTTTCCGTTTTTCTCTGGTTTATGAAAATCTGGAAAAATGGGATTTAACTTATATTGATCCAGCTAATCCTCCGCTTACCGAAGATCCATTAACCGGAGAGCCCATTAAGCAAAACAAAGGAAAAATATGGGGTGATAAATTTATGCGTCACATGGTTATTGGCGGAGAATTTATAATTACAAAAAACTTCTTTTTACGTGCCGGATATAATTATCAGAGAAGGAAAGAATTGAAAATTCCTGAAAAACGAGGTGCTGCAGGTTTCTCTTTTGGATTTGGATTCAGAATCTACAAATTTCACATAAGTTATGGTCGTGCAGTTTACCATTTGGCCGGACCATCCAATAATTTCTCAGTAAGTATGGATTTGAACAGCTTTTATTCAAAAAAGTTCAAATCTCCTGCCACTCCATAGTTTTTATTGAACAAAATAATCAGTAATATTGTTGTTAGAATTCTGAATTCTATATGACTAAAATTACCATTGCAATTGACGGATATTCTTCGTGTGGAAAAAGCACGCTGGCGAAAGCTTTGGCTTCAAAACTAGGTTATGCTTATGTTGATTCCGGAGCGATGTATCGTTGTGTTACACTTTATGCCTTGCAAAAGGGTGTAATCAAGGACCATAGTTTTCAGGAAAGTGATATTGTTCGTTTGTTGGATGATATACATTTGACTTTTCAATTTAATCCCAACACAAAATCTTCTGAAACTTTTCTGAATGGAGAAAATGTAGAAAAAGAGATCAGACAAATGATTGTTTCTGAAAACGTAAGTAAAGTAAGTGCCATTCATGATGTTCGTGTGAAAATGATTGCAATTCAGCGTAAGCTAGGGAAAAACAAAGGCATTGTGATGGATGGCAGAGATATTGGGACCAATGTTTTTCCAAATGCTGAATTAAAACTTTTTATGACAGCTGATACCGATATCAGAACACAGCGTAGGTTTGATGAATTGTCTTCCAAAGGACAACATATTTCGTTTAACGAAGTAAAATCAAATTTAATTTACCGCGATCACGAAGATACTCATCGCAAAGAAAATCCTCTGACACAAGCCCACGATGCAATTGTGTTGGATAATTCGGATTTAACAAGAGAGCAGCAATTGGAGTTTGTTGTTAAATTAATTACCGATTTAACTTTATCATTCAATTAATTCAATTCTTTTTGGAGCTTTTCTTTTGCTAAGGATTTAAAATCCTTTTTACTTATTTTGCTTTCAATCCAGGTAATGAAATCAAAATAGTCCAATGCTTTTTTCTCTAAAGGATTTTGAAGTTGTTTTTCTAATTTTTCTTTTAATTCAATAAATGCTTTTTTCAATTCACTTGAAGTATTTATATGCAGCATTTTTTCTTTGATAAATTGAAGCACAATGCTCTCAAACTTGTATAATTTATTGCGTTTGTAAAGGAACCGATAAGTTGAAAGAGTAGCGTAAGGAAGAAGTTCTTCTTCTCCTTTTTCCCAGAAAATAATTAAACGGATTATCCTCGCAAAACTTTGAATATCATCACGTAACGATAAATCATTTTCGTTGATAATTTCATTTAACGTTTTTATTGCTTTTGAATGTTTATTGTTTACAAAATAAACAATCGACATGTTAAATTTGAAAAGTACAATATCTGCCGCTGGAATTTTGTCGCTGTAAAATGCAATTCCTGAATTTATTTCTTCCACAATTTTTTCTGCTTGTTCAAAATCGCAAGCTTTTATAGTAACACCCAATACCAGCTTGTAAGAAGTTACCCATAATAAAATATTTTCGCGTATATTATGAGTGGCTAAGGATCGTATCTTTTCTAGATAAGGTTTTATTTCCTTAGGTTTTTGTAAGTTGATTAAGTTAACCACTAAATTGTTTAAAGAAGCTATATATTTCTCAAACTCCTCATCTCTCAGTTTTGAGGGAATAGATTCAAGCAAATCAATATTTCGTTTTGTATAATGCAAGCTTTTTGAATTGTCGCCTGAAGAAGTGTAATAAACAGTATTGATGTAATTCAGGTAATACTTATCATTGAAGTTTAATTTTTTGTAATCGAGCTTACTGTATTTTTGAATAACTTCGTTAATTAATTCGAGATCTTTTTTAGAACGGGCAAACCCTTGCTTTCTAATCATAGTAAACACTCCAAGTACTTCGCTTTTTAATTCCAAAGTAAGTTGTATGCTTTTTAAAATAACATTTTCTTCAATAAAAACATTTCTATGAAAATTTTCTTGGTCAAAATCTCTGTTTGTGGCTTGCATTAATTTTGCTTTCCATTCTAATATTTCCAGAAGTCTGGTTTTTTTATCTGTTTCAGCAGCCAGCTTTTCTGCTTTGGTGTGAAGTTTTTGACATTGTTTATATAATCCTTTCTGATAAAGAAAATCAATATCAATAAGCATTTCTTTTAATTCAATATCAATAGTAGAACCAGCATGAAAATTTCTCATGCTTTTTAAAATAAGCTGATGTAAATAATTTTTTACAGCTGCAAAACGATTCATAAAAGCTTGTCCATCGAATTTTTCTTTTATAGCTTCTTCATTATATTTTTTTTGAGATGCGATTACATCAAATAGCTGGACATAATTATTTTGCTCACCAATAATATGTCGGGAAGCATAAATCTTAAAAAATCGCTTTTCGGATTGAGTGAGAGACTTTATTAATTTATGAAGTTCGTCTGATGCTATCATGAAAAGGTATAATAATAGTACATATATACTATCAAATATAACAAATATTTACTATATGTAATATTAGACTTAGTATAATAAGTACATTTTGTAATTGATTTCGGCTTTTTAGGGAATAACTTAGATGTAAGATTTTTTTAGTTTTTGTAATAAAATGACAACGAAACATCCAATCCTTCTTCTGCCGCCCAGATTATTTGTTCGCTTGAACAAGTTATTAGGAACCTGTTTCGTTGTTCTCTTTTCTCTTCAAACAACGATTGCTCAAACAACAATTTATACACAACCTTTTAGCGGAACATTGGCAGCAAGTGGTTGGACAGTGAATAATTTAGCTGCACCCTGGGGAAATGCTACATTTTTTGGATTAGCGAATCTTTGGCAAACAGGCGATACAGAATCAGGAATGACAGCAAATGTTTGTGGAGGAGCAGGTTTAGGCGATCCTTCTCTTTTTATGGAATGTACTGGATTAGCTTCTGGTGCAGCATATTTATCCGATATTAATACAAATCGTAGAGTTGGTTCACCAAATATTAGTACAGTTGGCTATACCAATGTAGTAGTTGAGTTTGATTTTATTGGAAATGGTGAAGGTACAACAGATAAAGCTTATTTAGTTTATAGTATCAATGGAGGAACAGGTTGGGTTGTTCCAACTGGTGCACCAACATCAACTAGCCCAGCAATGGGTGGAGGAGGAAGTATTAATAATCTTAAATCACAAATATGTGGTTCTGGGCAAGGCCGCTGGACTCATATTACATGGAATATGCCAGTAACTTGTGAGGGAATTACAAATTTAAGAGTTGGTTTTGTTTGGCAAAGCAACAACAATTCATTAGGCAGTGATCCTTCTTTTGCAGTAGACGATGTTACTATTAACGCGGTACTTACGCCTGCACCAATTGAATTGTTAAGTTTTACAGCAAAATATAATTCAGAAAAAGAAGTGGATATTAATTGGGTAACTGCAACAGAATTAAATAACGATTTTTTTACAATTGAAAGATCAACCGATGCAATTAATTTCTCCGACTTAATTTATTTTCAAGGAGCAGGAAATAGTTCTCAGGTTCTAGAATATTTTAGTATTGATAGAAATCCTTTTTCAGGAATTTCTTATTATCGTTTGAAACAAACAGACTACAATGGTGATTATAGTTATAGTAAAATTGAAATGGTTAATATTGTCCAATCAGATTTTGAAATAATAAATTCATACTGCAATAACGACCAGCTAGAAATAAGCATAAGTTCGAACGAAAAAACGACTTTAAATTTCGAGTTATTTAATTTAGAAGGGGAAAAAGTTTTTTATATCAATGAATATATTGAAAGTGGGCAGAAAAAAATTTCCATTCCGACAAATTCTTTAGCGAAAGGAATGTATATTGTAAAAGCATCGGATGGAAAACAATTGCTTGCAAAAAAAATAATTATTCAATAAATCAAAATCCCCATAAAATATATACAGAAGCAACCATATTACCGCCAATTACATCTGATAAATAGCCATAATTTGAATTGTTATTTTTAATTCTTAACTTGGTGAACTATTTAAAACTAAGCGAACTCCCAATAAAGAAGAATATATGAAAAACAATACTTATTACAGACTTAATATTAAAGGTCATGTGATGAAAGTTTTTGCAATTTCAGCATTGCTTTTATCACTTTTTTCTTTTAATACAAATGCACAGGTGTTTTATACAGAAGACTGGACAACCGGTGGACCAGGATGGACATTTAATGTTCCAACAGGAGTAGAAGGAACTGATCCTAATTTTTTTACAGTTTCAGACAATGAAGGAGGAGGAATTACGCCAAATTTAGGAGCACCAACAAGCTGTGGAGTTGCTAATAATTTAAATAATACATTGCATGTAACTAGTGTATTTAATCCTGCAGGAGGAGCGGCATACGATGCAGGTGGATTATGTGGATTCTTATTTTGTCCAGAAACTAATAGACGCTCGGAGTCACCAACAATCAATTGTACTGGAAAAACAACAATCTCTGTGAATTTTAATTATATAGAGGGAGGTCAAACAACTCTTGATGATGCAACGCTTTACTATTTTGATGGAGCAGTTTGGACATTAATAGATAATATGCCAAAAACATTGACTGGTTGTGGCGGACAAGGATTATGGACTTCGAGAACAGTTGCTTTGCCTGTTTCTGCTGATAATAATCCATTGGTGAAAATTGCTTTTAGATGGGTAAACAATGATGATGGTGCAGGAGTAGATCCTTCTTTTGCAGTTGATAATATTACTTTATCAACACCAACATCAAACACTATCACAACGGGTACTATAACAGGTAGTCCTTTCTGCGCTTGTAGCGCGATGAATGTTCCTTTTACAAGTACAGGAACTTTTACTGCAGGAAATATTTATACTGCTCAATTATCAGATGCAGTTGGAAGTTTTGCAGCTCCAGTTGCAATTGGTACATTGGTGAGTGTTGCAAATACGGGAACAATTGCTTGTACAATTCCCTGCGGAACACCAACAGGAACTGGATACAGAGTAAGAGTAATAAGCTCAACTCCTCCGATAACTGGAACAGATAATGGTGTGAATATTACCATCAACGCTGTTGTAGTTCCTTCAGTAACTATTGCAGCCGTTCCTTCCGGACCAATATGTGCAGGAACATCTGTAACATTTACTGCAACTCCTACAAATGGTGGTGCTGGCCCAACTTATCAATGGCAAGTGAATGGAAGTAATGTGGGAACTGGTGGAACAACTTATACATCAACAACACTTGCAAATGGTGATGTTGTTACAGTTATAATGACATCAAATGCAGCTTGTGCTTCACCAACTACTGCAACATCAACCGGAATTACAATGACAGTAAATCCAACTGTTGTTCCTTCTGTAAGTATTGTATCTACAGGTTCTACAATTTGTGCCGGTGATCCTGTTACTTTTACGGCAACTCCAACAAATGGTGGAGCAGGTCCAACTTATCAATGGCAAGTAAATGGAAGTAATGTGGGAACAGGTGGAACAACTTATACATCTTCTACACTTGCAAATGGTGATATTGTTACAGTTATTATGACTTCAAATGCTCCGTGTGCTTCTCCTACAACGGCAACATCTAATCCAATTACAATAACTGTTTCTGCTTCAGTTCCTGCTTCTGTTAGCATTACTTCAACTGGTGCTACAATTTGTGCTGGCGATCCGGTAACATTTACTGCAAGTCCTACAAACGGTGGAACAACACCAACTTATCAATGGCAATTGAACGGAACAAATATTGGTGGTGCAACATCATCAACTTATACTTCATCCACTTTAGTGAATGGAGATATTATTACTGTTATCATGACTTCATCATTAAGTTGTGCAACAGGTTCACCAGCTACTTCAAATGCAATTACAATTACTGTTGTTGCGTCAGTTCCTGCTTCAGTAAGTATTGCTGCTGTTCCGAGTACAACAATTTGTGCTGGTGATTTAGTTGTGTTTACTGCAACGCCAACAAATGGTGGAGCAACACCAACTTATCAATGGCAAATAAATGGAACAAATGTGGGTGGTGCAACGTCATCTAGTTTTGGAACAACTACTTTAGTAAATGGAGATGTTGTTACTGTTATTATGACTTCTTCATCAAGTTGTGCAACAGGCTCTCCTGCTACTTCTAATTCAATTACAATTACAGTTAATCCAACTGTTACAGCTTCTGTTAGCATTGTGGGAGCACCAACAACAATTTGTGTTGGAGATCCAGTTACATTTACTGCAACTCCTACAAATGGAGGAACTCCTAGTTATCAATGGCAAGTGAACGGAACAAATGCGGGAACAAATTCTCCGACATTTACTACAACCGGTTTATCAAATGGTGATGTTGTAACTGTTATTATGACTTCTACAGCGTCTTGTGTTACTGGTTCTCCTGCTACATCAAATACTGTAACTATAACTGTAAATTCTTGTTCACCTCCTGTTGCAAATTTCACAGCAGACAATACAATTTTTTGTAATACGCCTGCTTGCGTAAACTTTACCGATTTAAGCACCAACTCTCCAACATCATGGTCGTGGTCCTTCCCGGGTGGTTCACCAGCTACATCAACATCACAAACTCCTCCAGCCATTTGCTATTCTTCAAATGGATCATATGATGTTACTTTGATTGCAACTAATGCTGATGGTTCTGATACATTAACGCAAACTGCATACATCACAGTTGGTTCACCTGTTACAGTAACTGTTTCTGGAAACATGCTTATCAATGCTTGTGAGTCAACAACCTTGTATGCTAGTCCAAGTGATGGAACATATACATGGTCAGGAGAAAGTTCTACAGGTCCCGAAGTTACAGTTTCACCAACTGTTACAACAACATACACTGTTCAATATACAAGTCCCGCAGGTTGTACCGATACAGAAACTGCAACTGTTGTAGTAGAAAATATTTTCACTTATTTTATGCCTACAGGATTTTCTCCGAATGGCGATGGAATAAATGATGTGATTCAGGTGCACGGCAGAGGAATTGATTTTATCAGTTTAAAAATATTCGACAGAATAGGAGAGAAAGTTTTTGAAACATCTGATCCTGCTCAATCTTGGGATGGAAGACTCATCGGATTAAAAATGAATAACAATGTTTTTGTGTATGATTTGGTTGTTACATTCTGTGATGGCAGTGAAGCCAAAGAGCATGGGGCAATTATGCTTGCCAGATAATATTAGCTACAAACAAATTTCTTTTTAAAAAGAAAAAATTATGATAAAAAAAATAACATTATTTGCAGCATTGGTTTTTACTACTTCTGCAATTGCGCAAGATTATCATTTTTCTCAATTTTATTTAGCACCACTAAATGCTAATCCGGGAAATACAGGTGCTATCAATAGCGATATAAGAGCATATACTTTGTATCGTATGCAATGGTTTACTGTTACCAATCCATACAAAACATTCAATATTGGTCTTGATGGTCCTATTTTCAAAAAAAGAATGTTGAGTGATGATTTTTTTGCTGCAGGATTAAATATTGTTAGCGACAACGATGGACCATTCCGATTGAAAACGCAATCATTTAATGCTTTGGCATCCTACACAAAATTTATTGGTGGGCGACAAAAACACAATATCACTTTAGGTTATACAATTGGTTATAATATCAGAACTGTTGCATTGGGTGGTGTGAAGTGGGATAGTCAGTACAATCCTGTTTCAGGAACGTATGATCCGAGTTACGGAGTTGCTGAAGGTGGTGGTGGAACTGGATTTTTAGATATGTCGACTGGTTTAGTTTGGAATTTCAAAACAAATCATTTGTTCAGAAGTGCATTGGGTTTTTCATTCCATCATTTTACAGCTCCGAGATATAGTATTCTTGGAAGAGCAGAAAGATTGATTCCAAAATTTGGAGTACAATGGAACATAGGCTATAAATTAAGTGAAACAAGTAACACTACTTTAATGCCTAGTATAATTGCATATCAGCAAGGATCTTCATTATTGTTGAATGGTGGATTTAATGTAAAATATGTATTGGAAGAGGCATCACGTTATACAGATAATCAAACGGATAAAGCAGTTTATTTCGGAGTATTTTATCGTTTTAGAGATGCTGTTTATGTAACGTTCAGATATGAACTAAAAGGATTTGGTTTTGGAGCCGCTTATGAAGTTACTGCATCTAAATTAACACCAACAACAAAATCGGTTGGAGGATTTGAAATATTTCTTCAATACAACGGAGTATTTAAAAATAAAGAATCTAAAAAAGCAAAAGCAAGATTTTTGTAAAAGGATTTTTTTTCGTAGATATCTTTCACTCTTAATGTCATCCGTGGCCCTTCACAGATCTGCCAATTGTAAGGATTGCTAACATTCATGAGATCCAGTGTCGTAGCACGGGGTGACGCTCTATAATGGAAATGGTTGGCTTATGGATAATATTCATATGCTCCTAAATCGGGAAGCGGACCGTTTGGTCTTATCATCCCTCTGATATCAAATGGAATAGCAAGTGAAATTAATGGGTTAGCTTTTTCTGCAGCAAATGCAGTTGGCGATCCAATTCTGTAATTGTTAATTGTTACATCAGCAAATCCTGGATCACTGTTCATTGGTGATACGTAATGTCCATCAGGTGTTCGTGTTGTTCTTACATCACAGTAATCAAATTTGTAAGAAAAAGCTCCGATAGTTAAAGCGGAATCCATTCCTACTTCTTCTGCTATGTCTCCATAGATAATACAATTTCCAAAATAACAACTGTCTAGTGGACGAATAATTTCTCCAATGCCATCAGCATAGTAATGATTGCCCATTACAAGTGTTGGAGTTACTCTGCTATCGTATGTCCAGTAATTTGCAAACGTGCAATGTTCAAAACGGTATTTCCCACCAATAGTAAGAGCCGCAACGTATTGTCCGCAATTTGCATATACGCAATTCACTGCTCTAATATGTGCTCCTTGAGCAAAAAGCCCGGCTGCCGACATATTTTTTACAATTGTATTTGACATTCTGAGAGTAGGAGTGGTGGTTGATGCAACCGTATCTACATGAATTCCTATTTGTCCGTTTTTAATTATTGCATAATCAATAGTATTGTCTTTACTCAAAGCAGAAAACCAAATTTTTCCCCATTGCCCGGGAACATTAGCATAATCTGATTCCAATCTATCACCTTGAAAAGTAACTTCATTTCCTAAATCACCATCAATAATTAAAGTTCCATCGCGATAAACCCAAAGAACAGAATGGTTGTGCATGTACATTTTAGTACCAGCAGGCATTGTTACAATTGTGGCTGAATCGACAACTAAATATCCAAAAACCAAATGTGGTTTATCAGTTGGGAAAGTATAATTAGTACCTGGAGGTGTTACAACAGAATAAAATTTTCCCGGATCTGGTTTGTGTAAATAAACATCTTGACCTATGGCAATCAATTTCACATCTTGAATATTTCCATTTGTTTCAAATATGATAGAATCTTTTACAATTACTGGAAGACTCCCTGATGGATTTACATAAACTTGAACAAAAACGTACATACTATCGCCACCTAAAATTTCGATGTCTGTTAAAACAGGCATGGTTGATGTAGTTGATATTCCGTCAATGTTCAGTTTAAATGGTGAGCTAGTTCCTCCTGCTAAATATGCTTTTGAAATATTTATTGGTTGCTCGTGTGGATTGTAAATTCTGAAAAGTTTTGTTGCAGAACCGGCATATTGAAAAACGGTATCGAACAAAACAGTATCTACTGAAAATGCAAGTTTTGCACTCGAATCGGTAATCAGTTCATCCTTTTTACAAGACGATAAAGCAATTATTACTAACAGGCAAATGGGTAGAACTTGTTTTAATTTCATAATACAAAGATAGGATAAGCCGTAAATTAACGGAATTTGGTGGGAATTATTTTATGACACAAAAAATGGCTTGAAACTATGGAATTTGCTAAGAAATAGCATCAATCAATAAAAAAACTTAAATTTGTATGTTAAGGTGGCTTGTAATATCGATTTTATGGTTGCAACGTATTGTAAATCACTATTTTATTAATCACCAATTAAAGCACATTTTTTCCGGTAAGCCGGAACTACTCTATATGAAGCATGTAAGGTTTGTTTACTTATTGCTAATCACGCTTGCCTTCAGCACGCGCATTGCTTCGGCTCAAACAACTTTCGGTTCAGAAGAAGAATTAAAAACGCAGGCAGCCAAACTGTTTGATGAAGATGAATTTGAAGAAGCTTATCCACTTTACTCTCAACTTACAAGTATTTACCCCAAAGATCCCAACTATAATTATCGTTTAGGTGTTTGTATGCTTTATGCAAGTGATGATAAAGAAAAACCTATTGCCTTTTTAGAATTTTCAGCAAACAAACCGGATGTAGAAAAGGAAGCCTTTTTCTATTTAGCTAAAGCCTATCATTTGAATTATCGTTTTGACGATGCGATAAAAGAATATACCCGTTACAAAAACGTTGCTTCTTCCGCAAAGGCTGAAAAGTTGATGGTCGACAGGCAAATTGAAATGTGTAAGAGTGGTAAAAAGCTTCTTCGCAATTTGACAGATTTGATTGTTATCGAGAAAAAAGAAATGAGTCGAGCTGATTTTTATCGTTCGTATGACATTTCAGGGATTGGTGGAAAGCTTTTGGCTAAGCCAGATGAAGAGGCTTTTAAAACTCCTTTAGATAAAAAGAAAAAAGAGAAATCTATTATTTATCTCGCTACAAATAATAATCAGGTATTTTTTTCCAGCTATGGAGAAAATATGGATCATGGAAAAGATATTTACATCATCCGTAAATTACCAACGGGCGACTGGAGTAAACCTCAAACACTTGGTTATCCGGTTAACACAGAGTATGACGAAGATTTCCCTTTCCTTCATCCCAACGGAAAAGTTTTATATTTCTGTTCCAAAGGTCACAACTCAATGGGTGGATACGATATTTTTAAAACCACATTAAACGAAGAAACAAATACCTGGAATAAACCTGTTAATTTGGATTTTCCAATCAATACTCCTGATGACGATGTTTTGTATGTAACCAATGAAGATGAAAAAGAAGCCTATTTTTCTTCAGCCAGAGCAAGTAAAAGCGGAAAGACTGCAGTTTATCATATCAATGTAGAGCGCAGACCAATTGATGTAGCAATTATTAAAGGAGCAGTAGTAAAGAATCGCGACAATCAAGCTTTGGATGTAAAGATTACTGTGAAAGATTTAAATGATAACGTGATTCTTGGAATTTTTAATTCAAAAGCAGCAAACGGTGTATATCTGATTAATATTCCAAACGGAGGAAAATTCTTGTTCACTGTTGAAGCAACTGGATTTGCAACACAATCGGATGTTGTGACTGTTCCTGTTCAATATGCTTTTCGTCCGATGAAGCAGGAAATTAGTTATGAGGTAGGAACCGATAAGTTGATCATCACTAATTTATTCGATGAAGTTTTGGATGATGCAAGTTATTTGCTAGCACTTAATTTCATTAAAGAAAAATCAAAATTAGATGTGAATGCCAATGAAGTAAGTAATACCAGCGCATCTACTATTCCAAAAGATACAGCTAACACAAATGATGTAGCAGTTAATACAACAAAAACAACGAATACAGCTAAGTTAACAAACGATGATATTGTAAAGATTGGATATTCCGATGCAGAAGATGTTGCAAAAGAAGCGAAAGATTTAAAAGAGCAAGCAGATGTTGCTTTGGTTTTGGCAAATCAAAAAAATGAATTGGCTATAAATAAAGCAAAAGAAGCGGAGCAGTTGATGAATGATGCTTCAATGATGTCGGATAATATTAAGAAACAAGCAACTATCGAAGAAGCCAATATAGCAACAAAAGAAGCAGAAGAATTAAATCAGGAAACTGTTGCAGCATTTAATCTTGCTAAAAAAATTGAATTCAGAGCTTCTGCTAAAGAACAAGAAGCAGAATTATCATTGCAATATGCAAAAGATTTGGAAGCAGCAGTAAAATCTAAAAATACCGATCCTGCCTTATTTGCTAAACTTGAAGAACAGCAGAAAAAATTAGATGCACTTGCTGAACAAAATAACAATCCAACTTTAGCTAATAGCTTAAAGATGGATGTGGACAATAAAAAACGTGAATGGGAAAAAGCTGTTAAAACATCTGCTGATATAAAACAAGAAATTTCTGACAATGAAGCGTTGATTATTACTACACAAGCTGAAGCTGAAAAAGAAAAAAATGCAAAAGTAAAACAAGGTTTGCTTGATCAGGTTACAGGTTTGAAAATGGATACTGAAGAAAGTAAAAAAGATCTAGCATTGAACGAACAGAAAGTTGCTCAATTACAAAAAGAATACAATGGTGCAGTAAATGAAACTGAATTGGTTAGCAATGTTTATGACAAAGCAAAAACAACTACAAATGAAAAAGCTGCTGCTGATGTTGCAATGATTGACAAAGCAAAATTAGAAGCACAGGTCAATACAATTAAAAATACTACAACCACTTCAACAACTGACAATTCTGTTGCACTAAAAACAACTGATAATACAACAGTTGATAACACAACTAAAACAACTGATAATACTGTTACAGACAATACAACAAAAACTACCGACAATGCAATAGTTGATAATACAACAAAAACAACTGACAATACTATTGCAGATAATACAACAAAGACAACTGATAATACTACAGAAGTAAAAGTTGATTATTCTAAAAAGTATTCTGATGAAATTGCTGCAACTGATAATATTACAAATGAATTAGAGCGTGAGAATAAAAAAGCAGAAGTGTTGAAAGAGTGGACAACTTCTATAAGTGAAGACATATCAACTAAAAAAGAAGAAGTAAAAACAGAAAAGGACAAGACAAAAAAGAAAGAACTGAATACGCAAATTGCTGCGCTTGAAAAAGAATTAAAAGAGAAGGAGAAAACTACAAAAGAAACACTTGCTAGTGTAGAAAAATTAAAGAAGCAAGAAACTGTTGTTGCTGACAATACAACCAAGACAGCAGACAATACCGTTGTAGATAACACAACCAAAACCTCTGATAATGCGGTAGTGGACAATACAACTACAGATAATACTTCTTCAACTCCGGTAGTAAATATTAATAAAAAATATGAAGAGGAAGTTGCTGCTACCAGCGGTATCACAAATGAAGGGGAAAGAGAGAAAGCAAAAGCAGATGCTTTGATGAATTGGAGCAAAGCAATAGATGCTGATATAGCGAAGAAAAAAACAGAGATGGAAGCAAGTGATGATTCTGAAATGAAAGCATTGCTTGCTCTTAAAATTAAGCAGGGTGAGGATTTGTCTATTCAAAAACAAAAAGAGGCAGTAATTAGTTTAGGAAATGCAAACCGAATAAAAAATAATGTTGTAGTAGACAACACAACAAAAACAACGGATAATACGGTAGCAGATAATACAACGAAAACAACGAATAATACGGTAGCAGACAATACAACAAAAACAGTAGATAATGCAGTAGTTGACAATACAACAAAAACGGCAGACAACACTGTTGTGGATAACACGACAAAAACTGCTGACAATACTGTAGCAGACAATACAACAAAAGCTGTTGATAATACAATTGCAGATAATACTACTAAAACAGCCGACAATACTGTGGTTGACAATACAACGAAAACAACAGACGCAACAACTAGTTCAGAAGAAAAGGGATTTGCATATACCTCATCAGTAGCTGCAGAACAAGCAACTAAATCAAATGCTATAAATAAGGATGCAGAAAACTTGACTAGTCAGTCGAACGAGTTAAAAACTAAAGCAGCAGCAGAAAATAATACTGCAACAAAAAATGCATTATATGCTGAAGCGGAAGAGCTTGCTAAACAATCGGAAAACAAACAGATTGAAGCTGCTACTGTTATAGCGGTTGCAAACAAAAAAGAATATACTGATAATCAAAATAAACTCGAACAGTTTGCAATTGCAACAAAAGGAAACAATGCAGATGATATTTCAATGGCTGAAATGATGAAAGATGAAGCAGAGATATTTTTTAAACGTGCAGAAAAGGCCAGAGAAATAGCAAACAACACTTCTGTTTTTTATGAGAAAGAAACTGCTTTGGAAGATGCTTACAAAAACGAAATGATAGCATTAGAAAAACAAAAGAAAGCAAACGCTATTTATTTAAAATATACTCCTGATGTTGCAGTAAAAACAACTGATATTGCTGTAGTTGATAATACAACAAAAACAGTAGATAATACTACAAAAGCTGTTGATAATACTGTAGCAGATAATACCACTAAAACGGCTGACAACACCGTGACAGATAATACTACTAAAACAGTTGATAACACCGTAGTAGATAATACTACTAAAACTGTAGACAATACGGTTGCAGATAATACTACAAAAACTACGGATAATACTGTTGTTGATAATACAACTAAAACAGCTGACAATACGGTTGTAGATAATACTGTTAAAGCTACTAACACAACTACGGCAGAAGTTTTTGTAAAAACTACCGCTCCTATTTATTCTGCTACAAAACCAATTCCTGTAAACGAAAAATTACCGGAAGGTTTAATTTTTAAAGTTCAGATTGGAGCATTTAGAAATCCTATTCCTCAGGATTTATTTAAAGGAATGTCACCGATAACAGGAGAAACAACTCCACAAGGATTTACAAGATACACTGCTGGAGTATTTACAACTTTTACAACAGCCGACAAAGTAAAAAATGAAATCAGAGAATTAGGTTACAGAGATGCTTTTGTGGTTGCATTTTTAAATGGAAAAAGAATTTCAATGAATGAAGCAATGGCGATGACTGGAGGAACTGTTCCGCCTGTTAATACTACTGCTACAAACACAACTGTTGCGGATAATACTACAAAAACATCCGACAATACAGTTGCTACTACCAATGTTCAGGTGCCAGCAAATAATACTCAAACAGTTACTCCAGTTAAAACACAAAATATTGCTGCAGTCGGTGGTTTGTTTTACACAGTTCAAATAGGTGTTTATTCTCAAGTTGTTTCTGCTAGTAAGTTATATAATATTCAACCGCTGTATACCGAAGCTGCACCTAATGGAAATACAAGATACAATACAGGAATATATAACAATGTTCCAAGAGCAATTGAAGCAAAAAATATGGTGGTAGATGCAGGAATTAAAGATGCATTCGTTACAGCATATTTTAATGGTAAACGCATTTCACTTCCCGAAGCAGAAAAGTTTATTGCTGATGGTTCGGCTGTCTTTTCAACTGCTCCTAACATGAATGCTTTACCAACTTTTACAGCATCTAGTGGAAGTACAAATTCTGGAACTTCGGCACCGGTGACTAATACTCCAACAACAACAGCATCTGTTCCAGCAACAAATACAACTGCACCAATAAGCAATAATCAACCGGCTACAAACGTTGCTACTTCTGTTACACCTGTAGTGAACGATCAGATAAAAGCGGCTGCTACAGCAAGCAATATAATGCAAATTGATTCAGGAATTGTTTTTAAAGTTCAGATAGGTGCGTTTAAAGAAGAAGTTCCTTTGGAAATTGCAAACAAGTTTTTGAAAATTGCTAATAAAGGAGTGAAGAATTATAAAGATGCAAATGGCTTGACAATTTATACAGTTGGAACATACAAAACTTATGCAGAAGCAAGTAAAGTGCGAACAGAAGTAGTAAAGGAAGGAGGAATTACCGATGCTTTTATTATTGCATATAAAGACGGATTAAAAATTACAATTGATGAAGCAAGAGCATTAAGTGGTCAATAATTAAAAGAATATGAATGTTAAAGATTTTGATAAGCAGCAACACGATTTAGATACCGACTCGGAAATTTTATTAGCTGCTGAAGAGGTTGAAGTAGAAGGAAAGCAACTGATTGTTTATAATGATGATTTCAATACGTTTGATTATGTGATTGAATCGTTGATAAAAGTTTGTAAACATGACCCGATTCAGGCAGAACAATGTACTTTCTTAATTCATTACAAAGGAAAATGTTCTGTAAGAAAAGGTTCTTATGAATCGCTGGAACCAATGTGTACTGCTTTATTAGAAAGAGGAATTACTGCGGAGATTGAATAGAATAAAAATATTTTCATGAAGAAGAAAGTTTTAATAGCTCTTTTTGCCATTGCAATAATTGGCATTGCTTGTCAGAAAGTACCAATTACAGGGCGTAAACAGATGAGTTTAATTTCTGAATCAGAAATGATTGGAATGAGCTTGACGAGCTATGCTGATTTTTTAGCAAAAAATCCGGCTGTTTCTGAAACGGATGCAAATGCAAAAATGGTTTCCAGAATAGGAACAAATATGCAAAAGGCTGTAGAAACATTTATGGCTGAAAAAGGATTGTCAGGCAGACTAGAAGGTTATCAATGGGAATTTCACATGGTGAATCAAAATGAAGTAAATGCATGGTGTATGCCAGGTGGAAAAGTTGTTGTGTATTCAGGATTATTGCCAGTTACTCAAACCGAAGCGGGCTTGGCATGTGTGATGGGACACGAAATAGCACATGCAGTTGCTCGACATGGAAACGAACGAATGAGTCAGGGATTGTTAGTTCAGGTGGGTGGTGCTGCTTTATCCGTTGCGCTTTCGCAAAAACCGCAGTTAACTCAGGATTTGTTTTTACAATCGTATGGATTGACTTCTCAATTAGGAATGTTAAAATATTCACGTACACATGAAAGCGAAGCAGATAAAATGGGTTTGGTTTTTATGGCTATTGCTGGTTATGATCCAACTGAAGCTGTAGCATTTTGGGAAAGAATGGAGCAGACGAGTGGAGGAAATAAACCACCGGAAATTATTAGCACTCATCCAAGTGATGCAACTCGTATTGCGGATATAAAAGCTTTTTTGCCTGAGGCGATGAAGTATTTTAAAAAGAAATAGAGCTTTATTACAAAAACACTTCGACTACGCTCAGTGTGACGAAATGTACATAGACTATTCGAAACAGTCATCCCGTGCCACGACACGGGATCTCCCAGTTGGTTGCTGTAACTTACTTCGCAGTCAAAAATCCCGACAAAGTATCCACCAAATCATTTAGCAACACCTGTCGTTCATTTGTAATATTCTTTTTGAACGCTTTTACTTTATCAATTCCCGTTTTTATATCCGTCTCTGTAAAAGGGCCTTCCATATTTTCAATTGTGGTAATTGCTTCTAAAGAAACCAAATAGTTTTCGTCTAATGCCAGTAAAATAAAAAAAGGCAAATATTTACTAAAGTTAATTTCCGACTCCCAGCAGGCAGCCACTAAAATATGTCTTACAGCATTTGCTTTCGGACTGGCAATTGCAACTAATAAAGTGTCGCCACCTTTTTCTTTTTTTAGTGTTATTAATGCTTCTTCTTTTATTTCTTTATTTGCCGGGTCGGTTAATAAAGAAATAAGTGCTGAAATTTTATCTTCATTTGTAACCGGTGCATTTACACCATCAGCTGTGTTGCCAATAATTGTTGTTGCGTACTCTTTTGAGTTGAAATATTTTTTTAAATCGTCCGATGCGTCCATTTTTAATAATAAATTTTTTTCAGAACACAAATATCCGTAAATTTATTGATATGGAATTCAGATATTAAATGCGTCTTTTTAAAAATATGTTGTAATGAATACATTTATATCAATAAAAGAACCTTGTCACCAAGGATGGAAAAACATGAGTGTTTCTGAAAAAGGAAAATTCTGTTCTTCTTGTCAAAAGCATGTCCATGATTTTTCCAAATCCACTATTGAAGAAATAAAGAAAGCATATTCAGAAAGTGAAGATGGTTTGTGTGGACATGTTTCTGCAAAATTATTGCAAGAGCAATATGTCGATAAAAATATTAATAGGGAACATGTTAATTATTTAAGAAAATTCTGGATTGCAGCAGTTTTTTGTTTCGGTGCAAGTTTGTTTACAGTTGATGCAGCACAGGCGAGTACATTTCACAAAATTAAAACTTCACTATTTAATTTTGTTACAATATCAAATGATAGTGTTATTGCAAAAGGTGTAGTGAAAGACAAAGCTTCAGGAGAAAAACTTCCTTTTGTTATGTTAGCAGTTATTTATAATGATTCTGTAGTAGCAAAATGTACATCAGATATTGAAGGGAAATATGAAATAAAAATTCCGAAAGCCTATCCGAAAGTAGATATTAAAGCAATGTATATAGGTTATGTGACAAAAATAGTAAAAGGAATTTCTGTTACTGCACCTTATCAACCCATAACTCTTGATTTTGAATTGGAACTTAACGAAGAAATTATGTTGGATGGAATAATGATTATGGATGAGTCATTAATTACAGATGAACCAAAACCATCTGGAAATACAATTAAAAGAGAAGAATTTAAGAAGATGCCTAAATAAAAGCAAGAATATCTTCTCTCCAAATTAAAACCATCACACCCGCAATTGCTATTAATGCAGCAAAAACAGATTTTATTGTAATCTTTTCCTTGTAAAATAAATAGGAGAGAGGTAATACAAAAACTGGAACAAGCGCAAAAATAGTTTGTGCTACTGAAGGTTTGTTGTGTAATAAAGAAACTGCTAACATAGAAGTGCTGACGCCAATAACAGGTCCGAAAATTGTTCCTCCTAAGGCATAAATTAATCCATTGTTTTTATTTTCTAAAACTGGTTGATTTACTTCTTTGAATTTCCCTCGTACTATTGTTGTTAAATACATTATTGTAGCTGCAACAATCATACGGATCCAAGTTGCTTGAAAAAATGGTAAATCAGCGTTGTTAGTTTGTGATTCAAATCCTTTGTTAGCAAGCACAAGTCCGGTTCCCTGACAAACAGCTGATAAAATCGCAAACAAAATTCCTTTTCCAACTTTTCCTATCGCATGATCTTTCATTGTTTCCTTGCTGCCTCTGTTCATGCTAAGCCAAACAACTCCAGCAATTGTAATAAGTATTCCAATTATTCCAATAATGTTGATTCGCTCACCTATTAAAAAGAATCCAGAAATTAACGCTGCAGCCGGAGCTAGCGTAGTAAAAATACTTCCAATACGTGGACCAAGAATTACAAAAGAAGTAAATCCAAAATAATCACCCAATGCCAATCCAATTATTCCTGATAAACCAAACCACATCCAATGCTGTGGAAGCGGGCTTGTAAATAAATCCGTAAACGAAATTGGTAAAACAAAAAGTGAAATAATGGTTAAAAATATAACTGCAAATACCAAACGAATATGATTTACTGAATTTGGTCCCATTCTTCGGGCAGCTTCAGTAAAGGGGAAAATTCCTATGCTCCAAGAAATTGTAGTTCCTATTGCAACAAGTTCTCCTAAATATGAAATTCCGTTTGGCAATCTTAAAATATTATTTGTGGAAACAAATGTAGCCTTTTTCGGTTTCTTGGTCTTTTTCCTAGTTTGTATTTAAATACTATTTATTCATCGATAAAATACCTTAATTGGTAGTAAAGTGTTAGTGTTGTCGCACATCATAGTGTTAATAAGTTGCTATCCACCTGTTTGCTTTTGTAGAAAAATTGAACTCTATTTGTTATAACAATATTAAACATTTGAAAATGAACTTATTTAAAAGAATAGCATTTACAGGATTTTGTTTTTCATTTCTAATGATAGCTCAATCAGGAAATGCTCAAAACATTCAAATTCCTGCAGAAAGTGCAGACTTTAAAGTTTTCCCTAATCCTAATCAAAGCGAAGCAGATACTTATGTTAGTTTGCAAGGATTTAAGGCGGAAAATTTATTGGTTGTGGTTTATGATATGTTGGGAAGAGAAATTTATTCGAAAGTGCAATTAATGGAAAATGGTGGGTTCTTATTTACTATTTCTTCTGACGGTCATCAATTGACAACCGGTGTATATTTAATTACTGCTTCAGCAAACGATAAAGTATTTCATCAAAAACTCATTGTAAAGTAAAAATTGTCTCTCTAAACAATTTCTAAACAGCTCTACATCTTCGGATTGGAGCTGTTTTATTTTGGGACAATACAGTTTATTTCGTTTTTCAATCCTTCGTACTTAAATAGCCGCACTTTAATTGTTCCAACAATAATAGGAGTTTCAACATAAACGGGCATTTTGTTTTCATCGTCAGTTACCCAAACAACCATTCCTTCACCACCTTTAAAGATTGTTCCTTCAATAAGTTTCGGGCTGAATTTTATGCAACGGACTGTTCCAAGTAAATCAGATTTTATTGTTTCCTTTCCCAGATAGCGGATATAAGAAGGAAAAATTTCTCCGTCCAATACAAATGTTATTGGAATAGTATCCTTTGGTTTGTATTTTGAAAAATCTAAACATCTTGCATAAAAAATGGCGGTCATCACATCATTTGTGCAGGAAGTAATGCTTATCGAATCGAGTTTGCTGGGTTTTCTGTTTCTTTTGGAAGATGTATAGACTTTGTTATTTTTCAGATTAAAAATATAATCATCGTGCAAATAACTACCACCTTCTCTCGCTTCTCTTATAAATCGGATTGGCTTTAATGTTAAAGTATCGGCATACGATTCATATTTATCCCTCACTTTAAAAAACCAATCGTATTTAGGATACGTTGCACCCAAGCCAACAAAATGGTAAACGTTTCTTCCATTCATGTTGTTTAAAAAAACACTAAAACTGGCTTCACCGGCTTCCATCCAAAGTGCGCCCCAGTTATAAAAAATTTTATAGTTGAATTGTTCACCGGCTTTAAAACTATTATTCTCCACAGGGCAATTCTTCTGAGCTATGAGCGTCAGTTGAAAGCAAATAAGTAAGAATAAAAGTGTTTTTTTCATTTCTTAAAAGTACGAATTAAATTTTTATCAATTATTCATGTCAGGCAACTGCCTCTCACGAAACCGTCATCCCGTGCCCCGACACGGGATCTCCTAATTTGGAAGAGAGTCTTCATCAACAGAGAGATGCCGTGTCGGAGCACGGCATGACGTTTATGATTTTGACATTTATTGAAATGATTTCACCCATTTTTGAATATATTTGTGAAATGAAAATTCTGCATTTGAGTTCTGAAAAAAGTTGGCGTGGCGGAGAACAGCAAATGGCTTATCTGATTGAAGAGCTAAATCTTTTAGGTGTTGAATCTCATGTGGCTGCCCGAAAAGATTCTGAATTTGAAAAATGGTGCATCAATCATAAGATTCCCCTTCTTTCTATTCCTTTTAAAAATGATTTTGATGTTTCTTCTGCATTAAAGGTGAAAGAATACTGTAAAAAAAACAGATTTGATATCATTCACATGCACTCTTCCCGAAGTCACAGCATTGCAGTATTGGCAAATACTTTAGGGAATTCAACTCCCTTGATTCTTGCCAGAAGAGTAGATTTTCCTCTGAAGAAAAATTTCTTTTCCAAAAAAAAATACAACCATTCTGCGATTAAAAGAATAATCTGTGTTTCAAATAAAATAAAAGAGATAGTAATTAAATCAATAGAACAAGCTGAAAGATGTACTACCGTTTATGATGGAGTTGATTTGCATCGTTTTGATGGAATTGGACTGAGAGGCAAAATCCGTAAAGAGTTAGGAATAGCAGATGAGTATAAATTAATCGGTAATATTGCTGCAATTGCTCCCCATAAAGATTATTTCACTTTTTTAGACACAGTAAAAATTCTTTCCAAAAAAATAAAAGCAAAATATTTGATAGCCGGTGAAGGTCCATTGCGTGAACAAATCGAAAAACGAATTGAAGAATTGAATTTACAGAAAGACGTTTATGTTTTGGGTTTCCGAAGTGATGTGGAAAATGTGTTTGCTGATTTGGATGTTTTACTTTATACATCTAAAGAAGAAGGTCTAGGTTCAACACTTTTGGATGCAATGGCGTATGGATTGCCAATTGTTGCAACCGAAGGAGGTGGTATTCCGGAAATTGTTAAAAATGAATTTAACGGACTTACAACTAAAGTGCAGGATTCAGAAAAGCTGGCAGAACAGGTAATGCGGATGTTGAATAATACCACTTTGCGCGAAAAGCTTATTGCCAATGCGAAAGAATACGTAAAAGGCTTTTCTAAACAAGAAATGGCGAAAAAGACATTGGAAGTATACAAAGCCTGTCTGCCCAAGCCTAAAATCTGATTACTTTCCTTATTTTTCTCTTTCAAATCAGGCAAATTTTGATATATTTGTTATACAAAACTCAATCACAAAAAATTTATAAAAATGAAAAAATTAGCTACACTGCTTTTTGCATCTCTTTTAGGATTTAATTCTTTGTCCGCGCAAACTATGGGCGGTCCGGATGCTTATGGTTATATCTGGAGAGATAGTAATGATACGCTTGGTCCTGTTTATAACTGGATTGACATTTTACCTTTAACAGGTGCACAGGAAGTTCGCTTTTTAGCGGATGATAACACTGTTGGTTCATTTCCTGTTGGATTTCCTTTTCATTATTATTGGTATGATGTAACTCAATTTTGGGTAGGTTCAAATGGTTATATCGGTTTTACTAACGGACAAATTTCTGCTCCTTTTGGTATGATTCCCAATACTGCCGGAACACAAAACTTTTTAGCTGCAATGGCTTGTGATTTATTATTTGATATTTCAAATGTTGCTGAATGTTGGAGATATACTAATCCTGCTGCTGATACGCTTATTGTTTCTTGGATTAATGTTCCTTTTTATGATGCCGGAACTCCTTCCGGAATTGGTAACAATGAGTTTCAAATTATTTTGAGTGCTGTTGACAGTTCTATCACTTATCAGTATAAAACTCAAGTAGGTTCACCAGCTACAGGTACAAATGTGGTTATTGGAATTGAAAACAATTCAGGAAGTATTGGTTTGCAACACTCCATGAATATTTTTCCTCCGGTGAATTATGCTATCAAATATTCTTATCCAAGCAACACTACTTATGTTGTGAACGATGCTTCTACAAGTTATAATGATAATACAGAAACAGGTGGCATTTTCCGTTCACGAAACGGACAACAGTTTACAATGAATACAAGTATTAAAAATACCGGAAACCAAAATTTACCTTCTTACAATGTTTTTTCCAGAGTATTGAATTCTATTGGAACAACAATGGTTTCTGATAACAAATTGAGTTTGGCTTCTATTCCCGGACAAACTGAAAATATTACAATGACCAATATGTTTAATCCTACAACTGCAGGAACATATCGTTTTATTACCAATACACAGTTGCCTGGAGATGCTACTCCAAGTAATGACCAAAAAACTCAGGAAATTGTTGTTGTTGATACAACAGTAACTGCTATCCGGTTAGCGTATGACAATAATATTGAAGCAGGATTGGGTGGTTTAAATTGGACTGGTGGACAAGGTGGTGCTGCAATTTATTTTGTTCCTCCTTGTTATCCTGTTGAAGTAACAGAATTGTATGCATATATTGTTGCTAATCCTATGTCTTTTGGATACTCAATGGTATTGTATGATGATAACGGAACAGGTGGAGCAGCAGGATCACAAATTGATTCAATTTATGTTCCAAGCACTTCTGTATTTACTTCTGCATGGAACACAATCCCTTTACCTACTCCTGACACAATTTACTCCGGTGGTATTTATGTTGCCTGGGTTATGAATGGTGATGGTTTAACTTTAGGGCAAAATCAAATTGCTCCATTTTCTTACAGAACATTTGAAATTATAAGCAATACCTGGGCGCCTTATCGCTACAGAGAAACAGAAGACTTAATGATTAATATTGGTATTGAAAAAGTCTATATTTCCGGTGCAGGAGTTTCTGAAAACGGTATGGAAAATTATTTTGGTGATTTTTATCCTAATCCTTCTTCAAATTTAGCTACCATTAATTATGATATTCCTTTTAATGTAAAAAGTATTGTTTATCAATTGTACGATGTGCAAGGTAAATTAGTGAATATGTCTTCTGCCGGTGTTCATTCGAACAATGGAAAATTAAGCATCAATGTTGCAAATTTAGATGCTGGAATTTATACTTGTAAAATTTCAGTTGATGGAGATATGGTTGTGAGAAAATTGGTAATCACTAAATAAGAAGTAAAAAATGTTTGAAAGGCGTTCTGGAAACAGGACGCCTTTTTTATTTCAACCCACCAATTACTTCATCAATCTCCTTCGCACTAGGAAAATAAGAAACAATTTTTTGGAGTACTTCATCCACAATTGAATCCGGGCAAGAAGCTCCGCTGGTAAGTATAATGTCAATAGTTTTTTTATTGGGTAAGAAATCTAAACTATGCAAATGTTTTTGATGAGAAAAATCAAAATGATTTATTTCGTTTTTTGAAACAATTTCTTTTGCTGATGAAATAAAATAGGTTGGAAGTTTTTCTTCACACAATTCTACAATATGAGAAGTGTTAGAACTATTATAACCACCAACAACTATTGCT
The DNA here is from genome assembly GCA_005772895.1 of Bacteroidota bacterium. Classification (GTDB taxonomy): domain Bacteria; phylum Bacteroidota; class Bacteroidia; order 2-12-FULL-35-15; family 2-12-FULL-35-15; genus 2-12-FULL-35-15. The sequence goes on along the minus strand of SXIH01000042.1, from coordinate 21,837 downwards.
AAGTCAGCTTTATTTTTCAAAAGTCCGTAAGTTGCTTCCTGATTTTCGTTAGTTGCATAACATAAAGTATCACGTGTATCAGCAAAATGATTTTTTAAATCACTGTCGCCATACTTTTTAATCATAATGTTTTTGAAATAATCGGCAATCTCTTGTGTTTCGGTTGCCAACATTGTTGTTTGGTTGATTACTCCAACTCGTTCCAAATGTTTAGTAGGATCAAAGTTGTCGGAATGTTTTCCTTTAAAAACTTTATTGAATTCATCCAGACCAATATTTCCTAAAATATATTCGCCTAATACACGTGATTCAACAATATCTTTTACAATAATAGATGGAGCATTTTGTTCACTTCTCGAAAAAGTTGCTCTTGTTTCTTCATGATTGAATTTTCCATGTATGATAATGCTGTATTTATCTTCACCTAGTTTCTCGGATTTTTTCCATACTCTTTCCACGAAAGGGCAAGTTGTATCGTACTTACGGACTTCAATGCCCATTTTGTTTAATTCGATTTCAATTTTTAAAGTTGTTCCAAATGCAGGAATAATTACAATGTCATTTGAACTTAAATCGCTAAAAGGTATAATTTGGTTTCCGCTCGTGTCCATCAAAAACTTTACTCCACGATTTAATAGATCATTGTTAACATCCGGATTGTGAATCATCTGGCTTAAAAGAAAAATTCTTTTGTCAGGATTTTCTTCTATGGCTTTGTAGGAAATCTCAATGGCATTTTCTACACCATAACAAAATCCAAAATGGCGGGCAATATGAAAACGAACTGCTCCGAAGTCTAAAATGGTTGGGCTAAAATCTTTTTTGCGAGGGTCGCTCACTTTACGGATTTCTTTTACTTTAGAAATAACCGGACTTTTATAAAAATCGGGAATGTTGAAGTTTTTCATCGAGATGCAAAATTACGGATTTCTATTTAATAGAATCAATAATTTGTTTTGCAATTTGTTCTGCTTGTTTGCTTATTTCAGGAACAGCAGTTGTTTCCCACAATACTCCTCGTAGTAAAGAACCAATGGCATAAATATCATCAGACATTTTTCCTTGTTCTTGAATAATTTGCCCATTCAAGTTAGTTTGAATGCCCATTTTAAGCTCGTGTGCAAGAATAATCTTTTTTGCCAACAAATTTCTAATTAGTTCATCCTTTAGTTCTTTGTAATTACTTTGTGGACCAGTACAATTAATAACTCGTGAGATGTTTAATGTCCTTTTTTCAGAAATGCCTCTCAATTGGATGGTGGCAGTAATATCTCCGTTTTTTTCTATAATTTCATTAATTCTTCCTCCAATAATTTCCAATTGTCCTTTTACTTTTAAATCTATTAACTCTTCATATGTATTCTTAGGTAATCTATGTCTGGCAACTCCCCAAATGTGGCGGATGTGTGATATAAATTGTTGCTTTTCTTTTATTGATAATATAATCCATAATTCTTGGAAATGTTGGCGTAATGAATCAATCACCCCAATCCAACAACTGTTTTTTTGTTCTGCTATTTTTATATGTTTACGAACTATCTGAACTATTTCTAATAAAGTTTTGCCTTTTAGCTCAGAATAAAAATCAGGGTAAGTTTCTGTTTTAGAATGTGGTGCTGGTGTATAGCCTCTGGGAGAAACAGCATATATTTTTCCAGTTAAGCCAGCATTTTTTAAACTAAGTACACAATCAACCATTGTTAAACCTGTTCCAATCAATAATATGTTTTGATTGGTTTGAAGACCTTTCAAAAAGTCGGTATTCCATGGGTTTTTAAAATAGTTTGAACTTTCAAAAAAACTCTCACTTGCTGATTTTGGATTTGCAGGAAGAAAGTTTCCTAATGCTAAAACTATTTTATTGGCATCAACAGATTTGTTATTATCCAGTTGAATAGAATACAAATTTTCTTTTTTTTGAATGTCAACTGCTTTGGTATTTATTATTTCAAGTTGTTCTTGCAGCTTCAGAGTAGAAAAAAGTTCTAATATATATTTTCCGTATAAAAGTCGAGGAAAAAATTGCTTTTCTAATTGTTCTGCCGAATTTCCATTTGCAATAAGCCAATCAGTAAAGTGCTTTGGATTATTTGGGAAAGCACTCATTTTTTCTGCAGGAACATTTAATAAATGCGAAGTATCGGTTGTACTATAGGCTACTCCGAGACCAATTGGTGTTCCAGAATGGATTATTTTTATAGATATATTTTTGTTTTTCTCTAATAGCTGAATAGCTGTCAGTATGCCGCTCCAGCCACCACCAATAATAACAATTGTTTTCATTTTCAATAAAATTAGGAAATTGTTTTCTATTTTATAGGTTTTTTAGCCCTTTTATCAACAATCAGATGTGAATGCATTATTCAATAAATAAGCTTCTTTTTCATAGAACTAAGTATTTTTGTAGAAATGAAAACAAAACGTCCATTAATACTTGTTACCAACGATGATGGTATTACTGCTCCTGGTATTGCATCATTAATTGAAGTTGTTAAAACTATTGGCGATGTAGTGGTTGTTGCTCCCGACAAACCTCAATCGGGTATGGGGCATGCAATTACTATAAATGCTACTCTGCGGATTAATAAAGTAAATATATACGGAGTGAAAGAGGAGTATAGTTGTACCGGAACTCCTGTAGATTGTGTAAAAATTGCTATCAACAAAATATTGAAGCGTAGACCAGATTTAGTTGTTTCAGGAATCAATCACGGTTCTAATATGTCAATCAATGTAATTTATTCAGGAACTATGTCTGCAGCAGTTGAAGGTGCTATTGAAAGTGTTCCTTCTATAGGATTTTCCTTGTTGAACGATTCCATTGATGCAGATTTTACAGCTTCCAAAAAAATTGTAAAAACAATTGTGAATCAAGTATTGAAAAATGGTTTACCTAAAGGTGTTTGTTTGAACGTAAATATTCCTAAAGTGAAATATGAAATGCTAAAAGGAATTAAAGTTTGCCGGCAAGCAAGAGCAAATTGGATAGAGGAGTTGGATGAACGTAAAGATCCTAGTGGAAAAACTTATTTTTGGTTAACAGGAAGATTTGATAATTACGATAAAGGAAAAAGAGATACCGATGTATGGGCACTGGAAAATCAATATGTTTCGGTTGTGCCAACGCAATTTGATATGACATCTCACGATTCAATAAAAGTACTTGATAAATGGAAATTTTAATCTGTTAAAAATGAAAAACTTTAATTGGGATAGAGTATGGGTAGGTTTAGTGATTGGCGTTCTGATGCCAATCATTATTTACACCATCTATTATTATTTTGTTTATAATTCCGGAATTAAAAAAATGAATGTTAGTTTGTGTATCGCTACTAACTTAATTCCTTTCTATTTATATCAGAGAAAAGAAAAATATAATGGTTTAAAAGGCGTTTTAATAGCAACATTTGTTTGGGCCGGACTGGTTTTTGGATTAGCATTTTTTACAAATTATCTACGCATAGGCTGATGAAGTACTATATAATAGCAGGAGAAGCTTCGGGCGATTTACATGCATCCAATTTAATGAAGTCATTAAAGGTGTTGGATTCTTCTGCTTCTTTCCGTTGCTGGGGTGGTGATTTGATGCAAAAGCAAGGTGCAGAAATTGTGAAACACTACCGCGAATTAGCATTCATGGGTTTTGCAGAAGTGTTGATGAACATCCGCACCATTTTTAAAAACATTGATCTCTGCAAAAAAGATATTCTTGAAAATAAACCGGATGTATTGATTTTGGTTGACTATCCCGGTTTTAATTTACGTATTGCCGAATTTGCAAAAGCAAACAATTTTAAAGTGTTTTATTATATCTCTCCGCAAGTTTGGGCTTGGAAACAGTCACGCGTTCACAAAATAAAAAAGATTGTAGATAAAATGTTTGTGATTCTTCCTTTTGAAAAAGAATTTTACAAGCGCTTTGATTATACTGTTGATTTTGTCGGACACCCATTGCTAGATGCCGTTGATAATTATACTAAAGAATCCAACGACTTAGGAATAACTTTTTCAAAACCGATTATTGCTATATTGCCCGGAAGCAGAAAGCAGGAGATATCTTCACTTTTGCCATTAATGTTGTCGATGCGCAAACATTATCCCAATCATCAGTTTGTTGTTGCAGGTGCTCCGTCACAAACACCGGAGTATTACAAAACATTTTTTCCTGACAATGATGTTAAAATTGTTTATGGAAAAACGTATCAACTATTACAAAAATCAGAAGCGGCTTTGGTTGCATCTGGAACTGCTACTCTGGAAACTGCTTTGTTTGGTGTTCCTGAAGTGGTTTGTTATATGGCAGGGAAAATATCTTACGTAATTGCAAAACAACTTATAAAAGTGAAATACATTTCTTTGGTGAATTTAATTATGGACAAAGAAATAGTCAGAGAACTTATCCAAGATGATTTGAATGAACAAAATTTAAAAACGGAATTGGATAAATTGCTTACTTCTGAAACAAGAAATAAACTTTTAGCTGATTATACCGAACTGAAAACAAAATTAGGTGGTCCAGGTGCTTCACAGAAAACAGCTGAATTAATGATTAAATACCTTAAGCAATAATGCGAATAAAAAAAATCATACTCTCCTTTTTCTTTTTCGCTTCTTTCAGTTCAATATTTGCGACTTCTTTAAATGTCCGGATACTTACCACAAAAGTTATTCAGTCCTTCATTTTTTCACCCATTACCGGTACTTATGATGTTTACGGAGACGGAGTGCTGCTTTTAAACAGCGATACTCCCGGGATTTTTCAATTGACTATTGAAAAAGATTCAATCATCTTAAAAACATTTGAAAGGACAATTGGAAAATATGCATCTCTTAAAATGAAGTCCAAACAACTTGACGGAGCATTTAAAATTAAATCGGTAATTCCTGAAGGAAAAGTAAGAACCTATGAGGATGACGTGACTATTGGTTTAACGGCCGACAAAAAACAATTTTTACTCATCAACAACATTGATATAGAAAAATACATTGCAGGAGTGGTGGAATCTGAATCAGGTACCCGTACAAGTTTAGAGTATTATAAATTGCAATCCATTTTATGCAGAACGTATTTGTTAGCGCATATCAATCGTCATGTGTTGGAAGGTTATCAAGTTTGTGACGATGTGCATTGTCAAGCTTACTTGAGCAGATCAGTGGATGCTGATATTAAAAAAGGTGTGTATGATACAAAAGGCTTGGTTGTTGTTGACGATGACTTAAATTTAATTACTGCAGCATTTCACTCTAATTGTGGCGGACAAACGGTTGCATCACAAGATGTTTGGGCTACTCCTACAACTTATTTAAAATCGGTGAAAGACACTTTTTGTCTGAGACAACCACATGCAAAATGGAAACGCACAATTCCAATGGAAGATTGGAAAGCCTATTTGCAGCTAAAACATAAATATCCTGTAGATGATAGTTTGATGCTTAACAATGCAACATCGTTTACTCAAACATACGGAAGAGCAATTTATTTTACGGATAAAGATCTAAAAATTCCGTTGAAAATTATCCGTGCCGATTTTCAATTAAAATCCACCTATTTTTCAGTTGAACAAGAAGGTGAGTCCGTTCTTTTTAATGGAAAAGGTTATGGACACGGAGTAGGGCTTTGCCAGGAAGGTGCCATGCGTCAGGCAAAACTAAACCGTTCTTATAAGGAGATTTTGAATTTTTATTATAAAGATGTTCATCTGGTGGATTTGTCAGCCTTGAATTATTTTCGGCAGGAATAAGTTAGCTCGCGGAGCGTCATTGCGAGCGAAGTGAAGCAATCTCACTCGCAATATTTAGGATGAGATTGCTTCGGGCAAAGCCCTCGCAATGACGTTCTGAAAGAAAATTCTCCTTATCTTTAATCGTGCGTTTTACTTTCAAATATTTTTTGTTGTCTGCTCTTTGTTTTGCCTTTGTTCATTCAAAGGCGCAAAACGATTCTATTCTCATCAAACAAGCACTTATTGATACTTCTCATGTTAAGCCTATTCCCATTACACTTGTGTGTTCAGCAACCTCATTTTCAAAAAAACGTTTCGCCCTTGTTGCCGCAACAGAAGCTGGATTATACGCTGGTTCTTTAATAGGTTTAAATGAATTGTGGTACAAAGATTATCCCCGCTCATCCATGCATTCTTTTGATGATAATGCAGAATGGTTGCAAGTCGATAAAGTCGGACACCTTACAACATCTTATTACATTGGACGAGTTGGAACACAACTTTATAAATGGAGTGGAATAAAACGCAAAAAAGCAATTTGGTATGGCGGAATGTTAGGTTCTGTTTACCAAAGCACAATAGAAGTATTGGATGGTTATTCTTCCGAATGGGGATTTTCATGGGGTGATTTTGCTGCAAATACTGCCGGCTCTCTGCTTTGTATCGGACAAGAACTTGCATGGAACGAACAACGCATTGTTTTGAAATTTTCTTTTATGCAAAGTGAATATTCAAAATTCCGTCCGGATGTGTTAGGGAAAAATTTACAGGAGAATATTCTAAAGGATTATAACGGACAAACATATTGGCTTTCTGTAAATCCAGCTTCGTTTATGAGTCATGAAACACGATTTCCAAAATGGTTAAACATTGCTGTTGGTTACGGAGCGGATGGTATGACCGGTGGAAACTTTAACCCGCCATACACTGATGAAGAAGGTTTTCAAATTTATCATGAACGCTACCGACAATATTATTTGTCCTTTGATGTAGACTTAACAAGAATAAAAACAACATCTAAATTTTTAAAAACAATTTTCTATTCTATTGGCTATTTGAAAATTCCAGCACCAGCTCTTGAATTTTCTGAAAAAGGTGTGAAGGGTAGTTTGTTGGGGTTTTGACGTCTTGTGCCCGTTTGCTTTTCTAACTATTCTATTATCAACTTACCAGAAGCAATAATTTGTTTGTCGGTTAGCAGTTGAAAAAAATAAAATCCATTTGAGAGATTATGTCTTTCTATTTTAACTTTTTCTTCTGTGATATTATTTATTGTTTTTACAAGTTGTCCATTAAGGTCATAAAGTGTCAAAGTGCAGTTCTGTCTTGTTGGATTTGTGAATTCTAATATCGAAAAATGAGCAGTCGGATTTGGATAAAGTTTGAAATTGAAATAATTTTCAAAGGAATTAATTCCACTTATAGAATCACAATCTATTACACTACTATCTGGGGCAAAGGTTAACACAGTATTAGGTAAACCAACCCAGACAGATGTGCCTGGTGCGACCTGAAATCCATTATTAATATAATTGCAAGAAATTCCTAAGGAATTAGGGCTGTTTATGACTCCTAAATAGTTACTGCTTGAAGAAGCTGCATATATTTTTTGTTTATAGGGGTCTAGCTGGAATGATCTTATTGCATATGGACTAAGATCGTAAATTAATGTCTTTGAATTATTAATTGCTGTATCAGAACCTGCTGTTAAATCAAATTGAAAGATTGCGCTTGGCAATGTAGCATATTGTGAAACATAAAGTTTAGTATTATCAGGTGAAAATTCAAGTCCCCATGGATTATCAATATTATATATTACTAATGTACTTGATATGCTGCCTGTTGAATTATCAAAATCATATATCTCAACTTTACTTGTTGTGTAGTATATTGTGGAACCTATAATTGTTCCATTAGGAGATATTTTCATTTGACCATATTCATCTCCATCAAATGAATAAGGCAATCCTACATTAGAGACAGTTGGCGCACCAATACCGCTACAAGTAATAGGGTATGCCAAAAATTTATTACTCCCAAACTCATGTGCAAGGACCCAAACATCAATTCCATTTGAATGTTTGGCAACAGTTAGTTTTTCAGCCATTGGAAAAGAATAAAGTGGAAAATTTTTTACAACGATATCACCTTTTCCGCTGTTAAGACACATGTCAACTGTTGAATATCTTAAACCATTTGATCCCGTTTCGGCTTCAATGGTAAATATGTAATACTTTCTTTTGCTGCATGGATGACGGACTATTAATGCTGCCTGAGTAGTTGTACCAGTACCCATTAAGCCAGTTCCATTAGGCATTATATTATGAGTTGAATCCCAAACATTTCCACCATCTGTATAAAAAAGTACTTTGCCACTAGATGGATCGGCTATACTAGCTGTCCCTTCAATGACAGCTGTTTGCCCATCATTGAGAGCAACAGGTACGGCACCATTAAAATCTATTCCCGCATTAGTTCCAAAATACCAAATGTTTCCCTCATTTTGAGCAAATGAAAAATTCGTTATAAATAGAATAGCGATGAAGATTAGTTTTCTCATAGTTGTTTAGTCTCTACCAAATATACCAAACTTATTTCACCTTCACCACCTTACTCACTCTCCACAACATAAACACACATGCAATAGCGAAAAATACAACAACATATCCTAAAATATCGTAATGCTCAAGCGGACTTAATTTTGTTTTTTGAACAACTATCATTCCTCCAATGGCTGATGCAATTCCTCCGGCAATTTGTTGCAGAGATGAATTGATACTCATAAATGCTCCACGGTCGTGCATTTCTGGTAATGCAGAAACCAGTGCCATGGATGGAACCATTCTTCCCATAATTCCAATCATCATGGAAACATTTAAAATCATCACCAGCCAAAGTGGTGATTCAGTCATATTGGTATAAATTACAACTACAATCATTAACCAGATGGATGCAAATGTAAAAATGTTGAACTTACTCATACTGTCACTCAACTTACCAATTACCGGCATAATAATTAATGTTGCCACACCTGCCACCATAAATAAAATTGGAAGTTGTTCGTTGGTAATTTTTAAATTGTTTATCGCAAAGGCGCTTCCCCAAGGCATCATCATAAATCCGCCTAATGAAAGTAGAGCAGTGGTTAAAAATCCAATTCTGTAATTTCTGTTTTTAATGGTATTTAAAAGATGTGTAAAAGCATTGTTCTCAGTTTTATTATCTAAATGGTCGGTAATAGGTTGCATTTTTACAACCAATGCTGCCAAAATAATACTTGCCATTCCAACAATCATTAAAAACGGACTTTGCCATCCCCATTCATTAGAAAGGTATAAGCTGATTGGAATTCCCAATACCTGACTTGCACCAAATCCCATTTGCATGAATCCCATAACTCGTCCGCGTTGCTGAATAGGAAAAAGATCGGCTACAATTGCCATAGAGATAGAACCAATTACGCCACCAAATATTCCAGTGATAATGCGTGCAGCCAATAACATTTGGTAATTGGTGGATAAGCCACAAAACAATGTTCCTAAAATAAAACCTATGTAAAAAAACAAGAGTAATTTTTTTCTGTCGTATCTGTCGGCAAAACCTGCTGTCAACAAACCTGAAATTCCTGCACTAACAGCATAGGCTGCAACCGAAATTCCAAACTGTGTTGTTGTAAGGTTCATCTGTTTCATAAGCATATCACCTAAAGGCGACATAACCATGAAATCAAGCACAACAGTGAATTGTGTCAGCGCTAAAATTGTGATTACAAATTTTTGATAAGGAGTAAACGATACTTTTTCTGCTTGTTCTTGTTTCATATAAATGTTTTCTCAATTGATGCCCTTCGACTACGCTCAGGGTGACGCAATAAAGAAAGAATCACTTTAAAGTAATTATTACTTTCAATCGTCTTTTTAGTTAGAGTACAAATATAATGTTAATTTTTGTTATGGAAACTTTGAAATCGAAAAATGTTTCCATAGTTTTGTGTCCTAATTATTAAATGAATGGCAACCGGTTTACGAATTCTGATTATTGGCGTTTTATTATTTCTGTTTGATTTGTATTTCTATCAGTCGATTAAGACCGTATTAGCAAACAGTTCCGGCTTTAAAAAGAACCTGGCTTTTTTTTCATATTGGGGATTCACCATTTTTTCCTTTGTAATTTTTGCGATGCCGGCTCTTTTTACATTTAATGATTTGCCCAAATTTATCAGAATATACGTTTTCTCCTTTGTTATTATGGTTATCATTTCAAAGTTGATAGGAACTACATTTATATTGATTGATGATATTATCCGGTTGTTCAGATGGATTGCAAGCTATTTTACAAAACCACCGGAAATTGTTTCCAATGAATTAGCTGTAAATCCCCATTCCATTTCTCGTTTACGGTTTTTAAATATTGTTGCCGTTGGAATGACAGCTCTACCTTTTGCAAGTTTTATTTATGGAATGGTGAAAGGCGCTTTCGATTATAAAGTACATAAAGTAAAAGTAGTATTGCCAAATTTACCTTCGGAATTCAATGGATTAAAAATTGTTCAGATTTCTGATATTCATTCCGGAAGTTTTGTTTCTACATCACCACTCGAAGCTGCTGTTAAAATTGTAATGGAACAAAATGCGGATGTTATTTTCTTTACAGGAGATTTAGTAAACAACGAATCAAAAGAAGTATTACCATTTTTTGATGTATTGAAAAAAGTACAGGCACCAATGGGAGTGTACAGCACATTAGGTAATCACGATTATGGAGATTACATTACTTGGGAAAGTCAGGCAGCAAAATCACAAAACTTAGAAGATTTAAAAAATACACATGCAGCATTAGGCTGGAAATTATTAATGAACGAACATGTTGCATTAAAAAGAGAAGAATCAGAAATTGCATTGATAGGAATTGAAAACTGGGGAGGTAATTTGAATTTTCCTAAGTATGGAGATATGAAAAAAGCGCATGCAGGAACAGAAAAATATCCTGTGAAACTTTTATTGTCACACGATCCATCGCATTGGAACATGCAAGTTACAGAAGAGTTCAAAGATGTAGATATTACTTTCAGCGGACATACACACGGTTTCCAATTCGGAATTGAAATCCCGGGATTAATAAAATGGAGTCCTTCACAGTTTGTCTATAAACAATGGGCAGGCTTATACTCAAAAGAAAAACAACATTTATACGTGAACCGTGGATTAGGATTTTTAGGTTATCCTGGTAGAGTAGGGATTATGCCGGAGATTACGGTGATGGAGTTGTATAACGCTTAAAGGGAGGAAGGCCTCCATCGCCATCGTCACCCCGTGCTCCGACACGGGGTCTGCCAATTAGAACATACTGTTATCATTCATGAGATCCCGTGTCGTGGCACGGGATGACGCTTCGTAAGAGAGATGCTCCGTAATCAAAATCAATCTTATATTTGTAAGCATAATTGTAAAGAAAAATGGCAGACGCATTAAAAGACATGTTTTCCAAAAAATTCTACGAGCGATTGGCTCATGAATTTAATAAAGTCGATAAAAATTTCCATTCGGATAAATTTGTAAAAGACGTTACAAAAGGAATTGATGCTCTTTCTTTGAATCAGCGGATGCGCAATACAACCGTTACGCTTAAGAAACATTTACCTGACGATTATAAAAAATCAGTAGACATTCTTTCGAAAGTAGTTCCGGAATTCAAATCACATTACACTTCTTTTTTGTTCCCTGATTATATTGGTCAATACGGTCACCACGATTTTAAATTATCGATGGAAGCATTGAAACATTTCACACAATTTGGTTCTTCTGAATTTGCTATCCGTGAATTTTTAAAACGTGATTTTGATAAAACACTTTCGGTGATGAAAAAGTGGGCAGAAGATAAAAATCATCATGTAAGAAGATTAGCCAGCGAAGGTTGTCGCCCGAGATTGCCATGGTCATTTAATTTGGAGGAAGTAGTGAAAAATCCCAATCACACACTTCCGATTTTAGAAATGTTGAAAGCGGATAAAGAGTTGTATGTAAAAAAATCAGTCGCCAATCATTTAAACGATTTTTCCAGATTGCATACCGATTGGATGTTGAAAGTTGTTAATTCCTGGGACAGAAAAAACGAACACACTGCCTGGATTGTAAAGCATGCCAGTCGTACGCTTATTAAGAAAGGTGACGCAAGATCGTTGGCAGTCTTCGATTATGAGAAATCTCCGAAAATTTCAGTTACAAAGTTCAAAGTTGGAAAGTTGAAAGTTGTATTAGGTGAGAATTTCACTTTTTCATTCGATATTACTTCTGAGAAAACAAAATCACAGAAGTTAGTTGTAGATTATGCGATTCATTATCAGAAAAAATCAGGAGAATTGGCTCCTAAAGTTTTTAAGTTGAAGGATTTGGATTTAAAAGCTAAGCAAAGTGTTTCAATTTCTAAATCGCATAGTTTTAAGAATTTTACTACCCGCGTTCATTATCCCGGCAAGCATGCTGTTGAGATTTTTGTGAATGGGAAGTCATATGGGAAGAAGGAGTTTACTTTAATTAGATAACGGAGGCATTACTCTCTCGCATTTGTCACCCCGTGCTGCGACACGGGGTCTCCCAGTTAGAATGGCAAAGCAATATCGCATCTATAGTGTCAATCCTTACGAAAATGAGATCCCGTGTCGTGGCACGGGATGACGGTCCTTAAGATGTATTTCTGATAACATCATTAGAAATAATTCCTAATTTTACTTTGTGAAGTCAAAAGCATTTCAAGTCATTCAATACTTTCTTCTTCTTGCAATTGGTATTTACCTTTGCGTCCTTTTTTTCAATACGCTTGACTTCGATGAATTGAAAACAAAAATCGCTACCGGTAATTTTTCTTGGTTTTATGTAGTGATGTTTGTTTCCATAATGGTTTATGTGATTCGAACATTACGTTGGCAAATGTTAATTCGTTCTATCGGACATGAAACTAAATTTCTAAATGCATTTTCTGCTTTATCAATAAGCTACTTTGTGAGTTTTGTTGTTCCACGTCTGGGTGAAGTGACACGTTGTTTGTCGGTTAAGAAACAACACGATATTCCTTTTATGCAATTACTTGGGACTGTAATCATAGAACGGATCATAGATATAATCAGTTTGATTATTCTTTTATGCTTAACTCTTGTTTTGCAGTTTGACCAAATCATGGAATTTGTAAAGACAAATGTGTTTCATCCTATTTATGAGAAAATAATTTTGAAAATTGTTGCAGGAAACATGACTGTATTAATAATTGCTTGTTCTGTGATGGTTGTCAGTATTGCACTGTTCTTTTATTTTAGAAAATATATCCGTGAACGTTCACCAAAATTGATTTTAAAGTTTTTGGAAGGACTCAAAGAAGGAATTACAAGCGTTGGAAAGTTGAAGCAGAAAAAACTTTTTATCCTTTACACTATTTTGATTTGGGTTTGCTATTATTTAATGACCTACTTCTGGTTTTTCGTTTTTGAAGAAACCAGTGCTCTTACATGGGGAGCTTGTTTGGCTATTTTGGCAATTGGTACAATTGGCCGCTCAGTTCCAATCCAAGGTGGTGGAATGGGAGCATATCATTTTTTAGTAACAGGAGTTGTTGTATTGTATGGTTTATCAGAAACCTGGGGAAAAGATTTATCAACGTTGATTCATGCCGGACAAACATTTTTTACGTTTGCTATGGGCTTGGTGGGTTTGCTGATTTTCTTTGTTTCTTATTGGAGAAGAAAATTATAGTCATTTCAACTTTTTCAAAATCATTCTTGCTCGTGCATGAAAAGCAGCTGTTGTTTTAGGCAGTTGATTTTCTATAGCCGACTTTAATTCCGGAATTAATTCTCGATGTTCTTTTGCAATATTTGCGATGCATTGAATGGCATGAACTTTCATTGCAACTTTTTCTGTAGGTGAAAGAATTAAATTATAACATACATCAATCAATTTTGCTTGCAGTTTTTTAGGAATTTCGTTACTCGCTAAAACTACAGTCATGTTTCGTCTGACAGCATCCAATTCAAACTTTTGAATGTCGTTGATGAATTTTGAAAGATATGGCTTTAGTAATTCGGGGTGTTTTTTATTTACTATAGACAATAACCATGCAGCACGTTGTGGCAAAGGAGGTTCAGCATGATAAAGAATGTCAATTATTTTTGAAAATTCAGTAGGATTATTACCAATTGCTTTTGCTATACGATTGGTGTTTGCCCGGGAATGTTCTTGTAAAAGTTGTGATACGAAATCCATTTTGTAAAAATAAAAAAAGTCCCGCTGTTTAGCGAGACTTAAATTTGAAACTTGGAATTAGTTCAATTCCGGCAAAGTATATTTTCTTCCTTTGTTTTGTTCTTTCAAATAATCCATCAGAGGAGCAAAATAATCTAACATTGCTTTTGCGCTTAACTCACTTCCGGTTTTATCTTTTAGTAATTGTCTCCAATCGGCACTTGCTCCCGGTTTCATCATCTCTCCAATAAATTTCCCAACTTCTTTGTTTCCAAAATAGTTTGTTGCATGTGGGTCTTGTTTTAAAATATTTTTCGAAATATGGTCGTGAACTTGAAATAATAAAACGTACGACAATGCATAATCATAATACTGAGCAGCATCGTTATTGATATGTGTTTTTGTAGCCGCATCACAAAACTCTTCTCCACGATTTGTTGGAGGTGCGATTCCTTGATATTTTGCTGCTAATTCCCACCAACGTTTGTTAAATTGATCAGCAGGTAAATTTGTTGCATAAATGTCGTGTTCAAACATACTCATTGTTCCTGTGCTGAATGGAATAAATACAACATAGTTCAATGCTTCTTTCAAAAGCGTTTGCATTTCATCTGATTTAGAATTTTTTGGAATCAGATTTAAGTTTTCCATAAATGGTTTTTGCATAGCAGCCATTCCCATCAAACTTCCCAATGCTTCGTGGTAAGCACGGTTTGCGCCTTCACGCAATAAGTTCGGAACTTCTGGATTGCTGTATGATAAATAATAATATATATGTCCCAATTCGTGATGTGATGTTTCATACCATTCACTATTCGGAACAGCACTCATCAAACAACGCACATCTTGGTCGTAATTCATGTGCCATGCGGATGCGTGATTATTCTTTTTGTAAGTTGCATCTTTCGGAGCGGGATACAGGTCAGATTTTTCCCAGAATGATTTTGGTAATTCAGGAAAACCAATACTCACATAAAAACGTTCGCCTTGTTTTACTATCCATTCTGCATCTTTTGTTTTTAATGCGCTATCCAAATTAATTCCTTTCACATTAACTAAGCTTCCCCAATCTTGTCCCCAACGATTTGGCAACCATTGTGCAGGCAATAAATCCGGAACTTCTTTTACACCGTATTTTTTTGCGTATTCATAACGTGCATATGTGTGTAATTCTCTGAACAATGGATGTAATTCTCTGTTGAACTTTTGCAACATCTCAATCATTTCCTGAGTAGTCATTCCATAATCAGAAACCTGATATTCAAAATAATCTTTATAGCCTAAACCTTGAACAGTTTTGTTACGCAAATCACGTAAGTTCACCAATCCTGTTTTTAAACCTTTTCCAACATCTTTACTTGCCTCCCAAGCTTTCAAGCGTGTAGCCATGTTTGTTTCATGTGATAAAACTTCATCGATATCATTTGTAGAAACCGATTTCCCATCAATTTTGAAATCATAACCAAACATGTCTGCATTTTGTTTTGTTTCAGCTTTAATGCGCTCCTTCACAACATCCTGGATTGTTTCCGGATTGTTAGCCGCTTTATACATAATGCTTTTCAATTGCTTTACTTGAATAGGAGTCAATTTGTCTTTTTGAGCCAAATATTTTGTAGCAGTTTCAATATTAATTGCACTACCAGTAAATTTTGCATACTCTTCCTGAGCTTTGTTAAGAGCAGCCGCATTGGTAGTATCACCTTCAACTATATGTGTATTAGCCGACCAATCAGTTTCATTGGTAATCACACTTAGTTCCTGATATTTTTTGTTATAATCGTTCAGGAATGTCTGAACGCTATCTTGTAATGCTTTGTTAGCAGTTTCGTCTGTTTTAGTTGAATCGCTTCCGCAAGAATAAATCAGGGCAGAAGCCGTTAAAAGAAGAAATACTTTTTTCATTTTTTTTTGTTTTTTAATTGGGTAGCAAATGTAGTAAAAAACAAATTCGAGATGGGAGATTTATGAATAAGAAGTAAAGAATATTTAGTAGTTTTACATTAACTAAAGATTTTTATTATGCGTGTATTTTTTCTACTCTTATTTTCCTTTTTTTATGCATATGTATCTGCTCAGCCAATTTTTCATAGGACGTATGCTGGATTTTTAACCTTGTATGGTAATGGAGAAGCAGGAATTCAAACGAGTGATGGAGGATATATTATTACAGGTTCGATTAATAATTTTCCTAATCCAGACGTAACGAATGTTACATTAATAAAAACTAATTTGAGTGGAGATACCGTATGGGTAAAAAATTATGATGGCTCAAATTCTAATGCTGAAATTGGATTAGATGTTAAGGAAACAAGTGATAATGGATATATCATAACTGGTTGGACACAAAGTTTTGGAGCTGGTGGCCTAGATGTATTGCTGATGAAAGTAGATAGTGCTGGAAATTGTTTATGGGCTAAGGCATTTGGTACTTCTGCTAGTAATGAGGTTGGTAATTGTGTTGAACAAACAATTGATGGAGGTTACATTATAGCATCAGGCTTTCCTCATGAGTATGGAACTGGAACGACAGTTGATAAAGCAACGCTCATAAAAGTAGATAGTTTAGGGGCACTCACATGGACTAAAACTTTCACTGGAATATCTTCCGCTACTGGCAATTCTGTTGTTCAAACTTCAGATGGAGGGTTTGCAATGGTCGGAACAGCAATTACAGCGACTGGACAGGATGTTCTTTTAATTAAGACCGATAGTCTTGGCAATACATTGTGGACGAAGTCGATTGATGATGGTGAAAATGAAACGGGCTATTCTTTAGCAAAGACACTAGACAATGGATTTATTATTTCAGGCGAGGCAGCAGCTGGAAGTAGTTATTCGGATGTTTATTTATTGAAGGTAGATAGTCTTGGGAATTCAATATGGTCGAGAAAATATGGCAGCCCAACAAGAGATGAAGGTGTTTCTGTTTTTGTTGCTTCAGATGGTGGATTTGTGGTTGCAGGGACCTACAATATTAATGGTGCAGGGGGGAATGATGTTTATCTTTTAAAGACAGATGCTAGTGGAAATATTTTATGGGAAAGAACATTTGGTTCAACAAATTCAGATAGAGGCCGTTCGGTTATTGAAACATCTGATGGGGGATATATGGTTGTGGGTTTTTTAAGTGGTGGGAATACATATTCTTATTTTATTAAGACAAATTCAATTGGTAATTCCGCAGGTTGTTTACAAAGTACTCCTGTGTCGGCATTTTCATTTGAAAGCCCTATTTCTTCCTCTATAACATTGACCGTTTCTTCTCCGTTTCTTTCTAATAATGGTGTAATGTATACAACTTATAAAGGGAACAGATATATCCAATGTTACAGTAGTGGAACAGTAAATGTTGAAGAAGAAAAGAATGATCCAGAAATAATCTTATATCCAAATCCTACATCTGACATTCTAAACATTAAATGTTCTGAAAATATTAATTCTTATTCCATTAATGACATTTTAGGACGCAAACTGTTAAATGGCTTTGGAAATGTAGTTAATCTTCAAAAAATTCAATCTGGTATTTATTTATTGAGTGTAATTTTTGAAAATGGAAATTGCAAATTTTTAACCTTTATCAAAGAATAATCTTTTCTCTTTTTGAATATTTAATCGAATATGTCAAATCACAAACTAAAAGCAATCATTGTTGGACCTGCATTCCCATTACGGGGCGGGATAGCCAATTTTAATGAAGCTTTATGTAGGGCGATGACTGCTGCTGATATCGAAACAAAAATCATCTCTTTTTCTTTACAATATCCTAGTTTTTTATTTCCGGGTAAAACCCAATATGATAAAGGGAAAGGACCGAAAGATATTTGGATAGAAACAAAAATAAACTCTATTAATCCGTTCAATTGGTTTGCTGTAGCGAAACACATTAAAAAACAAAAACCTGATTTTGTTGTCTTCCGGTTTTGGCTGCCTTTTATGGGTCCATGCCTAGGAACAATTGCAAGAAGAATAAAAAGTGGAACAAATATCAAAATTATTGCAATTACCGACAATGTTATTCCACATGAAAAACGTTTTGGCGACAGAGCTTTTACAAAGTATTTTATAAAACGTTGTGATGGTTTTATTGCCATGTCTCAATCCGTTTTAAACGACCTCAAAGAATTTACTTTCACAGATAAAAAATCCTTTTTACCACATCCTATTTATGATATTTTTGGTGAAAAGGTTAGTAAATCTGATGCTCAGCAAAAGCTAGGATTAAATCCAAACGATAAGCATTTGTTGTTTTTTGGCTTTATCAGAAAGTACAAAGGCTTGGATTTATTGCTGGAAGCTATGGCTGATGCGAGAGTGAAGGAAATGAACGTAAAGTTAATTGTAGCAGGAGAATATTATGAAGATGCGACTCCGTTCAATGAAATTATCCGAAAAAATGGGCTAGAGCAGAACATTATTCTAAAAACCGAATACATCCATGCAGATGATGTGCGATATTATTTCTGTGCATCAGACATGGTTACTCAACCCTATAGAACAGCTACTCAAAGCGGGGTAACGCAAATTGCATATCATTACGAACGACCAATGTTAGTTACAAATGTTGGTGGTTTACCCGAAATTGTTCCTCATAATAAAGTTGGATATATCACCGAAATTTCTTCCAAATCCATTGCCGATTCAATTGTGGATTTTTATTCCAAAAGTAGAGAACAAGAATTCACAGCAAACACCGTTATAGAAAAGAAGCGATTCCTGTGGAGTAGTTTTGTGGATGGGATGTTGAATTTGTATATGAGTTTATAGCTCGAAAGCTTCCCTAATCAACCCAATTACCGATTTTCCTAATTAACTGAATATTGGCTTAATATTTGAAAACCCCTCCTTAAATTTTCGTACTTTTGTACCTGAATTAGTTCGTAAAAAGCTTGAATTGTGAATGTATCTTTTCCTGTTTTTTTCGTTACAGTAAAAACTAATACTTATTTACTATGAAAAATTCGTTTTTAATCGCTGTTGGAATTTTGCTTTCAACTACCATCTTTGCTCAAACGGCACCAAATGTAACTGATGCAGCTGGCAAAAAACAAGGCCATTGGATTAAGTATGATGAAGATAAAAAGAAGATTTACGAAGGTAATTTCGAGAACAATATTCCAGTTGGAACGTTTACATATTTTTATGATACAGGTATTCCTTGGTCGATTTCTGTTTTTTCAAAAAATGGTACCGTTGCAAGAGCAAAAATGTTTGATGCAGGAGGAAAACTTACTGGAGAAGGGAAGTTTATTAACCAGAAAAAAGACAGCATTTGGAAGTTTTATGATCAGGAAGGAAAGTTATTATCGGATGAAGTTTATTTGAATGGAGAAAAAAATGGCGCTGCAAAGGTTTACTATTCGAACGGACAAATTGCTGAAGAAAAAATGTGGAAGAATGGAGTAATGGAAGGGCCATGTAAAAAGTATTTTTTGAGCGGGCAAATAAAATATTCAGGAGCATACGTAAAAAATAAAGTGGAAGGGAAAGTAATTTATTATTATGCGTCCGGAAAGATTGATGCTGAAGGTTTGTATGTAAACGATTTAAAAAACGGACCATGGAAATATTACAAAGAAGATGGCACTGTGTTGCGAACAGATACCTATGTGCATGGTAAAATGACGGAAACAACCGATAAAACTAAAGATAGAGATAGCATAAGTAAAGAACAACAAGCAGAAGAAAAAAAGAAATCACAACAATTTGAATTGAAAGACCCGCATTCAGAAAATTACCGCGGTGAATATTAAATGAGTAAAAAGGGGAAAGTATTATTAGCAATGAGCGGTGGAATAGATAGTTCCATCGCTGCTTTGTTATTACACGAGCAAGGATATGATGTTGTTGGAATAACCATGAAAACATGGGATTATGCATCATCGGGAGGTTCAAGTAAAGAGACAGGTTGTTGCAGTTTGGATTCAATTAACGATGCTCGTTTGTTGGCAGTTAATTTAGGTTTCCCGCATTTTATTTTAGATATCCGTCAAGAATTCGGTAATTATATCATCGATAATTTTGTAGATGAATATATTGCAGGAAGAACACCAAATCCTTGTGTGTTATGCAACACACATATTAAATGGGAAGCACTTTTGAAACGTGCTGATATGTTGGAGTGCGATTTTATTGCAACCGGACATTATGCCCGTATTCGTGAAGAAAACAATCGTTTTGTAGTTTCGAGAGGTTTGGATACCAACAAAGATCAATCATACGTACTTTGGGGATTAACTCAAGAAAGTTTAAAACGTACCATTTTTCCCTTGCAAGATTTCCGTAAATCTGAAATCAAACAAATGGCAATTGATAACGGATATGTTGACTTGGCAAACAAAAGCGAGAGTTATGAAATTTGTTTTGTTCCTGATAACGATTATCGTGGATTTTTAAAACGAAAAGTATCTGGTTTGGAAGAAAGAGTAGCGGGAGGAAATTTTGTGGACAGAACTGGTCGTGTTTTAGGAAAGCACAAAGGTTATCCTTTTTATACTATTGGTCAGCGTAAAGGTTTAGAAATTGCTGTTGGTGAACCTTTACATGTTTTGGAAATTGTTCCTGAAACAAATACTGTTGTGCTTGGAACTAAAGAAGATTTAGAACAACAACAAATGATTGTAGGAAAATACAATTTGATCAAGTACGCTTCTATACCTGATAATTCAGAATTTCTAACAAAAATCCGCTATAAAGATGCTGGATCAATGGCATCTGTTTCTCATAATAATGATAAACTGAATGTCTTGTTTCATAATCCTGTTTCTGCAGTTGCGCCAGGGCAATCAGCAGTGTTTTATGAAGGCGAAGATTTAGTTGGTGGTGGGATTATTGAGAGACAAAAGCCTATTCTGATTTAATTTCCTTTTTTCGTTAAATTTTCTTATCTTAGCTGATGCTTAAATCAATACAGATGCAAAAAGTCATCGGCTTTGCTATTATTTTACTTATAGTAATATCAGGCAGTTTTTCTTGTAAAAAGAAAGATGAGCTTCCTCCAGATTTGGGTTACAACTATTTTCCTAATCAAGTAGGGAAATATGTTATTTATGATGTGGATTCATTTTATTACAACGACTTCAATGTTCCTTTAACAATTGATACTTTCAAGTTTCAATTGAAAGAAAAAATACAATCGACTTATTTAGACAATCAAAACCGTACAACACTTCGTTTGGAGCGCTATGTTCGTTATTATAACCCTACAATTCCTTATTCTTCTTTGCCTTGGGTTTTGAGAGATGTTTGGGCTGCAAACAGAACTGCCACTACAGCGGAAAAAGTAGAGGAAAATGAACGATACATTAAATTGGCATTTGCAGTTAAACAAGAACAGGAATGGGATGGAAATGCACAAAACACTCTTGGTGCACAAACATATTCTTATGAATTTATTAATCAGCCCCGAACTTTTGGTGGAACAGCATTTGATTCGGTTTTACAAGTTAATCAAAAAGATGAATCGTCATTGGTAGGCGTTGATTATCGCATTGAGAAATATGCAAAACGAACTGGGATGGTTTACAAACAATTTATCTATATACAATCTCAACCAAACTCTGATTGGTCTGATCCTTTTTTGTTCCCATTTGGAAGTGATTCACTAGCGTTGTTTTTTAGTAAACCTATTATGAATCGTGTAACTTCGGGTTGGCAATATACTTATACTTATAATTCCTCTGGCACAGAATAAAGCTTAATATGAAAAATATATTTTTAATTGCGTTTGTTTTTTTATCTCTCCAATTTTCATTTGCTCAAAATTCCAAAACATATCTTGTAATTTTCAAAGACAAAAATAATTCTTCGTTTTCTGTTTCTGAACCAAGTAAATTTCTTTCAGAAAAATCAATTGCTCGCAGGCAAAAGCAAAACATCGGAAT
>SXIH01000041.1 GCA_005772895.1 Bacteroidota bacterium | reverse complement strand
ATCAGGTGGTGGTCCAACTGGAGCAACCGGTCCAACATCAACAGTAATGGGTCCAACAGGTCCGACCGGAGCAACGGGTGATACAGGTCCAACCGGAGCAGCATCAACAGTAGCAGGTCCAGCAGGAGCAACCGGTCCAACCGGAGCAACAGGTGATACAGGTCCAACCGGAGCAGCTTCATCAGTAGCAGGTCCAACCGGAGCAACCGGAGCAACAGGTACAGGTTTAACAGGAGCAACCGGTCCAACGGGAGCAACTGGTGATACCGGAGCAACCGGTACAGTAGGAGCAACTGGAGCAACAGGTGCAACCGGAGTTGGGGCAACTGGTCCGACAGGTGCAGATGGAGCAACAGGTGCAGTAGGAACAGCAGGAGCAACGGGTCCAACAGGAAACACAGGAACAACGGGAGCAACAGGTTCAACAGGGCCTGTGGGAGACCAATATGCAACTTCATCTTCAACTACAATGACGATTGCAATGGGTGCCCAATCATTTACAGTTGCAACAGGATTGGCATATTCAATAGGACAAACTGTAATTATAGCAAACTCACCAAGTAACCAAATGATAGGAACCATAACTGCATATAATCCGGTAACAGGATTAATGACAGTAAACGTAACTTCAATAATTGGAGGTGGAAGTTTTTCTTTATGGTCAGTAAACTTAAACGGAGCACCTGGCCCGGCAGGTCCAACAGGTCCGACCGGAGTAGCAGGTAGTGCAGGTGCAACCGGAGGAGTAGGTCCGGCAGGTCCAACTGGAGCAACAGGAGCAGCAGGTGCAGCAGGCGCAACAGGAAGTGCAGGCGCAGCAGGTGCAACCGGAGGAGTAGGTCCGGCAGGTCCAACTGGAGCAACAGGTGCAGCAGGCGCAGCGGGAGCAACAGGTAGTGCAGGCGCAGCAGGCGCAACAGGTGGTGTAGGTCCGGCAGGTCCAACAGGAGCAACCGGAAGTGCGGGTGCAGCAGGAGCAACAGGTGGTGTAGGACCAGCAGGTCCAACGGGTGCTACTGGTAGTGCTGGAGCGGCAGGCGCAACAGGTGCGGCTGGTGCAGCAGGAGCAACGGGTGCTACTGGTCCAACATGGACAATTTCCTCAAACAACTTTAATGCAAACGGAACTCAGTCAATATCTACATCAATTCCTTCAACCATCACTTCTACAAATGGTGCTTGGTTAACAACAGGGAACTCGGGTTTAGCAGCAGCTACCAATTTTATTGGAACTACTGATGGTGTTGATGTAATATTCAGATCGAACAATACTGAAAGAATGAGAATACTTGGTGCTGGTGCCAGTATCGGAAGTGTAGGTATTGGAACTTCTACACCTTCTTCTGTTGCACTTTTGGATGTGGCATCAACAACTAAAGGTGTATTAATACCAAGAATGACAACTGCGCAAAGGACTGCAATTGTTGGTGTAGCTGGCTTGTTAGTTTATGATAGTTCTTTAGGACAATTTTATTATCACAATGGTGCTTCATGGGTTGCAATAACATCAGGAACAGCAGTAACTTCTGTAACCGGTACAGCTCCAATTGTAAGTTCAGGTGGAACAACACCTGCTATTTCATTAGCAAATACAGCAGTTACAGCAGGTACTTACGGAAGTGCAACTGTGATTCCAGGGTTTACGGTTGATGCACAAGGACGATTAACTAACGTAACGAATTATACCGTTTCAGGTTTGCTTCCTACAGGTGCAAACGGACAAACATTGTATTATACAGGTGGAGCTTGGACAGCAACCAGTAACCTTTATAACTCAGGTGGAAACATTGGTATTGGAACAACTGCTCCGGCACAAAATTTACATGTAGAAGGAGTTAACTCTTACTTACGACTTCAGAGTACTCAATCAACAAGTGCATCAAACTCAATAATTGAATTTGGAAATACAGTTGCAGCGACTTATAATCCTCAAGGTTATATTGGTAATCCGGGAAGTGGTGACCATATGGAGTATGAAGCTTCAACTTTTCACCGATTTACAAATAGTGGTGTTGAAAGAATGAGAATAACGAATGCCGGAGAATTATTATTAGGAAACTTTTCTCCATATTCTCAATTAGATGTGAACGGGCAAATCACTATGAGAACAGGTGCTGCCAATGGTTATATTCCGGTATCCAATGCAAACGGAACAATGACTTGGACAAACCCGGCTACTATGGCTTTAGGAAATCAATGGGTAACAAGTGGTGCAAATATTTATAATGGTAATGCCGGAAGTGTAGGAGTGGGAACTGCAACACCAACAAGTAAATTTGAAGTTGCAACAGATGGAAGTTTGACAAACGGTTTAAAGGTTTCCAATTCAATTGCTGCTGCTGTAGGTCCAACAATTTATTTAGATGGATTAACAAAAGATTGGACAATCACAGGAACAAATTCAGGGGCTTCTTCTGTTAACAGTTTTGTAATCAGAGATTATTCTTCAGCTGTTGATCGCATGATAATTGATGCAAGTGGAAATTTTGGATTTAATGGACCAACTGATCCATCCTTTAAGTTTTTAGCCTATGGTGCAAATCCCTCAATTGGTGCTGATGCATCGGGTGTAAAAATAGGTGACGTTTTGGGTAACTCATTCGGTAATTATTTTTATACTGATTTTGAAACAGGAAATTATTCATTCCAATTTATGGGTGCTGACGTAGGAATTGGAACTACCGACCCAGATGCATCATTTCTTCATGTTCAAAAAACAAGCGGTTCAACCGAGAGTGTCTTTAAAATGGGAAATGGCAACCAGCCGGCTCTTGAGTATTATTTTGATGTAGATGGAGTTTCACATATGTCATTAAAAAATGAAAATAACGGAACTCCTGTTAGTATTATGGATTTTGAACCATCAACAGGATATGTAGGGATCAATGTTACTGCACCGGCATATAACTTAGATGTAAATGGATATACTCATATTTCAGGTAATTTAATGTTTGGAGCAGTTCCAAGTATTCAGGCAGCAGTTCAGATAAATGATGCAACATGGTCTAATATTTTTAAGTTGATGAATGGAGGAACACAAATTTTCAATGTTTCCAGAACGGGTAACGGTAATACAATTATTGGTTCGGGTAGTGCAGGTGCTATAAATAAATTAGATGTGGAAGGCGCAGTTGCAATTGGAACTACTTATGCAGGAACAAGCACAGCTCCTGCTAATGGTTTGATAGTAGAAGGTGATGCATGTTTTGGAACTACAACAACTTCTACCCGTTTGAATGTTACAGATAACAATGCAACTTATTATGTTGCAAGATTTGATAATACTGACGCTGGAAGTAATGCCGATGGTATCTTAATAAATTTTGGAACCACAACTCCTACAGGTACAAATTACTATGCAAGTTTTGCGAGAAACGGAACACTTGCCGGAGTAATTGCAGGTAATGGAACAACAGGAGTAAATTACACTTCAATTTCTGATAAACGTTTAAAAGAGAATATTCTTCCTTTAAAAGGTTCATTAGATTTAATCTCTAAGATTGAACCAATGAACTATACATTTATAGGTGCTCCAAATTCAAATGATGTTGGATTCTTAGCACAAGATTTACAAAAAATTTATCCTTTTGCTGTTTGTGGAAATCCTGATTCAGACCCTAAAGTTGAACCAATGTCAATTGATTACGGAAAATTAACTCCTTTGTTAATGGGTGGAATTAAAGAACAACAAGAAATTATTAAAAAGCAGCAGGAACAAATTGATATGCTTATTAAAAAAGTAGAAGCATTGGAAAAAAATAATTCAGAACAGAAATAAAGCCATGTTAAACTTATTATACAATTAAAATTTTCTTAAAAAACTAATAAAATAAAAAAAACAAAATGAAAAAAGTTAAATCATTTATCATTCTAACGATTTTAGTATTGTCGATTAAATCAAACGCTTTTGTTCATGTTATAGATGTTGGACAGCCTGATGTCCAAAGTTTTGAATGTGCTATTGGGGATGTGGTGCAATTTGTAAACGGTGCAGGTGTTACTGTTAGTATAAACGGAGCTGCAATTGCTCCTTTTGGTACAGATCCGGTTATATACAATGTTATTGGAACAGAAACGAATTATGACAATGGATCTATTCCTGCATCAATTATAGTTGGAACAGATGCAGATGGTGATGGGTATGTAAGTGTTGCAACAGGTGGTACAGATTGTAATGATATTGATCCTTCTATTAATCCAGGTGTAGTTGAAGTTTTTGATTATATAGATAATAATTGTGATGGTTATATAGATGAAGGCTTTCCTATTTGGATTAATAATCCAAGTTTCGATGTGCATACTTTTGATTTAGCTGCAAATGTTGGAATTGGAACTAGTTCTCCTAGTACTAAATTAGATGTAAATGGTACTGGTAGGTTCGCAAGTAATTTAACTATTGGTGCTTATACTTTGCCCGCAGTTGATGGAACAACAAATCAAGTATTATCAACAAATGGTACTGGAACAGTTACTTGGCAAAATGCAGGTGGAGTTGGTGCAACAGGACCAACTGGTCCTGTTGGTCCAATTGGAGCAACTGGACCAGTTGGAGCTACAGGACCTACAGGTCCAACAGGTGCTACGGGATTTCTTTCTTCTGGTACATTAGCTGGAAATACTACATTTTGGAATGGAAGTAGTTGGGTAGTTAATAATAACAATATATTTAATAATGGCGGAAATGTTGGTATTGGCGTATCTGCACCATTGCAAAAGTTGGATGTTAACGGAGATATAAATATTCCAACAAGTAAAGGTATTAGAATCAATAATTCTATTGTACTTCATAACACTGGTTTTAGAAATATTTTTTTAGGTCAAAGTATTTTATCTCCAGCTGGGTCTGATAATAACTCTTTTATAGGATATAACTCTGGTGGGCTCACAAGTGAAAGCGTTTGTCTTGGTGCTTTCTCAGGTTCTGGGCTTGTTATATCAGCAACTAGAACAGGAAATACATTTGTTGGTTTTCAGACATGTAGTAATGGAGATGCTGGAAGTAATAATGTTTTAGTAGGAATAAACTCTGGTTTTAATGGTATAGGAAATAGAAATGTTTGTGTTGGAGCATCTTCTGGCGCAGGTGCAATAGGGAGTAATAATACTTTTGTAGGATACAATGCATTTGGAGTGAGTGGTTTTACTCTTCTAAATAATGCAACTGCTATAGGATATAATTCATTTGTTGGAGCAAACAACTGTATGGCTTTAGGTGGAACAGGAGTTAATGCTGTTAAAGTTGGAATAGGAGTATCTGCACCATCATTTACTTTACAAGTTAATGGTAATGCTGCAAAACCTGGTTCAGCAAATTGGATTGTTGTTTCAGATAAAAGATTAAAAAAGGATGTTTCTGAATTTAAAGATGGATTGAAAATATTAGAAAAAATAAAACCGTTATGGTTTAGTTATAATGGTGAAGCTGGAATTACAACAAAAGATAAATTTGTTGGAGTAATAGCACAAGATATGCAAGAAGTAGCACCTTATACTGTCGGAGAATATGTTTATCAAGATTCGCTTGGAAATAAGTCTAGCTATTTGTCGTATGATGCAAATGCGTTAACATACATAATTGTTAATTCAATTCAGGAGCAACAAAAAATAATTGAACAAAAAGATAAAAAAATAGAGGAGTTGCAAAAGCGTCTTAATAATCAAGAGAATGAAATTAATGAGATTAAAAATGCAATTAAGGATATATCGTCATCTGTAGAAGAATGTTGTAAAATATCACAACAAAATGTTGAATTAAATAATAAAGGTGAAACCCCATATTTGGAACAAAATACTCCAAATCCTTTTTCTGAAACAACCATTATTAAATATTTTATTCCAGCAAATGTTGTTAGTGCAATTGTTTCTATAAAAGATATCAATGGAAAAGAATTAAGTAAATTTTCTATTGTTGAAAAAGGAAATGGACAAATAATTTTAACAGCAGGAACGTTGAAATCGGGAACATATACCTATGATTTGATTATTGAAGGAAAGGTTGCAGATTCTAAAAAAATGATAATTATTAAATAGGTTTAATTAATAAAAATCTGATGAGAAATAAACTATTTACGAAATTTAGTATCATAATTTTTTTGTTGCTTTCCTTTGCTAGCAAAGCACAGTTCGATACAATTTCACAGCAGGTAATTGGCTCAACCGGAGGAACAAGTGGAACACTTTTTCCATGGGGGTCTATTGATTTTACAGTTGGTGAAACAATAATTTGGACATATGATACAGCCTCTTTTCCATTAACTGTGAAAGCCCTTACACAAGGTTTTCATCAACCTAATCAAGCAAACAGTTCATTGGATGCAAATGTAATTTTTGCTGATGCTTCTTGTATTGGAGGGAATAATGGTAGTGCTTCTATTAATGTTTTTTCTTCAACTGGAACTGTGACTTATTATTGGGGACCTCCCTTGAATGATAGCAGTCAAAATGTGTCTAACCTACCTCCAGGTTCTTATCCTGTTCATATTGATGATGGAAATTTTTCTATTGACGATACAATTATTATTGGTGAAACTCAAATTGATTGTGCAGACGATTTAGATTTCTATACCGGTATTACTCCTAATGGTGACAATAACAACGACTTCTGGACAATTGGTAAAATAGATTTGATAAAAGACAATACCGTTTCCATTTTTAATCGTTGGGGTGATTTGGTATGGAAAACAACCGGATATGACAATGATCCTGCCGGAGAAAAAGTTTGGAAAGGAACAAATAATAATGGTGGTGAATTGCCCGATGCCACTTATTTCTATGTTATAGAAGGAAATGGAAGAGTTTATAAAGGTTGGGTTGAATTAACACATTAAGAAGAATAAAAAAGAATTTAATAAATAATACCATGAAAAAATTATTAATTTTTGCTTTTTGTTTTGTGACTGCTGAGCAAATCTTTGCTCAACAAGATCCACAATACAGTCAGTACATGTTTAATCAAATGGCTATCAATCCTGCCTATGCAGGAAGTAAAGAAGCCATCAGCGCTTCTGCTTTTATCAGAAGTCAGTGGACAGGAATTGAAGGTGCTCCAAAAACGGAAACCGTTTCTATTCATGCACCATTGAAAAAGAAAAAAGTAGGAATCGGATTTTCTGTAATTGCAGATCAGATTGGTCCTAAGAAAAGCATTGGTGCAATGGGCTCTTACGCTTATCGTATTCCAATTAAAAACGGAAAACTTTCTTTTGGATTGAGAGCCGGAGTATTTAACTATACCTACAATTGGAATGAGATTACTTATAAAGACCAGGGAGATGTTTACAATACGGGTAATCAAACTTCCACCATTGTTCCTACAGCTGATGCCGGTTTGTATTATTATACAAATACTTTGTATGTTGGATTAAGTGCAACTCACTTGTATAGCGGAAGATTAACTACTGTTTCGACTTTAAATGGTGATAATGGAAAATTAGCTCCTCACATATTTTTTACTTTTGGAAAAGCATGGTCGCTTTCCGAAAATTTAATTTTTAATCCTTCATTAATGGTAAAAGCAGCAAAAGGTTCGCCTTCAACTGCTGATTTAAACTTTAGCTTTTTATTGAAACAACGCGCTTGGGTTGGTTTATCAATGAGAAGTACTTATGGTTTTGTTGCATACGCACAATTTAATGTAACAGAAAAATTTAAGTTAGGGTATTCGTATGATTACGGAATTAATAAAATTGGAAAAGTTGGCGGTGGTAGCCACGAAATTATGTTAGGTTATGATTTTAATATCTCGAAATCAAAAATAACATCGCCACGTTATTTGTAATTGTATAGATATTCATTGTTTAAATTGTTTATGAAAAAGATAAAAACGTTAGGCTTAGTTTTGTTGATAGTAATGGTAAATTCTTCGTTTGCACAATTGAAACGTGCAAATAAGTATTATGATAATTACGAATACATAAAAGCAATTCAGCTGTATAAAAAAGCTGTAAAGAAAAAGGATAACAAAGAAGCTCTTGAGAAAATTGCTAATAGTTATCGACTTACAAAAAATTACAAAGAGGCGGAAGGGTATTATGCTCAGTTGGTGAAACTATCAGGTGTTGAACCAATAAATAATTTCTATTATGGAAGTGTTTTGAAAAACAATGGAAAGATTGATGAAGCAAAAGAACAATTTAAGATATATGCTAATTCAGCTCCAGGAAATAAAAAAGCCGAACTTTCTGTTAAATCATGCGAAGACATAAAAATTTGGGTTTCAAGAGTGCAACAATTTGAAGTAAGCAAAATTGAAAATTTGAATTCTGTACATGCTGATTTTTCTCCTGTGATGTACAAAAATGAATTGGTGTTTGTTTCTGAAAGAACAAAGGATATGGTGAATTATACCACCAATGCCTGGAACAAACAACCTTTCCTGAATGTGTATTCATCAGCTATTGCAAGTGGTTCTGACGGGAAAGCAACATTTTCTAAAAAAACAAAAACGTTTTCATGGAGAATCAATACGAATTACCATGATGGTCCGATTTGTTTCAATACCGAACAAAATACAATGTATTTAACACGTGTAAATTATGTGTTGAATAAAAAAGACAAAAACTTTGTTAACCTTCCTAAATTATATATTTCAAAATTGGAAGGAAAATCATGGGGGAAAGCAGTGCCTTTTCAACACAATGTAGAAGGCTCTACAACAGCACATCCAAGTATTTCGGCTGACGGACAATCATTGTACTTTGTATCAGATATGCCGGGCGGATACGGTGGTAGCGATATTTATGTTTGTAAAAAAGAAGGCGATGGCTGGGGAAAACCGGAAAATTTAGGTGATAAAGTTAATACTCCCGGTTCGGAAGTTTTTCCTTATATCCGCAAAGATGGCATGTTGTATTTTTCTTCTGACGGACATTCCAGCTTTGGTGGATTAGATATTTTTTCTACTTCTAAAGTAGATGGTAAATATACTGAAGTGAAAAATCTCGGACTTCCTTTGAATTCAACTACTGATGATTTCGGAATTGTATTCAATGATGATAACCTAAAAGGTTATTTCTCAAGTGACAGAGAAGGAGGACAAGGCTCTGATGATATCTATAGTTTTGTTGCTTTAAATAAATTCTTAACTGTTGCCGGTAAAATTTTATTAAGTAAAAATATAAACGATCCTGCAAAAAATGCAGAAGTAATGTTGCTTACCGAAGATGGAAAAGTAATTAGTTTGCAAACTACCGATAATACAGGTTTTTTCAAATTTGATAAACTTGATCCTGATAAACGCTACATGGTGAAGTTGGATGAAAGTGATCCTCGTTTTAAAGACAAAGAAAAATATTACTTGACGGATGAAAAGGATAAAATTATCCGTGTTACTGTAATTAACGAAAAAGGTGGAAAGTTTTGTTTCCAGAATTTACCTGCCGATCCAAACTCATTGCCTGAACTAGGTGCCGGTGATGATGTTACTATTGCCGGTAACTTATTGTATGGTGAAAATCCTTCAAAGCCATTTGCAAATACAAAAGTAAACTTGTTAAACGATAAAGGAGAAATTGTTCAATCAACAACAACCAACGCATTTGGTGCATTTGTATTTACAGATTTACCAGCTGACCAAAACTTCCTTGTAAAAGTAGATGAGAGCGATACTAAACTTGCTCCCAATACTAAAATTATTATTACAAACAAATCAGGAAAGGAATTGCAGACAACCAAATCGGGTGATACAGGAGATTTCAAGTTTTCTTTCTTAGCGGCTGATAAAGTGACTCTGAAATTAATGACAGTAGAAGATAGTGAGTTGCGTTTCGACTTGAAAGGAAATTTGGTTTTGGAAAACAAATCACCATTGGCAAACTCTACTGTTAATTTGGTAAACGAAAAAGGTGAAATTTTGCAGACCACTAAAACTGATGCAAATGGTAGTTTCCAGTTTACTAATTTACCTGCTGATCAAAACATTTTATTTGCTTTAGATGAAAGTGATACAAAACTAAAAGCCCACAATAAGATTTTATTGACAAACTCTAAAGGTGTTGTTGTAAAAGAATTTTTACGTACAAATGGTAAATTCAAGTTCACCATTTTACCGGCTGACCAAAACAAACTGGGTGTGTTGTATGTGGATGATCCTTGGTTGAAAGTATTGTTATTGAAAGATCAGGCTAAGAAAGACAGTTTGACAATTGTGGAGAATGTTTATTATAATTATGGAGAATCTAAAATTTTACCGGAAGCTGCAAAAACGTTGGATAAAGTAATTAACATTATGAAGAATGACCCAAAGCTGGTTATTGATATGTCGGCTCATACCGATTCGCGTTCGACTCAGGAATTTAATTTGAAATTGTCAGATCAAAGAGCAAAAGCAGCGGTTGATTATATCTTGAAAGGCGGAATTACAAAAGACAGAATTTCGGGTAAAGGATACGGTGAAAGTAAGCTTATAAATAAGTGTGCCGATGGAGTGGAATGTACTGAAGAAGAGCATGCCAAAAACCGTAGAACAGAATTCAAGATATTAAGCAAGAAAAAATAGAAATCATACATGTTTTAATGGGAAAGTCCCCCGAGTGCTCGGGGGACTTTTTTAGCGAAATAGAATTACGGCACAATTAATGCAAATGTGCTTAAAAAATACAAGTTTTATGAAGAGAATACTTACTTATCTGGTCCTTTTTGCAGCAATACTTTCTAATAGTATTTCCTTTGCACAAACTACTCATCCTGTTGAATTAGGGTTCAATTTGGGAGCTTCATGGCTACAAAGCGATGTTAAGATGAAAAAACTTGGCGGAGCAGGAGGATTTACACTCGGACAAATGTATCTGCAAAACGATAAAAGCGGATTGGATTGGGGATGGAGATTCCGTTATTTAAATGCATTGGCTTACGGACAAGACAATAAAAAATCTACAGGAATTGCTAATAACCCGGCTTTAAACGGATTTAATAATGGCAATACAAATTATAATACTAACGGAGGCTTTGTTTATCAAAATCACAAAACAACTATAAATGAATTATCATTAGAGTTAGTAATTGGCGCAAATCGTATGCGTAATAAAACAAAAGTATATCCATATATTTTTGGAGGCTTGGGAATTACAAAAGCAGTAACAAAAACTAATCAGCAGGATGGAAGTGGTTTTCTTTACGATTATGCAAGTATAGATTCAAACGGAACAGCAAACGCTTCTCAAATAACTTCTTCTTTAAATACGATGTACGATGGAAGCTACGAAACTTTTGCAGAAGGAAGTGAAGTTGCGCGTTGGAAATTTATGCCATCATTGGGCGTTGGATTAGGTTATCAGTTTTCTCCCGGTTTTTCAATGGGCTTGGAACATAAAATGACTTGGGCATTGCACGATGGTTTGGATGGACAACAATGGAACAACGATAATACAGTTAGCGGAACAAAAGATAAGTATCATTATTCTTCCGTTTGGTTAAAATTTAGTTTCGGAAGAAAAGTGAAACCGGTTGCAACTACAACAACCACTACAAACATTGTTACTCCTACAGCTGAAAAGCCTACAGTTGTGATTACAAATCCAAGTGTAAATTCTTTTACTTCTACTTCGCAGAGTTTTACTGTGAAAGCAACAATAAAAAATGTGAATTCAAAAAGTGATATTGTTTTGAAGTACAATGGAATTAACAATTCTAATTTTACTTATGATGTAAATACAAAACAGTTTGCATTTCCATTAATGTTATTGAATGGCAGCAATACGTTTGAAATAACTGCAACAAATGCCAGTGGTAATGCAACAGATAATGCTACAGTATTGTACGAAACACAAGTTGTTGTTCCTCCATCACCGGCACCAATTGTTACAATTACTAGTCCTACGGCCAATCCTTTTTCAACTACAATGAATAATGCAATGGTTGTTGCAAGTGTATTCAATGTTACTTCTCCAAGTCAAATTGGTGTTACTATAAATGGTATTGCTACAGGAAGTTTTACGTTTAATCCTTCTACTCATGTGATGACTGTAAGTAGTAATTTGAATCCTGGAGCAAATACGTTTGTAATTTCTGCTACCAATGCAGTAGGAAGCGATTCTAAATCGGTTACTATTATTTATTCAGTAGCAAATGTAACACCGCCACCTTTTATCACTATTGTAAATCCGGCTGTGAATCCTTTTACTTCTAATGTTTCTAATTTGCCGATAAATGCGATTGTTCAAAATGTTACTTCTGTCGGACAAATTTCTGTAACTACAACTACAGGAATTGTTCCAACAAGTATGTTGAGTTTTAATCCTTCAACCGGACAATTAAACTTTAATGCTAATTTGATTGCCGGAGCAAATGCTGTTACTATTTCAGCAACCAATGTGGCTGGTGCCGATTCAAAATCTATTACAATTATTTACAATCAACCGGTTGTTTCAAATCCTCCGCCTGTTGTAACATTTATAAATCCTTCGGTAAATCCTTTTTCTTCAAGCGTTGCAAGTTTACCAATAAACGCACTGGTTCAAAATGTAACAGCAATCGGACAAATTTCTGTTACAACAACAGCAGGAATAGTTCCTACAAGTATGTTAAGTTTTAATCCTTCAACCGGACAATTAAACTTTAATGCGAATTTAGTTTCAGGAGCAAACGCTGTTACAATTTCTGCAACCAATGTTGCCGGGGCCGATTCAAAATCAATTACAGTAATATACAATCAACCAGTTGCTACAAGTCCAGCTCCGGTTGTTACAATTACTTCTCCAACGGTTAATCCTTTTAATACAACTACCAATGTGACAACGGTAAATGCAATTGTATTGAATGTAACTACGCCTTCACAAATTTCTGTTTTAATAAATGGTGTCTCTACAAGTGCATTTTCTTATAATGTAACAACAAAACAATTTACATTAACTGCAAATTTAATTGCAGGTGCAAACATTGTAAGTGTTACAGCAAGTAATGCTTCAGGAAGTGATTCAAAATCTCAGACAATTATTTATACACAACCGGTAGCTGTACAAAAACCTGTTGTTACTATCACTGTTCCAAATGTTAATCCTTCTAATACAAGTACTGCTGTTAATCCAATAACTGCAACCGTTTTAAATGTAATTTCTTCTGCTCAAATTGCTGTTTCAATTAACGGAGTTGCAACAAGTACTTTTGCTTATAATGTTACAACAAAACAATTGACCTTGTCGCCAACATTAATTGTAGGTGCAAACATTGTAACTGTTACAGCAACTACAGCTGCAGGAAGTGATTCAAAATCGCAAACAATTATTTATACTCCTCCACCAGCAGCAGCTGCTCCTGAGGTTACTATTACATCACCGAATGTAAATCCTTATAATACATCAACTACTCCTGTAACTGTAAGTGGAAGTGTTGTAAATGTTACTTCATCGTCACAAATTGTTGCAACATTAAATGGAGTATCGGCTGTTTTTGCTTACAATTTGATAACAAAACAACTAACTATGGCTCCGGCTTTTATTAGTGGAGCAAACGTTATTACAATTACTGCAACAACACCGGCAGGAAGTGATTCTAAATCTACAACAATAATTTATACGCCTCCTGTTGTTACTGGTCCGGCTCCTGTTGTTACTATTACTTATCCAACAGTAAACCCTTTAAATATTACAATTGCAACTTCAACTGTGTATGCAACAGTATTAAATGTTGCTTCGTCTTCAGAAATTACTGCAACAATAAATGGTGGAACTGTTCCTTTTGTATATAATGGAACAACAAAACAATTGACAATAACTGCAAGTTTAGTTGCAGGTGCAAACGTTGTAACAATTAAAGCTGCAACAGCATCAGGAACTGATACAAAATCTACTACAATTGTTTATACTGCTCCGGTTGTTGTTCCTGCTCCGGTTGTAACGTTTACAAGGCCAATTGCTCCTGGTGGAGTTTCTACTACTGCGGTTTATAATGTGGAAGCAACGGTAACAAATATGTCATCATCAAGTGGTATAACTGTAAAAGTAAACGGAGTAGCTATTACGGCATTTACTTATACTGCAGGAACAAACCAATTAAAATTCAATGCTAATTTAGTTTTAGGAACAAATACAGTAACTGTTACCGCAACCAATGCATCAGGCACTGATACAAAATCGGTAATGATTACTTATAAAAAGAATATTGATCCATTGAGTCCGGATTCAACAAACACTCCGGGAGTTGGTCGTCCGAAAGGAACACCTATTGGTACAGGAACTTCAACTGGAACGCCTGCAGCTGGTTCTCCAACAATTACATTCGGATTACCAAATCCGTATTCTTCATCTACTCCTGTTGTAAATGTTACAGCTGTAGTAAATGGAATTGCAATTCAAACCGATGCTGTTGTTAAAGTGAATGGAGTTGCTGTTACGTTTGTTTATACTGTGAAAACTAAAACAATTAGTTTTACTGCGAACGTAAATGTTGGTCCGAATACAATTACTATAACTGCTACAAATCCATCGGGTGCGAGAACTGAGACGTTGATTGTAAATAGGTAGGGTAGGGAAGTAGACAAGTAAAAAAGTAGACAGTAGACAAATAAAAAAATAGACAATAGACAATTAAAAAAGAAAGTAGACAATTTAGTTCTCTTTTCCCTTATTAACCCAATTAACCTAATTAACTATTTCTCTATTAAAATAATCTTCTTCACGATACTCTTCTTCTCAGTACTTATCTTGCAATAATAAGTTCCTGCCGGGAGATTGTCCGCTTCAATGTTGTGACGATAAATTCCTGCTTGTAATTCTCCTGTAGAAGTTGTGTTTATTAGCTGTCCCATCACATTAAATAATTCAATTCTTAAACTTGCATCTTCTTTAAACCAAATTTCAACAGTTGTATTTGTGTTGAATGGATTCGGAAAACAATTTGCTAACAGTCCTGTTTGAATAGGATTTTCTTTCCATGCTGTACTTAGTGGAGGATAATATCCAAAATGCAAAATCAATCCATTGTCATCCCAAAGCGATTGAAATACAGTAATAGGACTTCCAAATTCATCTTGCGCTTTTATGTGTGCTAAATCTTGTCCGTTATCTACAACAAAACTTAGCATACTGTTTAATGGAAGTTGAAATGCAGGAATGGTGATTGTTAAAGTATCGTTTGATAGTTCGTTTGTAAATAAAATACTATCTCTTCCTCTCCAGTAATCAGCATACGTTTCCAAATCGGTTGTGAATACTCCTGATGGTAATTGATCAATCAAATCTTGTTGTGCCCACAATTTATAAATCCGGTTTGGATGAACTAATAAAACATTGGGTGAATAGTTATCTCTGTTACGATTCAACACATCCAACCATATTGCTTGTTTTAAAGAATAATTTGTTTCTGAAATGGGATCTGAATTAAATACATCTGAAATGTTCAAAGGTATTTCCCAAACATTTGTAATTGCACCTGATGAACTTCTGTCTTTATGGTTTTGATAAGGAAAATTTGTAAGAACATCTCCGGTAGAATAATTTGTACAATATTCATATCCTAAAGTATCAAGCGCGTTTACTAAATATTTGTTGTATTCTAAATGTCCGGCACGGAAACTGCGAATGTTAACACCAAAATCATTTTCCAATATATTTTTTGAAACTTCGGTTTCGCCCAATACTGTTCCGCCAACTGTGCTATCTGTTGCACCACCGGCATTGAAAGGAAGATAAGTTGCTTGTGTGTTTCCTAAAACTCCAATTGGAAAAATATCGTCATCACTAAAATCGGAAAAATGTCCGACAGAATGACTGGCAAGTTTATGCCCTTTAGTTAATAAATATTGTACTTGTGGAATACTCGCAGCATTATAAAAATCTGTAAGCACTCCATCATTTATATAATGTGTTGTAATGGTATAAGTAGAGGATAAACCAATAGAGGCTTCGTAATCGGCATAATAACTCATTGTGTCAAATGCTGTTGTTGCATCCACATCATGTGTTACCATTAAGGTTGTTTTACTTTCGTAAGGACTTGTATGTAACCAAACAGTATTAGGAGTATGTTTTGTGCAGATGGCTTTCATAAATAAAATCAGTGCATCTGTTGTTGGTTCAAATCCGTTGGAATAAATGCGTTGTGCATCCGCATCTTTATTAACTTGATTTAACAAGACTAAATTTTTAAAAGAAAATCCTAATCCGTAAGCAACCCCCGCTCCGTAATTATTCCGGGAAATAGCACTTGACATATCTTCGTAATGGGCCATTTCTGTTCCGCTTCCGAGTGTAAATTGCCGGACAACTATAGTTGTTGGATAAGAAAGTTTTCCTATGCTGATAGTTTGTTCCATCGTATCATTCAACCAACGCATGGATTGATCGGCTAAGGACATATTAAAAATAATCCGGTGTTGTGTGGATGTTGATGTAGCTGTATTGATTCCAAACAAAGGTAAAAAAGCAGAATCACGAACAGCTGCCGAAATTAATATTCCGCCATTGTTTACAAAACTATGAAGAGAATCGTATTCAGGAGAAGTCCAAACAGAATCGGTTAAGCGTGATGATGGAATAACTACTCCATATTTAATAGCGGTGTTTACATTTGTTGTAACGATGTAAGGTAAGCCTGCAACTTTTAAAATATGTTTTGCAGAAAATAATTCACCATCGTTTGCTTCCATATTTCTTGCTGTAAGGTCAAGAATAGCGATGGTGCGTTTTTTTATAGATGCGCTGTCGTTAGCGAATCCAGTAAAAATGGTAATAAGGAAAAAGAAAGTGAGTAGGTTTCTTTTCATGGTTTTCAAAGGTAAGGAAAAAGTTGATGATTGGAACGCGGATGACGCGGATAAAACGGATTTTCGCGGATTTTTTTGCTCAGAATATTCTCCACAAGTTTAATTTGTATAAACGATTATATTTTGAGAAGATAGGGCAGAAGAGGAGAAAAATCAAATCCAATTGCCAAAGGCAATAAATCATAAAACACACAGCAAATAAAAATCATATTTTATCATAACCATCATAAAAAATCTGCGTTCCTATTGATGTATAAACGAGTAAAGAATCCATTTTTAATCTGCTATATCCGCGTCATCTGCGTTCCATTTTAAATCTGCATCCCACTCTCAATCGGCTTCTTCTTCGTTTTCGGAAAAATATTAAACTGCATTCCATAAGAAGGAACAATGCTGATTCCTTTCAGTAAAACATCCGAACCACCTAGCATTGGGTATCTTCCATAATTTTGGTAGTAAGCAGAAAGAGAAAAATTAAAGAACACATATTTTTTTCCAACTTTCACATTGATAAATGTACCATATGCATCAAAACTTGCTTTTCCTGAAACAGGCGCTAATAATTCACGCGGAACGTTATCAATTAATTGTTCGGAATAAATATTTTTTGGAGTGATTTTATAATTGATGAAACTGTGTGAATAAACTAATCCGAAAGAAAAACAACCAACACGTTCTTCCGGTCCGAAGGATTTGCTGAATACCAATGGAATGGTAATATCTTTTCTTGTCATTTCTAATCCGAAAAGTTTTTGCACTTTATCGAATTTGTAGAAATTTACGAAGCGGTAATTCTGCCAGGAGTATTGCGCTCCGATACTTCCATAAAATCCACCTTTATCCGATTCGTTACAATTTTTGTTGGAGCCCATAAATTGATAAGCAACATCAAAAGCATTTGCTCCGCCTGTATTTCTATAACCCATATCAAAACGTTTTCCTAAACCATATCTGAAAAATGTTTCGGTATTGTAACCGATTGGGTCCAGACAATAAGCCATAAATGCTCCATTTAAATTGGCAATTTGTTTGGTGTAAATAACGGTATCGTTTTCGGAAGCAGTTTCAGCTAAATCTATGGAGCCTTTGATGGAACGTTCTATTGGTGCTGATGAAATATTTACGGTGGTGTTTCTGCCAATCCGTACTTGTCCTTTTGGAAGTACTTTTCCCGATGTAAGCATCGAACGTGGCGAACTGCAAGAACTGATTGCAAATGCTATTAGAATAAAGATTGGAGTATACCCTATACGTTTTATCTGCATAATATAAAGTTAAGGATTATATTTGAAACAAATTTAATACCATGTTTAAACGTCATTTTTTAACAATTATTTGGTTTTTATTCATCTCTCAAGCCTTTG
Organism: Bacteroidota bacterium; assembly: GCA_005772895.1. Taxonomy (GTDB): domain Bacteria; phylum Bacteroidota; class Bacteroidia; order 2-12-FULL-35-15; family 2-12-FULL-35-15; genus 2-12-FULL-35-15. The sequence goes on along the minus strand of SXIH01000041.1, from coordinate 29,712 downwards.
CACAACCTATTCAGGAGCTGAATGCAGGTGGAAAAATATCCTTGCGCGGATTATCGGTTGTAAGTGATAAAATAGTTTGGGTGAGTGGAAGTAAAGGTACAGTTGGGAAATCCATTGACGGAGGAAAAACATGGAAATGGATGAAAGTAAAAGGCTATAAAAAATGTGATTTCAGAGATATTGAAGCGTTTGATGAAAACACAGCTATTATTATGGCTGTTGCTGAACCTGCCTATATTTTGAAAACAACTGACGGTGGCAAAAAATGGAAAAAAGTATACGAGAATAAAACAAAAGGAATGTTTTTAGATGCGATGGATTTTAGTGATGAGAAGAATGGTTATGTTATTGGCGATCCTGTTAATGGTAAATTCTTTTTAGCTAGAACAAATGATGGAGGAGAAACTTGGGGAGAAGCATATCGTTCTGTTTATCCAACACCGGATAGTGCCGAAGCATGTTTTGCAAGTAGTGGTACTAATATTAGAATCATAACTCCAAATCAAGTTGGATTTGTTACAGGAGGATTGGTTTCCAATTTAGTTATTGGCAGATTAAAAATAAAGTTGCCACTCATTCAAGGCACAACTTCAACCGGAGCAAATTCCATAGCTGTAAAAGATTCTCTTACCTATATAGTAGTAGGGGGAGATTTTACAAATAATGCTGCAGTTCCGAACTGTGCCATAACAACTGATGGAGGTGAAACCTGGACAATCCCTGAAAAAGCCCCAACAGGTTATAAAAGTTGTGTAGAATATTTATATGGAAATGTATGGGTGTGCTGCGGATTAACCGGAATTGATGTTTCTCAAGATAATGGTAAAACATGGAACCAAATAAGTAAAGTGTCCTATCATGCCTGCCGCAAAGCTAAGAAAGGAAATGCTGTGTATTTTTCCGGGAATGAGAGTAGGATTGGGAAGTTTGCGGGAAGGGAAAGGTGATAAAGTGATAAGGTGATGGGGTGATAAGGGAAGGAGTGTTTCTTACTACCGTCATTGCGAGTCACGACCCGAGCATCGGGGCGGGATGTGGCAATCTCTCACGATGATGAGTCTAGTTACAATTGAGGAGAGATTGCTTCACTTCGTTCGCAATGACGCTCCGTTACGAGAGCCTTACCCAATCACCTTATCACCCCATCACCCCATCACCCCATCACCCCATCACCTTATCACCCCATCACTCAATTACCTTTTTTCAAGAAAAACCCTTATCTTTGCCCTCCAAATAAAGAAAACTCCCATAATTATTAAAGATTATATGCTTATGAAAAAATTAGTACTATTAAGTTCACTTTTTTTATTCGGTTTTACCGTTATTGCTCAACAAAACCTTACTCCTGAAATGCTTATTCAAATGAGCAAAGTGGCAGTTTCCGGACTTACTAAAGATGGAAAATCGGTTGTTTATACTGTTCGTACTTACGATATAGCTTCAGATAAAAAAACTAGCCAGGTATTTGTTCAGCCGATTATTGGTGGTAAAGCAGTTGAAACTCCTAATGCAAACGACTTAGTTTATAATAACCGTGTTTCTCCTGATGGGAAAATGAGCATTTCTGCAGCTGATGTTCCTGTTGTTAAAATTTTTGGTAAAGATGTTTACACAGATCTTCCAAAATCGGATGTAAATATTTATGATGATTTAAATTACCGTCACTGGGATACGTGGGAAGATGGTTCATTCAGTCATATATTTATTAATACACTTAAAGGAAATGATGAAGTAGCAACACTTGACATTATGCCAAACGAACCACATGATTGTCCACAAAAGCCAAGCGGTGGTGACGAAGATTTTATTTGGAGTCCGGATGGAAAGCAAGTTATTTATGTTACTAAGAAGAAATATGGTAAAGCATATGCAATAAGCACTAACACCGATATTTTTTCTTACGACTTAGAATCTAAAGCAACAAAAAATATGTCGGAAGGCATGATGGGTTATGATGTGAATCCTGCTTTTTCTGCTTCAGGTAAATTGGCTTGGTTGAGTATGGCTAGAGATGGTTACGAGTCTGATAAAAATGATATCATCATCAACGAACCAACCGAAAAATTAAATATTACTAAAGATTGGGATGGAACTGTAAATGAATTCAGATGGAGTAATGATGGGAAGATAATTTATTTTCTTGCTCCAATTGATGGAACAGTTCAGTTGTTTTCTGTGACTGATCCTGTATTGACTAAAAAGCCTGCAGTAATAAAACAAATCACAAAAGGAAATTTTGATATTCAATCAATGGTTGGACAATCAGGAAACAAAATGGTTGTTACTCGTACAGATTGGAATCATGCTGCTGAAGTTTATACTGTTGATTTATTATCAGGTATGTTAATGCAAGTTTCTCATGTGAATGATGAGAAATACAAAAAAATAAATATGAGTAAAGTAGAGAAACGTTATGTTACTACTACTGACGGACAAAAAATGTTGGAGTGGATTATTTATCCTCCTGACTTTGATCCAAAGAAAAAATATCCAACTATTTTATATTGTCAAGGTGGACCGCAATCTGGTTTAACGCAATTTTATTCTTTCCGTTGGAACTTTCAATTGATGGCTGCAAATGGTTACATCATTGTTGCACCTAACAGAAGAGGAATGCCAGGACACGGAGTAAAATGGAACGAACAAATTTCTACCGATTATGGTGGACAAAATATGCAAGATTATTTAACAGCTATTGATGAGTTTACAAAAGAACCGTATTGCGACAAAACCCGTTTGGGATGTATTGGTGCTAGTTACGGAGGATATTCTGCATACTATTTAGCAGGAATTCATAACAAACGTTTTAAAACATTTATTTCACACGATGGTATTTTCGATTGGAGAGCCATGTACGGAACAACAGAAGAGATGTGGTTTGTGAATTGGGATTTGGGTGGAAACTATTGGGATAAGAACAATGCAAAAGCACAAAAGACATACAACGAATTTAATCCGGTTAACTTAGTTGATAAATGGGATGCACCAATTTTAATTATTCAAGGTGGACAAGATTATCGTGTGCCAATTGAACAAGGATTGGGAGCTTTTCAAGCTGCACAGTTAAGAGGTATAAAAAGTAAAATGCTTTATTTCCCAAATGAAAATCACTGGGTGTTGAAAGATCAAAATGGTTTGGTGTGGCAGAGGGAGTTTTATAAGTGGTTGAAGGAAACGTTATAACAAAAAAATCCCTCGAGTACTCGAGGGATTTTTTTATTGAGTTAATTGGGGAATAGTTAATTAGGGAAATAGGGGAGTAGTTAAATAAGTAATTGTTTTTAAGGGCGTCATTGCGAGTCACGCTTTTTAGCGTGATGTGGCAATCTCTCATGATGAGAAGACTAGCCATCATTGAAGAGAGATTGTTTACGCTTCGTAAGTTTATTCTTCGTTTTCCTAAATAACATTTTTCTAACATTAAGTGATTTTAGCTCCGTCAGCTTCCTCTTTTCTTTTCTGCTTGATCAGAAAAGAAACAAAAGAATCAAGAAAAGGTCATCGGCTCACGCTAAAGCCGTCCAGCCCCCGCTACCTTTTCTGGCCTGCGCGCATTCCTATTGTGAAATCTTCCTTCGATACTTTAAGCAATCTTAATCGCAGCTCCGAAATTATATTCGTCTTTAAAAACATTATTAGATGGATAGCCATTTGGGGTGGCAATTTTGAGATTGTGCAGGAATAGCGGTAATGATTGCCAGAAAAATTTTCATTTCGGAGAAATAAATCGCATGCAATCAATTATCCGTGGTTGCTTTTTCCTGGTAAGGAAAAAACAAATTCCCTTTGCAATCTCAAAAAGGTTTTTGTTACTTTTTGCCTTCAAAAAGTAAAAGGAAACATACGGAGCCAAAAGGTAATAGTGGGTGTCAAACCATCTTTAGTAAGAAAACCCAAAGTTTCGGAGCCTAAGCAAAATCATTTTAATCTATCATAAATAATATTACTTTTGCCCAACAAAACCACCATTATGAACCAACAACTACAATCCCGTAATTCCGGATTATGCGAATTATGTAATTCCGAAAACGCAACACATGAATATACCGTTAGTCCTAAAAGTGACGACTCCATAGAAAATCAAGTTGCACTTTGCAATACTTGTTTAGAATCTTTAGACAAAAAAGAAGCAGGTTTTCACTGGCGTTGTTTGGAAGGTAGTATTTGGAATCCTACTCCAAGTGTTCAGGCTTTAAGTTATCGTATTCTTCAAAATTTTAAAAACGAAGATTGGGCAAGTAATTTAATGGCTTCCGTTGATTTGGATGAAAACATTATTCAATGGGCTATGACAGCTTTTGAAGTTGCTGATGTACATACCGATGCTTTTGGAAATAAATTGGAAAATGGTGATACTGTTGTATTAACTCAATTGCTAAATGTAAAAGGCACAAGTTTTTCTGCTTCTAAAGGAACTGTAGTAAAGAAAATTAAATTAGTTCACGACAATACAGAGCATATTGAAGGGAAAATTAACGATCAAACGATTGTTATACTTACTAAATTTGTTAAGAAATCTCTTTAACTAAATTAGTCCTTGTTAGAACGTCATTGCGAGGCACGACCAGAGAAGCGGGGCGGGATGTGGCAATCTCTTATAATGAAAGACTAGCTTACATTGAAGTGATTTTGAGTAAGATTCGAAACTTTTGGTTATTCTTTCTAAGGGTGATTTTTCTCATACTATAACATTTTAGCTCCGTATTTTTCCTTTTACTTTTTGAAGGCAAAAAGTAACAAAAACCTTTTTGAGATTGCAAAGGGAATTTGTTTTTCCTTGCAGGAAAAACAACCACGGATAATTGATTGTATGCGATTTGTTTCTTCGAAAGGAAAGTTTTTCTGGCAATCATTACCGCTATTCCTGCACAATCTCAAAATTGACACCCCAAATGGTTATCCTACTAATATTGTTATCAAAGACGAATTAACCTTTCGAAGCCGCGGGTAAGCCATGGCAAATCGCGGTGCCGTGTAGCGGTGAACGACATTTTTAGAGAAAACCTTGGCAAAATCTTTAGTGTTTTGACTTAGATTTTCCTAAAAATGTTGAGAGGAGGGGAGCAATCGATTTGGCTTGATTCTTTTGTTTCTTTTCTGATCAAGCAGAAAAGAAAAGAGCAAACTTGAAACACTAGAATGTAATAGTGGGTAAAATGGCATCCTTAGTACAACCAGCCAGAGCTTAAACTAAATCGCTTCAATTTCAACATAATGATGAGATTGAAGCGATTGATAAATATTACTGAATCATTATTTTTTTAACTAATGTTCCTTCTGTAGAAACTAATTTTAGAAAATAAATTCCTTTTGGCAAATTTGATAAATCAATTGTAGTTTTCATTTCTTCAATTTCTCTTACTTTCATTACTTTTCCTAAACAATCGTATACTTCCATTTTACACTTTGGTGTATTTTTATTTTGCATTGCTATTTCAAATACACCTGATGAAGGGTTTGGACTTACTAAGTACGAGCTACTTGAAAATTGATCATCAACACTTGTTGTTGTTTGACATTCCAATGCAATAAGTTGTCCGGCCGTTGCCCAGCTTAATCCCGAACAACCAGATAGTGCAGCAGTTCTGTTTCCTGTAGCTCCAGCAGATAAAATAGCCTCATCAGAAATTTCAAGATTTTCGTTTCCCCATGGATGATTTCCTGTTGTACTTGCATCCAATCTTTCTGTTAACGATACTTGCGGAACAATGTTGGTTGCGCTAGAGTTCACACTACATGCAAAAACAGAAACCAAACGTGTACATGCTGCAGTAGTGTTAACACTGTTTGCTACAATATTTGCACATGCTTCCTGTGCTCCAAAACTACTACTTGCATTTATTGGTGTAGTAGGATTCACATCTGTATATGCAACAATACCTCCAACCAAATATTGAGCGGATGATCCCGTAAAAACATAAGCTCCGGGTTCAGATGGTCCGGCTACTTTATAATATGTTGCTAATAAAATTTGAGTGTTAGTTGAACCACAACCTGGACCGGTATTACTGGTTGAATTTATTAACGTCCAACCCGCAGGAGCAGTAATAGAACTTGCACCGCACCAACCCGAATGGATTGCCGCAATCATCACATCGTTGGCAACAACACCTGTTGGTTTAACCAGTGTAACAACAGATGAACCTCCTATTCCTTGTGTTGAAGAAATATAAGAACAGCTACTTGCACATTGTGCTGATGCCTGCATAACGGAGAATAAAAATAAGAGCGCGAGAATGTAGTTTTTTTTCATGTTTGGAGTTTTGAGTTTAGTGGTATTAAAGATAGTATTATTTGGGGTAAAAACAAATAGATTATGCAGGATATCTTAATGCTTCACAATTTTATATTTTTTAATTGATATCTTATCTAAATTGAAATATTAGTGTCAGTTAAAATTTACATTTTTCTGTTTTCGTACTTCTCAATAAAGTTTTTTAATAATCCATCTATATTATCCTTTCCAACAGGATTTGCAGATTGAATATTATATAACGGCAATTTCTTATTGTTATCCATGCAGTAATTTACTAGCCATTTCGCACAGTCGTGTCCTGTTTTCTCTTCTATTTCCATTCCTAAATCATGATCGAAACAAATCGCATCAGGCAATCCATTTGCTTTAATCCAAAACACAAACTCATTGTATGACTTAACCCAAATGACTTCGTCATGGCTTATTGGACTATATGTTAGCCAATCGCCTTCCATGGGATCTCGTATGTCATCTAACCATAATAATTTTTTCATTTTGTTTTGTCTTGGACTTACGTATTAAAAATATGTTTTAACTGCAAATTCAAATTGTTCAATAAATATTTTCTTGAATGCACTTATATTATTTTTCTCATAAAAAATAAGCATTGCTTTTTTATAATCGATGGAGTCAACAGTTCTAAAAGAAATTGGGCAATAGTTATTATTCATAAGTATTGCGTTACTAATGATACGTGCTGTCCTTTTATTGCCATCTGCAAATGCTTGTATGTACGAGATTAATACCAAAACAAACAATGCTTTTGCAAAAACATTTTCTTGCTTGTTTACTAACTCACACAATTCTTCTAAAGCTTCTTTTATTTGAAATTCATTATCCAATGGTTTGTAATTAGTGCCGGAAATACCAACTTTACGTTTCCTAATATTTCTATCTATGTCTAAATTCTCTACTAGTAGGCTATGAATATCTTCTATCCCTGAAAGCGATAAACGTTTTACATAAGTTGGATGGTCAATAATAAAATCCAATGCTGCTTTATGGTTTAAAAGCATTGTTGCTTCATCTTTTGTTTTACCTGTTGCAGCTTCTTTATCTTTTAGTAAGCGTTCTGTTTCAAGCAACGAGTATGTGTTGCCTTCTATTTGTGACGACTTCCAACTTAAATCAATTGCCAAACGTTCCAGTTCCTTTTTATATTCTGATTCTGTAAGTTTAGAAATGTTCTCCTGATATTGATTTTGCAGTTTCGTTAAATGGTTCAACTCCTCTTCTGTAAATAAGGAAGCTTTACTCAATACATCTTTTATAAGAGAATGGTTAAATTGATCTTGAATTTTTCTTTCATCAATTTCTTTTTGAAAATATTCTCCCACATTTATATTGCGAATAAGTTCGTATGTCGGGCTTACTTCATATTTTGTACTTTTTCCTTTTCCGGAAATTGAAATTATATTTTCTGCAACAAGGTTTTGAAGTACTCTTTTTATTGTCGCATATCCAAATGCATTGTCTAGTCCATCATCAATTTGTTTTGATGAACTCAAAGGATTTTGAGTGATAAAATCCAGTATAATATTGCCTAATTCTTTATTTGCTTTAGCCATAGTTTTAAATTTGTAGCTCACAAATATACGATTTGTAGCTCAAAAAGGATGCATTTTGAGCTTTATTTTGGTATATTTTGAGCTTAAAACTCAATTTTAGGCAAATTTCGAGCTTTATTTCCTATATTATTGAGCTACAAATGTATGGAATTATTATTTCACAACAGTGCCATAATGCACCAATTGTGGTTTCTCTGATAACTCAGCATAAGCTTTGTCAATTCTTTTCCATAAACCCGCAACAAGATGATCTTCTTCTTTCTTTATCAAAAAACCAATTATGTCGTTTGATTTGAAATGATTTGCTTCATAGGAAGTCGCATCTTTTAGAAGATTTACATTTTTAGCATAAAGAGATGCTAACTGTTTAGCCAACATCAAATCACTTCCTGTAAATCTTGGATCTGAAATAATATCGAAATATATTACTCCATCTTTATAATCCGTAAAAGTAGGAATGTATCCTAGTCTCATTGCTCAATCTTTCCAATGTTTCCTTTAAAAAATTTGTTAATTGCTTTGGAATCTAAATTGGTTGGTTGTTCGCCTCCTGTTTTTTGAAAGATGTGAATTTCAAAATTTTGTTTTTCTTGTTCCATTTTGTAAAGATTTAAGAGTTAATATTAAATTCATTACACCGAGAAAAATTAAAAGGGAAATGCTCTTTATTTTGACTGAAGGCCCTCATCATTTTACCACCGTGGTCTCTCGACTCGGTTGGTTTCACTTTATGTGAATCTTGATGTATTTAATGGGTTAACGTTTTGTTTTCTTATTTATTGTTTTCATCTTTTAGAAGTACTTTAATTAAATCTCGAAACTCTTCATCCGCTTCTTCAAAACTATGATTCGAAAACCAACAATTATAATCGTTTGTCCTAAATACTACATTGCATCTTTCACATTTTTGTAATGTGCTCGCTGAAGTCTCACCAATATCTACTAAATAGTCGTGACACTTGCAAAAAGGCAAACGAATACCTATTACCTTTAAGAATTGTCCTTTTTCAAAAAATCCTCCAGGATGACTACGCAATGCTTTTATCCAATGATCAAGTTTAAACATAATATACAAGTTTTTTTGATTTTATATTTATTTAAAAAATTTGATTTTTACTGCAGCAATGATTAAAACCAGATTCGGTTAGTTTTATAATCATCTTTCATCTTTTCTTTCTCAATCTGATCTTTTGTTTTTGGTCGCCAATGCATTTGGGGTATTTCATCCTCATCACTGTCATCCAAATCAAAATTTCGATTAATTTTTACTAATTTAGGTATTCCTCCTGGGCCTGTTTCGGCATGATATTTCGGTCTCATTTTTTTAATTTTAGTGTTAATAATTCCCGGCCCATTCATTTCTCTGTTTTGATTTCTTTTTGTTTTCTACATGAGTAATAAAAGGTTTGTCCTCTGTGGTTAGATAGTAGTAAGGGTTGTAGTAATCCGATTCGTGTCTTTTGCCATCGTAAGTGCTTTTGCTTGCCCATGTGACATCTATAAATAACCATTGACCATTCAGTTTTACTTTGTTCCAAGCGTGGTTGGTGGTCATCGACTTACTTTTTTTATAACGTTCTATTTTTTTTAAATAATTACTTGCTAGGCCCCACACAACATCGCACTCAATTTCTGAAGCTTTGCATAGTTCATAAAACAAGGAGGCGTATCCTTCACAAATTCCTCTTCGTTTTTGCAATACTTTTGTTGCGTAGTTGAAATAATGTTCTTGCAGTTTTCTAGCAACATCTGCTTTGGTATCACCTTTCTTAAAGGATACTTTTCCTCCCTTTTCTTTTACATTCTTTTTTAATTCAACTTCATCGTAGGCTATGTTTGCAACCATCCACATAAAAATGACTCTAATTTTATCTTCGTCCTTTTCAAATGGGATAGTTAAGTCCTTTGCGAGATCCGAAATGTTTTTATATTTTTTATTTAGAGACTCTGCAATACTATCTACATAATCAAAGTTTGCATCCTCAAGTGTATCTGTCCAACGCCAAGCTTTTTCCTCTTCTGCAATACTTTTACCTATACCGATTGTATCCGTTGCCGAATAAAATAAACTGTCGATGTTTTGTGCCTTACCTTGTTATTGTAAAGGGTAATCAAATAAGTTTGGAGGCTTCATTTTTGAAAGAATTAGGAAATAATCTATTTAAAAAATATTTATTAGATAGTGTTGATTATTCTATTAATACTTATAATAAACTATTTGTAAAAACTAAGTTTTACGATGGTTTTGTATTGTATCGAAAGTATTCGAGAAAAGACGTTTTTAGAATTTTGAATTGGGAGTCAAATCCTGTAGCTCAAAATGTTGGTGGTTATATTGTTAGTTCAGATAGGTCAAATTCTCCATTATTTGTTACTCTTAAAAAGAAGGAACATATTTCTAGTTCAATAAAATATGATGATAGGTTTATTAATAATGCTGAGTTTGAAATGATATCAAAAGGCAGTCGTTATTTTTCTAGCCCTGAAATTAAGTTATGGATGAGTGATAAGAATGCAGTTCGCATACCCCTTTTTATTCAAAAGAGCAATGATGAAGGCATTGAATTTTATTATATGGGAGATGTTACTCCAATTGTTTCAGGATTTGTGGAAACAACTATGCAAAATGATTCTAAGAAAAAAACATCTGTTGTTAAAGTTCTTTTTTCAATGAATCAACCTGTTGAGGATTCTATATATAATTATTTTGTTGACTAATGTTTATGAAAAATCTCCTTCTCATTTTCCTCTTCCTTACCACAATCACAATTGCTCAAACAGATACTACCTATTTTGACAAGGTTTGGAAGAAATGTGAAAAATTGGACGCGAAGTTTTATAGAACAATAGTAAAGCAGGGTGAGCTTTATTTGGTTCATGATATGTATATGAAAACAAATACACCACAAATGATAGCCTACAGTAAAATGTTGGAGCCAGAATTGGTGTATGAAGGAAAGCAAGTAAAGTTTTCTGAAACAGGAAAGAAAGTGTCGGAAGGAAATTACATTAATGATAAAAAGTCAGGAATTTGGACGTTTTGGGAAGACTATGAAAATGATTCGTTGGTTATAGATTGTAATGTAGACGGCACCTATAAAAATGTTCATTTACCAGCAGGAGAAAAAAATTTCAATTCAGAAATGAATGTCTCCTATAAAATGGAAACGATGCCATTTTTCCCTGGTGGAGAAAATGCTTTGTATCAATTTATTGGAAAAAATGTAAAGTATCCGCAACGTCCAAAAGAATTGGGTATCTCGGGTACGGTGTTTATTACATTTGTAATTGAAAAAGATGGAGCCATCACAGATGTAAAAGTTTTAAGAGGTGTGAAGAATGCAGAAGAGTGTGATGAAGAAGCAGTGAGAGTGATTAAGTCGATGCCGAAGTGGAGTCCATGTGTTCAGTATGGGAGGAATGTAAGGGTGCAGTTTAATCTTCCAGTTAAATTTTATTTACGTTAATATAAATTCATACTTTATAATTGCTTCTGTAACAATCCAGTCTCCTCAATTTTCTTACTTTCCCATTTCCTGATAGCTATCGGGATAACTGTTTTCCAAATTACTAAAAAACGTAGCTAGTCTTTTTGTTTTAATGATTTATGTTTGTGATTAGAAATGGATGCTTTTTGTAATAAGACATCTTTTTAGTAATTTTATAGAAATTTAATTATGATGCCAAACGCAGACGCAATAAGAAATGGAATAATAGACAAACTATTGACTATTTCCAATAAAGATTATTTGAGTGCTCTTTATAAGCTAGTAGAAAGCAGTTCTATAGATAAAGGCAAAGTGAAATTAACAGAAGAGCAAACTTTAATGCTTAAGTTGAGTGATAAAGATATTAAGAATGGCAAAATTATATCTCAAAGCCAGTTGGATAAAGAAGATTTAAAATGGCTAAAAGGACTGTAGTTTGGACTGAGACAGCTGTAAGGCAAAGAAGAGAAATTTTAAAATACTGGACTAAAAGAAATGGATCAACTGTTTATGCTGAGAAATTAATTAAGCTAACAGCCAGACAAATAAAATCAATCCTTAATAATCCAGAAATATTTAAGTTGTCGGAATATCCTGAAACGAGAGAGTCGGCTTTAGGACATTTTAGTATTTATTACAAAATAACGCATAATCATATAATAATTACTGCATTTTGGGATAATAGACAAGATCCAAAAAGTCTATTAGAGCTAATTATAAAAAAATAAACAAATCGCCTTTTAATATATTCTCTACATCACAGGAATCAGCCGAAGAAAATCAATCTTAAGATGGTAAATTTATAATAAACAAAAAAGTCCCGAATTTCTTCGGGACTCTTGCATTTTGAGCGGTCTGGACGGGAACGCTCTATAAGCCTAGGTTGATAATAAAATCAGCTATTTCAAAGATTTACCTTCAATAATTGGTAAACAAATTGAATATATAAAGTATAATTGTGTTCAAATATAATCAATTTTCTATCACAGAGTAATTATTTTAAAAGCCGTTGTAATTTTAAATTCTCAATAATGTTTTAAAAACAATTTGTTGAAAAAGTCTATTTTCTTCAAACAATCAAACACTATTTATTCATCTTTTAAATTAATCAATCCAAATCCATTGTTAACCAAATTGGATTCAAAGGATAATCTCATAAAATCAAATGCTAACCAAACGAAAACCAAGCGTTGACCAAATGAAAACCAAGTGATGATCAAAGAAAAACATGTGTTTATGCTAAGGATACATAAGGGAACAGTTGTTTAAATTGAAAAAGACATCAGTAACAGGATGAAAACCCAATCGAAACCAATGCCTTTTCGCTATAAATATACACAAAGATAATGTAACGCTGAAATTTTATTATATGATAATATGCTCTTCTTAAAAAGAATATTAGCCAATCTAAATTTCTTTTAATAGATTTGGTCTGCTTTTAAAGTTAATGAAGTTATGAGACTCTTTTTACTCCTGTTTATTATTTTTTCAAATGTTAGTTTTGCTCAAACAAAGCAAAACCCAATTTCTTCAATCTATATTATTTATCCCGACTATACTGTTAAAGCAGATGTACTCTCGGAACAGAAAAAAATTGTATTAAATGAGAATCTAACATATTACTGGTATTCGTCCAATAAAATCATTGAAACAAAAGGCGGCTTCGATGGGAAAGTTTTAAATGGCAACTATACTGCGTATTATCTATCTAAAAATTTAAAAGAAAAGGGCACTTTTAAAAACGGATTGAAAACCTCTAAATGGACTAGTTGGTTCACGTCTGGGAAGATTTCTGAAATCACAAATTGGAAAAAAGGAGTAAAAGATGGTGTGTATAAAAAATACAACGAATTTGGTGATTTGATAGAAGAATCTAACTATAAAAATGGTGAACTAAACGGTACAAAAATAGTTTATGAGAAAGGCAAAGTTGTAAGTAATAAGAACTATCAAAAAGGAATAGAGGTTATTTTGAAAATTGATGATTCTAATGTGCAAACAAAGAAAACATTTAAAGACAAGTGCAAGTCTTTGTTTAAAAAGAAAGAGAAATCAAAAGAAAATAAGACAGCAGATAAATGATCAAGGCAGGATCTTTATTTTATGCAATAGTAATTTCCTTAATTATTGCAATTGTCAGCAGCTCTCTTATACTATTCTCTTACCTAACTCATATTCAATTCGAAACATTTGAGATTAACCAAAAATTGCAACTCAATGCAGATTCTGGGTTAAATTTATTGCTTTCAAAACAATCACTAGTTAGCCTTAATGAAACAAAAACAATTGATTTATATGAACAAGAAGTTGATAGTGTTGAGCTTACAAGAAAGTGTTGGGGTGCATATGAAATTGCAATTTCAAAAGCCATATTTAAGAATACATCTTTTTTAAGGATAGCACTTTTAGGATTCAATGTGGATGATTCTAATATATATAGTTTATACTTATCCGATAAAAAGAAGCCTCTTGCCCTTTGTGGTAAAACAAAAATAAAAGGAGCAGTCTTTTTACCTAAAGCAGGTGTTAAAAGTGCATATATAGAAGGACAAAATTTTGTCGGCAATAATTTAATAGAAGGTTCGATAAAGCAAAGCGATACTACCCTACCTGAGTTTAATAAAGATATTATTGAACATATTCAAACTGTATTTTCTAAAAGACAGATTTCCGAGAATGATAGCATTATTTTTCTCGAAAACGAATTATCAGGAGATAGTTTGGAAAACAGCTTCTTAAATAAGTCACTAATATTTAAAAGCAAAAATTCTATACGAGTTTTCGAAGGGTGTTATTCAGGAAACATCGTAATTATTTCTGATAAGCAAGTTACTATTTCATCTACGGCAATCTTGCATGATGTGTTAATTTTTTCACCTAAAGTAATTGTTGAAAAAGAATTCAAAGGAAATGTGCAAATTTTTGCTTCAGATTCTGTAATAATTGGAAAAAATGTCGCACTAATTTACCCAAGTGTTATTGGTCTTGTAAGAGCTAGCCAATCACCCAATGTTGCAGCAATTGTTTTAAGTGATAATGATACAGTTATAGGAAATATATTTATTTACAAAAAAGCAGAAGATCTAAAACAAGCTGGATTAATATTAGCTGAAAAGAGCCTTGTTTATGGTCAAATATACTCTAATGGTTATGTTGACGTAAAAGGAACAATTTATGGAAGTATAATGAATGATAAGATACTATTAAAAACAGCTACTTCTGTTTATGAAAATCATTTACTAAATGTAGAGGTTGATCGTTCTAAGTTGTCGAAATATTTTGTTGGAGTTAACTTAGCAGATGGGTCGACTATTAAAAAAGTTGTTAAATGGAAAAACTAGGCTTGAAACTAAAAGCAGGTACATTAATAGAATCATTAGTTGCTATGGTTATTATAATTGTTTGTTTAGGAGTAGGAACCATGATTTATTCCAATGTTTTGAATTCTGACAAGCAACGGTTTAAGTTTAAAGCAATTTTGATGTTGAATAAAGAAGCCGAGCAAATAAAAATGGAGAAAAATTTTATAGACGTAGAAAAAATGATAGGTGACTATATGATAAGAAAGATAATAATGAAGATATCTCAAAGTGAAAATTTATATAGGCTTTCACTTATTGTATTTGATAAAAGTGGAAAACCTATTGGTGTTCGAAACGAATTGATATTTACAGAATAATGCAAAAATTTAAAGCATTTACATTAATTGAGTTGCTGATTGGAATGATTATCAGTAGTATTGTTATTACTTTTTGTTATATGAGTTACACAATGATAAGTAAACAGTATATGAATTATAAATTAATTAAAGAAGAACTTGTTGATGCATTACAATTTAATTCTATTTTAAATAATGATATTGAGAAAGCGAATAGTATACATTTTAACGAGAATAAATTGATAATTGTCACAGAATTCAATGAAATTTTGGAATATAATTTTGTGGAAAGATATATTTTAAGAAATTCAGATGCTGTAGTTGACACTTTTAATTTAATGCCTGTAAATGTTGCTCCAAATTTTGTTTTGAACGATGGAGATGCAGAAAATAAGTTGTTGGTTTCATTTTCATTTGATGCAGAAGTATTAGGTGAATTAGAACATTTTGAATTTCATAAAACGTACGATGCAGTTACAATGGTAAATGCTGATTTCAGAAATCTTCATAATAATTAAGCATGTCGAAAGTTGATTTAAATAAATTAAAAAATTCTTCAAAGCCAATCGATTCAAAATCGAATGATAAAGGAGCTTTTGATTTTTTGAATAAGGATATTAAATTCTTTGGTTCAAGTTTTAGTGATAGAAAGAAAGAACGTTTTTATTCTGAATTGTCTATTTTATTTACATCGGGAATAGACATTAGATCTGCAATTGAGTTAATAGAAGAAGAGCAAGCAAAAGAGAAGGATAAAATCTTATTTTCTAATATAAAAGAATCTATTGTGTCTGGTGCTAGTTTATCAAATGCAGTAGAAAAAACAGGAATGTTTTCAGCCTATGAGTATTATAGCATCCAAATTGGTGAAGAGAGTGGTAGACTGATAGAGGTGCTTCAAGAGCTTAGTGAGTTTTTTGCAAAAAAGATTCAACAAAAACGACAACTTACAAGCGCACTTTCTTACCCTGCTATTGTTTTTCTTACATCATTTGGTGCCATTTTTTTTATGATGAAATTTGTTGTGCCAATGTTTGCAGATGTTTTTAAGCGTTTTAAAGGAGAGTTACCATATTTTACAAAATTGATTATTCGTTTATCTGACGCATTTTCAAATTATTCATTTTACTTTTTTATTATTTTAACTTTATTAATAGTTTTTTTATATAGTCAGAGACAAACTATTTGGTTTAGAAAATCCAGCGCTAATCTTCTTTTACGAACTCCAATTATTAATTCAATGATTAGGAAAATATACTTAGCGAGGTTTTGTCAATCAATGAACCTGCTTATAAGCGCTAAAACACCACTTGTTAGTGCGATAGAGTTGGTTAAAAAAATGATTAGCTTTTATCCAATTGAAATTTCGCTGGAAATAATTCAGCAAGATATTATGAAAGGGCAGCCATTACACACTAGTTTAGCGAAATTTAAAATTTATAATAAACGTATGATTTCTCTTATCAAAGTTGCTGAAGAAGTAAATCAACTCGATACTATGTTTGGGAAGTTGGCTAAACAATACTCAGATGAAGTGGAACATCAAACAAGTATTTTAGGAAGTTTGATTGAGCCATTAATGATTATTTTATTAGGTTTCATAGTAGGAGCAATTTTAGTTGCCATGTATCTTCCTCTATTTCAAATGAGCAGTGCTGTTGGATAATTAAAAAACTCTCACTGTTCATAAGTTGTAATACTTATAAATACTATTCCTTTTAAATTTCTCGTTTTGTTGAATATCTGTTAATAACTTAAGTTATTAAGATATTTTAATTAATATATCTTGCGTTCCTAAACATAACTCCATCTTCTATGAACATCTTCTTTACAAAAAATCTATTAGCAACATTAATGATTTTAATTTTTGCTAGTTCTCTTGTGTCACAGGTAACTGAAAACAAACCCAATGCAAAATTAAAAAATTCAGAAGTTGCAAATGATCTTCAAAAAAAGAAAAACGTTGTTGCTGAAGTTGACTTAAATAATATTGTATCCTTGAACAAATCTGGTGATGCTTCATTATCGATACCAATTGTTAATGTAAAAAGCAGAACAATGAATTTTCCTATTCAGGTGAACTATCAAGCTGGAATAAAACCAAGTCAAAAATCTTCTGAAGTTGGATTGGGCTGGAATATTAGTTTCGGTAGCATTGTTAGAGATTACGGTGCTTTTGAACCTGATTATACTGCAACTACTGCTGAAGTGGATATGCTAAACTCTGAAGGTAGTATCATTCCTCCAGGTTTATTATCTATGACATCCTCTGCTTCACCGATGAGTCCATTCAGTAACAATAAAAATTTATTGTATAACGGTATTGATGCGGGTAATTTAACTCCAGATAATTATCATATAAGTATACCGGGGTTGGGGTCTAATACTTTTTGGAACAATGGAACAAATGGTGGTCCGCTGGATTTTGTTTTGACGGAATTTGCCCCTTGGAAAATCGGGTTTGATAAAAAAACGTATGAAATTGAACAGGAATTTTCAAGAATAAATGAACAAAATCATAACGGTTTTACAGATGGTTTTGGAGTTCATCATTTGACCGATGATTATAGAAATCTAGCTTCAGCTATTGGAATTCCTCCATATGTTCCCAACAGATATTTTAAAAAGTTAGTGATAGGAGAAAATGGTGCACCATCAGTAGGTTTTGCAAAAGCAAATCAAATTTTATCATCAAATCCCGATGATTATAAAGTTCGTTACGAAGATTTTAAATCATTTATTATTACTTCTGAAGATGGTACTCAGTATGTGTTTGGGAGAGGTTTGCGTGGACAAAAATATTTATTTACAGAAGACCCTTTTTGGAGCACTATTCCTTTGTCATATAAAGATGTTGTTGATGGCCCTCCTGGAGGTGGAGGAGGAATGGGCCCAGAAGCAAATGCTGTTTATGGGGAGTTTTGGAAAATAGATTATATAGCAGAATGGCTATTAACAGAAATTCGCAGTGCAGATTATGTAGATTCAAATTCAAATGGAATAGCTGATGATCAAGATGCGGGTGATTGGGTAAGAATAGAATATACTGAAGCGACTCAAAGAGAAGAGGTTCCGGGTCTGGGCAGTTTTTCTGTTCCTGCGCATAGAGAATGGTTGAATTTTTCTCAAACGGATAAATATTCATCTTTAATGAGAGAAAGAGCATATGTAACTAGAATAGTTACACCTGTTCAAGAAGTTGATTTTACTTCTTCCCAGAAATATGATGTAGATCACGATTACTTCGAAACGCCTCTAAATTATATTCATAATTTCGAATATGTATATGCTGATCCAGCTAATGTTGCAGGAGATCTTTTAACTATTAAATATCCTGTTGAAACAAAAAAATACGATAATGTCATTGTAAAAGAACGAATGACAGATAAAATATTAAATACCATTGTTTTTAATTATGCAGCAAAGGGTAGTACAAAAGAATTAGCTGTTTCAAATTACCTTATAAGAAATAATGCTGATGCAGAGACCGTCCCTTTTAATCCAGCCCATACAGGTAGTTTGTTTAATATTTCAAATTATCTTGTTTCGGCTTCAGGTTATGGCGTTGGCCGTGGGAAAACAACTCTTTTGGGAATCGATTTTTTTCCTGAGAATAATTTAACCACTACCGATAAAAAATCTTATAAATTTGATTATGACTTTAATCCATCTTTAGGTGAAATTCACAAGCACGAAATTCATAAAGCCGCAGCATATCCTACTCTTCGTCAATCAGCTAAAATAGAACGTTACAAAGATGAAAACCTTCCTCTATCTATCGTTCCATATTATGCTCAGGAGTTTGATTATTTAGGTAATGAAACTGTGTTTAATAATACATTAGTTTTAGAGGATGAAATGGGTAATTATTATGACCCTTCTGCTCCAAATAATGGTAGAAATGCGTGGTCGCTTTCCAAATTGACGATTCCCACCGGAGGCTCAATCGAACTTGAGTATGAAAATGATAATTTTGATGTTGTTACTGATAGAACTGCATGGATTGCAAATAGTTCTCTTGTTGATCTGGGTTTACCTAATGTTGTCAACTACAATAGAATAGCTCTGATTCGCAGCATGGTTCAAAGCAAACAAAATTATGGATACACAGATATTAACCCTAAACTTTTATACAGGACATTTAATATGTCAATGAATGCCCAGTCCGGTGGATTGCGTTTAAAGAAAAAGACAGTTAAGGATGGAATCAATTTACCCATTGTAGTAAATTACAGTTATGGAACAGGTCATTATTCGTCTGTGCCGGCAAGTTATTGGGAAAACTATCTTTCGGCATTTTCTTCATTTATGTCTAGAGAGCAGCAAAGGCATACGCATGAAGTATATAAAATGGATCTTTTAATGTATCCTGGCTTTTTTGACAACGACTTTGCTACGTATATGGCTGAGTTGTCGTTTAATTCAAGAATTGATAATACTTTAAGTGACAATCATTACTATACTTTTATTGATGAGATGAATGCTGATGGATCTAAAACGAGGTCAAATTATGGTGACCCTTTAAGTAGTGGCAGTGTTCACTATGATTTTCAAACACAAGCTTTTTTAAAAGGGTATATCCGGAAAGATTTGAATTTGATTATCACCAATGATGTTGATGCGAGACATAATATTAAACTTCTGAAAACAGAAAACTTTTCTAATACTTCAACACTTATAAGTTCTTCAGAAACTAATTATTCTTTTGATTTGAAAACTCCAGATAAAAAGATTAGTTTTAAAGCAATGACACTTCCTTCTCATGCCTATCCTGTTTATATTCACGACTATTCTGGTATACACGCTTGGGGAGATTTAGTTATAATGAGTGATATACCAACGGGATATTTTTATGCTTCTAATTTGTTATCTCTTGGTAATTTAGTAGTATGGCCTTTTTTGAATATTAATAATCCAAATCATTTTATCGATTTAGTTGATGATATGGCTGCCTATACAAGTAGTGGAACAATTTCAAGCACCAGGGATACTGATTATCAACTTTTTGCTTCAAATTTAACTCGTCAACAATCAATTTTTACAAAAGTCGATGCTGTAACAGAAAACTATAAGGGTATTGTCAGTAAAACGGAATATAGTTATTTGGCTAATGGATTATTAAAGTCAACAATAAAATATAATAGTGAGAAAAATAATCCTGGATTTACCATTCCTTCAAGTGAAAGAATGGTCACTGAAAATATTTATGCTCACGAAGCATATTTCGGAATTACTTCTCAGTTCATTAATAAAAATATGTTGAGCCAAAAAGCTGCGGTAAATACTGGTGTCATTAGCACAGCACCATTGGCAATTGCGTATTCAAGCTCTTCTATACAAACATGGACTAACGCGACTGATCCAAAGCCAGATAGGTCTTATGTATACAATGCACCTATTGCAGCCAACGGAGGACTAACGTCAGGAAGTCCTTTGCCATTTGATTATTCTTATGGGGCAATAAATGATCCCAAATGGCAGGAAGAAAATGCATTGATTAATGTAAATAAATTTGGACAAGGGAAAGTTAGTTTGGATAATAATGTTTACACAAGAAATGTATGGGGATACAATTCGGAAACAGTAAAAGCAACAATACAATTTCCTGATAAATATTTTGATGCTACTTATACAGGTTTTGAAGATCTGTATGATTTTGATAAAACAGTAGAAGTTTCTGGCGGGTTTATGCTGGTTACAGCTGGTGGAAGTTGTTCAATTGCCCCTCCGGGTATTGGTTTAAATTTCAAATATTATGTTGATAACACAACAGGTCTTTTTAATATTAATGATGATGTTATTGTTTATCCGAATCCAAATATAAATACATGCTGGCCAATAACTGGAGGATGGATTACGGCACCATTTAAAACAAAAATTGAAAACATTTCAGCTTCAACTTTTCCCGGAACTACAATTAGTACCTGCTACGGAGGAACTGGTTTACCAGACCTAACAAACAATACAACTATTCTTTGTTTTAATGATGCCATTCCCGGCATCTATTTTAACCCTGTAGGAAGTAAAATTTCTAAACTTCAAAAAACACCTTATTTACCTATTGAATCTGATTTAGATGAGTTTTGGTATAACATTAATGCTGATAATCGTTCTAAAGTAAATAATGCCGGAAGAACAGGAACAAAAGCTTTTTATCTTGCCTCAAGAATTAATTCGAGCAAGCCAAATCAGAAAACACCTGTTAGACCTGTGCATGTAGAAAAGGCTTTAGTTTCAACTCCGATGCCCTACATTGCAAGTTGCTGGATTAGAACTAATCGGATCGGACCTCATGGAGGCCCACCAATACCAGGAGCAAGCACCTTAATGCTGTCATACACTGTATGGAATGAAGCAAGAACCACTGTTTTATATAGCGGGTCAACTCCTATATCCGGACTTACAAATCAATGGAACTATTTTGAAATTGAGATCCCTGTAACACAAATTTCAAATGGGCAATGGCTGGATGTAATGGTTGAAAATTCAACAATTATCACTTCAACATCCGAAAAAATTTATGTGGATGATATGCTTATATATCCGAAAGGCGCAAAGTATGAGTATAACAGCTGCGATAAATTTTTAAACATCACTCACATGACTGATGCGAATGATAGAACCGTAACCAATACGTATGATAATTGGGCGAGAGTTTCCAGAACTTATGATGCAAATAATCAGCTTACAAAACAATTCAAGTATTTTACTACTGCTAACATATTAGCAAATCATAACTATGAGGAAGTACAAACATTCATAGATGGATCTGCTTTTAATAAAACCCGCCAATATTTTGATGGAATTGGAAAATTAAAGCAAACAGCTATCAATGAACCAAGTCATGATAGAAAACTTGTCAGCACAATTGATTATGATAATCAGGGAAGGCCGATTAAACAATATAATACACTTGGTGTAAGTGGACAAACCTTTGGTAATAAAATAGTCTCAGGATATGCAGCAAGTTTGCAAGCCATCTATGGAAGTCCTTATACGTATGTGCAAACAGAATATAAAGGGGAGCCAGGATCAACTGTATCTAAACTACATAGACAGCATACTCTTTCTGAAGCCGATGTCTATAAAGAATTTACAGACGGTGGGAACCTTCTTTCAGAATTAAACTTTTTAGGAATATCATATAACGACAATGAATTATTAAAACAAACTCAAATTGATGAAGATGGAAATGTTACCGAAACATTTAAAGACAAAGTCGGGCAAACCATTGCCAGCCGAACTGCAATAGGAGTACCTTATACTTTTGATGCGAGTGGTGCAATTGTTTGGGGTAGTGGCACCATTGATTATGCTACTACTTATTTTATATATGATTTAGCAGGACATTTAGTAAAAACAATTGATCCTGAAAATAAAGCAACTGAATATTTTTATAACAGTGCAAACCAAATGATCAAGGAGATCCATCCAGATAAAGGTACGATTGAATATCGTTACGATAGTTTTGGAAGACTTCGTTTCAGGAAAGACAATAGTGATAAAGATGCTATAACTTCAGGTTTGTTTGCTGATATTTTTACTTATAACAAATATGATGTTTGGGGAAGATTGTTAGAATCAGGGAAAGAAAAAATTGCAACTGGAGGGACAGTCATATTCGACAATGATTCGTTTATTAATGATGGAGAGTATCCACTTCCAACTTCTGCAGGAGTAGAAATTCATAAGCAATGGGTTTATGATAATAGCAAAACAGACAATACAATTAATAGAGTTTCAAAAGACAGAGCTCTAAGCGGGCATTATTTATCAGGTACTGTTTATATCGCGAATGAAACTGATGAGAATACATATACCTATACAAATAATGGACAAGTTTCTACAAAAACATTCAACTTCTCTGGACTAAGTCAACTGCAGCAATTGACGTATACGTATAATAGAGGAGGATTGCCAATTACGACTCAATACAAAAATTTAAGTGAGCCTCTTTATGATTTTATTGAAACCATTTCTTACGATGATATGGGTAGGATCAAGGAATCTCAAAGTGGTAAAAATATTTTGACATTATTGCCAGATGCCAGCTACAAATATGATGCGATGGGCAATTTGCTAGTAAAATCTGTTTGTGAAAATACAGGAAATCCTGCTGACCCATTCAGAGAATACATAGCTAATAATTACAATATTAGAGGTGAGCAAACATTGCAAATCGCTAAAAACTTCAGATATAAATTAGATTATGACAAAAGAGGTAATATTAATTCTCAAACATGGTCAAACAATTATTTTGACAATACTGCCAGCACAACTCCTTTTGTGCAACATAAATACGATTATTATTATGATGCAATGAATCGTTTGACGGGAGCAAATTATATGGAAGTTAATTCAACAAATGATCCATATTCAAATTATCCCAATTCTATTTTAATTCCTCAAGATGATTTTATTTGCGGCCCTTATATTCCGGATCTATTTGCAGTAAAATCGGCTTTGGGAACAATAAAAGAGTATTCGTCAATAACCACTATCAATCAAAGATTGTTGCAAATTGATAGCACATTAACCGACTCACTTGCCGTAGATGTTATTATTATGGACAGCCTGAGCATGACAGGTAATTTGATAAAACAAATTTCTGCTTCTATTGATAGCGTTTATTCCGTGCCTTTAGATTCATTGATAGTAAGTGATCCAAGTCCGTCAATCAGCAAATTAACACAGATTAGCACGTACACAAAACAAAATTTTGATATTTCAAGTAAATTTGAAAAAGACATCAGACGGGTTATTTCACATCCTAAATGGACCCATCAGCAAAAAATAAATAAGATCAATGCCAAAAAGGATTCTTTAAAATTGGTTGATAAAGACCCACAAATAATTATTTATGTAAAACAGAGTTATGACGACATCATAAAATTTATCGAACAAAATCTTTCCCGTAGTGATCTCACACTCGAACAAAAGTTATTGGCAATTGATAGATACTTGGGCATTCTGGAAACCGATCTAAGTATTAGTCATGATTTGGTTCTCACAATTGACAAAGTTTTCATTCCAATAATCTGCATTATAAACACACCAGCAACAGCTTTAAATCCATTGGATGATCCTTTGATTGGATTAACATATCCTGCTGTTGGACGCAAATACGACAATGAATATTATTATAGCAAAGTAGGTAATTTTAATCAATTGAATCGATACGATGATAATGCTTTATTGACTTCCCAAGGATATACTTATCCAGTTGTAAATAATCAATTATCGAATGTCTCGTTCTATGAACCTTCTGGTTCAACAGTTTCAAATTATACGTATGATACAAATGGAAATTTAACAGCAGATTCAAGATCAAATTTGACTTCCATTGTTTATAATCCCTACAATATGCCAGTTGAAGCACAAAAAGTTGGCGGTTTTGATACTCGATACAGATATGATATTGGTAATCAGCGAAGTGTTAAAACTTTGCCTAGTTTGCTTCAGGAATTTTATGTTGGAAATGTTGTAGTTGCAGAAACTGGCAAACCTAAACAATATCACATCAATTCGGGATATGTTGAATTGGATAATGCTAATAATTTGATTCGGAAATATAGTATTAATGATTGGTTAGGAACAACTCGCACAATTATTGACGAAGCTGGTGGAATAGTTAGTTCGCGAGATCATTACCCTTTTGGTAAGATAATGCCGATGCGTGAATTTGAAAGTGATTTGGAAGGGAAGCGTTTCCAATTTACAGGACAAGAGCTAGATCCAGAAACAGGATATGACTATTTTGATGCTCGCTATTATAGTAGGGAATTGGGAAGATTTTTAAGCACAGATCCAATGTTAGATGAAAGGATTGGTTTAACACCATACAATTATGTACAAAATAATCCTATAAACAGAATTGATCCAACTGGAGCTAAAGATATAATCAGAATTGATACAAAAAAGAAGAGGGTTGATGTTACTACAAATAAGGACGAGAAAGATCAAGTTATTTTAGATGGTAAATATGCGGGTGAGTTCAGCAAAACTGAATCACAAAAAATTACAACAGCGCATGGCTATAGGGTAACTGTGCACCCTGAGGACCCTAAACAGAAAGATGCAGTTGGAATGGGAGCAACTGATGCCGTAGCTTCATGGGTTGCGGGAGGGGTTGTTTTCAAACTTCTAGGTGCTGGGCTCAAAGGGCTTTGGGCGATAAATGCTTCAAGAACTGCTACAACAGGAAGTAATGTGGTTTATGTGTCAGTTGAAGCTGGTGTAACAAAATATGTTGGTATCACAAATAATTTAGCTAGGAGAGCAGCAGAACATTTGACAGCTAAGGGAATTCGAATTGAGCCTCTTATGCAAGGCCTATCAAGAACAGACGCAAGAGCTGTAGAACAGGCATTAATTGAAATTCATGGATTAGGCAAAAATGGTGGTACTTTACTCAATAAAATTAATAGTATAGCTATCACAAATCCTTCATACGGAGCCCAATTGCAAAGAGGATATGATTTATTAAAATCAATTGGCTATTAGTTATGGCAAGAATTAAAATAGGAGATATTTTTGAAATCAAGACACCACTTGGGAAGGCATATTTACACTATATTTATAAGGATAATATCATAGGAGAATTAATAAGAGTAATCCCTGGATTATATTCTGAGAGACCTATCATTTTTGATGACTTGGTTACTTTAAGGGAAAGGTATATTATTTCATTTCCTTTGGCAGTTGCTAACAAACAAAAAATAGTTGAGCAAGTTGGTTATTATTCTGCTGCAAAATATCGTAAACCTAAATTTATGCGTACAGAACATAATGTCAGAGGTAAACTTATGGGATGGCATATCGTTGATACCGAAAATTGGCATAGACAATTAGTAGAAAACTTGAGTCCTGAACAAAAAAAATTATCACCTTGGGGGATTTGGAATGATACTTTACTAATAGAAAACTTAATTAATGATTGGCGTTTGGAAAATTGGGGTTAATTATTCAATTCTAAATGGTAATTTTGAATTACTTTCGGCAAATCAGTTATAGGGTATAAATCTATTGCTTCTTCCTCTTTAAGGAGTTTTTTTTCAATCCTGCTTAAACTTATTTCTGTATGGTATTCACCTAAAATAGCATCCAATAATATAAATACAGCTCCTGTCCATTCATGTGATTCACAAAAGTTTTTAATATGTAATTCTATTGCAATTTGCCCGTTATCTTTTCCATAGCGAAAAAAAACATCATCAAATTTCACGACTAAATTATCATAATTGATTTGAGTCAACCCTACAATTGGCTGTCGAAAAGCTATAATATGCCATTTGCTATATTTAGGTGCTCTGTTTACTAAATCTGACACAATAGGAAAAATACTCTTAATGCCATCGGCAGAAATAATAAATTCTCTAGTGCCGTCTTCTAATATTGGGCTGAACTGAAAAACAATGTCATTGCTTATTTTATTCAATTCTGATTTCAATTGTGAAAAGAGAAAATTTTGGTTTTGCTCAAATCGAAAATATGTTTCATTGTTCTTGGTGAACCAATGCCAGAAAGCCTCTTGTTTTCTTTTTTTTGAAAATAATTTTACTAACATGTTTATTAGTTTTTAAGTTCACTTTGTTGGTAATGGTTCGAAATTTTTCATATTAGATTGATGTGATTAATGAATTACAATTTCCCCTACTCCAATCACTAGTTTTTCATTTGCAACTCTACAAAAATAAATACCTTTTGCAAGTTCATTCAATGAAACGAATTCAATGTTATTTTTAGTTTTCGTTTTGTAAATTAATTCGCCAATACAATTATAAATTTCTATTTCATTTTCTCCTTGTAATCCACTAATGTTAAAATTACCATTACTAGGGTTTGGAAAAATATTAATAGATAAATTATTTTCTTCTTCTTCAATGGCAACATAAGGAGCAAGCTTCACAAGCCATGCATCCACGCTAAGTGCATGCACTCCTGTAACATCACCGTCAGTAGATAAGGAACACCCTGTTAATATATATCCTCCATCGGATGTTTGTCTGACACATTGCCCTTGGTCTCCACTGCTGCCACCCAATATTTTTTGCCATTGCAGACTTCCTGAAGAATCTATCTTTACTAACCAATAGTCATAATCTCCCAAAGCACCTGTTATATCTATATTAGTGGAAGCAGTATAACCAGATAAAATAAATCCTTCATCGATTGTTAAATCCAAAGAAAAACAAATATCATCACCGGTCCCGCCACAATTTTTTTCCCATTGCACTGCACCTGTTGTACTTAATTTTACTATCCAGTAGTCGTTGGCTCCATAATTATCTGTTGCATCACCATCATTAGATCTTGAATGTCCGGCAACAGCATATCCGCCATCATTTGTTTGAACTATACTTGTAGCTACCTCATGATCACTTCCTCCTACACATCTTTTCCATTGAATATTTCCTGAAACATCAAGCTTAACTACCCAATAATCTATGCCTCCATGATTCCCGGATACGTTGCCGTTGTTGGAATCTGTTTGACCGGCAACAATATATCCTCCATCTGTTGTTTGTTGAATTGATTTAGCCTTATCGTTAGCTGTTCCACCAAAGCAT
Organism: Bacteroidota bacterium; assembly: GCA_005772895.1. Taxonomy (GTDB): domain Bacteria; phylum Bacteroidota; class Bacteroidia; order 2-12-FULL-35-15; family 2-12-FULL-35-15; genus 2-12-FULL-35-15. The sequence continues at coordinate 2,173 of SXIH01000041.1, read as the reverse complement.
TTCTGCCAGAGTATAGTTCCGACAGCATCTAATTTGAATATCCAAAAGTCCGAGTTTCCATGATTTCCGGAAACATCAATATCATTCGAATAGGTAGTTCCTGCAACAATGTATCCTAAATCAGTTGTTTGTTCTATATCTGAAGCATTTTCTGAAGAGCTGCCCCCATAACTTTTTTGCCATAGCAATGTTCCCGCAGCATCTAGTTTCAAAATCCAAATGTCTTGACTACCGTAATTAACAGTTATATCACCTCCCAATGTATCTGCAAATCCTGTAAGAATATATCCATTATCGGCAGTTTGTTTTATGGAATAGGCAACATCAGTTCCAGGGCTTCCGTAGCTTTTGGACCATTGTATGAATCCAGCAGGATCTAATTTTACTACCCAAAAATCAGTCATACCATTATTTTCAGTAATATCTCCATTAGCATTGGTGGAAATACCACAAGTGATATATCCTCCATCTGAAGTTTGTTCACAATGGTAGCCATAGTCGTCTCCGCTTCCACCCATTGCTTTTTGCCATTGTATAGTTGGGACTTGTGCAATACAAATGCAAATGTTTAGAAATAAAGAAGATGCTAATAACACAGATTTTTTCATGGAATACGTTTTGTCTATGGCAAATTTAGCTTATTAAATATGAATCGCAAACAATTGATTTGTTCTACTCTTAGATTAGGATATGGATAGGCAAATGGGATTTAATTCATATACTTTTTTTCAGAAAAAAAGGAGTATTTATTTATTAACATATTGCTCCATTAGTGCTTAAAAACGTATTAAAAACACTTTTATTTATTATATTTAGCACTCTAAAAAGTTTTAAAATGCAAAAAGTATATTTGAATACAAAGTTGAAGGCATTTACGTTGCAAGATCTTTTAATTACGCTTGTTATTATTGGAATATTGGTGCTATTGGCTATTCCTAATTTAATGCCCCTTATTTCAAAGGCAAAAAGCACAGAAGCGAAGTTGCAATTGGAACATATTCACACGTTAGAGAAAACGTACTTCTATTTAAATTCTAAATATAGTACAGACCTTTCTGAAATAGGTTTTGAACATTCCCAATTAACTACGCAAGGTGGTAATGCAAACTATCAAATTGAAGTTGCTGAAGCAAGCAATAGTTCTTTTAAGGCAATTGCTACAGCAATTACTGATTTTGATGGAGATGGAGTATTTAATGTATGGGAAGTAGATCAAGATAAGCATATTAATGAAGTAACTCCTGATTAAAATGTTATTAATAGTAAATATATGCTTAATGATTTGCCTTTTTCTTATGGCTTTTCAGGATTTTAAGCAAAGAGAAATTTCATGGTTCTTAATCCCAATTGCATTTGTTGGATTTTTTTATGCTGCCATGTATAACAACGCATTTGAAGTAGTTTTGAAAGATGTGGTTTTTAATTTGATTTTTATAATTGTTCAAATAATATTGTTGACTATTTATATGAGTGTGAAAAATAAAAAGCTTGTAAATATTGTGAATACGTATATAGGCATTGGTGATATTTTATTTTTTGCTGTAATAGCAGCTGCTTTTTCACCATTTAATTTTATAATTTTTTATTTGGCAAGCACTATATTGACATTGCTTGGGTTTGTTTTAATATCCATGGTAAAAAAATCAGCTAAAGAAATTCCTTTGGCTGGTTCAATGGCATCTGTGATGTTGATTTTAATGATTTTGAATTTTTGTTTGCCAAATTTAAATTTCTATAATGACGATTTCTTTATTTCTTATTTTGGAAAATAATGAGTTCAATTGATTACATATCCCTTTCTGCTGATTTACAACATGCTATAACACCTAAACAGGCGTGGTTCTATAATATTGTTCCTAAAACAGTAGAAGGAAACAAGTCAGTATCGTTTTATGTTAGTGATGATAAATTTCACAGCGGTCTTTCTGATGAGTTAGAAATGTTATTTGGAAAAACAGTTATTTTGGAAAAAACTGCTACTTCCGTCATACAAAAAACCTTAGGTAAATATTATCGCAATACTAATACACATGCTTCTATAAAGCAAGTAAGTGCAGGAAACATTAAGGCGGATGATTTTTTACCAATGCTTATTTCAGAAGCAAAAAATTTAGGAAGCAGTGATATTCACATAGAGGTGTATGAAGAAAAATGTCGTGTACGTATTCGCATT
>SXIH01000040.1 GCA_005772895.1 Bacteroidota bacterium | reverse complement strand
TAAGCTTTGGTTCAATAATTTTTTTAGTAGATGATTTATTCATTCAGTTTGTTTAGAGGTTTATGATAGGATAACGGAAGGGAATTGGGTTTATTGTATGATGGTGTAAAAAAACATAAAAGATTTCTCCGCTTCGGTCGAAATGACAACAAAGGAGGCTCGAAATGACAGTTCTAATAAGCATCTTAGTAAATAAAAAGGGTCATTTCTTTCGAAACAACCCTTCTAAATAACTTAATTAACCCAATTAACTAAAGACTTATTATCAACTCCTTCTCCTCTATCATCTTACGGAGATTAATTAAAGCGTATCTCATTCGTCCCAAAGCAGTATTAATACTCACATTGGTTTGTTCTGATATTTCTTTAAAGCTCATATCATAGTAATGACGCATCATTAACACTTCTCTTTGTTCTGCAGGTAAAGCTTCTACCAGTTTACGGATGTCTTTTCGAACTTGTGTCTGAATAATTTCATCTTCAGCAGTTTTATCATAAACTCCCAACACACTAAAAATGTCGAACTCTTCGCCCTCATCATTAGTTCCACCGCTGATTGTCGGCATACGCTTATCACGTCTGAATGTATCAATAATAAGGTTGTGGGAAATACGGAGTACCCAAGGTAAAAACTTACCTTCTTCATTATAGTGTCCTTTTTTCAAGGTGTTGATCACTTTAATAAAGGTGTCTTGGAATACGTCTTCAGCCAATGCTCTGTCTTTAACAGTTAACATAATGTAGCTGAAAATTCTACGTTTGTGGCGTGTGATTAAGGTAGATAGTGCTGATTCATCACCCTTGATGTACTGATTAACGAGCTCTTGGTCGTCTACAAACTGTTGAATTGCCATAGGTCCTCCTTTTTTTTATGTAAAACTTAATATAAAAAAGTAGAGGTTTCCTTATGTTTCTTCAGTTTTTAAAGGCTTTCACAAATTTTGCTAAATCGCCTTGGGTGAATAATAAATTGAAATATGTTGAGTTTAACGCAGAAATTATTCAAATGTTGCGTGAACCTGAAAATAATTTCTTTTGCTTTAACAAATATACATCACATATCCCTAAAAACAAAACAGAATTGATTAATTTTGCAGGCCTTTGAGATAAATACCCCGAATTTTGAGGTGATTTTTTCAAAATTTAACATTTTACAGCATTAATGGCTAAGCCTAAAAACATAGAAGAACTCAATTCCAAAGAATATATCCTTATTAAAGGTGCCCGCGTTCACAATCTTAAAAATATTGATGTAGCCATTCCGCGCAATAAACTGGTTGTTATTACCGGACTATCAGGTTCAGGAAAATCTTCTTTGGCTTTTGACACTTTATATGCGGAAGGACAAAGACGATATGTTGAAAGTCTGTCCTCCTATGCACGTCAGTTTTTAGGTAGAATTGATAAACCCGAAGTCGACTATATTAAAGGTATTTCTCCTGCAATTGCCATTGAGCAAAAAGTAAATTCACGGAATCCGCGTTCCACAGTTGGGACTTCTACCGAAATTTATGATTACTTAAAATTATTGTTTGCTCGTATTGGCAGAACCATGTCGCCCCTTTCCGGAAATCAGGTGAAGCGTGATACGGTTGATGATGTTTCTAAATACATCAACTCATTGACTCCTGAAACAAAAATTTTAGTTCTGTCACCTATAAAAAAACAAACTGATAAAACTTTCAAAAAGCAATTAGAACTTTTAGCACAGCAAGGTTTTACCCGTATTCAACAAAACGGAGAAGTTGCTAAAATAGAAGATTTCATTTCCAAAAAATTTTCGGAAAAAGAACAGATCTATATTGTAGTAGATCGTTTAACAGTTCGCCCGGATGATGAAGACAACGAAAATCGTATTTCCGATTCGGTACAAACTGCTTTCTACGAAGGTGCTGGAGATTGCTCTATTCAAATAATGGGCGAAGAACCCAAAATCCTAAATCCTAAATCTAAAAATCCTAAATCCAACGTCACCCTGAGCGGAGTCGAAGGGCGTCAATTTTCAAACAAGTTTGAATTAGATGGACTAACCTTCGAAGAGCCTACAACCGACTTCTTCAGTTTCAACAATCCGATAGGTGCTTGTAAACTTTGTGAAGGTTTTGGAAGTGTTATTGGTATTGATGAAGATTTAGTTATTCCGAATAAAAATCTTTCTGTTTTTGAAGATGCAATTGTTTGCTGGAAAGGTGATAAAATGAGTGAATGGAAAAATGTTTTAGTTAACAATTCGCACAAATTTGATTTCCCGATTCACCGTGCGTTTTATGATTTAACAGCTAAAGAAAAAAAATTACTGTGGACTGGTAATAAATATTTCCAAGGATTAACCGAATTCTTTAAACATCTGGAAGCACAAGCTTACAAAATTCAATACCGTGTAATGCTTTCCCGCTACAGAGGAAAAACCGTTTGTCCGGATTGTCAAGGCACACGTCTCCGCAAGGATGCAACATATGTAAAAGTAGCTGATCATTCTATCAATGATGTGGTATTGATGCCTATCAAAGATTCATTGGAATTCTTTTCGAAAATAAAATTAACCACTTACGAAACAGAAGTGGCGAAACGAATTTTAGTTGAAATAAAAAATCGTTTGCAATTTTTAGATGATGTTGGATTGGGATATTTAACATTGAATCGTTTATCAAATACTTTATCAGGCGGAGAATCACAAAGAATTAACTTGGCGACTTCTTTAGGAAGCAGTTTGGTTGGTTCCATGTATATTTTGGATGAGCCAAGTATTGGTTTGCACTCCCGCGATACGGAGCGACTAATTAAAGTTTTAAATTCTTTAAGAGATATTGGAAACACTGTTATTGTAGTTGAACACGATGAAGAAATTATGCGTGCTGCCGATCAGTTGATTGATATTGGTCCGCATGCCGGAACACATGGTGGCGAATTAGTTTTCCAGGGAACGCATAAAGAATTAGCAAACGAAGAAAGAAGTTTAACTGCATTATACTTAACAGGAAAAGAAAGTATTCCTGTTCCTTCGTCAAGAAGAAATTGGAATCAATTTATTGAACTCACTGGTGTAAGAGAAAATAATTTAAAAGGTGTAACAGCAAAATTTCCATTAAATGTAATGTGCGTTGTTACAGGTGTGAGTGGTTCCGGAAAAACATCTTTGGTAAAAAGAGTTTTATATCCTGCCTTGAAAAAAATTCACGGAGGATTTGGTGAAGCAACTGGAACATTCGAAAAACTAAACGGAGATTATAGAAACATTGGAGCCGTAGAAATGATTGACCAAAATCCAATTGGAAAATCGTCACGTTCTAATCCTGTAACCTATGTAAAAGCATACGATGAAATCCGTGCATTGTTTGCCGACCAGCAATTAGCAAAAAACAGAGGATACAAACCATCACACTTTTCATTTAACGTAGATGGAGGAAGATGTGAAGTCTGCGAAGGCGAAGGTGAAGTAACTGTAGAAATGCAATTCATGGCGGATATTCATTTGGTTTGTGAATCATGTAATGGAAATCGTTTTAAACAAGATATTTTAGAAATTCAATACCAAGAAAAAAACATTTCTGATATTTTAAACATGACCGTAGATGATGCAATTGATTTTTTCAGTTTACCACAGCGACCAACCAATACAGAAAAAAAGATTGTGCAAAAATTACAACCACTTTCTGATGTTGGTTTGGGTTATGTGCATTTAGGACAACCAAGTAGCACATTGAGTGGCGGAGAAGCACAGAGAATTAAATTAGCATCCTTTTTAGGAATAGGACAAAACAGCAACACTCCTACTCTCTTCATTTTTGATGAACCAACAACAGGACTGCATTTTCATGATATCTCCAAACTACTTTATGCATTCAATGCATTAATAAAACAAGGACATTCACTCATCATCATTGAACACAACGCAGAAATAATTAAATGTGCGGATTGGATTATTGACTTAGGTCCAGAAGGTGGAACTGCCGGAGGAAATATTGTGTTTGAAGGTGTACCGGAGAATTTAATAAAATGCAAAGGTTCTTATACCGGAGCTTATTTGAAGGAGAAGTTGAGTGTTTTGAAATCGGTGTAAACTTGCGGAGCCTCATTACGAGGAACGAAGTAATCTCTCACTATTAAAAAGCAAATCTTAAAATAATTATTGCTATATTAGCATATGAAGTTATTAATTAGAATATCATTAATTCTCTCTGTCTTAAGTTTTCTTTTTCTTTTGGGATGTAAAAAATATCCTGATGGTCCAGTAGCTAGCATTTATACAAAAAAGCATAGATTGGTTGGAGAATGGGAAGTAGATTACTTTGGTATAAATGGATATGATTCAACAAGCTATGTTAGGTCTCTTCAATATTTTGGAAAAATTGGTTTTTACAAAACAGAAGATTCTCATGGAAGATGTACATTTTCTTACCTCTCAAATAATAATGATTATAAAACATTTGGTTATTGGGAATTTAAAAATGGTAAAAATGATATTTATATTCATCAAGTTAGTTTGAATCCGCCCATTAATTTTTCTATTGGCCCATATGGAGCAGAAGATATTACATGGGATATTATGCGATTAAAGGAGAAGGAGTTGTGGTTAAAAACGAATTATGGCGGGAAAGAATATTTTATAAAATTCAAACAATGATCTTAGAAGTAAGATTGCTACTAAACCACTCCCTCTTCCTTAAACTGTAATTCAAACAAACGTTTATATTGACCATTTTTCTTCAGCAATTCCTGGTGATTACCCATTTCAATGATTTCACCTTTGTCCATCACAATAATTTTATCTGCTTTTTGAATGGTTGCTAATCGGTGTGCAATTACAATAGAGGTTCTTCCTTTTGTTAGAATATCAATGGCATTTTGAATAAGTTTTTCTGATTCGGTATCAATAGAAGATGTTGCTTCATCTAAAACTAAAATCTTAGGATTGTAAACGTATGCTCTGATGAAAGAAATCAATTGTCGTTGTCCGACAGATAACATTCCTCCTCTTTCCATAGCATTGTAATCATAAGTATTTGGTAGTTTACTTATAAACTCATGTGCTCCTACCATTTTAGATGCAGCTATAATTTGTTCACGGGTAATGTCCGGATTATTCAATGAAATATTATTTGCAATCGTATCCGAAAATAAAAACACATCCTGCAACACAACTCCAATATTTTTTCTCAGCGAGGTTAATTCATAATCTCTGACATCTGTTCCGTCAATTGCAATGGTGCCTTTGTTGTATTCATAAAAGCGGTTCAGCAAATTAATAATAGAAGATTTTCCTGCTCCCGTTGCACCAACCAATGCAACTGTCTCACCGCTTTTTACAGAAAAGGAAATATTTTTGATTATCCAATCTTCTTCGTTGTAAGCAAACCATACATCTTTAAATTCTACATTTCCTTGAATATTGGTCGCCTGTTTTGTTCCTTTGTTTTCTATTATTTCAAGTGTATCTAAAACTTTTAAAACCCTTTCAGAAGAAACCATTCCCATTTGCAAAGTATTAAAACGATCAGCTAACTGACGGATCGGACGGAACATCATGTTCAAAAACAAAATGAAGGACATTAATTGTCCAATTGTTGTATGTCCTTGCAAAACTCCTTTTCCGCCCCACCAAACAATTAATGCAAGCGCTAAGGATGAAAGAATTTCGACAACGGGAAAGAAAATAGAATATGCCATAATGGAATCCACATTTGCATTTCTGTGTTTTGCATTTATCTCATCAAATTTTTTGTATTCAGCTTTTTCACGGTTAAAAATCTGAATAATATTCATCCCTGTAATATGTTCCTGCACAAATGAATTTAATCGTGCAACTTGTGTTCTCACTTCCTGAAACGAACGTTGCACAGATTTTTTAAATATATAGGTTGCAATTAATAAAAGAGGAATAGTAGTTAAAACAATTAATGTAAGTTCCACATTGATGACAAACATTACTATTACAATCACCACAATTTTTAAAATATCACCTATGATTACAATCAATCCATTTGAAAAAATATCTGCAATTACTTCTATATCGGAAACTGCACGTGTCACCAACATTCCAATCGGATTTTTGTCGTAATATTTTAATCTCATGTTAACAATGTGCTTATATAGTTGAACACGTATGTCTTTAATCACTTTTTGTCCAAGACTGTTTGTTAAATACGAATCGGAAAATTGCATCACTGCTTCAGAAATAAGCAAAGTGATTAGCACCATTGTCATGATAAACAACATTTCCATATTGGAATTATTTCCAACACTTATGAACTTATCAAAAAAAGTTTGGACAATTGAAATCTTGGGAGAAGCGAAAACAAACTTATCTAAAGTGTATTGAATTAATATTGGTCGTACCGGAGATAGAAACGCAAGAAAAATAGTTGTGCAAACAGCCAAGGCAAAATTTTTCCTGTAAGGTTTTACATAAGTAAATATCCTTTTCAGAATGGCAATGTCAACCGCTCTTCCAACAATCGTTTTTTTCTTTTCTACGCTCATTCTAGTTGATTAAAATAATCTTTGGGGTAATCTACTTTTATTAAATACAAACCGCAGGCATGAGCTGATAGTCCGGCATTTGAACGATTCTTACTTTCAATAACTTCTTTAAACTCTTCAATCGTTTTTTTTCCTTTTCCAATTTCCAACATTGTTCCAACAATTGCTCTCACCATGTTTCTTAAAAATCTATCGGCAGAAATAGTGAATATCAACAAATCATTTTCCTGTCTCCATTCCGCTTTATACAATTTACAAATATTGGAACCTGTTTGAGTATTACTTTTAGCAAATGCAGAAAAATCGGAGTAGTCAAATAACACTTTACATGCTTTGTTCATTTCATCCACATTCAAATCGCCATAAATAAAACAAGAAGCGGCAATTCTAAACGGGTCTTTCTTCTTATTTATAACATATTGATACGTTCTGGCAACAGCATCAAAACGAGCATTTGCATTTTCTTTTACTTTCAGTATTTTATGAATCGCAATATCAGCTGGCAATGCATGATTGAATTTAAAAATCCATTTAGCTTCATCAGCAAGCAAATCAACTGAAGTATCAAAATGTGCATAATAATCAGTTGCATGAACTCCTGTATCCGTTCTTCCACAACCCATTACTGTTACACCTTCATTTAACAATTTAGAAAGCATTTCATTAATAACCTGCTGAATAGTCAAAAGCGTATTCTCCTGGACTTGCCAACCGTGGTAAGCTGTTCCGTTGTATGAAAGCTGAATGAAATAACGTTTCATTAACATATCCGAATTTGTCATCCCGAGCGTAGTCGAGGGACGACAAATGTAAGGAATTTAACACTTAAAAAGCTTCTGTCTCTAATCGAAATAACACACAACAAGCATCTATCAAATTGCCAAAGGCAATAAATCATAAAAACATCCAGCAAATAAAAAAAAACATTTTTTATCATAACCATCATAATAATCTGCGTTCCTATCCTAATTCCCAATTCGTAGCGTAAAAAAATTTAAACACATAGACACATAGTTTTTTATACTGTGTATTTACATAGAGAAGCAAGCTTCTTCCACAGAGACATATATCTTTTCAACATAATTTATCCTACTATTTAGCCTTTAAAAAAATCATTTTTTATCATAATAATCATAAAGATCTGCGTTCCTATCACATGAGTTGCTTTAACAATTTTTAACAGCCTGAAACACCTATTAGCAAGGCATTGTATTAATTTTGTCTGAACAAAAAAATGCTAAACAATTCCGCTCTGGCGGGAATAAAAAATCAAACAAATGACGGATATTAAAGAATTAAATGAGCGCATTCAAAAGGAAAGTGCCTTTGTTGACTTACTTACCATGGAAATGGACAAAGTAATTGTAGGACAAAAACACATGGTTGAACGTTTATTAATCGGACTTCTATCAAACGGACACATACTTTTGGAAGGTGTTCCGGGATTAGCAAAAACCTTAGCCATAAAATCATTGGCAAGTACAATACATGCAGAATTTAACCGCATCCAGTTTACTCCCGATTTGCTTCCAGCCGATTTAGTTGGAACAATGATATATAGTCAGAAAAAGGAAGAATTTTCTGTAAAGAAAGGTCCGATTTTCGCAAACTTTATTTTAGCCGATGAGATTAACCGTGCTCCGGCAAAAGTGCAGAGTGCTTTACTAGAAGCCATGCAAGAAAAACAAGTAACCATTGGTGAGCAAACATTCAAATTACCAAATCCGTTTTTAGTATTAGCTACTCAAAACCCAATCGAACAAGAAGGAACATATCCTTTACCGGAAGCACAAGTAGATCGTTTCATGTTGAAAGTGGTAATTGGTTATCCTTCAAAAGAGGATGAACGAAAAATTATCCGTCACAATTTAGCAAATGAATATCCGGCAGTAAATCCGATTTTAAAGCCTGAAGATATTTTAACAGCACGTAAAGTGGTGAAAGATGTTTACATGGATGAAAAAATTGAGAAATATATTGTAGACATTGTTTTCGCAACAAGATTCCCTGCTGAATATAAATTAAACAAGTTTGCCGGATTAATAAGCTTTGGTGGTTCTCCACGTGCAAGTATCAATTTAGCAATGGCTGCAAAAGCATACGCATTTATTAAGCGTAGAGGCTATGTCATTCCTGAAGATGTTCGCGCAATCTGTAACGATGTATTGCGCCACCGAATTGGATTAACCTACGAAGCAGAAGCAGAAAACATCACTACCGAAATGATTATTAATGAGATCTTGAATACTGTCGAAGTCCCTTAGGTTACGGATAACGAATCAAAACGAATTTACGAATCTGTGTTTAATAAGGTTCTAAAAATTTCAAAGTCAAATCCTAATATGTACGTCACCCTGAGCGTAGTCGAAGGGCATTATTAGAAAACTTTTTACTGAAAGTGGAAACAAGCGAGTTACTAAAAAAAGTAAGAAAGATTGAAATAAAAACACGTGGTCTCTCCAACCAAATTTTTTCGGGAGAATATCACAGTGCTTTTAAAGGTCGCGGTATGACTTTTTCTGAAGTCCGTGAATACCAACCGGGTGATGATATTCGTTCAATTGATTGGAATGTTACTGCCCGATTCAATTCTACATTTGTAAAAGTATTTGAAGAAGAACGTGAAATGACGGTAATGCTTTTGGTGGATGTGAGTGCTTCTGGAGAATTTGGAACACGTAAGCAGCTTAAGCAAGATTTAATTACCGAATTGTGTGCAGTACTTGCCTTCTCCTCTATCCAAAATAATGATAAAATCGGAATTATCTTTTTCACTGATAAAATTGAAAAATTTATTCCTCCTAAAAAAGGAAAAACACACGTATTGCGAATCATACGTGATTTGATTGAATTCAAACCGGAACACAAAAAGACAAACATAGAATTAGCATTAAAATATCTGACTGGAGTTATCAAAAAGAGAAGTATCGCTTTTGTGATTTCTGATTTTATGGATTCCAACTTCAGTGATGCATTAAAAATTGCCAACAAAAAACACGATTTGGTTGCTTTAAGAATTTATGATAAACGTGAACAAGAATTACCAAATGTAGGATTATTAAAACTTGTTGATGCAGAAACAGGAAAATTAAAATGGGTAGATACTTCTGATAAAAATGTAAGAACACAATTTATTGTGAACGCTAAAAAACGAGAAGCCTTCTTGAAAGATGCATTTAACAAAAGCGGTGTAGATACTGCAAATATTAATACAGAGGAGTCGTACATTCCGCCATTGACGAATTTATTTAAGCGCAGATAACCATCGCCATCGAAATACTAATTAGTACGAAAAATACGAATTACGAATTAAAAAAATGAAACTAAAGTCAACATATAAAAACATATTTTTAGCATTACTTATGCTGAGTATGTTGGCTATTCCATTTATTTCATCAGCACAACAAATAAAAGCTACAGCAAAACTTGACAGCAACGAAATACAAATCGGACAGCAGGTAAAATTACTTTTGAGTATTCAATATCGTGTTGATGATGGAAAACGTATTCAAGTTTTATGGCCGGAGATTGCTGACACAATCAGAAAAGAAGTTGAAGTTGTTAGTCAGAGTAAAATTGATACCATAGTTGACAAAGCTGACCCGTTTTTATTTACTCAAACTCAAACATTAAGTATTACTTCTTTCGATTCTGGATATTGGGCAATTCCTCCTTTCAAATTTTTAGCAGGAGATACAAATGGAATTTTCACAGACCCACTTTTACTACAAGTGAGCACAATGGCTGTTGATACAACACAAGCAATCAAAGATATCAAAGAGCCTTTCGAAGAAACCTATTCCTGGATAGATTGGATTAAAGACAATATGGTGTATGTATGGGTTTTACTTGGAGCATTGCTAGTTCTTCTTATTTTCTTCTTAATTGTGAGATATACAAGAAAAGTAAAACCGCCAATGATTGAAGTAGAGATTCCAAAAATTCCTGCTCATATTATTGCATTTGAAAAACTGGATAAATTAAAAACAGAAAACTTATGGCAAGCCGGCAAACTTAAATTATATCACAGTCAGCTTACCGATATTATACGTGAATACATTGAGAATAGATTTAAAATACAAGCGCTTGAGCAAACAACAGATGAAATTTTATTTGGTTTCAGAAAAGTAGCAATTGACGATGAGAGCAAATCAAAATTAAAAAGTGTATTGATATTAGCCGATCTAGTGAAGTTTGCAAAAGAACAGCCTTTGCCAACGGAAAACGAAATGAGCATGACTAACAGTTATGATTTTATTCATGGAACTAAACAGGATTATAGTGGAGAGGAAGATAAGTCAAAAGAGGAAAAAGGGAAAAAGTAATGTTTGAATTTTTTAACGATATCACATTTGCAAATAAAGAATTACGCTGGTTATTTCTGGTAATTCCTGTGATTATCGTTTGGTATTTTTTTAAGAACAAAACATTAAATGCTGAATTAAAAACATCATCATTAGAAGGATTTGAGAAAGTAAGAACATCATACAAACAATATTTACGTCACTTAATCATTATTATTAGACTTGCGGTTTTATCAATTTTAATTTTGGTATTGATGCGTCCACAATCACGCTCAAGTTACAAAGACGTAAAAACAGAAGGAATTGACATTGTGATTGCATTGGATATTTCATCCAGTATGTTGGCAAAAGATTTTAAACCAAACAGATTAGAAGCTGCAAAAGAAGTGGCTACCAAATTTATTGATAGTCGTCCGAATGATAGAATTGGTTTAGTAATTTTTAGTGGTGAAAGTTTTACTCAATGTCCGCTTACCTCCGATCACGATGTAATAAAGAATTTATTCTCAGGAATAAAATTGGGAATGTTGGCAGATGGGACAGCAATTGGAAATGGATTAGCAACAGCGACAACACGAATCAAAGACAGCAAAGCAAAAAGCAAAGTTGTCATTTTATTAACGGATGGTGTAAACAACCAAGGTTCAGTTGCTCCAATGACAGCAGCGGAAATCGCAAAAGCATTTGGCGTTCGTGTTTATACAATTGGATTAGGAACTACAGGTAAAGCATTGTCGTTTGCAGGAATATATCCGGATGGCAGTTATGCTTATGAATGGGCTGAAGTAGTAATTGATGAAAAAACAATGACAGAAATTGCTGATTTAACCGGTGGAAAATATTTCCGTGCGACTGATAATGATAAATTGAAAGAAGTATACAAAGAAATTGACCGATTAGAAAAAACAATTTTTGAAGAAAAGAATTTCACAAATAAATCAGAACATTTTTTACCATTTGCAATAACAGCAGCAATATTATTATTACTTGAATTTTTATTAAAAAATACGCTTTTAAAAAGTATACCATAAACCTCACCCCTAAATCCCCTCTCCAAATGGAGAGGGGACTATGGTGAAAAATATTTATATGTTTCTATTAGAAAACAAATATTTCATTTACGCCTTTGGAATTATTCCACTGCTTCTGCTTGCTTTATGGTTTGTGAGAAGATGGAGAAAAAATGCGTTGAAATCATTTGGTGATATTTCTGTTATTCAACAACTGTTCCCTGATGTTTCAATGACAAAACGAGTATGGAAAACAGCATTGTATTTAGTTGCGTTTACATTATTAATAATAGGATTAATAAACCCTCAAGTAGGAACAAAACTAGAAGAAGTAAAACGTAAGGGTGCCGATTTAATGATTTGTTTGGATGTTTCCAACAGTATGAAAGCAGAAGACTTATCTCCTAACCGTTTAGAAAAATCAAAACAAGCACTTTCAAAGTTAATTGACAAACTAGAAGGCGACAGAATTGGAATTATAGTTTTTGGTGGAGAAGCTTATGTTCAACTTCCAATCACAACAGATTATTCTGCTGCTAAATTATTTTTGGAAAGCATCAGCACCGATTTAATTCCTACCCAGGGAACAGATATTGGGAAAGCAATTGAAATGGCAATGACATCTTTTGGAAAAGATGAAGGAAAAAACAAAGCGATAGTAATTATAACAGATGGAGAAAATCATGATCAGAACGCTTTGGATGCCGCAGAAGATGCAGTAGAAAAAGGAGTTACTATTCATACAATTGGAATGGGATCAGCAGAAGGCGCTCCAATTCCAGTATACAAAGGAAATGTGCGCGAAGGATTTAAAAAAGATAAAGATGGAAATACTGTAGTAACAAAATTAAATGAACAAATGTTGCAAGAATTATCCTCAGCAGGAAATGGAATTTATGTCCGCGCAACCAATTCGGATGCTGGATTAAATAATATTCTAGATGCGATTGATAAATTAGAGAAAAAACAATTTGAAAGTAAAATGTACAGCGATTATGAAGATCGTTTTCAATGGTTTATTGCAGGGGCATTTTTATTGCTATTAATTGAAACGCTTTTAACGGAGCGCAAAAGTAAACTTTACAAACGATTGAATTTATTTGGAAATGAAAAACAGTAAAATTCATACACAATTGAATTTGCATAACATAAACAGCTTCCTGTTTGTGCTGATGTTTGCTTTTCCATCATTTAGTTATGCTCAATCGGAAAAGAAACATTTGAAAGACGGAAATGAAGCTTATAAAAAATCAGATTATGTTACTGCTGAAAAACAATTTGGCAAAGCATTAGAAAAAAACAAAGATTCATACAAGGGTGCATTCAATTTAGGTGATGCCTACTACAAACAAGGAAAATATGAAGAAGCGGCTAACCAGTTTCAACTATTAACACATAGAGCTACTTCAAAAGATACCTTGGCTAAGGCTTTTCACAATTTGGGAAATTCACTATTAAAATCAAAAAAATATCAGGAAAGTGTAGATGCTTATAAAAATGCATTAAAAAATAACCCAAATGATGCTGATACACGATACAATTTAGCGTATGCACAACAGTATTTAAAACAACAGCAAGAACAACAAAAAAAGGAGCAGGAGAAAAAAGACAAAGAGAAGAAAGAAGACAAAGACAAGAATAAGGATAAAGACAAAAAAGAAAAAGAAGAAAAGGAAAAAGAGGAGAAAGAAAAAGAAAACAAAGAAAATAAAGACAAAGAAAAACAAGAAGAGCAAAAAAATAAAATCTCGAAAGAGGATGCTCAGCGTTTGTTAGATGCATTGCAAAATGACGAGAAAAATCTTCAGGATAAAATGAAGAAAATAAAAGCTAAAGGTGTGAAGGTGGAAATTGAGAAAGATTGGTAGTTTAGTTGAGAGTCTGAAGTTTTTAGTTTACAGTTTTTGGAAATAATCAGTAAACAAAACTAAAAACTAGAAACTAGAAACAATAAACTGAAAACTAGAAACTAGAAACAATAAAAATTGAAAAGAGTAGCTTACATATTATTCATAATTACACTTCTGACGAATTATACGTTGGCGCAAACGCTCACAACCACTGTTAGTTCAACCAAGGTTGCTGTGGGTGAAGGCTTTCAGGTGCAGTTTTCTTTGAGTGGTGGTGGTAAAAATTTCAAGTTGCCTCCTATGTCGGAGTTTGAAATACTTGAAGGTCCTTATCAATCTTCCAGTACTTCTATTACAAATAATGTGGTAAACCAATCTTCTTCTTTAACATACGTTATAGCGGCAAAAAAGGAAGGGAAATTAACACTTGGTCCTGCTACCATTTTATCGAATGGAAAAACTATTCAATCCAATTCTATTACAATAGAAGTTACAAAAGGAGCTGTTAGTTCAGGTAATCAGAATAACAATACAAGCGGACAAGCAGTTACCAAACCTACTACTTCGGATTTAGGTGATAATATTTTTGTCCGTACACAAGTAAACAAATCAAAAGTATATGTTGGAGAAGTAATAGATGTTACTTTTAAAGTATATACCCGCATGGAAATGCAGCTCCGCAACATCACTAAACTTCCTAGTTACGATGGATTTTTCGTTCAAAATATAAAAACGAATGAGCAAACAAAACAAACAAACGAAACAATTGATGGAATTACTTATGTAGTTGGTGAAATTTATAAAACATATCTTATTCCACAGCATACAGGAAAATTAACCATTGATCCTTTTGAAATAGAGTGTGTAGTCCGCCAGAAATCAAAACGAAAACCGCGCGATATTTTTGAACAAATGATGGGGGTAGGTTATGAAGAAGTTTTACACCCAATGAAAAGCACTCCTGTCATTATTGATGTACAAGCATTACCCGAAACAGGCAAACCGGAAGGCTTTTCGGGTGCTGTTGGTAGCTATACTTATAAAGCTGTAATGTCGAAAGAAAAAATAAAAGCAGATGAAGCAGTAAATCTCACATTAACACTTTCGGGAAATGGAAATATTAAATTGATTGAGCCTACAAAAGTAAATTTGCCCGAAGATTTTGAAACTTATGATGCTAAAACAAGTGAAAATATTTCGGTAACTAGAAGCGGAATTAGCGGAACAAAAACATTTGATTACCTTTTTATTCCTCGTCACGAAGGAGACTATCAAATAGAGCCTTTAAACTTTAGCTATTTTGATCCAAGTAAAAAAGAATATATCACACTTCCTTCTCCCACTTTTAACTTACATGTTGAAAAAGGAACCGGCACCTCAGCAACTGTTGTAGGCGGCACAAACGCTAAAGAGGAATTAAAAGTTTTAGGGAACGACATTCGTTATATCAAAACATCAACAGTATTAAAAGAAAAAGAAAACTTCTTTTTTGGCTCTGCCCTATTCTATACGCTATTAATTTCTCCGCTTATTTGTTTCATTTTGTTTTTATTTATCAGAAGAAAAAACATAGAACAAAACAAAGACGGCATTGCAGTAAAAAGCAGAATGGCGACTAAGATGGCGAGAAAGCGTTTGTCAATTGCCACACAACATTTAAAAGCAAACAACAAAGAATTATTTTACATCGAAATATTTAAATCCTTGTATGGATATATCAGCGATAAACTAAATATTCCTGTAGCAGATTTAAACAAGGAACATATTTCAGAAACTTTAAAAAACAGAAGTGTTTCAGAAGGAACAATAGAAAAACTTATTACAACATTGGATAACTGTGAGTTTGCCAGATATGCACCAACTTCTGTATCAGGAGATTTGAATGGTATATACAACAGCACGGTTGAACTCATTACTAAAATTGAAAATGAAATTGTATAAAACAATAACTGCATTTTTATTTGTTTTCTTTATTTGCATAACAACATTTGCAAGCAAAGAACAAATTGCATTTGATAGTGCAAATGCTTCTTATGCAAGAGGTAATTTCGAAAAAGCTATTGAACAATATGAAAGTTTGATTAAGAGTAATTCTGTTTCAGCGGAAGTATATTTCAACTTAGGAAATGCCTATTACAAAACAAACAATATTGGTTTTGCTATTTTAAATTATGAAAGAGCAAAAAAAATAAATCCTGATGATGAGGATATACATAGCAACCTAAAGCATGTAAATCAAAAAACAGAAGATAAAATAGATGCTGCACCTCAACTGTTTTTATCTGAATGGAAAAATGGCATTATCAATATATTCAATGAAAAAGAGTGGTCGATTATCTGCATCATTCTGTTTTCTGTTTCACTTTTTTTATTTGGCATCTATATTTTAGCTTATAATAATGCATTAAAAAAACTCGGCTTCTTTGGAGGAACATTAATTTGTTTGATTACTATTTTTATCTTTTTTATTGCTCAAAACAAATATGAAATGACGAAAAATAGCTCAGATGCGATTGTTATTTCCGGTACTGCAACCATTACAGGTTCACCAAATGAAAAAGGAACAAAGCTTTTTATCTTACACAAAGGAACAAAAGTATTTGTAACTCAGGAAACCGATGACTGGACTGAGATACAAATAGCAAATGGCAATGTGGGCTGGATAAAGAGTAAGCTTTTAGAAAAGATATAATTTTCCCTTTCCATTTACCGACTTCATCCTTCACTTTTCATAGTTGGTCGAGTATTCTTAACTATATCTTCACATACCCGATAAAACAAGATAAACATGCAACCTTTTTAAGCCTTTGAGAGTCTAGTAATTAAGAAAGATATTTTAAGGAAGTACTCTTATTTCTTAAAAATAAACACTATGAAAAAATTTAAAATATTTCCAATAGCAGCACTACTATCTTTATCAAGTGCTTCTTTTGCTCAAACGGTGGATGCTTCACCTGAAACTCAAACAATTTGTGCTGGTGGAAGCGCCAACTTAACAGCAGTTGTTACTCCCGGAGGACCAGGAAGTTTACCAACAACTAGTTATGCCGTAAGTAATATAGGATATGCTCCAAATTCATATACTGGAGGAACATTTGTTACACTTACTGATGACTCTCAAAGTGGAGTATTACCTATTGGATTCACATTTTGTTTCTTCGGAAATAGCTATACACAATTTTACATCGGTTCAAACGGTTGGATATCATTCTCTCCAACAGCTACCACATTTACCTCTGCCCCTATACCTTCTACAGCTGCTACTGTTCCTAAAAATTGTATTATGGGACCATGGCAAGACTGGCATCCGGGAGTTGCGGGAGGACCATACATTAATTATCAGACTTTAGGAGTTGCTCCCAACAGAAGACTTGTGGTATCTTGGAACAATTGCCCTATGTTTTCTTGTACTACAACATTGGGAAGATTTCAAATTGTTATTTATGAGTCTACTAATATTATTGAGAATCACATTGCTACTAAACCTAACTGTATGGCTTGGGCAGGTGGAACAGCCGTTCAAGGAATTCACAATTTACCAGGAACAATTGCTTATACGGTACCAGGAAGAAACAGTACAGCATGGACAACAACCAACGAAGCTTATAGATATACTCCAAACGGGGTTGCTACGTATACTATCAACTGGTATGAATTACCTTCAAACACATTAGTTGGAACAGGTTCTCCTATTACAGTTACTCCTCCTGCTGGTCAGCCAAGCACTTCTTATTATGCAGCCATTACCGGAACTTCTGGTTGTGGAGCGGCTTTGGCAAGTACAGATACTGTTGTGGTTTTACAAACAATCGTTCCTGCTGTAACAGCTAGCAATAACGGACCAGTTTGCGAAGGAACAGCATTAAATTTAAGTTGCTTGCCCGGAATACCAGGTGCGACTTATAGTTGGACAGGTCCAGGAGGATTTACATCTGCACTTCAAAATCCTACAATAGCTTCACCTGTTGTAGCTAATTCGGGAGTTTATACCGTTACTCCTACTTTGTCAGGATGCGTTGGAACCCCATCTTCAACTACAGTAACAATTAATCCTACTCCTGCTACACCAGTGGCATCGGGAACAACACCAATTTGTTCAGGCACAACATTGAATTTATCTACTACTTCTACAGGCCCAACATGGAGTTGGACGGGACCAGGTGGATTCACATCAGCTTTACAAAATCCATCTATTGCTTCTGCAACAACAGGAGCAACAGGAACATATTCAGTTACAGCAACATCTGCTGCCGGTTGTACCAGTTTACCGGGAACAGTAAACATCACTGTAAATCCAACACCTGTAGCGCCAGTTGTTCCAAACGTTACAATTTGTAATGGAATGACTGCGACATTAACTGCAAGCACATCGGGACCAGTTTATGAATGGTACGATGCGCCTGGTGGAACTTTATTAGGAACAGGAACAAATTATACTACTCCTCCTTTAACAGCAACAACTTCATATTACGTACAAAGCAATGCTTTGGGATGTATCGGACCTTTGACAACTGTTACTGTTACTGTAGCCGCTAGTATTACCGTAAATGCAGGAGTTGATGATAGTATTTGTTCAGGAGGAAATTACACTTTAGGAGTTACTCCTTCAGGTGGCGGTTATACTTTTTCTTGGGATGCTCCGGGAACACCAGGTTTTTCAACAAGTGCAACACCTAACGTTACACCTGCAGCAACTACTACTTATACAGTAACTGTTACTGATGCATTTGGCTGCACAGGAACAGATGCTGTTATGATAACAGTTGGTTCTCCTTTAGTTGCAACCGTAAGCGTTACTCCGGCAAGTTGCTTTGCAGCTTGTAATGGAACAGGAAGTGTAACCGCATCAGGAAGTTTTGGAGGATATACTTATAGTTGGACTACAGGTTCAACGGGCACTGTAGTTAACAGTCTATGCGCAGCCACTTATACAGTTACAGTAACCGACATGTTCGGATGTACGGCACAAAATACAATTACAGTAACTGAACCTACTCAAATTGTATTGGCGGGTTCAACAACAACTTCTAATTGTAATCAACCAGATGGTTCTGCAACGGTTGTCGCATCAGGCGGAACAGGTGGTTTCACATATTTATGGTCGCCTGGCGGACAAACTACTCCTACTGCAACAAACTTAATCCCGGGATTATATTGTGTTACGGTTACAGATGCAAATGGTTGTTTCGACAGCATTTGTGTAACCGTGCCTAACACTCCTGGTGTAACTGCTACAATCACTTCAACATCTGTTTCTTGTAACGGATTATGTGATGGAACAGCAACCGTAACTGCTAGTTTGGGTTCTGCGCCTTATACTTATTTATGGACAAACGGACAAACAACTCCCGGAGCAACAGGATTGTGCCCTGGTTCATATACTTGTACTATTACAGACGCAAGCGGATGTACTGTTACTGCAAGTGCTACTATAACTCAACCAAACGTAATTATTATTGATGTTATTCCTCCTGTTACTATTTGTATAGGACAAAGTACAACTTTGAATGCTTCAGCAAATGGCGGATATGCATCCGGAGGTTATACATTTGATTGGATGGCCCCAGCTTTCACAGGACCAAGCAATACTGTTTCTCCAACCATAACTACAACTTATACTGTTGTAGCGACAGATACTGCAGGTTGTGTTTCACAAAGTCCGCAAACAGTTGTTGTAACTGTAAATCCTCCTTTGGGAGTAACTCCTAGCGCAAACGTTTCAATCTGTCCTGGAGCAAACACCACTTTAAGTGCAATACCATCCGGAGGTAATGGAACATATACTTACAGCTGGATGCCTGGTGGTGGAGCGGGAAGTACATTTACTGTTTCTCCTGCAACAACTACAACTTATACAATTACTATTACTGATGGATGTACTGTATTACCTGCAACTGGAACAGTAACTGTAACTGTTTTACAAGTTCCGGTTGTTATATTCAGTTCAGATGTGACTTCTGGTTGTGATCCTACTTGTGTTACTTTCACAGATGCCTCAACCGTTACTGGTGGAGTTGTTACAAATTGGGCTTGGGACTTTGGAAATGGGTCAACATCATCAGTACAAATTCCTGCTCCTGTTTGTTACACTGTTGGAACTTATGATATTACTTTAACAGTAACTTCAAATGGTGGATGTACATCAACAAGTACAATCAATAATATGATCACAATTTATCCTCAACCGATTGCACAATTTATTTTTGGACCTCAGCCAACAAACACTGTAAATCCAACAATTAATTTTACAGACCTTTCTGTAGATGCAACTACTTGGTCCTGGGATTTTGGTGACCCGCTTAACCTTTATGAACCGAATTCAAGTTCTCAAATGAATCCGACTCATACTTACGCTGATACCGGTACTTATTGTGTAACACTAACAGTTCAAAGTAATGGTGGTTGTACCGATGCTATCACAAACTGCTTGGTTATTGAACCTGAATACACTTTCTATATCCCAAGCGGATTTACTCCTAATGGCGATGGATTGAATCCAATATTTGCTCCTCAGGGACAAAACATTGAAGAATTTACAATGCGTATTTTCGACAGATGGGGAAATATGATTTTCAGATCTACTTCTGTAAATGAAGGCTGGAACGGAAAAGTTCAGAATAAAGGAGAAGTTGCTCAACAAGATGTTTATGTATACAATATTGAGGTAAGAGATAATATGGGTAAACGACATAAATATATTGGAACAGTGACTATAGTAAAATAGATTGTGCATTTAATTAAAATTTAAAAATGTCCTGAGCTAAAAACTCGGGACATTTTTTTTAATATTGTACAATGTTACGCATCGCACTTTTATCAGATACACACAATTATCTAGATCCAAAAATTTTTAAATATTTTGATTCCTGTGACCAGATATGGCATGCAGGTGATATAGGAACCATTTCAATTACCGATGAACTTTCAAAAATCAAACCTGTAATTGCGGTTTATGGAAATATTGATGGAACTGATGTCAGAAAAGTGCATCCTTTAAATCAAATTTTTACATGTGAAAAAGTGAAAATTTTTATGACACATATTGGTGGTTATCCAAACAGATATTCTGCTGAAGCATTAAAAGAAATAAAAGAACATAAACCCCAATTATTTATATGCGGACATTCACATATATTAAAAGTAATGTATGATGACAAGTTTAAATTACTGCACATTAACCCGGGAGCAGCTGGGAATCATGGTTTTCATAATGTAAAAACAATGGTAAGATTTACAATTGATAGTGATAAGATTAAGGATTTAGAGGTGATAGAATTAGGGAAAAGAGCCTAAATTTTAGTTATTTTTACTTGTATATTAAAAATTCTTCGTATTATTGTATTGCGTTTCGCTGTTATGTATTCACATAACAAAAAACAATCAAAATTTTATCGAATAAAACACACAAATTATTTTTACTTCTATCCTAAAAAATCAATCATCCGAATTGATGTATTAACCTAACAAACAACCTATGTACGACATTATTGAATTAAACAACAAACTTGTTGGTGAATTAAGAGACATTGCAAAAAGCTTGGATATCCCCAAATACGAAGCTTTAAAAAAACAAGAATTGATCTATAAAATTTTAGATCAGCAGGCAATAAAGCCTTCAGAATCTAAAACCTCACATACAAAATCGGATGAACGAATACTTCGTCCACGAAAAAACAGACCGGAAAGTTCAGAAAACGAACCTAAGGCAAAACAAGAAGTAGAACCTGCTGCTATTTTTAATGACGATGATTTTGAAACAACAAAAAGTGAATCATCTGTTACCAATGAAAACCCTCCGGTAGTTTCTGAAACCTCTTCAGAAAATGTTACCAACCAAAATCAATCTTCTCAAGAAAATAACGGAAACAGCGATAATAAAGACAATCAAAACCGTTCGAAATACAATAACGCCCGCCCTACTGATATATACAATTTTGATGGAATTGTTTCCAGCGAAGGTGTGTTGGAAATTATGCCTGATGGATACGGTTTTTTGCGTTCATCGGATTACAACTATTTGAACTCACCCGATGATATTTATGTATCTCAATCACAAATAAAACTTTTCGGTTTAAAAACAGGTGATACTGTAAGAGGAACTATTCGTCCGCCAAAAGAAGGTGAAAAATATTTCCCATTAATTAAAGTAGAAAAAATAAACGGTCGCGAACCAGCATTTGTACGTGATCGAGTTCCTTTTGATTATTTAACTCCATTATTTCCTTACGAGAAATTTAATATGACTGGTCATGCACAGCAAAACCTTTCATCCCGTATTGTTGATTTGATCACGCCTATTGGAAAAGGACAACGTGCATTGATTGTGGCACAGCCAAAAACAGGTAAAACGGTTTTATTAAAAGATATCGCAAATGCAATTTCTGCAAATCATCCTGAAACTTATTTAATCATTCTATTGATTGATGAGCGTCCGGAAGAGGTAACAGACATGGCTCGTAGCGTAAAGGCAGAAGTTATTGCTTCAACATTTGATGAACCTGCAGATCGTCACGTAAAAATTGCCAACATTGTTTTGGAAAAAGCAAAACGAATGGTAGAGTGCGGACACGATGTTTGTATTCTTTTAGATTCAATCACTCGTTTAGCACGTGCTTACAATACAGTACAACCTGCATCAGGAAAAGTATTATCAGGAGGTGTGGATGCAAATGCATTACACAAACCAAAACGTTTCTTCGGAGCTGCGCGTAAAATTGAAGGTGGCGGTTCATTAACAATTATTGCAACAGCTTTAACGGAGACTGGTTCTAAAATGGATGAGGTAATCTTTGAAGAATTTAAAGGAACAGGTAACTCCGAAATTCAATTGGATAGAAAAATTGCAAACAAACGTATTTACCCTGCAATTGATATTGTTGCATCAAGTACACGAAGAGATGACTTATTGGTGGACAAAGATACACAGCAAAGAGTTTGGATCTTGCGTAAACACTTGTCGGACATGAATCCGGTAGAAGCAATGGAATTTATGAAAGACAGAATTAAAAATACTCAGACAAATGAGGAGTTTTTGATTTCGATGAACGGATAAGTTAAACGAGAAAAAAGTCAAAATTCAAAAAGTTGGCAATAGGCAAAAGACGGAAGACAAAAAACCGAAAGAAAAGTAGACAGTATACAATAGACAATAAAACACCCGTCAGTTCGAGCGGAGTCGAGAACAAGGGAGTTATAAAGTGAATGAAAGTTAAATCAGTATGAAGATTGGAATAAATGTAAAACTAGGAATTATAGCAGGATTAATTATTTGTATTGCCTGGTATTTGTTTGCAAAATCGCTTGGATTTTATTCTGTTGAAGTTTACATCTATAGAAACTATGTTACTCTGGGAGTTTTAATATCGGGTATTTTCCTTACTATTTTTCTTACAAGAAAAAGCAAAAATGGGTTCTTAGAATTTAGTCAGGGATTAAGGGCTGGAGTAGTCTATAGCTTAATGATAGCTTTGGTAATAGTCATTTTTAACTACATCTATTACAAATTCATCACTCCCGACACCATTGATTTCTTTTTAAGTGAGGCCAAAAATTCTGAGTTTGCTAAAACGCTTTCAGGTGATGAATTAAATGAATTTCTAATTGCTGAAAGAAGCACTTTCAATTCATTTAAATTAGTTCCTCCGGTTCTATTCTTTGGATTAATTTCTTCGTTAATTGCAAGTGCAATTTTTCAGAGAAAAAATCCCACACCTCCTTTTAGTGAGAATTAATTACAATCTTCTCACCCAAAGCCTTAAAATCAATTCCATCAAAATTCCCTGAGCTCATCATCAGGAGATTTTTATTTTCGAAATTCATTTTCAAAAGCTCTTCCTGTAATACTTGAGTATTGGTGATAACTCTGATATTATTTCCACCAAAAGCATTCTTTACTTGCTCTTCAGTAATTGGCTTGAGTTTCTTATGTTCAATGGTATGCTGGTTAAAATATACAATAGCATCATCTGCTAATTCCATGGAACCTTTGTATTCTTTTAAAAACTCTTCAGTAAGACTACTAAAAGTATGTAACTCCATACAAGCAATTAATTTACGATTCGGAAATTGTTTTTTTACTGCTTGAGTAGTTGCTTTTAATTTGGAAGGAGAATGTGCAAAATCTTTATACATAGCTGTGACTTCATTTCGTTTTACTAATTCCAAACGTTTTGCCGCACCTTTGAAACTTTGAATGGCTTGGTAAAATTGTTCGTCAGTTATGTTCAGCTGATTGCAAACTAATCGGGCTCCGTTCAAATTCATAAGATTGTGGTCACCGAAAATGTTTAGTTCTGTTTCTGGGTTTTGTCCAGTAAGATAAGTTATCCCGTTTTCTATTTTATGGCTTGGCACTGAGTAAGGAAACTTTTTTATGTCTGCACGGGCAAGTTCGCATACTTTCTTTACTTCTTTATCCAATTCACAATAAACTAAGCTTCCACCCTGCTCTATCTGATTTACAAAAATTTGAAACTGTTCTACATAAAAATCAAAAGTGGGGAATACATTGATATGATCCCAGGCTATTCCGCTTAAAATAGCAATGTTGGGTTTGTACAAATGAAACTTGGGTCTGCGGTCGATTGGCGAGCTTAAATATTCATCTCCCTCAATTACTGCAATTTTTGCCTCTTTAGTTAATTTTACCATAGTATCAAAACCTTCCAGCTGTGCTCCTACTAAATAATCACAATCAATCTTATGAAAATTTAAAACGTGTAAAATCATTGCGGTAATTGTTGTTTTTCCATGACTTCCACCAACTACTACTCTGGTTTTATCTTTTGTCTGCTCGTAAATATATTCAGGATACGAATAAATCTTCAGTCCTAACTCCTGAGCTTTGATTAATTCAGGATTATCAATACGTGCATGCATACCTAAAATAACAGCATCTAAACCTGAATGAATATTGTTTGTGTCCCAACCTTCTTTTGCAGGAAGCAAATTAAGTTTAGACAAACGGCTTTTAGATGGTTCAAAAATTTCGTCATCAGAACCAGTGACATTAAAACCTTTTTTATGCATGGCAATAGCCATATTGTGCATGGCGCTTCCGCCAATTGCTATTAAGTGTACATTCATGGCCCCTCCTAACCTCCCCAAAGGGAAGGAATTAATAAGTGTTTATTTAAAGATAAACTTAGAAAATCAAATGATTGTTAAAAAAGGGAATAGAGGAAGTTTTTAACAGTTGAATGTGATTAATACATAGTATTCATATATCAGCATAAGTATATGACAAAACCCACCATGTAATATGACATAAATCATTCTGCACTATTTCATAATGAACAATCTTTGATAAAAAAATAATACTATGAGAACATTAAAAACAACTGCTACATTTATTATTATTATTATTATTACAGCGCTTTGCTCTAAAGCACAGTTTTATATTAACACAAACACTTCTTATGGGTTTGACTTAGCTCCTATGAGTATAAGTGCTAATTATAGTCCTAGCAAAATTGAATCTGTAAAAAGCTCTTTTGGCAAAGGATTAGATTTTGGGATTGGGGTTGGATATCATTTCAATAAAAATTTAGCTGCAGAAATTGATTTCACTTATCTGATTGGTGATAAAGTAGAATTTACAGATGCAATGGATCCGTATACCCCTCCACAAACAGAACAACTAAGGGGAAGAATGTATCGCATTATTCCGACCTTGAAATTTTCGGCCGCAGAAAACAGAATAAAACCTTATGCAAAAATCGGATGTGTACTTGGTTTAGGAACAACATTAACTGATAAATCTGTAAGCTACTATTCTATGTGGGGTGGCAATATCGATAAGATTGAAGAAACAGCTGTTTTCAGTGGCGGGATGTCCTTTGGATTTAAAGGGAATTTAGGATTGGATATTGACTTAACAGATAAATGGGGTTTATTTGCTGAAATAAACTTTATTTCTCAATCGTGGGCACCAAAACAACTAGAAACAACCAGCTATACTATTAATGGAGAAGATAAACTTGCAACATTGGATCAGAGAGAAAAAGTAACAGAATTTGTAGATAGTTATAACCCAAGCGTTAGCATAGAACCTTACCAAAACAATAAATCATTAAAGATATATTTACCTTATAGCAGCTGGGGTGCAAATATTGGAATTAAATATGTCTTCGGTAAAAAAGAATAGAGATAATATTCTATTTTTTTACAATTTTTATTTCCACTCTTCTGTTTTTCTGATGTAAAGTGTCATCACAATCAGAATCGTTACCACAATTATTTACAAGGTCGGTTTCTCCTTTGCCATTTACATCCACTTTATTTTTAAGTGAATATTGTTTTAAGAATTGTTTAACAGCATCTGCACGGTTTCTTGACAGTCGTCTGTTATGATCTTCCGCACCTTTAGCATCCGTATAACCATTTAAAACAATTTTAAAATCAGGATATTTTTTTAACAATTCAATATTTTTCTCCAATGATGCAACTGCATCTGCACGAAGCGTATAACTATTATTATCAAAATACAGAGAAGTGAAATCAAAGCCTAACTGTTTCAACACATCACTATTTAGTTCTCCGTGAATTATATTTAAATCATCCAATGAAGCTAAAACAGGAAGAATTGCTTCTGCTTTTTTGATTTCCAATCTGGTTTCATTACATGCTACAAATAAATTGATGCAAGTATCACACCACGCAACCACTTTAGCTTTTAGTAAATAATTTCCATTTGATTTAAAATCATATTCCAAAGCTGAATAGGAATCACTCACAACTGAATCATTAACCATTAATTCATAAGAAATTATCTTATCTCTCAAATCATTCGGAATTGTTGAAGATAATTCATAACGACTACTACCAGTAGAAATCTCTTTATAGTTTATAACCAAACTCGAACTAAGATTTGAATTACAATTCTTAGGTAATTTATCGGTATAATTTATTTTATAAATATCCATATCGCCATTTCCACCTTTACGGGAAGAAGACATATATCCTACTGTTCCATCGGATGAGCCAACATAAAATAAATCGTTTGCAGGACTATTAAACGGCTGACCCATATTTACTGGAGTTGACCATTTTCCATTTTCATAAACAGTTTTATAAATATCAAATCCTCCATAACCTGGATGTCCGGTAGAAGCAAAAAACAATGTTTTACCATCTTCACTCATAAACGGAGCTTCTTCCTCAAATTTTGTATTAACTGCTTCGCCTAAATTTTCTGGAGCACCCCAGCTTCCATCTGACAACTTAACTGAACGATATATATCATTCCCACCTAAACCTTTTTCGGCATCACTAGTAAAATAAATTTCCTTACCAGCTTCACCAACAAAAGCATGATTCTGGTATTCATCAAAATTGATGACTTTACTAATTTGATCGGGCGATTTTGTAGTTGCTGTTAAATCGCCTTCATATAATTTCTGATCTTTATAAATAAAAATTTTCTTTGTACCAGGAATCATTGAAATAATAGACTCATTAGAATTTTTAAATTTCGATTTTGGATTTAAAGAAGGAATTGAATAACGCGAAGGATTAGAAGTGTAACCGTTGTTAATATCGGTTATATACATGCTTTCAAAATACTGTCCATTGTCTTTATTGATTTTTTCTTTTTCATCGTCTTTACGTTTAGAAGTAAAAATCATTTTATTATCACCAATCAAAACAGGAACGTATTCGGGCATTGCTGTGTTAATTGTTTTTCCGGCATTTACAACATACCATTTATTTGCATTACTGAATTGAGGATTTGCCATTGCGTATTTACAATCGTCCATCCGCTTATTTAATTCCGGTTGAAACATGATGTTATCTGGTTCATCATATTCAATCATTTTTTCATAATATGTAAGTGCTTCAGTATAACGCCCCAAATAATGATAGGTTTTACCTAATGCATAATAAAGATCAATGGAAACATTGTTCACAGGTGATAATCTTAAAGCATTTTCGAGATATGGCAAACAATCTTCAAAATCTTCCATGAAATAAGCCATAGTTAATCCTAAGCCTAAATTGGCCTGGTAATTATCTTTTTCAATTGCAAGGGCTTTTAAGTAATATTCTTTTGCTTTGGGACAGTCGCCTATATAGACTGCATTTTCGGCTTTACCAATATATTTTTTTACCTGAGAAAAGCTTGAGAAAGCAAACAGGAGTAACATTATAACTAAAACACTTTTGATTTTCATGTTCATCGTTTTTAATGAGAGTAGCTAAACAATACTGCAAGTTAAGAAAATTAAATTGTAAATACAAGAGTACTACCTAGTTATGTAAGAAAATAATTGATTTTGTTAATATTTACTTCTTCAATTTGGGATCAAGCGCATCTCTTAATCCTTCGCCTAATAGGTTGTAAATAGTAACGGTTAAGAATATAGCTAAACCCGGGAAGACCACCAACCACCAGGCACTAAATTGTTCCCGACCAGCATTTAATAAAGAACCCCATGTAACTGTAGATGGCGGAACACCTACTCCTAAAAACGATAATGAAGACTCAATTAAAATAGCAGAAGCTACACCAAATGCAATAGCCACCATAGCAGGTGCCAGTGCGTTGGGTAAAGCATGTTTGAACATTATATGAAACTCTTTAAATCCCATGGACTTTGCTGCTTGAATGTATTCTAAATTGGTAATTCTCAAAAACTCTGCTCTTGTTAATCTAGCTATACCTGTCCAGGTAGTCAAACCAATAATCACCATTAGATTAATCATTGATTTTTCTTTTGCAATTGCAGAAATAGAAATAATTAAAATCAGCAAAGGCATTGAAATTAAAATTTCGATTGTGCGGGAAACAATTGAATCAACAGGAATAAAAACTCGTGTGCTTAAAAATGAAATTTTTCCAATTTGTTTTCCTAAGAGATAAAATAAAAAAGAGACGAATGAAAAAATAATCAAACTAATAATCAACTGAGTTAATACTGCGAAACCGGAAGTTGCAAATGCATCTGCAATATTGTATGAACGGACAGAAAAACCATAATAGTATGCAAATACTAATCCTATAACCATAGTCCAGAAGGAACCTCTGGTAGTCTGCAATTTTTTATCTCCAAAATATCCTGCTATTGCTCCTAAAAAAATTCCTAAGAAGGAAGCAATAGTCATAGACAAAATTCCTATTAATAATGAAACACGCGTTCCGTTAATTAATCCAGAAAGCACGTCCTCTCCTGCCTTTCCGGTTCCTAACCAATGGCGGAATTTAGTTGGCATTTCAACAAGGTTTCCGCTTTTATCTTTGAATACTTGCTTTCCATTTGGTGCAACATAATCAGCATTATCGTAATCGGTTTTGTTTGGTGCATAAGCAATAGGTGCAAAAATAATAGTTGTAGCATCTAAATATTTCCATTCAGCAATATCATATTGGAGAATTTCTACTGAACCGTCTTCATTTTTTATTTCACATGAATTTGAAAACGAGAATGCAGGAAACATGTTCACACCTTTATATTTGCAGTACAAAGGTTGATCGGTTGCAATTATTGGCGAAATCAATGCGAGCACAATAAGTACAATTAAAATTTTAAAAGAAAAATATGCTGGTTTATTTTTTTTAAACTGTTTCCATGCAATTTTTTTTAAATTAACTTCTCGGCTCCGCTCGAAGTGACAGGAGTCCGAAATTAAGATATTTTCTTTTTGTTCTTCCATCATTTATAAGAAATTCGGGGATCAACAATAGCATATAATATGTCGGAAATCAAATAACCTAATAGCGTTAAAAATCCAGTAATTGTAAGCACAGCAATTATCATTGGATAATTATTGTTCTGAATTGCATAAATTGTTTCAGAACCCATTCCTGGAATAGTAAAAATGCTTTCGATGATTACAGATCCACCAATTGCCGCTGGAAAAACATTTGCAAAAACAGTAATGATAGGCAATAAAGCATTTCTTAATCCGTGCTTCCAAATAACTTTACTTTCGGGTAAACCTTTAGCTCTTGCAGTTCTGATATAATCCTGATTCACTACATCCAACATAGATACTCGCATGGTGCGTGATAAAAAGGCAAACGAACTATAGGTATAACAAATAGCTGGAAGAATTATATATGGAAATGAAATTTTGATCATCTCCCAAAGTGAAGCTCCGTCAGGATATCCCAAAGCAGGTTTCACACCCGATGCAGGAAGCCACGATAATGCATCTGTATTTGCAAATGTCATAATTAGCAATGTTGCCAGCCAAAACGATGGCATAGAATACAACAAAAATAAAATAACAGAAGAGTATCTGTCAAAACGGGAACCTCTTTTTGCTGCTGCTCTTACTCCTATTGGAATACTTATAACATAAGCCAAAACAACCGATAACATAGAAAAGAAAAGCGACCACCCGATTTTAGAATAAATCACATCCGATATTGGTTGCCGGGTAACATAAGATGTTCCGAAATCGCCATGCAATAATAAACCTTTTGAAAATTTTCCTCCATCACCGAACAACCAACGATGGTATTGATTTTTAAAACCATAAAATGCAATTCGGGGAATATAATTTTTCCAGGCAGTAGCATTTTTTTCTATTGCTAAATAATCAATCTTTACTTTTTCGAAATCTGATTTAAAGGAAGATAAAAATGGATAAGAAGAAAGCAAAACACTTACTTTATCCATCTTAGCATTAATAATAGCAGGCTCATACGAAGCTTTTAATGCCGACACTTCAAACTTTAATTGATTGATCGTTTCAAGCACAGCATTTTTATCATATTGCTTTAACTGATTTGTATCAGCAACAAATAAAAGTTGTGCAGCATAATACTTACTCAAAGAAATATGATATGCTTGTATATTTTCCCAATTACCATACTTAGAAATTAAACGATCGAGTGCTTCTTTTTCATTTCTGTCATCAATTTTATAAAGTGTATCCGGACGAGAAAGAGAAGTTAATGAGAAATAAAAAACCGGAAGATCTAATCCTAATTTCGTTCTCCAGCGTTTTTTTTCTTGAATTTGCCCTAAAGATTGTGCTCCTGTTTCACCGTTCCCTTGTGCAGAAGTAACCATTCTCTCTTCAGGATTCCCGGGAGCATTTACACTAATAATAAAACCTAAAAGTGTAATCGCAATAAGAGTGGGAATAAAAATCAGGATACGTTTTAGAATGTATTGAAGCATAGAATTTCGATATCAAAAAGAAAAAAGCATCTTGTTTACTCTTCAACCATTTATTCTCATCCTAATTTGGATTGGCAGATAATTTCATAGCAGTACCTGAACTTGGCAGTAAGCGAAGATTACTTAACCACACACCAGGTCGTTCAAAATACATTTCCTGATTACCAAAACGTTTGTGAATAATATTTCTTCTTACTCCGGCAAACATAAAAATATATGGCTGCTCATCGTATACAATTTCTTGGAAACGTTTTAACATAGGAATTGATTTAGCAGGATCAAGTGTATATTTTATTGAATCAATCAAAGCATCTGATTCTGCATTACCAAAACCTGCAAAGTTTGAGCCTTTTGAAGCCCAAGCAGACGTATGCCAAATTTGTGTGTAGTCTTCAGGAAATACATTTCCTGCCCAAAAAGCAATTAACATATCAAAATTGTGATTGGCAGCCTGATCAAATAAAACAGAAGGATCGAGCGGATTAAGGATTGCCACCACTCCTGCTTTATACATTTGTTCAGAAACCATTTTTGCAACATCTTTCCATTCGATAGACGTAGTAAAATAATTCAAATTGAATTCCATTTTTACTTTTTCGCCATCAATCATTTTATCACGGATATTATCGCCATCCGTATCTTTCCATCCTGCTTCATCCAATAATTTTTTTGCAGCTTCAATATCAAAAGGAATTAATTTTAAATCTTTATTGTATTCGGGTTTTAAAATTGAAACCGGTCCGACAGTACGCTTATTTCTTCCTTTATTATTTATTCTGTTCATATCGTCAAGCGGAACAAGTAAAGCCATTGCTCTTCTGACATTCTTATCGACAAACAATTTTTTGTTCTTGATTCCATCGGGTTTCATATTCATAGCAATGAAACCATAATTATACGTATCAGTAAAGCGTGAATTATAATTGGCATTAAAAGTTGTATCAGCCTGAAGCTCCGTTAAGGTTTTATTAGAAAGAGATGTAGAAGCATCCAACGTTTGTGCTTTAAATTCTAACATCTGAGAGTTAGGCTCTTTGTTTAGTTTGAAAACAATTTTATCCGGATAAGAAGTGTAATATTTTTTATCTGTTCCTTTTGTCCAGTGATTTTCTTTGCGAACTAAAGTTATGCTTTGTCCGGCATCCCATTTCTCTAAACGATAAGCTCCTGCTCCAACTGTATACTTTGGATCTCTGCTATACTTAGCACTATTGAACTCCGTTGCCCATTCGGTTAAATCTTTATGCTCATCGGCTTTAAATTTTTTATCGTTGAATTGAGTAAAAGTATATTTTGATAAAACATTTTTCGGATCAAAAAAAGTTCTTTGCATAATTGGAAACTCAGCCAAAAAACTAATGTTTTGAATGTACTTTTCTTTCATGATGATAGTAAATACATTCGGATTGTTTTTATCTGCAACAATATCTACTAAATTTTCCAGATAGGATTTAGCGCTTGGGTTATTTGTCAGCGGACATTTATTTGCCTTATAAGTGTATATAATATCTTCCACAGATAATGTGCTTCCATCATCAAACTTAATATCATTGCGCACTTCATAAGTATACTCTTTTCCATTGTCAGAAACGGTAGGCATTGCTTTCACAGCAATCGGGCGCAAAGTAAGTGTTTCAAAATCGGTTCCGATCAAATAAACCTGTGTATAACCCATAATTTCGCCACGATACACCAAAATCCCGTTTGTAGGATGCATCTCATCGGGTTCTCCTACAACATTGTAAACCAATACATTTTCTTTCGACCATGAAGGCAGGAAAGTGGTAGCATCTTCAATTTTGATAAATTTTGTTTGATCAGCAGTGATGTTTTTGCTGTTTTCGTTAACAACTGTAGCCGTTTCATTTCCACCACAAGCAGTAAGCAGAACTAGTGCAGAATTAATCAATAAGAAAACTATCCTATTATTTGTAAACATATCTGGCAATTTTATGATATTAAAATGTATTACAAATATAGCATTCGGATATGATAATTGCATGAAAAATACGGGAAAATTGACTTGTTGTATAAGGTTAGAGAAACAAAAAAAGCCAAGAGAAATTCTTGACTTTAAAGGTGACCCCATTTGGATTCGAACCAAAGGCCTACGGTTTAGAAAACCGTTGCTCTATCCAGCTGAGCTATGGGGTCAATTAACATGAAAAAAAAAGGTTAACGATGAATATGTTATAAGTAAGATATAACAAATAACCATTAACCATTTATTTTGTCGGGGTGGCCAGATTACTGTTTCACTCCCAATATATTGTTAATCAACAATTTTAACGAATCAAAACCCGATTTAGTAACCGAATTAGTCCCCATTATCTTGACTTAAAATGTACGGATTTGACGAAGTAATAAAAAGAACTTTAACTGCGACAAAGGTATTATTATATAGTGAAAATGCAACATAATAAATCAAAATAAATTAGTCAATTAAGTAAGTTTCTATTGTGGAAATATCAATTCCGGTATAAGATGAGAACTCTCTAACGGTGACGAACTGGTGGCTGGGTTTTTCAAAATGCTTTTTGATCTCATTCAAAAACTTCCGGGCATACCTTTCACTTTTTCCTGTTATCCGCATCACATCTTTGGGGTAAATACATGCCCGAACTGTTTTACTCATACTTTATCTATGCTTTATCTATGGGGTTGACATAGAGCAAAGATACCGAGATTACCTACTACACTTTTATACATAATCGGCACAAAGTGAATCAAAGTGAACGAAGCGGAACAACGAAGTTGTGAGCTGAGAGAACACGAAATACTTTTGTGATATCGAACAAAATTTATTCGCGATAAAGTGGCGTTTGATGTGTTGCAACACAAAAATTCAATCAAAAATTAACCTAAATCCATAAAAAATGGCAAGGCAAAAAGGAATCATCAAGCTAAAAGGGAAAATCGGAGATATTTCCTTTTACAAAACGCAAGATGGCCACTTAGCCCGTGAAAAAGGGGGCGTGGATGCGGAACGCATCCAAAACGATCCCGCTTTTGTGAGAACAAGAGAGAACGGTGCGGAGTTTGGCTCATCTGCAAGCTCAGGTAAAACCCTGAGAACAGCATTGTTTGCAATGTTGCAAACTGCTTCTGACAACAGAGTTGTTTCTCGTTTAACCAAAGTAATGACCGACATCAAAAACCTTGACGCGACAAGCGTAAGAGGTTTGAGAAATGTTGGCGTTGCAATTGCTTTACCAGCTGCAAAAGCGTTGTTGAAGAATTTCAACTTCAATAAAAAAGCAATTTTGGGAAGCATCTTGTTTCAACCGTATGCAGTAAATACCGGAACAGGTGTAATCACCATCAACGGTTTGGAGCCAATCAATCACATTAATTTTCCATCGGGTGCTACACACATTACTTTAAAGGGATCTTGGCTGAAATTGGATTTTGCGACTGGCTTGTACGATTTACAGGCAAGCAACGTAGTAAACCTTCCAATAGATGGAGTGGCAACAAACGTGGTGCTAACGCCTGCAGGTGTACCGGCAGGCGCGGGAACTGATTTGTATTTGTTACAAATTGAATTCTTCCAGGAAGTAAATGCAGTTCAGTATTCACTTAAAAATGGCGCTCACAATACTTTAAGTATTGTTGAGGTGGCATAAGAAGGGAGGCTGAATAATGGGCGAAATCGGAAACAAAAAAGGCTTTGTAAAAACACTCATAGAGCGTTGCAAAGCTGACACTCCTCCGTTCTTTAAAAAACTGCGATTAGTTGGCTTAACATTAGCAGCTGTGGGTGGCGTATTGGTGGCAGCACCAATAGCCCTACCCGCTGCGATCGTAACCGCTGGCGGTTACCTAATTGTAGCAGGAAGCGTAGCGACTGCGGTTAGCCAAGTGGCAGTGAAAGACGAAGAGTGCGAGCCGAAAAAAAAAGAGTATTAATTCTTAAAATCACATTCACAATGGAAAATACATGTGAAAAAAACGAGGTTAAAAATGATTTATTCATCCGAGTAAAAGCAAAAAAAGTACCGCGCTTCAAAGCGGGACCTGAATTGGGAAAATTAACAACAATGGTTGCAGTTGAGGTTTGCGAAGAGCAAACCGAAACAGAAGAAACTTTTGATTTGAATATTCATATTCAAACAGAACGAAAGTTGAAAGTAACTGATGCTGTTATTAAATAAAACATTGTTTAATCTTTAAAATTTAATTGCGATGCAAGAAAACGAAAAACAAAACATCACAACCATTGAGTTTGATGTGAAAGTAAAAACTTTCGACATGAACAAAGGCGAACTGATTGATGCGATAGCAGCAGGCAGTAAGCTTACAAAAGCTGATGCCGGCCGCGTTGGGTATAACAGTGAGGAGAAAGTTATCATCCGAATCGAACCAACAGAAAATGATGGTAGTTGTGGTTGTCCAAAAATCGCTTTGGAATCTCATTCCAAACTGACTAAAGCAGATTCAGGTAAAACTGATCAAACTTCCTAAGAGTAAACAATGTCACCAAATCAACACATAGAAAGCGGAACTGTTTTAGGCACTGTTGGAGGAACGGCTTTTACCGTAGTAGCGAATATAGATTCGCAAGACATCACCAAAACAGTAGTCCTTGCAGCGTTGGGCGCAGTGGTTAGTTTCATTGTGTCTGTTGTGTTAAAAGAAGCTGTAAAAAAGCTTTGGGGCTACATTAAGCGAAATGGTAAGAGGAAATAAACCTACAGAATCTGTTATGTAAATTGAGGGTCGTCCATACCGGGCGACCTTTTTTATTTCAGCAAAACCTTAAAAGGGCAATGCTGAAAGCTGACGAACACCAGATGAATGAACCCAAACAAAGCAACCGCACGGAAGCTGATAAGCCTTGATGCTTGGGGTTGGAGAATGAGTGAAAGACGATTTGCGCAAATACCTTTGAAAAGCATAGGCTGAAACCTGCAGATTGTTAGGTAAAAGCTGTGGTGTAAAAGAACAAACACCTGAATGATTGACATTTTTTTTGAAGCGTGGATGTTTTAGCATAATTATTAAATTTTATATGCTTTATTCAGTAGGTGGATTAATAAAAACAAAAGGAAACGAAATAAATGAAAGCCTGTGCGTTTGTCTGTGTTTATGCCGTAGTCTTTTGTTTTTATTAGTGTTGGCAAGTGGGTCAGCCCACCTGCTACCTTTGCATATAAAATTTAATTAGGCAAAAACTGCCACTATTTATGTAGCATTTTATAGATCATGGATTGCCTGACCTGGTGAATCAATTTAATTTGTTTTGTGAGGTTAGTTTGATGTTCATCTAACTGTTTGAAATACCCAAGTAATTCTGTAAAATCTGCCTTATTTTGAGAGATTGTGATATTT
Organism: Bacteroidota bacterium; assembly: GCA_005772895.1. Lineage (GTDB taxonomy): Bacteria > Bacteroidota > Bacteroidia > 2-12-FULL-35-15 > 2-12-FULL-35-15 > 2-12-FULL-35-15. The sequence goes on along the minus strand of SXIH01000040.1, from coordinate 28,537 downwards.
GCATGATGCAATGCCACTGCGAATTCATCAATGCGTATAAACTCAATTACAGAGCCAATTAATAATTGATGAAAATATTTTCCCTGCCATAAGGCTTGACATAAATAATAAAAGTGCCATCTTTCTTCCTCTGAATCTGCAAGGAAAACAAATGAATTACTATACCATTCAGGACTTGGTTTACCTGAATTTCTTCCTTTATTCAGAATAAAAAAGTGAGGTTGGTTGTAGCTGTTTCCGATTTTGTGTGTTTTGATTTTTGATTTGAGCATAGCTTGAGCATTAAAAATTATGCTGCGCTGCGCCCCCCATATATTTTTAAAAGAAAAAACAAAAACCGAAAAAAATAAAAAAGAAAGCCAAATCAAAAGGCGGGCATGCCAAGGTTGTCAAGGTTTTTGACTAAAAAAATACTACCCCCTTCGACTACGCTCAGGGTAAACCCATACTTCGAAAGGGGGTGGAGATTTTTTTAGCAAAACCCGGAGGGCTTGACCTTGATAAGCTTGAAGGGTTGGCTTGTGCGCCCGCCTAACTTTGCGGTGTTTTTTATTTATGGTGTTGAATAAAAAAAGCCCCACATCTGTGAGGCTCCAAAATACAGTTAGCTTAAAACTACTTCATTTTTTTACATTCTTCGCCACAGGTATGTCCCTTTTCTCCATGAGCCATAACGCATTTCCCATTTTTGGAACAAGCATCTGTACAAACATGGTCTTTAAGAGCCATTTTAGTTTCAGATTTTCCTTCCATCTTCTTGCATTCATCTTTACAAGCATGACCTTTTTCGCCATGTGCATACATATGATTTTCCTTTGTACAGGATGAAGTACATACATGTTTTTTTGGTTTCGATTTCTTTTCGTCACCAGTTTGCATAGTTTGTGCATTTACTTGTATTATGAACAAGGATAATGCTAATACCGTAAGGGCTTTTTTCATTTGATTTTGTTTTTAGTTATTAGAATTATTATTTATATCAACATTTACATTCATGACTATATTCAGGTCGTAATTTTTTAATTGTTAGCCCGAGTGCAATTCCGTAAATCAGATGTCCGATAAGGCTACCAAATACTAGTTTCATTTGCATTTCTCCCGCGCCTGAAGTAAAGATGCCCATACCCATCATAGGCATTATCATCAATTGAGCCATTAAAAAAGGAATAGTGCTGAACAAAATTCCTCTGATTAAATTTTGATTTGGTAAAATTTTACCAGGTAATATAGAATAAATGAATGCGAATATTAATCCAATCATAAAATGTATCGTCCATCCAAAAAAAACAGGAAGATGCATGAAATCTGCCAACATTTTACCAATAGGCATTTCCGGCATACCCATCATAGGAGCCATGAGCATAATCATGGTCATTGCTGTTGTGGCTATTAATCCCCCAATGAGGGTGGTTTTTAAATTTGGTTTCATAGAATAGTGATTTTAAATTACAATTCAAAACTATTTCTTTCGTACTCTAACAAATGTCTTGTGTAAGACATAAGTACATTTTTTTGAATTCAAAGAAGTATAATTTTACCGATGGAATGAATTTCATCTTCGTAAACAATCATGTAAGTGTAAATACCTGAAATTGTTCCAGAGCGTTCAAAATGCAGATGTTCACCATTTAAATTGTCTTTCCGAAAAACTTCCTGGCCAAAAAAATCATAAAGCACAAAGGACATGCTTAACGAATTTGGGTTTGAGAAATAAACATCCATAAATTCAGCTACTGGATTGGGTCTTACCGTTGACCCGTTTGGAGGTATTTTAATAATCTTAATAGCAAGAACCTTGGAAAAGCCATTTGTTCCAAGTTGAAGTTTATAATAATTTGTTTTATCATTTAGCGGGGCGGTATCCTCAAATAAATAATCAACACTTGTGCCTGAGCTGCCACATACGCCTTGTATATCGCCAATTTGTACAAATTGCATGCTGTCTTCGGAACGAAATATTTGTATACCATTACAGGTGGAGCCAGAGCGAAGTGTCCAATTTAATATCACCGTGCTTTGTAACTTTTGCAATGAAAAGTGACCAAGTAAACTATCCGCTTGGCTGAGCGAAAAATGAGCAAATGCAAAGAAGAAAATTATGGTTAAAAAAAAGCGTCTCATTTGTTTTCAGATTAATGCAAATATTTGTAGGAATTTGAAAAAATATTGTCGTGGTGCCGACATAATGAATGACTGGCATTTTCGTATTTTTACCAACCAACGAATCATCACTCATGGAACAAAAATCGAAACTATGGTATTTTGAAAACTTTAACCTACTTGAGTCATTGACAATGAAAGAGATGGAAGAGCTTGGCAAGATGACCTCGATGAAAAATTCCAGTAAGGGACAGGTTATTTATTTTTCAGAAGATGTTTCCAACCGTATTTATTTTCTTAAAGCTGGTAAGGTGAAAATTTCCCGCTATTCGCAAGACGGTAAAGAAGTCATTATAAACATACTTGGCCCAGGAGAAATATTTGGTGAATTAGCGCTAATGGATCAAGGAAACAGGAATGAAATAGCAGAAGTAACCGAGGAAGCTGTTATTTGCGGTGTTGATATAAACGATTTGGAACAAATGTTGGCAATGAATCCGAAATTCAATTTGCGAATTACAAAATTCATTGGTTTGAAGTTAAAAAGAATACAAAACAGACTAACCTCGTTGATTTTTAAATCCTCGGAAGAAAGAATAAGAGGATTTATTAAAGAAATTTCAGAAGAGCATGGAAAAATTATTGGTGATGAAATTTCGGTTAAACTAAATCTTACTCATGAGGATATTGCTAAACTCACGGCCACTTCAAGGCAGACCGTTACTAATGTTTTTAGTGAGCTTGAGAAACACGGTGTTATTTTTTATGACCGAAGACAGATTTTAATTCGGGATGTAAACGCCTTGTGATAATGAAATAAAGGGCTATTTACAGCAGGAATTATTTTGTTGCATCGGTGGGCATTTAACGGAACCATAGCTGCAATAAACGCAACAATCTCCTTGCTTTGGTTTCAGAAGGGTTTTGCATTTCTCACATTCATAAAAGTATTGGCAGGCGTCAGTTGGCATTACTTCTACCTTTTTGTGACCACATACTGGGCAAGTGATGGTTGATTTAGTGATAATTTCCATGTTATTTTTCCTTTTTTTCTGCTGCGATATAACCAGTAGAATTTATTGCGGATTCGATTTCGGTAATAGTTGTTTTTGTATCTTCAAACTCTACTATAGCATTGCCATGTTCATAAGAAGCATTCACGCTGATGATACCGGTTAGTTTATTCACCTCATGCGATACGTGTTCCGCACAACTGGCACAGGTCATGCCGGAAATAGTAAATTCAACTTTGCGGATATTTGACTTATCAACGATGATTACTTCCTTCTCAGGGCTTGGATAGAATAATTTTGCGTAATATGGGAACGCAATCATCAAGACTGCAAATACTGTAACTATGAACAGAAATTTTTTACTCTGCAGGAATTTTGGTTTTTCATCTACTGCGCAATCACAATCAGTTTTTTGCTGAGGTTTTAGTTTTTGATACCAAGCAAAACCAAGTACCACAGCGGTTAAGCCTATCAGGTATGGTCTGTATGGCTCAATCCAAGAGAATGCCGAAGCTGCGCCACTTGTACCTGCTATTAATGCTAATACCGGAGTGATACAACAAAGGGACGCTGCAATAGCAGATAGAATTCCGGCTCCTATTAGTTTACCTTGTTTCATGGCTATTCTGTAATAACATTCGACTGACGAATGAATTTGAAAAATGGTTTAAGAATTTTTAGGTGTTCTTTTTTCAGCGAATAATATATGGTTTGGGCCTCACGCCTTGTGATAAGAATATTACCGTCTTTCAGTTTTCGCAAATGTTGTGAAACTGCAGGGATACTCATACCAAGAATATCACTCAAATCACAGGGACATAATTCATTTTCCTCTTCGAGAAGAAAAAGAATTTTTAACCGGACTTCATTACCTGCCAACTCTAGAACTTTTGCAAGATTCTCAAAGGCTTCAGAGTTTGTCCGCAATAATTCCTTACAGTTCTTAATCTGTGTTGGGTCAGCATATACCCTGATACAAGAGTTTCCTTCCATTTGACAAAGGTAGTTATATTTTCGTATTTAAGCAAATACTTAAATAAATGCTTTTTGTGGGTTGGGGTTATAGCGCCTGCGGCTGTGCGGTAGGAGAAGTGGCTGCATATAGTGAAGCTTTTCGCGGAACGGTTTGCGGACACTTGTGCAGCTTTAGCGAGCCGTCCTGCGAGTGGAGCTTTGGGTGGGAGCACGGGAGTGCCGACTAAGGCACGGGTGCGACCTATGTTGTAAACACAAGGGGCTGGCGGAGTTTTTGTTCTTCTTACAAAAACTATGACAGCCCCGCAGCCCAAAGCGACCAGCAGGCGAGCAAAATTATGGGCAGCCGGTGGACTGACAAGCGACTGAAATGAATGGAGTGAGGATTGCCCAGAGAAATGAGCACCGCTATTTAAAATTTATTTTGCGAATGACCGGGCAACCGCAACGCAATGAATGAAGTGGCTTGACAGGACAAAGGAGGCTGCCGTGACGAAGCTCGTGCAAATTGCAAAAAGTGTGACAATACTTTTAACCCGCTGAGTAGCGGAATGTAGTTTACGGAATGAGCAACGGAAGCGGGCAATGTAGCTTTTGCTTAAAACCTTAAAAAAACAGTACGAAAAAGCAAATGCTACATTGGTTTGGCGCATCTTTTTGCTCTGCACAAGCTGAGGAACACCTTATAACCTGTGTGTTGGCTTGTGTGTAGGATCTTCTCTCCTTGAACGGAATGTTTCTTTGTAGTAGGATTTAATGCGTTAGGGATTGCAGCGGATATCCTTTTTATTCTTCATAAAAAGATAGCAGCAGAAAGACCGCCCGAAGGGAACGCCATTAAAATAAGGCTAAAATATTATTTACTGTAGTGGTATTATCAACTTTTAATAATACCGGTCCACTATACGAATTTCTTCTGATTTCTATTGTATTATCCGAATGTTCGTACCTAAAGGCGTACTTTGTTCCATTGATTGTTACCCAAAGAATATTGCCTGTTGCATCATCACTGCTACCTCTAACTTCGATGTCTGTTCCATCATCTTTTTTGAGAACTATTATACCAAGTAAAGCGTAGATTACACTGTCTGCTTGCGGAGCATGGTGATTAGCTCTTTTTGTAACTCCTTCAAAGTACTTCTTTAAAATGTCAACTGTTGTTACTTTTACCGGCATGTTATTTTTTTGTTTTATTAATAATACGTTTAGCAATGTGATATCCTCCTGTTCTTGGAGCACCTTTAAATTCAATTATTTTAGCCTCTTTTAAAAGCTTTATGTGTCTTTCTAAACTCTTAACAGGTACTCCAATAGCGTCAGCTATTTCATTGGTATTTATACCTTCATGTTTATAAATAGCAAGTACAGTATCTTTTATCTTACTTTTTACTCCCTCAGTTACTCCCTCAGTTACTCCCTCAACTACAGCCTCAATTTTAGCCATTGTAGTTTTACTTATTCCCTCAGTTATTCCCCTAATTACTCCCTCAGTTACTCCCTTATCATTTTGTTTAAGATTATTATAGAATGTAAGTTTTACAGTTCCTCCACTTGTTTTCCATACAGGTTCTTTAAGTTTAGCTTTTTTAAACTCTTCTATTATTTTAATTGTTCCTCTTCCTATCTTTTCAATATAACCCTTTAAAAAACATATCTGTGCAATATCGGGATTAGGAGGTGAAGAAATATGACTAACCTTTAGATCAGCTACAGTCATATTATCCGGTAATTTTCCTGTATTGGTTATTTCTAATCTATCATTATAAAGAATAAGAGAGGCTCCTCCAGAAATATTTTCGTAATTACGATGTACCAAAGCGTTTATTATTCCTTCTCTTAAAGCTTCGGTAGGATAAATATATTCATCTGTTCGTTGCCATTTGCCTCTTTTAAACACACGCTGATGCTCTAAATTTGCCTGCAAATACTGTTCTATATCCCTGAAGTTTTTAAATAAATTACCTTCCAATAGTTTATCGTTAATAAACTTGTTACCCGTTTTTTCATCTTTTAAAATTGAAACTCTGAATCTTACCTGTGGTAGGAATCTCGAAGGTTCTTTTGCAAATAACACTACCGCTGAGTTAGTGAAATATCCATTCTGAAATAAGCCATAGTGAGTTAAAAAATCCAATACATCTCCTGAGAATTTCTTTGCACTACCAAAGTCAGTTAAATTTTTTATTGTGCTTTTTATCTCGGAAGTATCAAGGTCTTTTAATTCTACTCCTAATACAATTTGTCTTTCCCAATGTGTTTCTGATAACTGACGGCTATGTATTAATTCTGATATTTCTTTTGAACTGGCACGAACTGTTTTGTCTTTTTTACGATAATATATACTTCCATTGGAAATGTACGGTTTTTTGGCACCTTCCCATACTTCTATGTTGGCAATGTTTTTATTATCTACATCTTCAATGCTAATTGTTATAGGGGCTTCTGGAAGCAATGTGCTTGAAAAATATTTATGTAATTCCTCCTTGTATTTTGTTGCATTTGATATTCCTGTAATCGTTCCGTTTTCTTTCACTCCAATTAAAATCTGACCACCTTTACCATTTAAAAAACCACAAACAGTATTAGCAATATGCTCCTTACTTAAGGATTCGGCAAATTCAAGCTGTTCGCTTTCTTTCTGCTTAATAAGGTTTTTTATCAATTGGTCTGTTTTCATTTTTTCTTTGTTTTATTATATTCAGACAACTCTTCCCTGCGCTTTTCAAGATCATTAAACTGAGTGTTAATAAAAGGCATTATCTCGCTTGTTCTAAAAAACGGTTGCGCCCAATTTGATTTTCTTTTCTTAGGGTCTAAATCATTTTGTATAGCATCATTATACATATCAATTACTTTTTCACTGTCCATAACACCGTTTCTATTCAACTTAAATGTTTTAATTCTTTTATTAGTAGAAGTGTACATAAATTGCTTTAGAATCTCACGGGAAAAAGGAACAAAGTGATGAGTTATGAACCATCTTGGTTTATCTAATTCGAGGGCTTTTTGAAATTCTTTATGCGTAATACCTGATCCATATCTTGGAAAGATAATGCCTAAAAATAAATCACAATCTTCAACTGCTTTTAAACAGGCCTGGGTAGGTGAAGATCCAATTGGCACATAAACTGTCCCTTCCTTTGACATTATTACTTCATAACCATATCCTTTCAATAAACCGTAAATCTGCTCTAAATCACTTTCTGAACCATAGACAGTGGATGAAACCATAATTTTAAGCTTCTTTGCGGGCACCACCTTTTTTGTGGTTGCTTTTTTCGCAGGCATCGCTTTTTTATATGGGATTTTTTTCTTTATCATTTAGACCAACGAATATTTATGAAGATAATAAACTGAAATACAGCCACCCGAAAGTAACAAAAAAACATTAAAAATCAGGGTAGTATATTATTTTTGATAAAACCCTGATTTCTTTTAAGGAAGCATTGATTTTTAAGCTGTTTTATACGCTGTCTTTCAACAAAAACTCCCCTTTAACCAACCATGAGAAGCCGAAGGCTACGAATGCGATGGTTTCAAGCCAAAATACGGGTTTGAATTTGAGCAGACCGGCCGTTAGGCTGTCGGGTAAGGCGAAAAAGACAATCATTATGCCCATGCACGCAAGCATAATGTAACCGGAAATCTTGTATATTTTGTTCCTGATGAGTTTTTGCGGTGTGGGGGTAGTTTCGCCTTTGGTGAAAAGGAAAAGTGTAAAATAAGCCATGCCAAGGATGAATAAGCCTGCAGCGACCAAGTGCACAATACCTATCCAGTTGTGCCTTTCAACATTACACCAAATGTTGCATTGTGGGATTAAGCCGGTGATAGGATCTGTTTTGAGGTTGGTTGGCATTAATGCCACCACCAAACCGAATATACCGGTAAGGGCTGAAACAATACGGTCGGCTAAATCATAGCCTTTGTAAGAGAGCATGAAAATTGAAAGTGTACAGACATAACCAACAAAGACATCGCGCATGTTGGTGTGATAATAATTGCTGATTGAAATTTGAATGTTGCAGCAGTGACCTAAAATAAATGAACCAAGAACTAAAATTAATGGAAAAAGTAAACCCAATATTCCAATAATCTTTCGGACTGTTAAGTACGAAAGAACTAATTTATTTTCTCTTTCTAATTGCTCATAATTGTTTCGAGGATTTTGTCCCAGATTTTTTCTTTGGCCTTTTCCACCGAATACCGTTTTTAATTTTCTAAAGAATGCTTGAATTTTTGATTTACACATGATTTCTGTTTTTTATAGGTTTATAATTATTTTCGTTTGTCTTTTGTTTGTTTATCGAATGCAATGAGATTAAACATTTCCCTAAGGCGAGAGCGAACGCGATTGCCGTATTGCTCTTCAATTTCGGAAGCTGAGAGATTTGTTGTGAGATGAGTAAGGAGTTTGCGACTTACAAATAAATCGTAACGGCTTAATAAAACTTCTGCCATCACATTACACTCGTTACCGAAGTATTTCAAGTTGTTTTCGGTTCCAAGATCATCAAAGCACCAAGTAACCGGATTGTGATTATTAAAACTGTGGCGACTGTATTTGTGTATTGTTTCGTAACCATCTTTTATGAAATCAAAACTTACATCGCGGCAGGATTTAATGTTGTAGCGATTTTGAGCAGGAAGAAAAAAGCGCATCAGGTGCATGATTGATGTTTTTCCACTACCTACAGGGCCAGTGATTAAAATACCTTTTTGAAAATTAATGTTCAATTTTTCGGAAGGTTTTTCATCTTGCAGAAAATAGCATATAATGCGACACAATAAAAACTTATCTTCCTCAACTATTTTAAAATGATTCCCGTACACTTCCATACCTTTTTTTTCTAACCAAATTAATTGTTGCTCATAGTGGCTCGTTGTAATCTTTTCCAGTTTTTGCCTGGAGTTTTCCTGCTGTTCGTTTTGTTTTGCCATTATTAAATTTTTCTGAGTTCAACATCCAGTAACGTGCTGCAGCTTGCCAGTTTCTCATTGGTGTTTTTCCGCCCACTAACCAACCGTTACTCTCATAGTGATTGAAAAATTTTTCACCTTCAACACTTGGCCATTGCTTTTCGGTAAAATAAGTTGTAACGCTTTGGGAAGTTGGAGCCTCACCACCTGATTCCCTCTCCAATAGAGAGGGGGAATGTTCGGCTTTTGTGCCTTTTTTCTTTTTCCCGGAACTTTTTTCTTTTTTGGTTTTTCCATCTGAAATTGATTTTTTAATTATTACTTTTTTTTGTGTGGGCTTATTGCCGTTTAAACTGTTTGTATTGTTTAGTTTGTTTGTATTGTTTATAGAAGGTATCACTTGCGTTTCACCTGCTTTACCAGTAGTTTTCTTACCAGTTTTATTATTGCCTTTATCAGCAGATATATCAGAGCCATTATTATTACTATTATTAAAATTGTACAGGTAAACTTGAGAGCCTTTTTGTGGATTGAATGATGGAATGTATTTTATGTAAGCCCATTTGTCCAGTTCTTTGATGCATCGGATGTAGGTATTTACAGAACCGATTTTTGAACTCCGCATTAATTCATCGCGACTGATTGAAATGGGACTACGAAACCTTGCCATGTTCCAGTATTGAAACAAGCTGAAATACAAACTCACATGAAATGGCGTTAGCCTTTCATCTTCACAAAAAATTGCAAACGTTTTGTTTAAATGAGTGATGTAGTTCATTTTCCATTTCGGGCGATTAATGGATGCTTGGTTTTATGGTCTTCCATAAGTTTTACTATATCATCGTATTTGTAAAACATCAAGCCACCAATTTGCGTGAAGGCAATGGTGCCGTTGACACGCATGTTTTGAAGTTTGCCGGGAGAGATTCCTAAAAGCTTACGAACTTCATAGGATTTAAGCCATTCTTTTTGTGATAGTGCACCGCCCTTTGGTTTAAGGATTTGACGGATTTCGTTTAGTACCTCTATTTTGAATGAATTGAGGTCATCTTTTGTGATAAGTTCTACTGCCATATTTTTTTAATTTGTTATGGCAACAAAAATGTATTGTTTGATTTACTTTCTTTCAGAAGGTAATCAGAAGTTCGGATAGATTTTTGGTCATTTACCAATAAAGACAGCTATTTCAAATCTTCATCCGCACTATCCATGCGTTGTTTTAAAGATTCGCGCAAGCTATCGAGAAATTTAGTACGAGCACTCTTGCGCATTCTTAATTCCAGAAAAGTGCGGTGATATTGCCCTAAATCAATGTTAAACGCTTTTTCTAAGGTTGAAGCAATGTGTTGTAATTCGGCTTTGCCGTAATTGATAACCGGTTCTGAATGCAAGGAATATAAAAGCTCAATTAGCGCGGCTTTGGGCCCTGTCCAGGTTACTTCCGACTTCTGATTGACTTCTGCTTTTTTAGGTTCTTTCATTTCAAGTTCTGATAACTCATTTTCTAAATACACCTGCAATAAATCATTTGCCAGAATCATTGAAACCCGATAATCATGACTTGTGCAAAATTTCGGATCATTGTCAAAGAAGAAAGGTTCAGGTGATAATCGAGGATCATACTTATCGCGGACAAAATATTTGTGGTCAAGATAATTACTGCCAGTGCGGTAGTATGTGTAGAATTCTAAATTGGAATCGAAATATCTTTTTAGTTTGTCCAATTCATTTTGAAGATACTTTTTAATGACCTTTTGCCCACCGCTTGGTCGCTTGGTTTCTATATAGTAAACCAGTAAATGATAAATAAGTTTGCTGTGAAATGCAGGCTTGTGTTCTTTGAAAAATTTTATTTCCTCGGATGTACTTCTGAATTTATATTTTACTATAAACGCTTTTAAGTTGCCGAGTATTTTTTGAGATACCTGAATCGAAATCTCGGCAGAAGCTATCGGGTTATCGGTTTCAAGAGAAATAAATTTAAGTTGCTCTTCAAGTTCAAATAGAAGAGTTTTACAGCGGTCATTCACAAATAGATTAGCGAAAGCTTTTTATTGATTTTATTAATCGGAACTTAAGAAAAATTAATGCCCGACATGTTAATGTCAGGCATTTACAAATTGAGCTATGTTTTTTAATTATTCAGAAATGATTATTTTACTATAATATATATTGCCTGGAGATTCTATTCGGACTAAATAAATTCCACTTACGTATGATGATACATCCATACGAATACTTTTTGTGTTTGATTTCTGAACGAAAATACCAAGAGTGCAAATAAAAGGAGATTGTGCGAAAATTGTTATCGAAGTAACAATTGTAAATATAGTAAGAATACTCTTTTTCATTTTTTATCGGTTAAGAATTAGTCTTTTTGTTTCTATTTTTTCAGAATTATTCAATCTTATATAATAAACGCCAGCAGGGATGTTTGAAATATCTATGCTTTCATCCTCCACTACATTTGTGCTGTAAATATTTTGTCCAAATGAATTGTAAATATTCAATTTAGCGTTGTTGGTGCCGTTATTTAGATGAACCGTAACGAAAGAATTTGCAGGATTTGGAAAAATGGTAAAAGATTGGTCATCGTTTTCAATTTCAGAAATAGAAGTGGTGGAATTGTTGATACATTCTGAAAAAAATAACGCAGTGTTATTTCCTTCTGCAAGTGTAAGGCAACTCACATTATGCGGGCACCCGGTTAAAACATATCCATGTGGAATGCTTAGTCCGTTCAAATAACTACTCATTGAACCATTATATGTTGTCAGAACACCTACATTAAGATTAATTACAGTATCAGATTGAAATGAAGCTTGATTAAGTACCAAAAATGTCCAAGGTGATGCTTGTGTATTGAATAGCGTTGAATCGTTATTGAATATTTCTAAAGTAATATCGGGATGCGCAGCTGTTAATGTTGACCAAGTATGAATTGCCCCGTCATAACTTACAACTTTACAGAACAAACTCGGGTATTTTGTGTAAAATTTTAAAGCTCCGAAACCGCCCATTGAAAATCCTTCCATGAAACGATGTTGCGCGTCAGGAATGGTTCTGTAGTTAGCATCAACGTAAGGAATAATTTCTTGAATGATATTTGTCTCGGCAGGTTTGTTCATATCATAACTATCTGCCCACATACTATTGGCATAACCATCAGGAAAAACAATTATTGCCTCGTCCCATAACCCGGCTGTGGCGGCTGTTTCAAATGCCAAAGGCACATCATTAATCTGAGGGCCATCATGTGCACCATTCACGCCATGTAAATGATAAACTACCGGATAATATTTTGAAGTGTTGGTAGAATAATTTGGCGGGAGATAAATTGTAAAGGTGACATTGTTACTTGTTACAGGTCCGAAAAATGTAATTGGTTGTGTCGTACCACTCAATTGTGAGAACCCATTTACAGTTATTAATAAGAACAAGAGTAGATAGATTAAGTTTGTTCGTTTTTTCATTTGATTTTATTTAATGATTAATTTTTCTTTTAAAATGCTTCCGGAGTTATCAAAAAGAGTAATGTAATATGCTCCGGGGCTCCAACCAAATGTGTTTAATAAAATTTGACTTTCGGTTATTTCATCTTTTACAAAAACAACATTCCCAAAACTGCTTGTTATAATTACAGAATAACGTCTACTATTATCATTGCTAAACTCAATAATAGTATTGTCAATAGTGGGGTTTGGATAAACGAAAAGTTTACCAGATTCAATGTACTGCACCTTGATTGATTTAACCTCAGTAAACTGACCATAGCCAAGTCGCAGCTTGTAAAAGTTTACAGTATTCAATAAGGGATTTTCATCTGTAAAATTATATGGCGTAGGAGAACTACTATTTCCACACACTCCACCAATATATCCTATTTCCTTATAGTCTAAGCCATCTAATGATCGCATAATGGTCATTCCGTTACATGTTGATCCGCTATCTATTGTCCAAAACAATAAAACATCCTTATCAGCTTGAATTAAATCATATTTTGAGATTTTTACTTCTTGCGCGTTGGCATTAATGAAACAACACATTATTAATAATAAACACGCTGCTTTCAACATTTGAATCATTTTTTTATAACCTTTTTATTTGAAATTTCATTTTCAGATCTTAATATCAAATAATATATGCCATCAGGCAAATCAAGAATGGAAATTTTATTTTCTGTTGTTGTAGAAATTAATTTTCCAGTTGATGAATATAACATCAACACAAAAGGTTTATTGATATTGCTCAATTGAACATTAACCACATCGGTAGCAGGATTTGGATAAAGACTCCAATCAATATCTTGGTAGTTGAGGGTAAAAATAGAAGCGGTGGCAGAAGTTTCACCGTAAAATTTTAATGAAAGCATTTGTGAAGTGTCAGCCTGATTGGTAATTTCAATCAATGTTTGTCCAATTGAGGCAATTGAATCTGTAAAAAAGTACATTGTAAAAGCCTGAGAGGCGTACGCGGGAAGATATAGAACAGAACTATTAGCATTTGGCGGTAAACATATATCAATGCACATAGAAGTTTCCCACCCTGCAGGAATATTGTTTTCAGCTCTTACGATATCCAGTGTAAGTGCATTTGCCGTTAGGTTAGAGATTGTGGCATGAACCGTTATAGTATTTCCCGGTTGCGCATATTCAATGCTATCAACGTCATAAGTATATGCAAAATTCTGAGAAAATATTGCTATTGGAAAAAATGCAATAATGGCAGTTAGCAAAGTGCGTTTAATAAATTTCATTGTATCAGTTATTAATAATTAATTTACCGGAAGTTTTTCTATTGTCAGAAGTCAAATGATAATAATACATGCCATTTGGTAAACCATGCGAGATGAAAATAAATTGGTTCTCATTCTCTTCAAAAATCAAATTGGTCGAAGTAGAAATAATTTGGCCTTGTGTATTAAAAATTGATACGGAAGGATTGCCTGATATTTCCTGACCTTTCAAGCTAAATATAATTTTATCGCTTGAAGAAGGATTGGGGAAAACCGATACTTGCAAAGGAAATGACTGAGAAATATCCATACCTAAGGTAGAAAGCACATTATTTATATCAGTTTCTATATCAAATTCAGGAGCCTTGTCGAACCAACCATGTTTTGAATAAACTATGCCGCTTGGCAAAATAAGTGTTGAGTTATTTGGAGCCGGACCATAAACCCCTTGCCATTCGTTGCATGCCCCGTCAACTAAAATAGTTGCATTTACAGTAGAACTAATATCAGCCTGCATGATAGAAATATCATTTAAGCGTTCACCATACGTAAGATGCTGTGGATATGGATAACTAGGAACTCCCATGCTAAAAGTATGGTAAGGGCTTACATCGGGATAGGGATGAGCTTCATTTTGGTAAACAACATAAACAATTACTTGTGTACCATAAGTAGCAACAAGGTTATTAATTGTGGCAACTTTGCCTCGGAAAACAGGGCATGTGTAACTTCCAGAAATTAATAAAACCGGTTTACCGGTTTGCAAATCCGTAAATAAATTGTGTGGAGTACCATTTGGTTCATATAATGTATAGTCGGTTGCTGTATCACCAGCCTGTAGTCCAGATGAATTATACGTACCATCAGGATCGAGATATGTTGTCCAGGAACAGATGGGGTCTGAACTCAAAGGAACAGAAGTTAGCCCGAGGCTCGGATGTAGGGTTTGAGCAGAAACAGAAACACTTACAATAATTAAACCCAATGCACAAAATAGAGAAGTAATTGTTTTCATTTTTATCATTTTTAAGATGCGAATGTTTTTTATTCTATTATTGTAATATCTATTGTACCGCTATTTCAATAGATTTTGCTACTGTTTGCTTACCGGGATGATTCAATGTACAGGTTACTGTAACCTTGTCAGAATTTGCAGGTGGAGTAAAAACCACCGAAGCGTTACTTCCGTTAATGCTGCCTGAAGAGGCGCTCCATTCGTAAGTTAGTTCAGAGCAGGCATTGGATACACTTGCTGTAATAGTGCTCGTTTCCAATGACGATATCATCACCTTATCAGCCGAAAGTTTTGTAAACTGTATCTCTCCTGAAGGAGTAACTGACTCTTTGTTACAAGCAACCATTATTAATGCAGTTGCAACAATCATAATAGATTTTTTCATACTTAGATAATTTGCTTTTTCATTAACAGGATTATTCCTTAGTGAATATTTTTGATGCACTTTTGTTATCGGTAATTATTTGCAGAAAATAGTTTCCGGAATGTAGCATTGATATATCAAGAGTTATTTGTGGCTGCGCAAGGTTGCCTGTTAAGATAAGTTGGCCAAAGGTGTTATAAAGAAAATATGTTCCTTTGCTTTCGCTAATCACGATATTCAACGCATCACTTGTTGGGTTTGGATATAATGAAAAAATATCCGATGATTCAACATTGCTAACCCCAGTAACGAGAGGCATACAAGCGGAAGCAATATTCATCAAACTATCATGACCATTTTGAAGAATTGTTGCAAGACTTGCATCATCAATATCAGCTTTGTAAATTTCAAAGTATCTCATGCCAATTGAAATCCCTGTTTGCATAGCGGAGTCTAACACATGATCTTTGGTATTAGGTGTAAAACCACAATTATTCATACGAAACGTTCCATCGCTACCATCCTGAACATTCCAAAGCATTTGAGCACCAATACGACAAGGATTTGACACAACAATTGACCAATGGCCAGTTGTGGTTGTAGTATTTGTGCATCCAGCTAAATCTTCGCGCCAAATACCAAATCTATCCGGATATGTTGCGACACCATAGTTTGAATATTGCTCTGGGACATATTTATTTGCGTTTCCTGAAGCTGCCATTTCGAAAGAAACATTTTCAACCGAATTCCAAAGTGGAGTGTTTGGAAAAACACTCATGTAGTGATCCATAACGTCTTCCATTGCTGCAATTAACGTATCAGGGTCATATGAATAAGTTGTGTACCATGGATTGCCAGCAATGTCATTTGTTGGAAGATTATTGTTCATCATTCCGGAAATACAATTAACGTAAACAACATTTGTGTCATTTGCATATTTTATCGAAAGCTGAGTGACCAGATTTTTTAGCTGACTGACGAAACTACTACTCCAGGTAATTGCTTCCTGCAATGTATCTAAATAAGTAGTATGAGCAGGATTTAGATCAATATAATCATACATTGTAACGCCTTCACCGACAAGCCAACTTGGTTTTCCTAAAATGGAAATATTTATTTTTTTTCCATACGATGCAGCATTCGAAATTTCGTTGTCAAGAAATGACCAATCATAGACACCCGGTGATGGTTCAATAGATTCCCATTTTGTACGAACAGCTGTTCCGGTAACAAATGATTTTGTGTATTCTGAAGTTGACATTGGAACATCCACCGATCCTAACACAAAAATGCCAGGCACTCCCATAAAAGGAGTTTGTGCATTAGAATTTAATACGGTGCAAATGGCTAATAATGATACTAATTTTTTCATGATTTCTGATTTTTAAGATTGTCTCTATTTAATAAGATACAATTTGACTTAAGCAGGTTGGGGTGTTTGGAAAATATTTTTCACGGTTGGAAAAATATGGAAAAGAACTTCCACGGAGGTAGGGGCTAACTTATTAGAAAGAATAATAATAGCGCTAAAGGTGATACCTAAAGCCTATACCAAGGCCATAACCTTTAGGGTAAATAGAGCCTGAATTACCCTTAACAAACGGGGTAATCGAATACATGTAAGTTGGTGAAAAATAGAAAGTAGATTTTTTAAAGCCATACCCTATTTCCATTCCTCCCTGCAAACCAAAATGAAGTTTTTCGTAAGCGATTTGATTTTGTGGGTATAATATTTTTGACTCGCCCGAAGATAAATCAGTAACGTGTGCTGATGTTTTGCGTACGAAAAAATAATTTGCATTTGCACCTAGCATAAAAGAGAGCTGCACTTTTTTGCTTATTACTTGATATTGAAGTGAAATTGGAATATTCAAAAAGTAGTATTGATTTTTAATGTCAACGTTCATTTTAATACTGTCTGCACCAGGGTTTAAATCAAAGAATGGTTGAAAATCAGTTTTACTTATACGGGTTGAACCACCCCCAGTGGAAAATGATTGATAAGGTGCCGGTGAATTTTTCACATAGCAATTAGAAAATTCGGAATGCACAAAACGTTCATAATAATTGATAGCACCGTAAATGCTGAGTTTTGTATTTAAATCATAAAGACCATTAATGCCCGCTACAATTCCAAAGGGCTGATTAAATTCTTTTGTAGGTTGAAATGAACTATTTGAGGGAGGTTGATTTTGGCCATTCGATACCCGAATTGATGTTAACATTGGCAAGACGGAAATTCCGAAAGACCATTTACTTTGTTTTGTTTTAAGAATGGAATCCATTTCTGTTTTGGATAATGGAGTTTCATTTATTGCCGTGTCTTTTTTAATCATTGTAATGGTTGATAGCTTCGCTACGCTATCAATCGTAGCTGTAGTAGTATCATGTTTTACAAGATTTTTTTGATTCAATGCTATTGAATCCTTATTAAGCAATGATTTATTAATCATTTTTTGTGATATCAAATTGTTGTTATTGATTTTTATAGTGGAGTCAACATTGGTCTTATTCGAGAACGAATTTACATTGTTGTTTTTGAAAGAGTAATTTCCTTTATTTTCTTTTAAAATCGTATCATGATTTAGATTTGATTTATTAGAGCTAATCAAGTTCTTGTTATTTACAATTGTGTTATTGTTTACACTAACTTTTCCTGAAAAAACTTGATTTGTGATTAAATTATTTGAGTAATTGATTTCATTTAGCGTGGTTGAATCTATTTTTTCTTTGCTATTGGGAGCAGAATTGTCATCAAATTTTTGATCGTTTGTGTTTTGATTTAAATGGTTGCTCTGTTCTATTTTATCGTTTTCCGAAACCTGGACATTGGAAGCCGATTTATTTATTTCGGAAATTTTGCTTTTGTTTTTACCAGTAAAAATAAAAATAGCTAGTGACGATGAAATAATGACCAAAGCAGCTGTAATCCATCTGAAATAAAACAACTTTCTGCGTGATTTTTTTTCTTCAAGATTAGCAATGGCATAGTCAATTTTCTCCCAAACATCGGCTGAAGGAGTAGGATGATACTCAGAAGACTTTGCCCTTAAAGCATCATCAAAATCTTTATCGTTGAGTTCATTTTTCATTATAAGCCTTTTTAGTAATAGTATCTGTATTTAACATCTTTCGCAGCATTTTTCTTGCATCAAAAAGCTGTGATTTTGATGTGCCGATTGAGATGCCCAGCATCTCAGAAATTTCTTTATGCGAGCAACCATCTATTGCGTATGCGTTCAAAACAGCCTTACAGCCGGAAGGTAATTTTTGTATTAATTTAATAAGATCGGCAGCTTCCATTTGATGTAATACATTTATTTCTTCGGCAATTGTTTCAGAAAAGTATTCGTCATCGATGTGCACAGAAAGCGAATTATATTTATCTCTATATGACAGTAGGCACGTGTTTATTGTAATGCGTCTGAGCCATCCTTCAAAGGATCCAAGCATCTGAAACTGGTTGAGTTTTGAAAAGGAAGTTATGAAACTCTCCTGAAGCAAATCCTCGGCCTCTTCACGGCTATTAGCATATCGCATACATACATTAAACATCCTTCCCGCATATTTTTCATATAGCAGATTATAAGAATTCCTGTTCCCTTTCAGGCAGGAATTAATTAAATCATAGTCGCCTTCGCTCAATTTCGATACTTCTCTATATTTTAAAGATACAAATTGGGGTAATGAGGTTGGGTGGAAGTGAAAATTATTTGAAATGTCAATTTTTCGACTTAAAATCTTTCATTTTCGGAAATTTCTTTAAATCCTTTTTACCCCAATCGGCCATAACAGAAATAATTGGTAAAATAGTTTCTCCGTATTTACTGATACTGTATTCCACTCTTGGTGGAATTTCAGCATAAATGACCCGCTCTATAATATTATCTTCTTCAAGTTCTCGTAATTGATTTACCAGCATTTGCTTTGATATATCAGGAATAGCCTTTTGCAGAAGACTAAAACGATTTTTACCGATAGTAATTAAGAATATAACCACAGGTTTCCATTTGCCGCCTATTTTATTCATGCAACTTGTTACAGGACAATTATTGGGGTTGTAATCTTTATTTTTTCTAGTGTTTGCCATTGGTCTATAATAATGTACTATATATTAAATTATTGACTAAACTATTTGTTTAGACAAAGGTAGTAGTTTTGCTCAAACAAAAACAAAAAAATGGAAAATATAAAAGACTTGGTTAAAACATTCTACACCGAATGTTTAACTGTAAACAATCGCAGTAATCCGGTTGACATTATGAATAAACTTTTGGCTGATGATTTTAAATCTGTTAATGCACAGGAAACAAAAACTAAACAAGCCTTAATTGGTCAGATTGGTTTCTTTTGGAAGTTTGTGCCAGATTTAAAATGGATTCCACAAGAAATATTACAAGAAGGCAATAAGGTTATTGTGAGAAGTAAATTTAGCGGGTCACCTTCCGGAGAGTTTATGGGCTTGGTTTTAGATGGTTCAAAATCATTCGAAACAATGTCTATCGATATTCATACTGTAGAAAATGGTCAAATTAAAATGGTTTACCATTTAGAAGAATGGCCGACTGCAATAGCGCAATTAAAATCAAACAATTAAAATTTAAAGAAAATATGAGAAAACTAATCGCATTAGCATTATTGGTTACTACAACAATTAACTATTCAAACGCACAAACAAAAAACACGAAAATGACAAACAAAGAGAAAGTATTAGCCATTATAAAAAGTGTTGAAACCGGTGACACTACTGCGGCATCGTTATACATAAACCCTAACAAATACATTCAACACAATGCAGGAGCACCTGATGGCATACAAGGTTTTTATGGTTTCATAAAATACAAACCGGCCAATGGTTATAAAACAAATGTAATTCGTGTATTTGAAGATAGTAATTATGTTTTTACCCATAGTGAGGGGGATATCTACGGACCAAAAATATTTATTGATATTTTCAGATTTGAAAACGGTTTAATCGTTGAGCATTGGGACAACATGCAAACTACCGAAACGCAAAGTAAAAGTGGTCACACTATGATTGACGGAGTGGTCAAAGCCAGTGATTTAAATAAAACCGCAGATAATAAGAAACTTATTCAGGCCATGTACGCTGATGTATTTATCGGGGGAGATTTATCCAAGATCGATACTTACATCAGTTCCGAGAAATACATTCAACACAATCCCGGATCACCAGATGGAAAAGAAGCATTTGCCTTTATGATAAAAATGGCGAAGGAGCAATTTTGGTTTAAGGTTAACAAAACTCATCTTGTTTTAGCTGAAGGAGACTTTGTTCTGGTTCAATCCGAAGGAATAATGGGAGGTAAAGAAGCGACCTTTTATGATTTATTTAGAATTGAGAATGGTAAAGTTGTTGAGCATTGGGATGTGATTGAGCCATTAACACCTAAAGAAGAATGGAAAAATACAAACGGTAAATTCTAATTACAATGAATCCAAGTTCAAATTACAAACGCAACAAAATCCCCATGTGGATTAATTTAATTAACGTTATTGTTGTTTGTATTTTATTGTTTCAAATGATATCTGCATTCGTAAACCCATCTTGGGCTTATGGGACATTTGAAAATATTGATGCAAACCGTCAAGCAATTTTCACATTAGCCGGAAGGAATTTTGTTATGATAATTGCAACATTATTCGCCTTAAAATCACAAAATGTAAAATTCATATTCTTAATTTTTATCATGAATTTTACAAGGGAATTTTACGACATGGTTTTGGTAGGTTATCTTGACCACTTCTCAATTAGAGGAATTGGAATGATGGCAACATTTTTAGTGTTTTTAATTCCGTACATTATTGCGTTTAAAAAATTACGACAGCTAGCAGCCAAGGAAGATTAAAAATGTAAATTCTTAAAAATAAAAAAAGCGAACATTAATCTTGTTTGCTTTTTTATAATTACTATTATTGCGTAACGATTGAATAAATGAAAGCTATTTGCCCTGAATTGAAATTTGAATGTGTTCATTCAAAATACATTATACATGATAATGGCATACTAGAAATTCAATTAGCAGATGATTACTATTTTACAATCAAGGATTCAAAAGAAATTACCGCTAACATAATTTCAATTACGAACGGTATTCCAAATAAAGTAATGGTTGTTGCAGGTAACCTGGCCTTATGTGATGAAGAGGCAAGGAATTACGCCTCTACAGAAGAATCAACTAATCCAATCACTGCATTAGCTATCGTTACCAATTCTTTGCCTCAAACAATTATTGCCAATTTTATTATGAAGTTTCAAAAGCCAAGGATTCCAACAAAGGTGTTTAATTCTGTTTCCAATGCTTTGCAATGGTTGAGATCACATTGATTAATTTTTTGTTATTGCCAGATGCGTACATTTCATTATCACCTCCTGTAAGTCTGAACCGTTTGATTGCAGTGGATTTATCGACTTTACAAGTTTTGTCCGTAACTCGAATAATTCTTCTCTGTTAAACTTATCAGATGCCTTAACCAAATCAAGAGCAAGAATTACTTCCTGTTGATTCTGTTTTGGATTAAAAAAACCATTAAGCTCTGAACATTGATGACAAATACCTTTTTTGCTTATTAATGCGCAGCGATTATCAAAAATGTTAGTCATAATTTTTCTCGAATCAATTAGCAAATGTTTTACCACACCTTCAGATTTATTAATTATTAAAGAAATTTCCTTAACGGAAAAATCGTAAATATCTTTTAAGATTAAAGCGATTTGTTGCTCAATAACAAGTGTTTTTGAAATACAGGTAAAGCAAAAATCAATATGTTCTATAATTTCATAGTTGCCATAGGGCGAATTGTTTTGGACTGATTTAAATTCGGCCTTGATCTCATCACTACTGCCGGCAAGTGCCCGAGCTCTATCCTGAACATCAACTTGCCAACGCTTTCTTTTTCTCAGTTCATCGTATGCCAGGTTTGTTGCTATTTGAAATATCCAGGTTTTAAGAGACGATTCTCCTTTGAAAGTTGAAATTTTATCAAATGCTTTTACAAATGTATCGTGTGAAATATCCTCAACATCATTTCTATCAGCAAACAATCGGTAAAGGTATGACTTGAGTTGGGGGTGAATTTGTGAAAACAAACTCTCAAATGCATTAATATCGCCATTCAGCGCTTTTTTCAATTGCGTGTCACTATCATTCATGTGCTACTTGTTAAGAATTCGTTTATCGGCTCTATAATACTTTCTCCGGCTTCATCCTGAACATAATGACCAACATCTTCTAAAACCAAAGTTTGCGAGTTTTTAAGAAATAATTTGAACGTTTCAAGCTCTTTTTGCCTAAACGCAATGTCTTTCATTCCCCAAATTAATAGGGTTTGTTTATTCTCAATTTGCTTTCTTTTTTCCCAAATTGAGTTTAGCCATTCAGAGGATCCGATTATTTCCTTCGGAAAAATCCAAACCCCTAATCTTTCGGCTGGACTAGGAACATGTCTGGTTAATTGATATTTTGTCTTCTTATCCAATCTGTTTTTATCTCCATAAGCTTTTGGAATAACAATTTTTCCAAAAAAGTTAAATTTCAAGTTGAGGAACTTACCAATTCTGCCTCCCATGAGTGCACTGAATTTTTCATAGTGTTTATCTCCTTTTACTGACCACATGAAGGTATTAAAAATAACCAGTTTTGCAATATTATCAGAAAAGTTTACAGCATAATTCAATCCAATTGGACCACCCCAATCATTAACAAAAAGAGTTATGTTTTTCAACCCTTTTAATTCAATAAATTCAGTTAGATTTTTAGAATGGTCTTCCGGCAGGTAACTAAATCCGGGTGGCTTATCAGACAATCCGAAACCTAAGTGATCAATTGCAATACAACGATACTTTTTTGACAGAACTTTCACTAATTTCCTGAAAGAATATGACCAAACCGGGTTGCCATGGAGAAAGAGAAGAATCTCACCTTCTCCTTCATCTATGTAATGCATATTTCCAGCTTTAAGTGATAACCATTGTGATTTAAAGGGATACTCCTGACGGTCTACCCAAGTGTGTAATTGCGCTTCCATATTCATTAGACGAACGGTGTAATGAAAACGGTCGGATCTATGGGTTTTAGGCTTAACAAGAGATGAAAAACTGCATAAGTTGAAAACTTGTCTGAATTTATTAATGGACTGGTTACTATCAATATTTTTTCGATTTACTGTTTAATGATTTTTGGGGCACAAAATGAAGGCCAGATGAATGTTATTCTAAATAAAAATCCCCTGTGTACGCACACAAGGGATTTAAACAAAAAAAATAAACTATGAAAAATGTATATTACAAAGGTATTCAAAATTCACAACCTCAAACTGCTTTTATTAATCTATTATTAATAATGAAAACTGTGGTATAATAATCAAAAAAATAGCCAGCAATACTATTTCGATTTTGCAAAACGAAATATAAAGACTTTTTACTTTTGCTTTATGAATTTTATTACTTGTGTTTCATTGCTAGAAGTGGAGGTGATTTTTAAAAAGTAGAAACCGGGAGTTACTCCATCCAAATCAACAGAAAAACTACCATCAGTTGATGTACTTGTTTGTGTTTGCTGTAAAACTGTTTGACCAAGTGAGTTTGTAATTTCTATGTTTACTGAATTACTTTGGCTCTGCAAAGACTTTACAAAAAGTGTATTGCTTGTTGGGTTTGGATAAACTGAAAACGAAGTATTTTGCAAAGTGTTTTCATTTACACTCAATGGATAAGTGATAAGATCGGAAAGAATCTCTTTTGCAATAAGAAATGCCTGGGCAGGATTTTGATTAATAAGAACGCAAATAACTGCCTGTGTTGTTGTATCGTACATCATGGTTGAATTATATCCACCCCAAATAGTACCACCATGCTGCCAAACTGTTCTTCCTAAAATTGTTGTTTCATATAAACCTACTCCATAATTACCGGAACCAACAAATGTTGTCATTTCATTAAATCCATAATTGTTTAGAACCTGACCGCTCATTAATGCCTGATACCATTGTGCCATTTCTCCAGAAGTAGAATACATACCACCTGCGGACCATGATGCGCTGTTGAGAGCATCGCGCGGAATTGAATTTTTATCTACTCCACTTTGCCAAGGATGTGTAACTGTACCTAAAACGGCATCATAAACATCAAGGAATGTACTATCCAATTGAAGCGGAGTAAGAATGCTATCATGTAAAAGTTGGCCATAGGTTATACCTGTTGAACTTTCTGCAATCATTGCAGCTAATAAATAGTTGGTGTTGCAATAACTCCAACTTGTGCCTGCTGCAAATAAAGGTGTGCCAACCCATGTCATTAAATCAGTTGGTGAATAAATGTGAAATGGATCGAGGAGAATTGAATCAGAATAACCAACTACACTGTTTACGTCTGCAAGCCCACTGGTGTGATTCAAGAGTTGACGAATGGTAATGTTCGAATCAATATTAGGAAAGGTAGGTAGCCATTCATGAAGCGAATCATCGAGATTAATAATGTTGTTTTCTGCAAGCTTTAAGGTCAACACACCGGTAAATAATTTGGTGTTACTGGCGATACCAAATTCCATGTCTGATGTTATTGGTACACCTGCATAGGATTCTCCCGTAACACCTTTCCATGTTCCTTGACCGGGATAAATAACACAAGCAGAAATCCCTTTTATGCTGTTTGCAATTCTAATACTATCAATGGTGTTTTGAAGTTGTGCTGCCATTACCGGGTCGAATGACTGAGCTGAAACCGTGTTTGCAAAAAGCAGAATTCCGAATATTTTTAATAGTTGTTTTTTCATAGTGATTGTTTTTATGGTTTTTGATTTATAATATACCACTTTGATGCCCAAAATTACTTATAGTTTAATGCGTATATCAAATGAGTAGACAGAGAAGGAAAATGTGTAGACGGAGGGTTTATCCGTTGTACCTTTTCATGAATTCATCGCGGTAATTATCGCCTACAGGAATTTTCTTATCGCCTACAATTATATAGGACTTTTGAACGGAACTGACCTTTGAAATGTTGACAATAAAGGAACGGTGTACTCGAATGAATTTATTTGTAGAAAGTATTTCCTCCATGTTTTTAAGGTTCATTCTTGTAAGGAGTGCCGTTGTTTTTTTCTCGCAAAATATTTTCACGTAGTCTTTCAATCCTTCTACATGCAGGACATCATCGTTGGAAATTTTGATGGTTTTGTACTCAGCCTTGATAAAAAAATAATTATTTTTTGATTCCTCTTTTGTGCTCTTTTTGAATTCAATAAACTCAGCTGCTTTATTGCAAGCTTTTAAGAATCGGTCGAAGGGAATTGGCTTTAAAAGGTAATCCAAAACATCAAGGTCAAAACCTTCAAGAGCATATTTTGAATATGCAGTTGTAAAAATTACAATTGGTGGATTTTTGAAACTTTTTAAGAATTGGATTCCGCTTAAGCCCGGCATTTGAATATCAAGAAATATCAATTCAATTTTCTCCTTCTCCAAAATTTCTAATGCTTCATTGGCACTCGTACATTTTTTTACCAAATGCAAAAAATCAACCTTACTGATATCATCTGCGATTATATCAATCGCCAATGGCTCATCATCTATTGCGATACAATTAATCATGCAAGATTAATTTTTAACGTGATACTAAATTTGTCGGGTTGTTCGTTTACAATTAACTCATGTTTATGAGGATAAATTAAATTAAGGCGCCCTTTTACATTTTTCAATCCTATTCCAGATGTTTCATCCTGACTTAAAAAACCGGATCTACTTATAGAATTTTCTACTTGCAAAACAAAATCATCACCATTAATTTTAATGTTGATATGGATGAAACTTTTTTCATTTGAATTTACGCCATGTTTAAATGCGTTTTCTACAAATGGAATAATGAGCATTGGTGCAATGGTATTTTCAAAAGTATCTTCGGTTAAATTGAGCGTAACATTTGTGTTATTTGAAAGTCTTATTTTTTGTAGGTCGACATAATTTTTCAGGTAGTCGATTTCATTTTCAAGGGGAACTTTTTCGGCTGATGTTTCGTTCATCATGTAACGCATCATTTGAGAAAGTTTTACGATAGCAACTTCTGTGTCATCCGATTTTTTCCGCGCAAGCGATCGAATATTATTAAGTGTATTAAAAAGAAAATGCGGATTGATTTGCGATTTAAGAAGTAGCAATTCAGATTTTAATTTCTCTTCTTCGATTTCCTTTTTTTTCTGCTGAGTTTTTACCCAATCTTGTAATAAGCGAATGCCAAGGGATGTAATGAGTAGGCCAAAAAGCAATGGGATTAATTTAAAGGATGTAAATATTGCGTCCATTGGAACAAAAACATTAAACGCATCTGCCGTTATTTTGCGAATAAAAAAACAAAGCACCGGAACTATGATTAATAGCCCGAAAAAAAGGACGAAATATTTTGCTCTTTTGTTTTGGTACAAATATTTTGGTATCAGGTAATAATAATTGAAGTAGAAAGTTGCAATAAAAATGCTGCGTGTTAAAAAGTACAGAAAATGAAATAGGTTAGATGGCGATTCGTTGTACTGACTTTCCGGCATAACAACAGGTAAAAACACAAAAGCAGTCCAAAGCAAAATGCTTAAGGAAATCATTAAGGTTTGATTTATGGATGCCATTTTCATTACTCAAAAATACGAAGAAATTAATGCGCAGTATATTGTGTAGACAAATAAGGGATTTGTGTATATGAAGAGAAGGGGGATACTACCCTTCTCTTACAAAACCAACTTTATATCCTTCATTGCCACTCATTTTATTTTTGAGTATTTGCATTTCTGCACTGATTCGTTTCGGCAGTATTTTACCATAAATTTGGGTGGTGCGTGTTGATGCGTGACCCATCATGCCGGCTGTCGCTTCCAAAGAAATTCCATTTTGCAAACAAACAGTTGTTGCGAAAGTATGGCGCGCCAAGTGATGCGTTAGGTTTTTAGAAATGTCACATATATCGGCAATTTCTTTAAGATAAGAATTGAAACGTTGATTGGTGAGCATTGGTAATAATGTACCGTGCGCCTTTGCTTTTGGGTGCTCTTTGTATCTCTCAATTATTTCTAACGCTAGTGGCAAAAGTGGAATCTGTGCTTTTACATTCGTTTTTTGACGGTGTATTGTTAACCACATTTCTCCATCAATGCCTCTGTTCATATCATCGGCTTTCAAATTGTACGAATCTGCAAAAGCTAAACCTGTGTAGCATGAGAAAATAAATAAATCTCTTACCGTTCTCAGTGATGCGTTGTGAATGTCTTTGTTTTCAATTACTGCTAATTCTATTTCCGTTAAGAAACCTCTTTCCTTTTTGATGAACTTAGGTTTGAACTTCATGAATGGATCTTGTTTTAACCAATCATTACGTACTGCCATTGAAATGATTTTACGGAAACGTTCAATGTGTTTCATCACGGTATTATTTCCGCAAGGTTTTTGATTTTCACCTGGTACATGGCCACGCAAAAACATTTCGAACTCTGTGAGAAATTTATAATTGAGTTGAGTTAAATAAATATCCGTTGTGCCTTTTTTCTCTTTTAAAAATTCAGCAACATATTTCTTAGTAGTGTAATAATTTTTTGCTGTACCCCATGTTAAAGTTTCAAGCATACTTTTGTTGTGATACTCGATTACATCCAAAAGAGATTTTTGGTCAGGATCATCGCCAAGGAAAGCTTGTTTAATTGCCAAAGCTGTTATCAACTTTTTATCAATTTGCATCGTCCTATAGCAATTGTGTAACTCTGTGCGCACTTCTGCAATGTAATTGTTGAGCGATTTGGTTTCGTGGTCGGTTCCGGAAACTGTTTCTTTAGAACTATTCCATTTAGCAACTGGCACTCTTTTCTTAAGAGAAATCTCCTTTCTGATGCCATCTACAGTGACGCGCACCACTAACGGAGCGGAGCCCTCAGACTGGAATTGCGAACGCACGCAAAATAGAATACCGAATGAATTTGTTGTCCTCATTTTCTAAATGTTTAAAGGGTTTGACATTTAGTCCCTTTTAAGACTTGTATCAAACCATATTAAACTAAATCAGATTGACGGAAACCATTGATTGACAATGTTTTTAATCTAATTAGGGACTAAAAATAGAATTTTAATTTAGTCCCCGAATTAGTCCCGATTAAGATGGATTTCTTTGATTTATTATGAAGTACATAAAACAAAAAAACCAGTAAACTCGTGTGGTTTACTGGTTTTGATTCGAGTTTGATTAACTCTTTGTCGGGGCGGCAAGACTCGAACTTGCGACCTCCTGGTCCCAAACCAGGCGCGATAACCAACTACGCTACGCCCCGAACTACTATAAAGAACTTAAAAGCGGATGCAAATGTACTATTATTTTTAAATTATCAAGCAAAAAATAGCAATTTGTTCTCAGTTTTCTGGCGGAG
>SXIH01000039.1 GCA_005772895.1 Bacteroidota bacterium | reverse complement strand
TTAGTGGAACAGGAACAATTACAACTCCATCTTCACCCACTTCAGGACTTACAGGATTAGGTGTTGGAGCAAACGTGTTTCAATGGACAATTGCAAATGCACCTTGTCCTTCAACTACAGATCAAGTAACTATCACTGGAGTTGCTGCACCAACAGTATCTGCAGCTGGTCCTGACCAAAGTGTTTGCGGAACTACTGCTACACTTGCCGGAAACACTGCTACTACAGGAACAGGAACTTGGACATTGGTTAGTGGAACAGGAACAATTACAACTCCATCTTCACCGACTTCGGGAGTAACAGGATTAGGAGTTGGCGCAAACGTATTTCAATGGACAATTGCAAATGCACCTTGTCCTTCATCAACAGATCAGACAACTATTACAGGAGTTGCTGCACCAACAGTTTCCAATGCAGGTCCGAATCAAACGGTTTGTGCTACATCTGCTACTCTTGCTGGAAACACACCAACAACAGGAACAGGAACTTGGACACTGGTTAGTGGTGCCGGAACAATTACAACTCCTTCATCTCCAACATCAGGTGTAACAGGTTTAGGAGCAGGACCAAATGTTTTTCAATGGACTATTTCAAATGCACCTTGTGCACCATCATCATCAACTGTAACAATTGATAATACAGGTGGACCTACAACATCAGCTGCTGGACCAAATCAAACAGTATGTGGAACAACAGCTACACTTGCCGGTAACACTCCTGTTGTTGGAACAGGCGCTTGGACTTTAGTTAGTGGCGCTGGAACTATCACTACTCCTTCTTCTCCGACATCCGGAGTAACAGGATTAGGAGTAGGTGCAAATGTTTTTCAATGGACAATCACAAATGCACCTTGTCCTCCATCAACTTCAACAGTTACAATTATAGGAGTAGCTTCACCTACAACTTCTAATGCTGGTCCTAACCAAACAGTTTGCGGAACAACTGCTACACTTGCCGGAAATACTGCAACTGTAGGAACAGGAACTTGGACATTGGTTAGTGGAGCAGGAACAATTACAACTCCTTCTTCACCAACATCTGGTATTACCGGATTAGGAATTGGCGCAAATGTATTTCAATGGACAATTGATAACGCTCCATGCCCTGCTTCATCATCTTCTGTAACTATAACAGGAGTTGCTTCTCCAACAGTTTCCAATGCAGGACCAAATCAAACACTTTGTGGTACAACGGCTACACTTGCCGGAAATACTGCTACTGTAGGAACGGGAACCTGGACTTTAGTAAGTGGAACAGGAACAATCACTACTCCTACTTCACCTACTTCCGGACTTACAGGATTAGCAGTTGGAGCAAATGTGTTTCAGTGGACAATTGACAATGCACCTTGTCCGCCTTCTACATCAACAGTTACAATAACTATTTCACCTGCCGCTGATGCAACTATTACAAGTGTTTCTCCAATATGTATTGGAACTTCATCATTTAATTTATCTGCTGCAACAGCTGGCGGTATTTGGACTGGAACAGGAATTACTGATACAATAAACGGAACATTTGATCCTGCAACTGCAGGAGTTGGAACTTATACAATTACTTATACAATTAGTGGTGCCTGCGGAAACGTAGACACAACAATAGTTTCAGTTATACCAAATGATGATGCAACAATTACTCCATCATCATCTTTATGTGTAAGTGCTGCGCCTGTAAACTTTACAGCTGCTACCGCAGGAGGTACTTGGACAGGAACAGGAATTACAGATACAATTAATGGAACATTTAATCCGGCAATTGCAGGCATTGGTTCTTATACAATTACTTATACAATTTCGGGCTCTTGCGGAGATGTTGATACAATGATTGTAAATGTTACTTCAACTTCTGATGCAACAATTATTCCTCCTGCAACAATTTGTGTTGGTACTCCATCATTTAATTTATCTTCAGTAACAACTGGTGGTATATGGAGTGGTACTGGAATTACAGATACTATTAACGGAACATTTAATTCAACTACTGCGGGCGTTGGTGTTCACATAATTACTTATACAATTAGTGGAACGTGTGGTGCAATGGATACTGTCTCTATAACTGTTACTGCATCTGCAGATGCAAGTATTACAAGTGTTTCACCAATTTGTGCAGATGCTAGTCCGTTTAATTTAAACGCAGCAACGGCAGGTGGAACATGGAGTGGAACAGGAATTACAGATGCAGTAAACGGAACATTTGATCCATCCTTAGCATCACTGGGAGCAAACACAATTACTTATTCTATTGGTGGTGCGTGTGGTGATACCGCAACACAGATTGTAACAGTAAATGGTTTACCTACTCCAACATTTACATCTGATGTTACTAGTGGTTGTGCACCGATATGTGTAACATTTACAGAAGCAGGAACAAATACTTGCAACACCGTTTCATACGATTTTGGTGACGGAAACACTTCAACTTCTTCTACGGCTACAAATTGTTATGCTCATGCTGGAATTTACAGTGTTACACTTACTTGTACCGATTTAAACGGTTGTGTTGGAATAATTATAGTTCCAAATATGGTAACAGTTGCTCCAACTCCTGTTGCTGATTTCTCTTATAGCCCTACAGGTGTTTCTCCGGTTGGAACAAGTGTAACATTTACTGATATTTCAACTGGCGGAGGAATTTCTTCATGGACTTTTGGTGATCCATTATCTGGAAGTAATACATCTTCACTCGCAAGTGATTCACACACATATAATACAGAAGGCGTTTTCTGTATTACTTTGATAGCTTCAAACACAAGCGGATGTGCTGATACAACATCTGAATGTATAACAATAGCTGATGAAGCAACCATATTAATTCCGAACATTTTCACTCCTAACAACGATGGAGTGAATGATATTTTTTATTTTACTACAACATCTGTAAAAGAATTGACATGTAATATTTATGATAGATGGGGATTAAAAATTGCATCTTTCACAGCTACCAATGATGCAATTAATGGTTGGGATGGACGAACAACAAGTGGTCTTTTAGCACCTGATGGTGTTTATTATTATATTATGAAAGCAGAAACTTTAAATAATAAAACAATTGATCAGACAGGATTTATTCATCTATTTCAAGAAAAATAAATTGAATTAAAAAAATATTCGAAACAATGAAAAATAAATTTCTCCCAAACTTTTCAATCATTTGTTTAGTTGTTTTCTTTAATGCGACTTCGCTAAAAGCACAAATGGTAGGGCCAAACGCCTATATCAATGCAACAAGTTTAGAACTTGGAATAGATGGTCAAGGTGGTTTTGAAGGTTGCAGCATTACTGTTTCTCCACCTCCACCGGGAATGAATTTCCGATCTGCAAATCCGCTTTTTGGTTTTGTTGCAAATCCACAGTTGGATGGATGGTTAACTTTTGATGGAGATTTTTTTACACCAGGTACGCCTGAAAATGGCTGGGGAGTTGAAGTAGGAAGTGCGACCGGCATTGTTGCAGGAAATAATTGTACGAGCGAATGGAATATTCCCGGAGCTATTACTGATTGGACTCAAACATTAGATTGCTATTCTGTTGACTGGGAAGGAGATTTAACATCCGGAACCGACTTGCATTTCAAAATAAATTATTTCCTTCAGGAAACAGATTTGTTTTATACTACTACTGTATATATTACAAACAATACTGCAGCAACGATTCCGGAATTATATTATTATAGAAATTTGGATCCCGATAATAATGTTGAAATTAGTTTTGATTACACAACACAAAATACGATTGTAGATAATCCACCCACTTCCTTATGTAATCTGGCACATGTTAGTGCGACATCGTTGGTTCCTGCTTCACAACCTCAATCATATTTAGGTTTAGCAGCATTAGGAGCAAATTACAGAGTTTGTTACGGAGGTTTTTCTAACAGAGATGGCTCCGATTTATGGAATGGTGGAATTACAGGCACAGGTACATTTACCCAAACAGTTGGATCAACAAATTTTGCTGATGAAGGAATTTCATTAGCATACAAAATTCAAAATTTAGCACCCGGTGCAACGGAAGTAATAAAGTTTGTAGTAATTCTGGATGATGCATCTGCTAGTCAGGCAATCAATAATTTATTATATCTGACTTATCCCGGTTCAACAACTACATTGCCTCAGGTTTGTACTCCTTTTATCGATACAATTCCAACGTGCGGAGGATTTGTTCCAATTGCAGTAAATGGAGTTAGTGTTGGTGATTACTCTTGGGCATGGAGTCCATCAGCCGGATTATCTGATTCAACAGGTTCTGTTGTAATTGCAAATCCATCAGTTACTACTACATATGTGGTGAATGGGACACCATTAAATGCCTGTGTTGCTCCAGTAAGTTTTACTTTTGTTGTAGAGGTAACTCCTGGTGGGGGTGCGCCACCTGTAATAAATGCTGTTCCTCCTTTATGTTTAAGTAGTTCTCCAATTAATTTAACCGTTGATTCAACTGGTGGTTTTTGGTCGGGAACAGGGATAACTAATACTTCTACTGGTACCTTTAGTCCTTCCGTCTCGGGTGTTGGTTCCTTTATGATTACCTACACAGATCCCGGATTATGTTTTGCAACAGATACAGTTATGGTAACTGTTAATACAGGGCCTGATCCAACCATTTCAATTCCTCCGATTGTTTGTGTTGGTGATACTGCATATAATTTAACAGCTGCATCTCCTGGTGGAATTTGGTCTGGAATTGGAATTACTGACACAATAAATGGAACATTTGATCCAGCGACTGCAGGTGTTGGAACACAAATAGTAACGTACAGTATTGCTGCTACTTGTTCAACAATGGATACAATTATTATAACCACTGTTGCTGCATTTAGTTCGACTATTTCTCCTCCTCCAACAGTTTGTCAAGGCTCTTCTACTTTTACATTAACAGCAGGTTCAGCCGGTGGAACATGGGCTGGAACAGGTATTATTAGTGCAACTGCAGGAACATATAATCCTGCAATTGCAGGAACATTCCCAGTAACATATACTATTCCTGGGGTTTGTGGCTCGGCAGATACTGTTAACGTAATTGTAATTCCACAAGCAAATGCAAATATTAATCCTGTTTCTCCAGTTTGTTCAACTGACCCTCCTTTTAATATGACCGCTGCTGGAACAGGTGGATTATGGTCGGGAGTTGGAATCACCAGCAGTTTTACCGGAACATTTGATCCATCAACTACCGGTGGAGGAACATTTACAATTACCTATACTATTGGTGGAACATGTGGCGATACAGACACAGAAACTGTAACAGTTTTAAGTGGACCTTCTCCAATTTTTACTTCTGACATTAATAGTGGTTGCGAACCAGTTTGTGTCAACTTTTATGAATCAGTAGGTACAACATGCGCAGGCGTTGTTTATTATTTTGGAGATGGGGATTCTTCTACAGTCACGGCTCCAAATCACTGCTATGATAGTGCTGGAACATATTCTGTTACATTAATTTGTACATCATCGAACGGATGTGTTGGATCGATTACAGTACCAAATATGATTACAGTTTCTCCGATACCATTTGCTGATTTTACAATTTCACCAAGTTCACCTATTGCTATAAACACTAGTGTGAATTTCACAGATATAACTAGTGGAAGCGTTAACTCATCATGGATATTTGGTGATCCTGGCTCTGGTTCAAATACTGCAACAACACCTACAGCATCTCATTCTTATCCAAACGAAGGGGAATATTGTATCACACTTATTTCTACCAATAGTGGCGGATGTATTGATTCTGCAAGGTATTGCATTATTATTGTTGGCGAAGCAACTATTTTTATTCCTAACGTTTTTTCTCCTAACGCAGACGGAAGCAATGATTTATTTTTAGTAGGTTCTACAAATGTTAAAGAAATCACTTATGATATATACGACCGTTGGGGATTAAAAATTGCAAGTTACAATGGAGTAACAGGTGGTTGGAACGGAGAAACTAAAAATGGTAAAATGGCTCCTGATGGTGTTTATTACTATGTTTTAAAAGCTACAACCGATGCCGGAAAAACAATTGAACAGGAAGGCTTTATTCATCTTTTCTCAGAAAAATAGCCACCTCCCTCTCCTTTTATAGGAGAGGGTTGGGGTGAGGTAAAAAAAATGCTCTTCAGAAACGGAGAGCATTTTTTATTTAATTATGTCATAATCTAAACTTAATATCAGCAAGTTAATTTTACAAAAAAAGTAAAATATGACACAAGAAACAAACACAAAAATGAGTATTACGGAAGCAGTAATATATTTTAAAGACGGGAAAAGAAAACACGGGATGCTGATTGAAGAAATGATAAATGATACCTATCAATTTATCTCTAATGCAAATTATTCTTTGTTTAAAAATGACAAAAACCTTAATTACATTGAAAAATTGCCTAGCTCACTAATTGATACTATTGATACAAATCTGAAATAAAAACTAGGAAAAGCCTCTTTGTTTTTTAATGTTTTCGTAAGCACTTTGTACTTTTTGAAACTTTTCATTAGCGGCTTTCTGAACTTCTTCACCAAGTGCTGCAACTTTATCCGGATGAAATTTAACCGCCATCTTACGATAGGCTTTTTTAATTTCCTCTTCTGTAGCAGAAGGTGTAATTTCCAAAATGAGATAATCACTATTCGTATCTCTAAAATACATCGCCTTTAATGAATTGAAATCGGCAGCACTCACGCCTAAATAATTCGCAATGGTATGAATGGTTTGTAATTCCAACTCATGAACATGACCATCTGCTTTAGAAATTCCAAATAAGTAGTGAATAATTTGCAATCGCTCCGAATGAGGCATGTATTGCTTAATTTGAATACATACATCATGTAAAGGAATATCTTGTTTTAATATTTGTTGCAATAATAATATTTGTTGCTGAGCATTTTGTTCTCCGAATTGTTGGCTGAAAAAACGTTTGACATATTCCAATTCGCTTTTTAAAGTTTTGCCGTCACTTTTCATAACAGCAGCAGAAAGCACCAATAAACTTGCAGCGAAATCTCCTACATGAGTTCCTGAACCACGTGATGAATAAGTTGTTTTACCATTATTGGTTTGAACTGTCACACTTGCTGCGTCAAAAGCAGAACCAAGAGCGAAACCTAAAATGCCACCCAGTGGTCCGCCCAAAGCCCAACCCAAACCTCCTCCTAACCATTTACCAAATTTTACTTTTGCCATATTTTTTTATTTGAACAACCTGCCTGCAAATTTAATTAATTAAACAAAGCTGGAATAAGATTTGAATAGCATAAATTAGCAAACCGAAATATTCACTAAAAATTTTAAATCATGAAAACAGATCTTTACACCAAAACAGTTTTAACAGTAATTGCCATAGCATTATTAGCATTGGTTTTTAAGAATGGAACTATAATAAATGAAGTTAAAGCCGACAAAACAACCTATAGCCGATATGCATCTATTCCATTAAATAAAGATGGATCTATTAACGTGAAACTGGTAAGCGATATGGATGTAAATATCAAAAGTATTGGAGGTAGTAGCGTGTATGGCACTATTCCAATGAATTTAAAAGAAATTGCCGGCAGCAGTTTTTATGGAACTTTACCAATAAATATTAAAGAATATGGTGGTAGTAGCGTAAGTTCGAGTGGATTGCCTGTAAACATTGAGTCTTTGAATGGCTCCAGCGTTTATAGTTCATTGCCAGTAAAAGAAACACATTGATGTTTTCTAACTGATTTTCAATATGTTATGAAAAATCATGCAATTTAGACGCATTCTTTTGTACTATTTTGAAAAAAAACAATAAATTTGCCCCTGTATTAACTAAAAAACTAACTAAAAATGAAAAAAGTATTATTATTTGTTGCTGTTGTAACAGCTGCATCTTTTGCTTCTTGCAAAAAAGACCGCGTTTGTACTTGTACTGACACCTTTACTGCTACAGGTGGCGGATCTACATCTTCTACTAGCACTATAACTTACACTGAAGCTAAAAAAGGTGATGCTAGAGCAGCTTGTTTAAGCTCAACTTCTACTACTACTGGTGGAACATACACTAGTGATTGTACTTTGAATTAATCTTTGATTGGTTTATAAAAAAGCGTTCTTCTGAGAAGGACGCTTTTTTTTTATCCTAAATGTATTTTAAAATGGCTAAAAAAATATTTCTGATTTTCCTTTGTTCATTAATGGGTGTTGTGTTTATTTATTCGGGATGGACAAAGCTATTCCCGATTGAACCTTTTGAATATACTTTTGTTGATTTAGGTTTTATTAATTGGCAAGTCGCTCCTTTTGTTGCCAGAGTACTTATTGGGTTTGAATTTCTAATTGGCATATTATTGTTATTCAATTTAAATTTGAAAAACTTTACCTACAAGTTAGCAATTGGAACATTGCTTATTTTTTGTGTTTATTTAATTCTTTTAATTGTAATTGTAGGTAACAAAGGCAATTGTGGTTGCTTTGGGGAAACAATAAAAATGACACCTCTTCAAGCATTAGTAAAAAACATCATGATGCTTACACTATTTTTTATCCTCTACAAATTTCATGAAGGTTGGGAAGTGCCCAAAAAGTGGAGTATTGCTATCACACTTATTTTTGCATGTAGCATTGCCTTTCCATTTGTCCGTAATCCAATTGAATTAAATTATTCTGAAGTTTATTTAAATAAAGACACACAAAATTTTAAATTGGAACTAGACTCCTTGTACAACAATGCTACATTAAACATTCCTCCTAAAACACTTTCAAAAGGCAAACAGATCATATCATTTATGAGCATGTCCTGTCCACATTGCAGAATTGCTGCAAAAAAATTGAGAATTATTCATGAGCGCAATCCACAAATTCCAATGTATATTGTTTTAAATGGGACCGATGAAAAGCTAAAACCATTTTATGACGACACACATGCAGAAGCTATTCCTCACTGCATTTTAAATGGAAAAAATTTTATTTTTCTGGCAGGATTAAATATGCCGAGAATATATTTAATCAACAACAGCATAATAGAATTCGATGTAAATTATATCGACTTAGATCAAGGTGAATTAGAGAAGTGGTTACAAAAATAATGAATAAAAAATCCCTCGGTGATCGAGGGATTTTTTTTATTAGTACTTATCCTTTCATTGTCACACTGAGCGTAGTCAAAGTGTGAAATTATTTTACCAGCTTCCACCTGCTCCGCCACCGCCAAAGCCTCCGCCACCAAATCCTCCGAAACCGCCAGAAGAACCACCACCAAATCCACCTCCGCCACCACGGAACATTGAGCCTAATAAAAATCCGGTTCCCATACTCATTCCTCCTCCGCCTCTGCCACCTCTTGATGATCTGAAAATGATAAAAAGAATAATTAAAATAATTGGAATGATAATTTGTTTAGGAAAACGTTTTGATTTTTTTCCGTACGCATCCGAATTGTATTCGCCT
Source organism: Bacteroidota bacterium (assembly GCA_005772895.1). Taxonomy (GTDB): domain Bacteria; phylum Bacteroidota; class Bacteroidia; order 2-12-FULL-35-15; family 2-12-FULL-35-15; genus 2-12-FULL-35-15. Next base: position 38,333 of record SXIH01000039.1, on the reverse strand, counting down.
TTTGCCAAAGCCATCAATACATCTACCGTTTTATCAATAGCATCATAATAATTTCCAGAAGCTAAACCCGGACCTAATTCATTATCCGAAATTTGATTAGCAGTTGCATCAGGAATTGCTCCTTCTAAACCATAACCTACAGCAATATGAACTTTACGTTGACCTTTACCACCAGTTGGCTTTATCAGAATAACAACTCCATTGTCTTGCTTAGATTGCCCTGCACCCCATTTTTGTCCCAAACGTGTTGCATAATCCCATGGCTCCATTCCACCTAAATCATCCACAATTACTACCACAATTTGATTGGATGTTTCATTCGCAAAAGCCGATAATTTTCTTTCTAATTGTGATTGCTCACTTGAGGAAATAAAATCAGGAAACTCTTGTGATAAATTATTTACTAATCGAGGAGGACTTGGTCGATCAGGAATTCCATCCGACTGAGCAAAAGTAAATACTGATAAGAATAAAAATAAAATCGAAAAATATTTTTTTAACATTAGAGTAGATTTAATTATTACCAAAACTCACATCGTTGTGAAGTTCATTGGTATCATTGTGCTGTAAAGGAAAATGAGTCTTCAATTTCTCTCCTGCCATTTCTATTCCTTTACAAAGACCTTCTGTAAATTCCTGTTTTTTAAAATGCGATAACATCACTTCTTTAATATTGTCCCAAAAATCTACGGGAACTTTTTCATTGATTCCTTTATCACCAAGTATTGCAAATTTATGATCAGAAACTGCCAGATAAAACAAAACACCATTCCGCAATTCTGTTGTATCCATTTTTAATTCATGAAACATATTTGCTGCACAATCCAACACATCACCTTTGCATCTATTATCAATGTGCACACGAATTTCACCTGAAGTATTTAACTCCGCATTCGCGATAGCTTGCTTAATAGCTGTTTGTTGATCGGAGGAAAAGAAATTTCTTGCTGACATATTTTATTTATTAGTCTTGACACTTTCCATCTCTCCCAGTTTTGGGAGAGACTAAAAGTTTTGTTTTCCCCTCTCCAAATGGAGAGGGGATTAAGGGGTGAGGTCTTATTTCTTATCTCTCATGCTCTTAATATCAGGAGCTGTTTCGGCACCTGCTTGTGATTCAAAGTAAGCACGTTTTTCAAATCCGAACATTCCAGCCCAAATATTTTTTGGGAATTTACGAATGGTTGTATTCAAATTCTGAGCTGCTTCGTTGAAACGCATACGCTCTGTTGAAATACGGTTTTCCATTCCTTCGTATTGAGCCTGAAAATCGCGGAAAGCTTGAACACTTTGTAAAGCCGGATAGTTTTCAGCTACTGCCATCAATCGTCCTAAAGATGAGCCGAAAGCATTTTGAGCTTTTTCAAACTCAGCTAACTTCTCTGGAGTGATATTATCAGCATTGATTTGAATACTGGTTGCTTTACTACGAGCTTCCATTACTTCAGCCAATGTAGTTTTTTCAAAATCAGCTACGCTTTGTACAATTTCGAATAGATTTTTTGTTTTGTCCATACGAGCCTGGTAAGCAACTTCTACTTGTTGCCATTGTGCAGTAACACCTTCATCCATTGTAACCATTGAGTTATACGAGCTACACCCGTTAAATCCAATTAATAATACAAATAAGCCTATTACAGCTAAAATGATAGTTCCTTTTTTCATTGTTTTTAGTTTGTTTTGGTTAATATGTCCCCCTATTGTCAAAGCATATACCATTGTAATGGCAATGACAAGCTGACGAATTTTGTCAGTAGTAAAGATAAACTTTTATACTAGAATCAAGCCCCCTCTCCATTTGGAGAGGACTGGGGTGAGGTCTAGTCAATTAAATCAACACTTCTCTTAATAAACTTGGTCAATTCCTCACCTTTTAATAGGCCTTGCGACAACATTGCCAAATCTGCAGTCTGTTTTGTCAGTTGTTTTTTCTTGTCTAAGTCCTTCTCATTCAATATTTTAGATATTAAAGGATGGTTAGAATTCACCACCAAATTATGCATCTCAGGCATAGAACCATAAAATGCCATTCCACCTCCCATTGCACTCATATCTTTCATCCTTCTCATAAACTCCGGCTTCGTAATTAACATGGGTGCGTCTTTTTCACTAAGACTCTCAAATACCACAGTGAACTTTTCTTTAGGAACTGTTTCTTCCACAATTGGCTTCAACATATTTTGTTCTTCCTCCGAAAGTTTACTTGGTTGTACTTCTTCTTTCTTAATTAATTTATCAATTACGTCTGCATCAACCCGAACGAATGATGTGTTTCCTAGTTTTTGCTCTAATTGATTAATATAATGTGAATCAATCGGACTATCAAAAACAATTACATCGTAGCCACGTTCTTTTGCTGTTTCAATAAAACTATGTTGCTCTTCAATATTTGTGGTGTACAAATAAATAACACGTTTGTCTTTATCGGTTTGAGCAACTTTTACTTTTTCTGCATATTCTTCTAATGTGGAATACACGCCTTCAGTATTTTTCAAGAGAGCAAACTTTTGTGCTTTCTCGTAAAATTTTTCTTCCGACAACATTCCGTATTGAACAAATACTTTTATGTCTTCCCATTTACTTTCAAAATCTGCTCTGTCTTTTTTGAAAATCTCTTCTAATTTATCAGCAACTTTTTTAGTGATATGAGCAGCAATCTTTTTTACATTACCATCGCTTTGTAAATAACTACGACTAACATTCAAAGGAATATCCGGAGAATCAATAACTCCTTGTAATAAAGATAAAAAGTCGGGAACAATGTTTTCTACCGAATCAGTTACAAAAACTTGGTTGCTGTACAATTGAATTTTATCTTTTTGAATTTCGAAAGATTTTTTGATTCTTGGGAAATATAAAATTCCAGTAAGATTAAATGGATAATCCACATTCAAATGAATATGAAACAGTGGATCTTCAAAATTCATTGGATACAATTCGCGGTAGAATGCTTTGTAATCCTCATCATTCAAGTCTGCTGGCTTTTTTGTCCATGCCGGAGACGGATTGTTAATCACATTGTCAACTTCTACTTCACCACCTGATTGGCCTTCTCCTGCCTCTCCGGCAGGCAGGTTTTTAGTTCCGAATTTAATTTCGACCGGTAAAAACTTACAGTATTTATGTAAAAGATGATCGATGCGTTGTTGTTCTAAAAATTCTTCTGAATCATCAGCAATGTGTAAAACTATATCTGTTCCTCTTGTTGTTTTATCTGTATCTACTAATGTGTACTCCGGACTACCATCACATTCCCAACGCACAGCTTTTGCTGCTTCTTTAAATGATAATGAATATATTTCAATTTTCTTTGCCACCATAAATCCTGAGTAGAAACCCAATCCGAAGTGACCGATGATTGCATTTGCTTCCGGTGTTTTGTCTTTGTACTTATTTACAAATTCTTCAGCACCACTGAATGCAATTTGAGTAATATACTTTTCTATTTCTTCAGCCGTCATCCCAATTCCTTTATCACGGATGGTTAAAGTTTTTGCTTCTTTGTTTATAATGACTTCTACTTTGATATCTCCCAAATCACCTTTAGCTTCTCCAATAGAAGTTAATGTTTTTAATTTTTGAGTGGCATCCACAGCATTTGAAACTAACTCACGTAAAAATATTTCGTGGTCGCTGTAAAGAAATTTTTTGATGATTGGGAAAATGTTTTCGGTCTGTACGTTAATCTTTCCTGTGCTCATGTTAATCGTTATTAGTTAATGGTTAATTGTAAATCGTGCTTAGTAGTCAATCTACATGCCAGTGGCTTATTTCTGACAAGATGACAAGCAAATTTTTGAATTATAATTTCATTATAAAAGTAGCAATTCAAAGAGTAATAAAACATCTCACAATTAACTCATTTTCAGTATATTAATAAAACTCCGTTTCATTCAATTCATAATTTTCAAGAAAGATGAGACTTTTATTCATTGAGAAAATGACATACGTTTGAAATCTCAAAAAAAATGTCATGAAAAAATTTTACTTTTTACTTTCCGGTTTATTGCTTCTAAATATTATTTTAAAAGCTCAACCTTGTAAAGAAATTATTGGATACTATCCGAACTGGCAATGGTACGACAGAGGTCAATTGGTAAAACCAACAACCATTGCTTATACAAAATACTCTGTAATAAATTATTGTTTTTTCAAACCGGAAGTAAGTGGTTTAATTTCTAATACTGATGCTTGGGCAGATGAAAATTTATTGCAGGGACAAATCAATTGGTCGACTACTCCTGTATCTTATTATCCTAATACTTCTGTAATTGATTTAGCACACAATGCCGGAACAGAAGTAATGGTTTCAATTGGTGGTTGGACTTTGTCAGATAACTTTTCGGGCATTGCAGCCAACGCAACTAAGCGTGCAACCTTTGCAGCAGAATGTAATCGCTTGTTGGACTTTTATAATTTCGATGGAATTGATATTGACTGGGAATATCCAGGTTATGCAACACATTCGGGCACACCTGCCGACAAAGTAAACTTCACCATTTTTATGCAAGAGATTCGTGATTCGATTACAGCTTTGGGAATACGGAATGGTAAATCTTATAAATTATCAGCTTGTTTCGGAGCGAGTGCTGCTAATGCTACAGAAATTGAATGGACAAATATTGTTCCCATTTTAGACATGATTAATTTAATGACTTATGATTTTTTCGGAGCTTGGGATTGTTTGGCAAACCATAATTCTCCATTGTTCGCTCCAACAAGTGGTGATCCTTCTTTTAATTTGAATGCTGCATTTAATATGCTGACTACAACTTATGGAGTACCTGCTTCAAAAATAAATTTAGGAGTTGGATTTTATGGTCGCTCGCAAACAGGTGCAACAGCTTTACATGCAAGTACAAGTTGCAATGCAAATACTACTTTATTTTTTGCTGATGATGGTTCACCTTTATATTATAACGTAATGGCAAACATGGCTCAGTTCAACCAATATTGGGACAACACAGCAAAAGTTCCTTATTTAATTGGGAAATCAACAGGCACAGCTCCTGGTACATTTGTTTCTTACGACAATAAATTATCTGTTGGACACAAAGCGCAATACATTTTAAACAACAATGCACGCGGTGCCATCATTTGGGAAATTACTGGTGATTATATGGAAACAGCTCCGGGCTCCGGAGTTATTGCCGGCACACCTTTGGTAGATACATTGAATCAAGTATTTTGTTTAACTACTAGCATTTCAACTTCCGAAGCAAATAATTCTTTTTATTCTGTTTATCCGAACCCAACAAACGGACAACTATTTGTTTCTGTAAAAGATAAAACAGAAGGATTATTTATGATAAGCGATGTAAAAGGAAGTATTCTTTTACAACAAACAATGCTTGAAGGCGAAAACAAAATCAATCTGCAAGAATTTGCAAAAGGGATTTACTTTCTGAGCATTCAATCTGGAAACGAAATACAACATCAAAAAATAATTAAGGACTAACAAGGATTCATTGTTGCTAATATTAGTAACTTAGCAACAATGAATATTTCGGTCAAGAAAATAGGAACTTTAACTGGGCATAGCGGTGCAGTTTATGCTTTAGAAAAAGGTGCAACACCTTCCTATTTCTTTTCTGGCAGTAGCGACAAGTTTCTTGCCCTTTGGAATTTAGAAACCTTACAAGCGGAAAAATTTGCTGCTCAATTTCCGTCTATTGTTTATGCGATTTGCCACATTCCCGAAAAACAAATTTTATTAGTTGGAACATCTGCAGGAAGCATTCATGTTTTGGATCTAGAAAAAAAGCAGGAAGTAAAAATATTACAACACCATACTTCTTCCATTTTTGATTTAAAATATTCTGTTACCACAAATTGTTTTTATTCAGTTGGTGGCGATGGGAATTTTGCGATTTGTAGTTTGGAAACACTTTCTATGCTTCAAATAAAAAAACTCTGTGCCGAAAAAGCAAGAAGCATTGCATTCAATTACTACAACGGTGAATTAGCTATTGCCAGTGGCGATTGCAACATTCGTATTTTTGATTTAACAACCTTAGAAGAAAAGAAAACGTTTGCAGCTCATACCCTTTCTGCCAATATCATTTGCTATTCACCTGACGGAAATTTAATTTTAACAGGAGGAAGAGATGCTCACTTAAACATCTGGGATGCAAAAAGCTATACACTTATTAAAAGTATTCCAGCACACAATTATGCCATTTACGATATAGTATTTTCTCCTGATACTAAATTATTTGCAACAGCCAGCAGAGACAAGACAGTAAAAATTTGGGATGCTGAAAGTTTTGAAATGTTAGTCCGCATCAACAAAGAAAATTACGATGGACATGTAAACTCTGTAAATAAATTATTATGGACAGAGCAGTATCTTGTTTCTACTGGAGATGATAGAGCTGTGATGGTTTGGGAGATAAAATAGATTATATTTGAATAAATGATAAAATCATGAAACAATTATTTTTTCTTTCACTAATATTAATTTCCTTAATTACAAAAGGACAAAAAGATTTAAAAATCAATATTGAAATTCCTGCTGGAAAACTTTTCATAAATGAAACTGAAATAAAAAAACTAGACATAAATTCAATAATTGGAATACTTGGAAAACCTGACCAAATAATCAAAGACACAACCGAATTCCGAGATTTTTACAAAGATGCTGATGGAAACTTTAAAGATGGAGTTTCCTTTGTTATCAATAAACAATTCATCTATGATAATATTGGACTAATTTTTATAACGAAAAATCACAAACCAAGCGACAAGGACAGTTTAAGCGTTTCAATGTATATTGCTTATGAACATTGGAGAGCTGTTGTAAATGGAGATGATTATTTGCGAAAAACGGTGAATCCTAATTTTGTTATGCAAAATTATTTTAAGGGAACTTTTTTAATTAACGGACTAAAACAAAGTTCAAATTTTAGGGAATTTATTGTGAGAAATAAGAATGAAACAATTGAAGCATACACTTTTAATGATAATAAAGGAAACTTGAGCTGGATAAATATTAAAATACATTAATTCGTATCGATCAAAAAATGAAAGCAGAAAAGGCACTTCTTTTCATTGTTACAACAATCCTATTGACTAGCTGTTCTATAGAGAAAAGACAATATATGCCTGGCTTTTATGTGAATTGGAAAACAGAAAAAAATACTACCACACCTAAAAGTCATGACAATTGTGAGACACTAACCGATGTGGCAAATTCTAATGTTGTTTTGGATAAAAAAGACAACTTCCCTATCACAGTTTCAAATGATACAGCAATAACTATTGTTTCTCTTAAATCTAGTTTTAAAAACATTTCATTTATATACCAACAATCTGACACACTAAAACCAAAACCAAAAAAAGCGGCTCCGAAGAAAGAAAAAAAACCAATAGATCCTACAAAAGATTCCAAAGCCTCTCTCCTACTTGGCATACTTGCTAACTGTCTTTTTATTTTTGGTATAGCACTTCTCATATTTGTTCTTTATTTTCCTGAATTCTTTTTTTTACCTTATATGCTAGGTATGCTTTCCATAATTGCTGCGCTTATACTTGTTATAATTGGCTTAACAAAATCAACAAAAGTTTTGCATTATTTAAAAAGCAATCCTGAGGATACTAAAAAAAATAAAAGAAAAGCAATTATTGGATTCGTTTTAAATATGTTTATTCTTTCCTTTCCATTGGCCTATTTGATTTTAATTATTATTGCTATGGGGGCTTAAACAAATCACCATATACATAATTAAAACATCTTCCTATATTTGTTTTAATGCAAGCAAATAATCTTCCTTCATTTCAAGAAATTTATGAAACGTATAAAAACAAAGTTTTTAATACGGTTATCTCTTATTTGCAGAATCAGGAAGATGCTGAAGAAGTAACGCAGGATGTATTTGTAGAAGTACATCGTTCTATCAATACTTTTGAAGGAAAGTCCAGTTTAAGTACTTGGATTTACCGTATCTCCATCAACAAATCATTGGATTTTATTAAAAGTAAGAATCGTAAAAAGCGTTTTGCGTTTATGAGCAGTTTGTTAAATGATGCGGGAGACTTAAAACATGATTCTCCGGATTTTTATCATCCTGGCGTTCAATTGGAACAAAAAGAAAATTCAGCCATTCTGTTTAAAGCCATTCATTCCCTTCCGGAAAATCAAAAGACTGCTTTTATCTTATCAAAAGTGGAAGGATTGAGTTATGCGGAGATTTCGGAGGTGATGCAGTTGAGTATTTCCTCCGTAGAATCGCTTTTATTCAGGGCAAAACAGAATTTACAGAAAGAATTATCAAATTATTATAAAGGTTAGCGCAAGTTTTAATTTTAAATATCGTCAAAATGGATATGAACAAAGAAAAATGGATAAATGAGGTCATGAATAGTCTGGATGATGTAAAATCAGCCGAGGCAAATCCTTTTTTATACAACAAAATCTTAAATACGCTAGGTTCAGGAGAAGTAGAATACGCTCCTATGAAGCTAGTATGGTTAGCAGCTGCATCATTTGCATTGTTGGCTGTATTGAATTTTCAGGCAATGAAAAAAACAGGTTCAGATTCAAATATCAGAACAGAAATACAGGAAATTGCCAGTGCGTACAATTTAGTGAATACAAATTCTATCAACTATTAATAAATCGCTCCTCCGGTGCTCTATTATTTGATGTGAGTAAGTTTTTTTACCGATATATTGTCCCTACGGGACTAAAAATAATTAAAAAAACGTATTACAAAAATATTTAAAACTCCGTAGGAGTGAAATATCGGTAGAAAAAATAAAAAAAGAATAATTAAAACCCCGTAGGGGTGATATAAAAAGTTATAAACGAAAATCAATATTGCTTAAATGAATAGAACGAAATTATTAACCATCGCAGTCATAGGTTTACTCTTGTTGAACTTTGGTATATTGGGAGTGATGTTCTTCGGAAGACCTTCTCATCCGCCAATGCTACCTCCACATGGTGGTCCGAAAGGTGAAGGTCCTAAACAAATGATCATTGAACGCTTGCATTTTGATGTGATTCAGCAAAAAGATTATGAATTGTTGGTTGTAGAACACAGAAACAAAACAGATGAATTGCATGAAGCATCAAAAGAATTACACGATGAATTGTTTTCCTTATTAAAAGGAGATTCTATTAATCAACGACAAAGTGATTCATTGGTTTTAGAAATAGCCAACAATCAAAAAGCAATTGAGGATTTAAATTTTGATCATTTTAATGCCATTAAGAAATTGTGTAAAGGGGAGCAGGTTGTGCATTTTAATGAATTAGTGGATAATTTAGGGAGACTTTTTGCTCCGAAAGGGCATCCGAGGAAATAAGTTAATTGGGGAAATTAAGGTAATAAGGAAATGAGGTGTGCTTACGGAGCGTCATTGCGAGGAACGAAGCAATCTTTCATGATGAGACCATTAGTCACCATTGGGCAAGATTTCTCGCCCTTCGACTCCGCTCAGGGTGACAACTCGAAATGACAAGCAAGGAACGCAAGTTTTAATAACAATCATCGTCTAATAGGAAAACAATATCCCACATATGAAAAAAATATTTCTTTTTAGCGCCTTGGCACTTTCTTCCTTTTTCGGAAAAGCACAATCATTTTACGATATCAATACCATTCAAACCATTGAAATTAATTTTGCAGAAACCAACTGGGATTATTTAATGGATACTGCCAAAGCAGGTTACGAAACCAATTTAATGGCGCAATGGGTAAAAATAAACGGAGTTCAATTTGACAGTGTGGGTGTGCGTTACAAAGGGAATAGCACTTATAATGCCGGACAAGTAAAAAATCCACTTCATATAGAATTAAATGATTTTATCAATCAGGATTACCAAGGTTATACAGATGTAAAATTGAGCAATATTGGAAAAGATCCATCCATGGTAAGAGAAGTTTTGGGTTATTCTATTTTACGTCAATATATGGCAGCTCCATTATCCAACTATGCCAACGTATATATAAACGGAACTTTGATTGGAATTTATGCTAGCTCAGAATCCATTGCTGATAATTTTAATGAAAATCATTTTTACTCCAACAGCGGAACCGCTTTTAAATGCAATCCACCTGCAGGCGCTGGTCCGGGCACTACCGATTATCCCGATTTAGTTTACCAAGGAACAGACAGCACTTTGTATTACGATGGATACGAATTAAAATCAAATTATGGTTGGGCGGACTTAATCAAATTAACAGACACTTTAAAAAATTTCACATCCAGTGTTGAAAAAATATTGGATGTCGACAGAGCATTGTGGATGATTGCTTTTGATAATGTGATTGTGAATCTGGATAGTTATATCGGAGGCTTCAAACAAAATTATTATTTATATCGCGATGGTACGAACAGATTTAATACAACGATTTGGGATTTGAATGAATCATTCGGAACATTTAGTCAGACAGGAACTATTATGCTTGGCTCAACTACAGCCAAACAACAAATGACTCACACTTTACATTCAGGAGATGCCGGCTGGCCATTGGTTCAAAAGCTACTTGCTGTTCCAATGTACAAACGAATGTATATTGCTCACATGCGAACTATTTTATCAGAAAATTTTGCAAGTGGAACTTATTATACTACTGCACAAAGTTTACAAACATTGATTGGTCCATCCGTTACAGCAGATGCAAATAAATTTTTTACCTATTCACAATTCACAAGCAACTTAACAACAGATGTAATCTCAGGAATGACCAACGCTCCCGGTCTAACAAATTTGATGGGTGCAAGAAATTCCTGGTTGATGGCTCAAACTGATTTCACTTACACAGCTCCAACAATTACTGGAATAGTTCCTACTACTGCAAGCCCTGCAATTAATGCAAACGACACAATTCTTGCAACAGTTACAAATGCAAATATCAATGGTGTTTATTTAGGATATCGTTACGATGTGAAAGATGCATTCAAACGAATTTTAATGTATGACGATGGCTTGCATGGAGATGGCGCTGCAGCAGATAATGTATTTGGAGTTTCTATTCCAGTAAATGCATCTTATGTTCAATATTATATTTATGCAGAAAATAATAATGCAGGAATGTTTTCTCCACAACGTGCAGAGTATGAATATTACACATTGTATGCAACCATTAGTATGATGAGTGTTGGAGATGTTACAATAAATGAATTGTTGGCAATAAATACAGCAATGGTTACCGATCCAAACGGTGATTATTCCGACTTCATTGAATTTTATAACAACACATCAGCTATCGTAAGTATGGACAATGCATATTTATCTGACGATTATGCAACTCCTCTGAAATGGTCGTTCCCAAACAACACAACCATTGCTCCTGGAGGTTACTTAATTGTATGGGCTGATAACGATACTATGCAAAGTGGTTTGCATGCTAACTTTAAATTATCAGGAACAGGAGAGCAACTGATGTTATCATATGCTAGTGGAACAGTTATCGACAGTGTAACTTACGGAGCGCAAACAGCAAATACTTCTTATGCACGTTGTGCAAATGGAACTGGTCCTTTTAGTTTGCTTTATCCAACTTATATGTCGTTTAACTGCATATCAGGAATAGAAGAAAATGATGCATCTGCAAACATAAATTTGTTTCCAAATCCGGCAAGTAATGACTTTACTATTAATTCAAACAAAGAGTTTGAAACTGTAGAAATTTACAACACACTTTCGCAATTGGTATATTCAAACAAAGTGAATCAAACAAAATCACTGCAATTGAATGTTTCTGGCTTATCAAACGGAATTTATTTTGTGAAGATTGATAATAGTGTAATTAAGAAAATAAGTGTTAGTCACTAGATTTCTCGCCCTTCGACTCCGCTCAGGGTGACAACTCGAAATGACAAATAAGGTGCGCAAGTTTTAAAAAGAATAATCGTCTAAAGAATAAATATAAAAACCATTCTCATGAAAAGTAAAATTTTATCCTTAGTATTATTGATTTCTGCAAGTTCATTTGCACAAGTTAGTCCGGCTATATCAAGTTGGATTCAAAACACAACCGGAATAACCGGCAGACATTATATCAGCGGAAGCTCCACTCCTATTATTGATGCCAGTTACCCTGCAAACTGCCAAAGTGTTGTTTACAATACAACACACGTTTATGTAAGTTGTAGCGGCATTCCTGCTTATGTGATTGGACCTTATTTAGATGGAAATCCGAATCAAGGTGGAAACAATACCAACGTTTACAAAATTCCTTTGAACCCGGTTCAAAACACAGGAACACCAACGGCTACTACTGCCGGAACAATTGGGGTTTTTATCAATGGTGTTTCTTTGTTTGATTACAGAGATGGAGTTTCCTGGAAAAATTCAACAGGTGCAGAAGCAGGTGGACCAATACCGGGCGGGCCTGGAGATGGCGTTTGGAACAGAGATGCAATTCCTGCAGAAAAAGCAGGATTTGATTGTGCAAAAGGACATCCAGCAGGAACAAATTATCATCACCACCAAAATCCGAGTGCTTTCAATTTAGACAAAGTAGTTATTTCAACTGTTTGCAATTTATATTTAGCAGACGGATTATATGTAATTGACTCAACTGTTCATTCGCCATTGATTGGTTATGCATATGATGGTTTTCCAATTTACGGAGCATACGGATATAAAAATGCAGATGGAACCGGAGGAATTGTAAGAATAAAATCGAGTTATAGTTTAAGAAGTATAACTGTAAGAAATACTTATGCCGATGGAAGTTCAGTAACAGCTGGTCCTCCAATCAATGCAACTTATCCTCTTGGTCGTTACCGCGAAGATTATATGTACACAGCACCAACTGGTTCTCAACCCGATTATTTGGATGAGCACAATGGAAGATTTTGTGTAACACCCGAATATCCACTAGGAACATACGCTTACTTTTGTACAGTAGATGCAAATTGGAATTCATATTATCCTTATGCAGTCGGACCAACATTTTACGGAACAAAAGTAGTAACAGAAGGTGGTGCAATTCCGGGTGGCACAACAACTTACAATTCTACAACAGATATTGCAGATGCAGACAACGCTAATCTAAAATTGACAATTTATCCAAATCCGGCAAACGATGTGATAGCAATACAATCACACTTAGGTGGAAAAACAAATCGCAAAGTAGAATTGATTGATGCTTTAGGAAAAATTGTTCAAACACAAACTTTATTTCAAGGAAGTACCATGTGCTATTTTGATTTACAAACTGTTTATGCTGGTATTTATTTTGTAAAAGTAACTGACGGAGATAAAATTGAAACGACTAAAGTAGTCGTAAGCAAATAATTTCTCGACTTCGCTCGAAATGACAAGGCGTGTTCAGATATTCTTCGGGATACTTTTCACTTTATCCCCATGTGCTACCAATGCTCAACACTCGAAAGGACTGTTGAGCATTGGTTTTAATCATTATGTAGATTCCGTAAAACTAAAATTGGATACTGCGATTTACAAAAATGAGTTCGGACAAACTTATAACATTAGCAATTTTAAATATTACATCAGCAATATTGAATTGATCTCTGAAACAGGAAAAATAGTTTATTTGAAAGAATATTTTTTAATCAATGAAGATATAGAAACTTCTAAAAAAGTAATTTTAAGTTCTATTCCTAAAGGAAAATACACTTCCATCCGTTTTATGATTGGGGTCGACAGTTTACACAATTGCAAAGGAGCACAATCAGGAGCCCTTGATCCCGTAAATGCAATGTTCTGGACCTGGAATACAGGATACATTTTCATGAAACTGGAAGGCAAATCATCGGCATCCACAGCAACGGGCAAAACAATTGAATACCATATTGGCGGATACAAAGAACCAGCTAATTGCATCAGAACAGTTACATTAAATTTTGATTCACCACTAACTATTACTTTAAAACAAACTTCCGACATCCAAATAAGAGTAAACGCTGCCGAGGTTTTAAAAACACCAACAGCGATTGATTTTTCGAAATTACCAACAGTGAATGATTCGAAAAATGCTACTTTGATTGCTGATAATTATATAGATATGTTTAGTATTGGGAAGTAAATAGTTAATTAAGTTAATTAAGGAATTAGGGAAAGTTAGGTGATGATTACGGAGCGTCATTGCGAAATGAATAGCATCAATTAGAACCGTCATTGCGAGTTCCGCATTTTCGCGGGATGTGGCAATCTCTCACGATGAGGAGAATAGCCACCATCGGTAGAGATTGCTTCGTCCCTCGCAATGACGACATAATAATAAAATGAATAAAAAAGGAACTATAGTCTTATTAATCACACTCTCCATTTTTCTAATAAGTTTTATTAGGAAACTCGACAATTCCTTTTCCAAAAAAGATGTTGAATTAAAAATTCCAAAAGGATTTCCAAAACCGAATTATGATTTTTCAGAGAATCCATTAAGTCCAGGTAAATTTGAATTGGGAAGAAAATTATTTTACGACCCTATTCTATCCAAAGACAGCTCCACCAGTTGTGAAAGCTGCCACCAAAGAGTTGCCGCCTTTGCTCATATTGATCATGCCTTGAGTCACGGTATAGATAGTAAAATAGGAACACGCAATGTTCCAGCTATACAAAATATGATTTGGAGAGATACGTATATGTGGGATGGCGGAGTAAACAATTTAGAAATTCAACCACTCAATCCAATTACCAGTCCGATTGAAATGAATGAAACTTTGCCGAACATTATTTTAAAACTAAAAGCAAACAAAGGTTATTCAGCATTGTTTAAGAAAATTTACAAAGACACAGTGATTAATTCTGAGCGGATTTTAAAATCACTTGCCCAATTCACTGGATTAATGATTTCAGCAAATTCACGTTATGATAAATACAAGGCAGGGAAAGATACATTTAGTATTCAGGAAAAAAATGGCTTGGTATTATTCAAAGCCAAATGTTCAAGTTGTCACAAAGAACCATTGTTTACAGACAATTCATATCGCAACAATGGCATTTTACCGGATACATCTTTAAACGACATTGGCAGGGGAAAAATCACAAACTTAGAAACCGACAATTATAAATTTAAAGTTCCGAGTTTAAGAAATATCGAAATGACTTTCCCTTACATGCATGATGGTCGGTACAAAAAGTTAAAAGAAGTATTGAATCATTATTCTTCTAGCAATCACAATGCAACAACGGATGCAGAAATTAAAAAAATCGGAGAGTTGAATGATAGGGAAAGAAAAGACATTATTGCTTTTTTGTTAACTCTGACCGATAAGGAATTCTTATCAGACAAGAGATTTACTGACCCCAACAGAAAATAGTTTGTATCTTAATGCAATAAAGTGCATTATTAATATGTTTAACTATTTAATTGTGCAATTAAATCCTCCTTGCCATGAAAAAATTCTTATTTCTACTCTTCATGCTTACATGCCATACTAGCTTTTCCTGTATCAACGGCAAAGGAATAAATATTTTCGGTCAGGAAAATCACTATCATATGCCTCTTTTCAGAATAAAAAAGCTAAGCCCTGATGATTATCTTAAAAAAATACAATCAAAGGAGAGGGAATTAGATGCCTATTCGGAAACTAAAAAGAAAAACTGGAACTATTGCAATGAAATGGCTATTCTGAAAATTTATAAAGGAGAATACCAATTAGCAAAAAAATTATTATTTCAAGCTTCAAAACTTGATACATTTAATTACAGCATTTGCTCCAATCTTGGAGTTGTTTACGAACTAACAGGCAATTTAGACTCTGCTTACTACTACACAAAAAAAGCAGTTAAAATAAATCCTCAATCACATAATAATTCAGAGTGGATTCATTTAAAAATATTGGAAGCTACAAAAAGAATGCAAACCAACCCCGAGTGGATTTATAACTATTCAGTTCTAGGATTTAAAATTGCAAAAACAGATCTGCCTCTCAAAAAATATAACATTGATAAGGATACTTTAAAAGAATACTACCAGCTACAGAATCTCATTTTTCAAATTGAGTATCAATTAAGAGAACGTATGGTGTTTGTTAAACCAGAAAACAAAGTTGTTGCAAATCTATTATTTACACTTGGAGAATTATACATCACAGAAATAGACTGCGAAAAAGCAGAAGAAGTCTACAAGCTAGCTATGGAATACGACCCAGCGTTTGCTGAGATTTGTAACAAAAGATTGGATGGCGTGCTTAATCATTTAAATCCCTTTGCAAAACAAGTAAAAAAAGCAAGAGAAGAAAGCAAAAAAGCAAATGACAGATCAGATATTGCGAACGCTTTTATGAGTCAAGCAAAAATCAAACAAATATATTCAGGGTTGGAACTCACACTCGCACAAATAAATTTAAAGAAATACAATCAAAAAAAATATTCAATTATTGGTGGTGGGACGCTTACATTAATAATAATTTCAATTGTTGTCAGAAGAAGAATTAAGAAGAAAAAGACACACCCCTAACCCCTCTCAAGAGGGGAATACATTCTTCTTAAATTTTAGCTAAACAGACTGATTCGTAATTTCGTATTTTACGTAAAAGATTAGTAACCTGCCTGCCGCAGGCAGGTTCGTTGGTATACTAATCATCATGCCCCTTCACATCTCTCGTCTTTCCCGTTTTCCAAAGTTCTTCGGAAATTTTATTGGCTTGTTTTAAGGAATCAGAAACATCTTTATCGTTAAATCGATTTAAATTTGGTTTGCCGGCATTTACCCATGCTGTATACCATAAACTTCCGGTTACAATAATAGCTTCACGCATTCTGCGTTCCACCATTCCATTTAATAATTTATCATAGTCTTCGGTATATTCTTTTGAATACACTTTCATAACTGTATTCCCACGATTTTCAAAACTGTATTTTTTATCAGGAGAATAAATAGCATTTAATTCTCTTTCAAAAATCAAGACGGAATCAACTGCAGCGTGACTTGCTTTTACAACATCCCAGGCTTTGTTAATTGGTTTATCAATGTATTTTGCACGACCTACCCAATAATCATATCCTTCGGATTTTAATTCAGGAATACGTGATTCCCAAAAACCATGAATTCCTTTTTGGTTGGTTAGTTGCCCATTATAATTTTCTGTTGTATGCAATGGAACGTGTGCATCACCAATATAATGACCTAAGTCGGCAGAATAATGCAAAATCAAATCCATATTTTCATCTTTGAACGCTTCCGTTAAACGGTACACCATTTTTTCGATATGCCATGGCACAATTCCGTATGCTTTGAGTGTATCTTCCGAATATTTTGCAACTGCTTTTTTCCACCATTGCGGAACAGAATCAAATGGATGTTTTCCATAATGGTCGATATCTATATAATGGCGAGGCGCTTCATCTTCATTTGCATATCTTCTTTTGTCGGGATCAACAGCGTGTTCTGAAATGTATTCAATGTGTTGTTTATAAAAACCAATCATTTCATCAGGCAATGTAAACACAGCCATGCGGTTAATTTTTTTATGCGCAAAGAATCCCCAAGAATAAGCAAGTTGCTTATCGGGAACAATCAAGAGCAGAATCGAAAAAATAAATATGAAAATTATTTTACGCATTTCGATATAAAGATAAGGAATATAAGATTCAGAAAGATTAAGCGAGTTTTACTAAATATTTTCCCTGTAAAACAGGAATCACATTTGTTTGATCGAGTTGAAAACAATATTTAATATCTTTCTTTAAGCCCATTGCAGCAAGTCGTTCGGCATGAGATGAGTTCCGGATAAATTTAATCTGACTTTTTTGGGATTGCTCGTAGAGGAATAACATAGCTTTAGCCGCATCACCCGTATTATGCAAACCAGCGTCAAACAATCTACTAGTTACTGCTCCTGCAAAAATACTGTCTTCCCAATTGAATCTGTTTTTCCAGCCTGAGCATAAAAGCAATACACTTCTGTTTTGTGAAACAAGATAATCACATAATGCAGAAATATTGGTAAACGCGCCAATCACAACCTGATGTGCATTTTTTGCAGCTTCAATGGCTTGCGTTCCGTTAGTAGTAGAAATAACAATGGTTTGTCCTTTTATTTTATCAGTCATATAACTAAAAGGAGAATTTCCGAAATCAAAACCTTCCAACTGAACGCCATTTCTTTCAGCTCCTACCATAAAACCTTGTTTTTTATATTCGGCAGCTTCTTCAACAGTTGCAACTGGTATCATTTTATCTACGCCATGATGAAAAGCAGCGCACATTGCAGTTGTAGCACGAAGAATATCAATCACAACCACAATTGCATCATCTCTGTGATGCACTGGATATAAATAAGGTGATAAACAAACGTCAACTATTATTTTTTTTTCCATAGAAATTATTTACATTTCCATAATTGGTTTATTGAAACAAGTAGTTCCATTTGATTCTTTTCCTGTTTTATGGCAATATTTTTCAGCCATATCTTTTTTACTTCCACTTTTCACCCACTCAAAATATGCCTCGGAACAATACGGATGAGTAATTTTAAATGGAATTCTTTTTTTAGAACGGATACAAAACCCCATATTAATTGAAGAAGCATTAGTAGCTAAATTATTATTTTCAGTAAAAAGTTCTTTCGTTTTATCGGTTATAATCTCTGGCAAAGAGCTATCCTTTTTAATTAAAGATTTTTTCTTTTTTATTTTTTTTTCAAAAATGATATCCGCCCCTGTAATTATTTCATTTACAAGAATTTGCAATTGTCCATATAAATTTTTGACAAATTGATCATCTGGATTATCAATAATTCTGTCACGTAAATTCAAAAGAGGTCTTTTCTCAACATAAATACCTATTTCCGAATTATTATTAAAAGACGATTTAATTAAATTTAATGAAGTAGAAAGTCCTGAATTTTCATTTCCATAATACTTTGCATGTAAATGATCTGAGCAACCGATTGTAACATTTTTAAATTCTTTAAAAAATTCTAAATCTTTTGAACTAATATTAACTTCTGATTTGTTTTCATCTCGTCTAAATATCACAACCACCACAATATCACGATTATCAATTTTTGACTTTAATTCATTCCTTACCCTTAGAGGAAGATCTATATAAGGAGAAATTATAACAATTTTCTTTTTTGAATTCTTAAATATTCCCTCTATTTCCCCTATTTGAGAAGTTGTATTTAAAAATTTTGTCATTTTTAGTATTTATTATAATTACGCTTTTAAAAAAGGAATTTTTACAACTTTCGCTTTAATAGCTTTATCACGAATCATGATAAATATTTCAGAATCCGCTTTCGCTAAAGCTGTTGGCACATACCCCATTCCGATTGCTTTATTTAAAGTAGGTGATTGAGTTCCAGAAGTTACAATTCCGATTACATTTCCATTTGCATCAGCAATTGGGTAATCATGACGAGGAATTCCTCTGTCGATCATTTCAAAGCCAACTAATTTTTTTGCAACACCTTTTTCTTTTTGCTCTAATAATGCTTTGCTATTTGTAAATTCTTTTGTGAATTTCGTAATCCAACCTAATCCAGCTTCAATTGGAGAAGTTGTATCATTAATATCATTTCCATACAAACAGAAACCCATTTCCAAACGCAAGGTATCACGCGCACCTAAACCAATTGGCTTAATTCCGAACCCCTCACCTGCTTTAAAAATTGCATCCCACATTTTGTCTGCTACATTATTTGCAAAATAAATTTCAAATCCTCCAGCACCTGTATAACCAGTATTTGAAACCACTACATTATCAACTCCGTTAAATGTTCCTTTTTTGAAAGTATAATATGGCATCTCAGACAAATTCATGTCGGTTAATTTTTGCAATGCCAAAATTGCTTTTGGACCTTGCACCGCCAACAAAGAAACATCATCCGAAATATTTTTCATCTCCACACCTTTACTATTGAATTTATTTATCCAATTCCAATCTTTTTCAATATTAGAAGCATTAACTACTAACATATATTCTTTTTCATTTAACCTGTAAACCAACAAATCATCTACAAGTCCTCCTTTGTCGTTTGGTAGACATGAGTATTGTACTTTTCCATCCGTTAAAACAGAAGCATCGTTTGAGGTAACACGTTGAATTAAATCCAATGCATTTTCTCCTTTTAAAATAAATTCACCCATATGGCTTACATCAAAAACACCCACTGCATTTCTGACTGTAGCGTGTTCATCATTTAATCCGCTGTATGAAACGGGCATATTATATCCTGCAAAAGGAACCATTTTAGCTCCTAAAGAAATGTGTTTGTTTTCTAATGCTACACTTTTTAATTCTGTTGATGTTGTTTCCATAGTATTATTCTAAAATTGAATAGTAAATATTGAATATTATAGTAGAGTTTGAAAAGACTTACCTATTTACAAATGTAAGATTTTATCGTTTCAAAAATTCATAAAAATTGCCTTTAATAGCAAAAAGCCATGCTTTTTTATATCTTTGAAGATAATAAATATGAGGGCAATCGACTTACTATTTCAGCGCAATATGCCTCGATGGATAATTTTTTTCATCGATATGGGCATTTGCCTGTTTTCATTGATATTAGCTTATCTGGTAAGATTTAATTTCTCTATTCCTAAAGTAGAAATTGATGCTTTTCCTCTAGTTTTCGGTATGGTTTTAGGTTCAAGAGCAATAAGCTTTTACATTTCCAAAACTTATCAAGGCATTGTAAAATATACCAGTTCAAAAGATGCACAACGGATTTTTATCGTACTCACTATTGGTAGTCTTGTATTTGTAGGAATAAATTGCGTTTTCTACTACTTCATCAATCACACATTTCCAATTCCATTCTCAATTATAATAATTGAGTATATGGCTACAGCTTTTTTAATGATCAGTTTGAGAGTTATGTTCAAAGCATTATACCTTGAACTTACCAATCCTAATAAAGAAAAACGAAGTGTGATTATTTTTGGAGCTGGTGAATCAGGGATTATTACAAAACGTACTTTGGACAGAGATGCAGGAACTAAATACAAAGTATTAGGATTTATTGATGATGACATAAAAAAGCAAGGAAAAAAATTAGAAGGCTCTACAATTTACAATATTGATAAATTAGATAATTTACTTTTAGAAAATGATGTTTCAAATTTAATTATCTCTGTACAAAATTTATCTCCGACTAAAAAGCAGCAGATTGTCGACATCTGCTTAAATCACGATACGAAAGTATTAAACGTTCCACCTGTTAGTAATTGGATCAATGGAGAATTGAGTTTCCGTCAAATCAAAAAAGTTCAGATAGAAGAATTACTTGAACGAGAGCCAATAAAGCTTGATAAAGAAAATATTCAAAAACAATTATCAGGAAAAACTATATTAGTAAGTGGTGCAGCCGGAAGTATTGGTAGCGAAATTGTAAGGCAAGTAATACGTTTCGGACCCAAAAAAATTATTTTACTGGATCAAGCTGAATCACCTCTTTATGATATGGAGATGGAATTGTTTGATAAATACAAGCAACAATCGTATGAAATTGTAATGGGTGACATTCGTAATAAAGAACGAATGGAAAATGTTTTTAAAACATTTCAACCTGAAATAGTTTTTCATTCTGCTGCTTACAAACATGTTCCGATGATGGAAAATAATCCATCTGAATCAATTTCTACAAATGTTTTAGGGACAAAAAATTTAGCCGATTTATCTGTAATCTACAAAGCAGAAAAATTTGTCATGATTTCAACTGATAAAGCAGTTAATCCTAGCAATGTTATGGGAGCAAGTAAACGCATTGCAGAAATTTATGCGCAATCACTCAGCAAAAACTCTACAACAAAATTTATTACAACCCGCTTCGGAAATGTACTTGGCTCCAGTGGTTCTGTAATTCCTCGTTTCCGTCAACAAATAGAAAATGGCGGTCCGGTTACAATTACCGACCCCAATATCACTCGCTTTTTTATGACCATTCCAGAAGCTTGCCAATTAGTATTGGAAGCTGGCGCTATGGGTACTGGCGGAGAAATATTTATTTTCGACATGGGAGATTCAGTTAAGATCGTTGACCTAGCAAAAAAGATGATCAAACTTTCTGGATTGGCATTAGACAAGGATATTCGGATTGAATTTACAGGATTACGTCCCGGAGAAAAATTATATGAAGAGTTACTTGCAGATAAAGAAAATACAATTCCAACACATCACAAACAAATTTTAATTGCTAAAGTGAAGGAGTATGATTTTGCAACAATTTCAACTTCAATCGCAGACTTAATTGATCTTTTTGGAAAACAAAACAATCAATCCATTGTAAAAAAGATGAAAGAATTGGTTCCTGAATTTAAGAGTAACAATTCTATTTATGAAAAATTAGATTGATTATGAATCCATTCAAACATAAAACTCCAATACAAATTCGTTTTAAAGACATTGACAAACTTGGCCATGTAAACAATGCCAACCACATTACCTATTTTGAATTAGCACGAGTAGATTATTTTGAAGCACTCGCAACTGAGAATATTAAAATAGATTGGATAAACGAAGGAGTAATTCTGGCAAAAATTGAAATGGAGTACAAAATGCCCATTTTGTTGGAGGATAAAATTTTTGTTTACACCTGGGTTTCTAAAATGGGAACAAAAAGTTTCGACATGAGTTGTTCCATTGTGAAAATTGAAAATGGTGTGGAAGTAGAATTAGCAAAAGGCTTAGCGATTATTGTTTGTTTCAACTACAAAACAAATCAAACGATTTTGGTTCCTGAAAAATGGAAAGAGGTTATGGTTGGGTGATTTTTACCGCTGAGTATTAGGAGGTTTCGCTGAGGACCGCTGAGGATTTTCTTATGAATTTATTTCTCCGCGGCTCTCCCTTTTTCTCAACTTTTTCTCTGCGGTTTCTTTTTTTACCCGTGAATTGTAGTTTCTTTTCCATAGTTCGCAATAATAGATGCTTCAAATTCAATCCATTCTTTCCAACGTTTATCAACATCTATTCCTTCCCCGTACTGACGGGCAAAACCAATAAAAGTGGTATAATGTCCTGCTTCAGAAATCATCAGTTCACGGTAAAACTTTGCTAATTCTTCATCTTTAATATTTTCAGAAAGAACTCTGAAACGTTCACAACTTCTTGCTTCTATCATTGCTGAAAAAAGTAAACGGTCAACCAAGGATTGAATTCTGCTTCCACCTTTATTCATGAATTTATACAATTCATTTACATAATGGTCTTTACGTTCCAACCCTAATTTTTTTCCTCTTGCTTTAATTAAATTATGAACTTGCTCAAAATGATCAAGCTCTTCTTTTGCAAGGGCAATAAGAGCAGTAACTAGTTCTGTATAATTGGGATTATTCACAACCATTGAAAGTGCATTTGTTGCAGCTTTCTGTTCACACCACGCATGGTCTGTCAATATTTCTTCAATATTACTTTCAACAATATTTACCCATCGTGGGTCAGTCGACAATTTTAATCCTAACATTTTAATCGATAAATTTTTTCATTAATGGTCCGCTTATCATACTCGTCAACAATGCCATTACTACCAATGCGACAAACATTTTTTCATCAATCAATCCAGCGCTTAATGCTAAAGTTCCTAAAATTATTTCCATAGCACCACGGGCATTTAATCCAAATCCAACTGCAAGAGATTCTCTTCTTGTTAATCCACCCATGTATGCCCCCAATGAAGCACCAACCACTTTACAAATACAAGCAAGAAAAACAACTAAGGTTACTAATTGAATATCAAAGTTTGCAATAAAGTTTACTTTCAATCCAATAGAAACAAAAAATAAGGGAGCAAAAACGTTTGTTACAAACTGATGAATAATTTCCCGTTCACGTTCTTGTAAATGAACACTATCTCCTAAAGCAATACCGATAATGAATGCTCCGAGAATAGCATGTAATCCAATGTATTCAGTGAAAGCTGCTCCTAAAAAACAAAATCCTAAAGAAATTGAAAGTACTCCGCCAGGCCATGAAAGATTTTTTTGTATCCAAGGCAATACATGGTTAATCATCCATCTTCCAACAATCAACATAAACAATCCAAAACTGATAATCATTCCAATGGTGAACCAAATATTGGTGATATCACCTTCTTGCCCCATCATACTTAATACAAAAGAGAAAATCAACCATCCGGTTAAGTCATCAAAAATAGCAGCAGCAATAATCACCATCCCGATTTTTGTTTTGAATAGATTTAAATCCATCAAAATACGTGTAATAACCGGCAATGCAGAAACGGCCATTGCTATACCAAAAAATAATGCATACACTAATTTTCTTTCAGGAGTATAATGGAAAAAGTTAGGGAAATACCAAACAGCTGCAAATCCTAGTATGAAAGGAATTATCATACTTGTAAAACTTGTATAAATTGCTGCTTTTCCTTGTTTTAAAATAATTTGCAATTGCACTTCCATACCGGCAACAAACAATAACATAATTACTGCAAGATTAGTAATACCATCCATTGCAATTTTAGCAGCACCAACTTTAGGAAAAACATAACTGAAAGTATCTGGTGAAAGTGTTCCAAAAATAGTAGGACCTAGAATAATACCAAGTACTATTTCTCCCATCACTATCGGCATTTTTATTTTCTTACCCAATTCAGCAAAAATACGGGCAAGAATAAGCACTCCGCCAATGCTGAAGAGCAAAACAACCAAATCGTTATGTCCTAATTTCAACATATATTAAACTCGGGAATGAACGATTAAAAGGTTACAAGGCAAATCTGCCAAAATGTATTCAATATCATGGGCAAAAATTCTGTCTAATAAATTAAGCTGAGTATCCGGAGAATTAATAACCAGCAAATCTGCTTTTTTATCTCTTGCAAATTTGCTAATCGCATAACCGGGCTTACCTTTCACTATCTTATCCGTCACCTTCACATCACCCACATCACATTTATCAATAACTGATTGCAAAGTTTCTTCCACTTCTTCGGTTAAATTTTTCTTAATAATTTTTGCTTCAGGCGCAGTGCTATCCATTGCTATTGCCGGAACATCCATTTCTGTTACAACAACAACATCCTTAACTTTCAAATTTTTCGCTAAATAAAGAGAAGTATTTAATGTGTGAATCGTTTTGGGGTTTTCAACACCATTCACCACAATTTTTTTAAACTTAACAGGCTCATCTGTCGGATTGGTTAATAATAAAACCGAGCATTTAGCTTTTCTACTGATATTTCTGGCAATAGAACCAATATAAAATTTGAGAAGATTTTCTTTTTCCAAAGCACCAATAACAAGCAAATCAACAATATTCAGCTTACATAATTTCAGTATAGTATCAACAGGATCACCTTCCATCCAAATAACACGCGAATGATTAGGATTTACACCAACTGCAGCCATCATTTCATCCAACTCTTGCTCTTTTTCAGCAGTTTTTTCGCCAATGTGCAATAGTAAAAGAGATGCTCCTAAAATATCAGACAAACGCTTTGCTTCAGCTAAAACAGGCTGGCAGCGAGGCGAAAAAGAAACAGCAACTGCTATCGTTTCAAAAGGATAAGATGGACGCTTTTTTAATTTACTTAAATCCATTTTATATGTTATTAATTTCAAGCAAAGATAACAATATCAGCAATCATAAGAACATTTAACATTTTAAATTTATTATAAATCTTATTTGAATACTTTTACGTACTTTACATAAATAAATTGAACTTAAACTACACATGTATATATTCCTATTTTTTATTGCGCATTGGTTTCTATCACTATTCTGTCAGACATTTTTTTTGCACCGTTATGCCTCCCATAAAATGTTTGCCATGGATAAATTTTGGGAACGCTTTTTCTACACATTTACATTCATTACACAAGGAGCTTCGTTCCTGAACCCGAGAGCATACGCCATCCTTCATCGGATGCATCACGCCTACAGCGACACCGAAAAAGACCCGCATTCACCTCACTTTTTTAAAGATGTTTGGCACATGACTATGCAAACAAAAGAGATTTATCTGAATTATGCTAAATATGGAAAACAGCCAGAAAAGCCATTCCGAGGAGAATACCCGGAATGGAAATTGATTGATTGGCTAAGTGATTTGTGGACTGTTCGCCTGCTTTTCGTTGCTGCTTACATTTTATTTTATGTTCAATTTGCTACTTCATGGTGGATGTTTTTATTATTACCCATCCACTTTTTAATGGGCCCAATTCATGGCGCTATTGTAAATTGGTGTGGACACAAATACGGATATTCAAATTATGATAATGAAGACCATAGTAAAAATACTTTGCCAATCGACTTTCTAATGATGGGCGAATTTTTTCAGAACAATCATCATAAAAGTCCGAACAACATCAACTTCGCTAAAAAATGGTATGAATTTGATCCTACTTTCCCAATTATTATTGCTTTGAATTGGGCCAGAATCATTAAAATCCGAAAACTATGAACCCATTTATCCAACTTCCTCTCATTTCATTTGCAGCCGTTTCCATCTTAATGATCTTAATCTGGATTTGGGCCTATCGAATTAAAAATGCCGGCATAGTGGATATATTTTGGGCATTTAATTTTTTAATCATAGCCATAGTAATTTGGCTTTTAGCTGATGGCAATGAAATGCGTAAAAATATTTTATGTGCATTGGCAGGGTTGTGGAGCATCCGTTTAGGGATTTATCTATTAATACGTGTAGGCTCACATTTGGATGAAGAAGAAGGCCGGTATAAACAGTTACGAGAAGAATGGGCTCCAAATGCTAATTTAAAGTTTTTTGTGTTTTTTCAGATGCAAGCTTTGTCAAACGTTTTTTTAGCCATTCCTTTTTTTATTATTGCCGTAAATCCTTCTTCTGAAATTTCAATTGTTGAATATATCGGTGCGGCAATGTGGCTATTCTCTATTATTGGCGAAGGCTTATCAGATTGGCAATTAAAGCAATTCAAAAAAAATCCGGCAAATAAAGGAAAAGTTTGTGAAGCAGGTTTTTGGAATTACTCCCGCCACCCGAATTACTTTTTCCAACTTATGATATGGATATCTGTTCTCATTTTTGCTTTGCCTAGTGCTTACGGTTGGATTTCAGTTGTATGTCCTTTGGTAATTGGATTACTCATTTTTAAAGTTACTGGTATTCCAATGACAGAAGAACAATCCATCCGTTCGAAAGGTGATTTGTATAAAGAATACCAACGAACGACAAGCGTGTTTATTCCATTACCAAAAAAAAGAAATGGATGATGTATAATGGAAAATGTATAATGTATTCTTCCCATTTATTACGTTTTCTTTTAAACCTCTTCCATTTACCATTATACATCATACATTAAATTTATGTGGTACGATTCTTTAGTCGAAAAAAATAAAGTTCCTGACTTTCTCATTCGGATTGGAATTCAAAAATTATTGAAACAACGTTTACTTATCGAAAAAAAAGAAACCATTGAATTGCAACAGGCACATTTAATGAAATTGATAGCAGAATTAAAAAGCTCACCAATTGCAATAAATACGGCCGAAGCCAACGAACAACATTACGAAGTCCCTACAAAATTTTATCAATACTGTTTAGGGAAGAATTTAAAGTACAGCAGTGGTTATTGGAAAGATGGAGTGACAGACATTAATATTTCCGAAGACGACATGCTGGAAATTACCTGCAATCGTGCTGAGCTAAAAAACGGACAAGATGTTTTGGAATTGGGATGCGGCTGGGGTTCTCTTTCGCTTTACATGGCCAAAAAATATCCTGAAAGTAATTTCACTGTTGTTTCCAATTCAAGAACTCAAAAATTACACATTGATGAACAAGCCAAACAAAGAGGTATTACCAACCTTACTGTAATTACTGTTAACATAAATGATTTTAGCATTGATAAAACATTCGACCGCGTTGTATCTGTTGAAATGTTTGAACATATGCGAAATTATCAAAAGCTAATGCACAAAGTGGCGACTTGCTTAAAACCAGATGGTAAATTGTTCGTACACATTTTTACGCATAAAAATTTCGCCTACAAATTTGAAGTAGTAGATGAAACCGATTGGATGAGTAAGTATTTTTTCACAGGTGGAATTATGCCGAGCGATGATCTGCTTCTCTATTTCAACGAACACCTTTCCATTCAACAACATTGGCATGTAAGCGGAATTCATTACAGCAAAACATCAGAAGCGTGGTTACAAAATATGGACAAACACAAAACTGAAATTATGCCCTTGTTTGAAGAAACGTATGGAAAAGACCAAGCACTAAAATGGTGGGTGTACTGGAGAATTTTTTATATGGCTTGTGCAGAATTATGGGGATACAACAATGGTGAAGAATGGATTGTGAGTCATTATTTATTTACTAAAAAATAGTTTTATGATAAGATTAATATTCTCTGTCGTATTATTTTTATTGTCGTTACTGGTTATTTTTAAAGCACCAACAAATTTTTTATGGAGGGCTACAGTCGGACTGACTGAGTTTCCTCACTTTCTGATTATTACTTCACTTATTCTGGCTGCTACTTGCTACTGGTATAATTCATATAGAACTTATATTCTAACCTTATCCCTTATCTCTTTTATAATTTTCAGTTCAACTATTATGAGGGCATATAACCGTGCTACTTCTATTGAAGGTTCATTAATAACTACTTTTGGCAACAAAAATTATAACAAATTAAAAAAGCCATTACAAAATGCTTTTTCTTTTTTTACACTTTTTACAGGATTAGATAACAATGAAGTTGAGTACAAAAGCATTCCATTTAAAAAAACAGAGAAACTACAATTATCATTCGATTTTTATTCATCCAACATAAATGATATTTCGCCTTGCATAATAATTATTCATGGTGGCTCCTGGAGAGAAGGAGATAGTCAACAATTACCAAAACTGAACAGTTATCTGGCTAACAGAGGATATAATGTTGCATCTATCAATTACAGAAAAGCACCTGAGTATACCAATCCCGCTCCGATTGAAGATACAAAAGATGCCATCGACTATATAGTTAAAAACTGCCAAGAACTAAAAGTAGATACAAGTAATTTTGTTTTAATTGGTCGTTCAGCAGGTGGACAAATTGCATTGCTTTCAGCTTATACTCTTCACAATAAAAATATAAAAGGAGTAGTTTCTATTTATGCTCCGGCAGATATGTATTGGGGAGCACAACATCCGGGAAATAAATGGGTATTGGATACAGATAAAGTTCTCGGGGATTTTGTTGGTGGAAGTGTAAAAGATGTTCCTGAAAAATACAAGCTGAGCTCGCCTTGTGAATTTGTCGACTCTACTTCTGCTCCAACATTAATAATTCATGGACAACACGATTGTATGGTGAGTTTTATTCATAGTGAACATCTACAAAAAAAGTTGGATGAAAATAAAGTGAAAAATTATTTTTTAGACTTACCTTGGGCAACACATGGCTGTGACTTTAATATTTGCGGTCCAAGCGGACAAACAACCACTTTCTCAATCGAACGTTTTGTAAATTCAGTTGTAAATCAATAATGGAAAAACTAGCCATCATAGGAACCGGAATTGCGGGAATGGGATGCGGGCACCATCTTCATAAAAAATACGATTTAACAATTTTTGAGCAAGACAATTACATTGGTGGACACACAAATACGATTTCTGTTGATGAAGAAGGGCAACCTGTTTACATGGATACAGGATTTATGGTTTTTAATTTTGAAACCTATCCTAATCTCTGCAGTTTATTTAAAGAAATAAATGCTCTGATAAAAAAAACGGATATGTCGTTTAGTGTGCAACACACTCAAACAGGTTTGGAATATTGTGGCTCGGGATTGCATGGTTTGTTTGCACAGCGAAAAAATATTTTCAACATTTCTTACATTAAAATGCTCATTCAAATAACACGATTCAACAAAGAAAGCATTGAAGTATTGGATAATCCATTGTATGAAAATTATTCTCTTGGAAAATACATCAAAGAAAAAAAGTACGGAGAAGACATGCTGTGGAAATATCTTATTCCGATGAGTTCCGCTGTATGGTCAACTCCAATGGAAGAAATGCTGGACTTTCCTATTGTAACTTTAGTCCGTTTTTTTAAGAATCATGGATTTTTAGGATTGAATACACAACACCAATGGTATACTTTGGAAAATGGCAGTCAGTCATACCGTAAATTATTAATTGCTCCTTTTAAAGATAAAATTCAGATTAGTAACGGAGCTGTAAAAGTAAAAACAGAAGCAGGAAAGGCGATTGTTACAACACAAGATGGCAAAACACATTCGTTCGACAAAGTTATATTTGCTTGTCATGCCGACCAAGCATTAAAACTTTTAGAAAATCCAACAACTGACGAACAAAGATTACTCTCTCTCTTCAAATATCAAAAAAACATCGCTACAGTTCATACAGATGAATCCATTATGCCGAAAACTAAACTAACATGGAGTAGTTGGAATTATAGAATTGAAACCAGAAATGGCGTTCAAGTTCCTTCCACTATATATTGGATGAATAGTCTTCAAGGTGTTTCCAAAAAGAAAAATTACTTTGTCTCGATAAATGCGATTCCAGGTTCTGTTGATAAAAAGAAAATTATTCAGGAAATAGATTACGAACATCCTTTGTTTGATTTATCAACAATGAAAGCACAAGATGAATTGTATAAATTAAACATAGACGGACCTTTGTATTTCTGCGGAAGTTACTTTAAATATGGCTTTCACGAAGACGCTTATGCTTCAGCAGTTAACCTTTGTAAAAATTTATAAATGAATTCTTGTTTATATAAAGCAAATGTGATGCATCATCGTTTGTCACCGAAGAAACATCGGTTCAACTACAATGTATTTATGTTTTATATTGATTTAGATGAAACAGAAATGCTTTCGGAAAAATTCTGGTTGTTCAGTAAAAACAAATTCAATTTTTTCAGTTTAAGAGACAATGAGCACTTACAATTACCAATTGACAATCCGGATAAAACAAAAAGTATTCGAGAGCAAATTACTATCTACTTATCTCAAAATGGCGTAAATATTGGCAAAGGACGGATCATGCTATTGACCAATTTAAATGTATTGGGTTATAATTTCAACCCGGTTTCTTTTTATTATTGTTATGATGAAAACGACTCACCGCTTTGTGCTGTTGCGGAAATCGGAAACACATTCGGAGAAATGAAACCATTTTTGTTGAACAAAGAAAATTTATCAGAAAACAAATACCATTTGAATACAACTAAATACTTTTATGTTTCACCTTTTATTGATCATGACACCAATTTTGATTTTAATTTGATAATTCCGGATGAAAAATTAAACATCCGTATTGATGATTACAAAAACGGAGAACGATTTTTCATCAGTACATTAACAGGAATAAAAAAACCGATAAACAATTTGAACTTGCTATGGTATAGCATCCGCTTCCCATTTCTTACTTTAAGAATTATTACATTAATTCATTGGAATGCAGTAAAACTTTGGTTAAAGAAAATACCTTACCATAAAAAATCAGCAAACCAAGACTTGCAAAAAGACGTATATCGAAGGAAGAGTTAATTTTTTTGTACATTTAATACACAAACCGATACCCAAAATGTCAACCGCATTAGTAAAAACAGCAAAACGTGGTTTTTATGAAAAAGTAATTTTGAGTCTGTTTTCCAAAATGGAAATGGGCACACTTATCATTACTATGCCTGATGGCGAAATAATAAAACTGGGAAATGGCGAAGGAAATGTATCTGCTAACATTGAAATAAAGGATAACGATTATTTCAGACGATGCGTTTTGTATGGTGATATTGGTTTTGGTGAAGCTTATATGGATGGTTGCTGGGATACAGACAATATCACAAACGTTATAAAATGGTTTATTATTAATATTGAAAATGCTCCAACAGTATCCGGAAGCAATGTTCAGAATCTTACTTTAAACATCCTCAGAATTTTCAATAAAATTTATCATTTCAAACGATCTAACAGTGTTAGTGGTTCCCGCAAAAATATTTCTGAGCATTATGATTTGAATAATGATTTTTTTGCATTGTTCCTTGATCCAACCATGACATACTCTTCAGCTTATTTCAAAGAAGAAGGAATAAGTTTACAACAAGCTCAAATTGAAAAATACGATCGTCTCTGCAAACAACTAAACATTCAACCATCAGATCATGTTTTGGAAATTGGTTCAGGCTGGGGTGGAAATGCTATTCACATTGCTAAAACTTATGGTTGCGAAGTCACAACCGCAACAATTTCAGAAGAACAATTCAAATTAGCCAATTACCGAGTAGCAAAAGAGAATCTTTCCGATAAAATTACAGTTGTATTAAAAGATTACCGTTTATTAGAAGGAGAGTTTGATAAAATCGTTTCCATAGAAATGCTGGAAGCGGTCGGACATAAATTTTTGGATGTATACTTCAGAAAGTGCAACGAACTTCTGAAAAAAGATGGAATTCTTGCCTTGCAAGTGATTACTTGTCCTGATTCACGTTACGATAGTTTGCGCAACGGTGTTGATTGGATACAGAAACATATTTTTCCTGGCTCTTTACTTCCTTCTGTTTCTGCTATCAATACAGCCATAAACAATACGGGTAATTTAACGATGGTGGATTTAAAAGATATGGGTTTGCATTATGCAAAAACACTTTCCATTTGGCGAGAGCAATTCAATAAAAATTTATCAGAAGTAAAAAAATTAGGCTTTGACGAACGCTTTATCCGTAAGTGGAATTATTATTTATGTTATTGTGAAGCTGCTTTTGCAATGCGGAATATTAATGTGATGCAAATGGTTTATTCACGTCCAAATAATATAAACCGGTAGCCTGACCTATTTTTTCAATTCTTTAAATCGTGTAAAAATTATTGCTGCTAACAGACACAATACAAATCCTAGCATTCCAGACAATCTTATTCCAAAATCATTTCCCTCATCTTTACCGTAAAGTAAAAATATTGAAAA
This sequence comes from Bacteroidota bacterium, assembly GCA_005772895.1. GTDB lineage: Bacteria > Bacteroidota > Bacteroidia > 2-12-FULL-35-15 > 2-12-FULL-35-15 > 2-12-FULL-35-15. The sequence goes on along the minus strand of SXIH01000039.1, from coordinate 5,525 downwards.
CAATGCCATTCCAACCGTTTGGGCAATCTTTACAAAAAAGTATCGCACAGCAAAGTAAATACCTTCTTTGTTAGTATTGGTATCAAGCGTATCTTTTTCAATAATTTCTGCAAGAATTGCATTGGGCAAAATATTTAAAGATGCCAAGGGAATAGCCGCTAATACAATCAGTGAATAAATTTGCAACTCCGAATCTATTTTCACTTTTCCTAAAAAATAAATTCCTAAAAAAACTACTGAAAGCAAACCAAAAGAAATTATTACAATTATTTTTTTTCCAATCTTTTGAGGAAGATAATTCAATGCCGGATAAAAAATAAAAGAAACCAATACCATTGTCATCATCAATGTATTACCCAGCGACTCATCTAAGCCCAATAAAACCGTGAGGTAGTAGAGCAATCCGGAAGTAATAATAGTGATAGAAATGAAATAAGAAAAATCAGCTACGATAAATAATAAAAAGTTTTTGTTCGCAAGCGTTTGCTTCAATGCACTTTTCATCGGTACTGCAATAGGTTTATTTACGCCATATTCTTTCTCATCAATTGCAAAAACTGTTATCGCCATAAATACTGCACCTAACAAACACATAATTAAAACTGCACATTGTAATGCTACAACTTTTGATTCAACACCAAATGAATTTTGAAATAAACCCGCAAGATTAAAAGTATTGGAAGCGATAGCAATTCCAAAAACATATCCAACCGATTGCCAGGTTGCCAATCGGACTTTATCTTCTGATGTTGGTGCTAATTCAGGCAAGAGTGCATAATACGGAATAACAAAAGTGGTTGATGCTACATAAAAACCAACAAGTACAATTACCAGCCAAACAATATTCATGGTGCTTACTTCTTGTTTTAACGGAAAGAATACCAAAAAGCAAAAAATCATTGAAGGGAGAATTGCTTTTTTCATTAGCGGAACTCTTCTTCCTTTTGGGTTTTTACTAGTATCGCTATATTGAGCAATAAATGGGTCATAAATAGCATCAATAAACCTACCCGTAGAAGTTACAATAGCAATCACATTAAACACACCCAAAACGGCCACTTGAGTAATAAAATTAGGCAAACCACTTTCAGAAGGTGGCTGATAGAAATAAATGAGGATGACACTTATTAAGTTAAACATCACACTCCAGCCCATCATTCCAAAGGAATATGCCAGTTGCTTACCAAAAGGAAGTGATTTATGACTCATTTTAGTGCAATATCGGAAATTAAAAAGATTAAAAATAATCTTATGGAAACTTTGAAATCAAAAAATGTTTCCATAGTTTTGTACCCGAAAATTAGCATATGAACACAACAATTATTGTTAATTTTAGAGGAAATTATAGCGCCTATCGCTATACCATCATTTTAGTCTTTGATTCTTTTATGAAACAGTCACTTCTTTTCAAAACACTTTTCGCATTTCTACTTTTCATTGTTTTTGATTTGCAAACCAATGCACAGGACAAACAAAAATATACCATTAGTGGTTATGTAAAAGATGCTTCCAATGGAGAATACAGTATTGGAGCAAACGTTTACATTAAAGAACTTTTAAAAGGTGGTAACACTAATCAGTATGGATTTTTTTCCATCACTGTTGAAAAAGGAAACTATACACTTGTTAGTTCTTATGTAGGTTACGGAGATTTTGTAAAACAAATTGTGCTCGATCGGGACATAAGTATAAATATCGAACTCAAACCAACTTCTATCAATGTAAAAGAAGTCGAAATCAGTTCTGAGAAAATCGACAAAAATGTTACCAGTACAAGTGTTGGTGCAATCAAATTGGATATGGAAGAAATTAAAAAACTTCCTGCTTTTTTAGGTGAAGTAGATATTTTAAAAACCATTCAATTATTACCGGGAGTAAAATCAAGTGGAGATGGAAATTCAGGATTTTATGTCAGAGGTGGCGGTCCGGATCAAAATTTAATTTTATTAGATGAAGCTGTTGTTTATAATGCTTCCCACCTACTCGGCTTCTTCTCTGTTTTTAATGGCGATGCTGTAAAAAGCATCAATCTCGTGAAAGGTGGAATGCCTGCACAATATGGCGGTCGTTTAGCATCTGTATTAGATATTTCCATGAAAGAAGGAAACAACAAAACCTACCACGCTTCCGGAGGAATCGGATTAATTTCATCACGATTAACAGTTGAAGGTCCTATAAAAAAAGATACAGGCTCATTTATTGTTTCCGCAAGAAGAACTTATTTGGATGTGTTAGCTCGTCCGTTTGCTAAACCAGATTCTCCATTAAAAAATTCAGGTGTATATTTTTACGACATGAATGCAAAGGTAAATTATCGTTTATCGGATAAAGACAGAATTTTTGCTAGCGGTTATTTCGGAAGAGACATCATGAAATTTGAAGACAAAGATGCAGGCTTTAAAATGGGTGTTGCTTGGGGAAACTCTACCGGTGTTGTACGATGGAATCACTTGTTCAGCAATAAACTTTTCATGAACGTTTCTGCTATCGTTAGCGATTATCAATTTTCATTTACTGCTGAACAAACAGGATTTGAATTAAAATTATTTTCCGGAATAAACGACTTAAATGGTAAAGTAGATTTTGGTTACTTCCCTACTATTCGTCACGAAGTTAAATTCGGTGCGAATTATATTTTCCACACATTTACTCCAATGAGCGCAACTGCAAAACAAGGCGAAACGGAATTTGATTTAGGAGGAGTAAAAAAATTACGTGCGCATGATATGGCCGCTTACGTTTCTGACGATTTTGATGTAACCGATAATTTCAAAATTCATTTGGGCTTACGTTATTCTTATTTTATGCAGATTGGTCCGTTCGACAGATATGTAAAAGATCCGGTTACGGGACAAATTGCTTCAACAATTCACACAGATAAAAATAAAAAAGTAGCCGATCATGGTGGCTTTGAGCCCCGCTTCAATGCTCGTTATTCGCTCAATACAAAATCATCATTAAAAGCATCTTATACCTATAATTTACAATACATACACCTTGCTTCTTTATCGGCTGTTACTTTACCTATTGATACTTGGGTTCCATCTTCAGAAGTAGTAAATCCTCAAAAAGGTTCGCAATATTCATTGGGTTATTTCAGAAATTTTAAAGACAATACTTACGAAACTTCCGTAGAACTTTATTATAAAGATTTAAAAAATCAAATTGAATATGCCGATGGTTCGCTGCCTGGCGGAACAGTTGGTGATAATGCCGACAACCAATTTGTGTTTGGAAAAGGCGAAGCATACGGAGTTGAATTGTTTGTTAAAAAAAGAACAGGGAAATTTAATGGCTGGGTTGGATATACTTTATCATACACCAAAAGAACTTTCCCTGATTTAAACCGTGGAAAAGAATTTTATGCAAAGTATGACAGACGACACGATGCTTCAGTAGTTTTGAGTTACGACTTAAATAAAAAATGGACCTTCGCAACCATCTTTGTTTATGGAACAGGAAATGCCATCACCATTCCAACATCTTATTATGTAATTGACGGGAACATTACTTATGACTATAGCGACAGAAATGCTTTCCGTATGCCGGCTTATCATCGTTTAGATATTTCAGCAACTTTTACACCTGACAGATCAAAACACATTGAGCGAAGAAAAAAACGCATCATTAGAAAATTTGGATTGGCTGAAAATGTAAAACCGGAAGATGTAAAAATTCCAAGAAAAATGTTTAAGAATTATGAGTCGAGCTGGAACTTTAGTGTTTTTAATGTTTACAACAGACACAATCCATACATTATTTATTTTGCAAACGAAGGCAGTGCCACTGAAGGTAACTTAAGCATCAAAGCAAAACAAGTTTATTTATTTCCGGTAATTCCATCGGTAACCTGGAACTTTAAATTTTAAGAATTTCAAATTCATCAGAAATGAACAAATATATTTTTATCATCGCAATTGCTTCACTTTTTTCTGCCTGCACAGAAGAAATCAATGTGAAATTACCTAACTCCGACAAAAAACTAGTGATTGAAGGAGTTATTGAAAATGGAAAATTTGCAGAAGTAATTCTAACTAGAACTATTCCATTGTTTTCTTCACAAGGAGGGACAACAGTAGAAGAATTTTATGTGATTGATGCCGCAGTTTACGTTTCAAACGGAGGCGTTACAGATACTTTAACTATTGGAATTGATAGTGCTTCAGCACTTGGAGTAGTTTATAAAGGTAGTTCTATTATTGGAGTTCCCGGACAAACATATACTTTAAAAGTAGTGGCTTCTGATGGCAATATTTATAATGCAACTACATCCATTCCAAATCCTGTTCCTTTGGATTCGGTTTGGTGGAAAGCTGCACCTCCTGAAGATACTTTAGGATATGCCAATGCCCATTTAACTGACCCTGTTGGATTAGGAAACAATTACAGATGGTATGCAAAACGACCAAAAGACAGACGATTTATTGCTGCCTGGGGTGCAACTTTTGACGATAAATTAATAGATGGAAAAAGTTTTGATTTTGCTTACACAAAAGGATACGATCCTACTGATACTGAAAATTCAGAAGAAAACGATTCAGATACAGAGCGATATTATTATCGGAAAACAGATACCATTTATATAAAATTCTGCACAATGGACCGGGCCAGTAAAGAGTTTTATACCACTTTTGAAGCCGCACTTTCAAGTAATGGAAACCCTTTTGCTTCCCCAACTACAATTATGGGGAATATTGATAATGATGGTTTAGGAGTATGGGCAGGAATGGCTGCTAGCTATGATACAATTTTGCCAACACCATAGTTATCAATTACTAATGTTTCGATAAAATTGTTGCTTTTGTGAATAAAATATGCAAAAGCACATCAATACAAATGTTATTTTCGTGAAGCTTTTTTAGAAGATTAAAATTTATGACAGAAAAAACTGAACACGTAAAATGCCTGATTATAGGAAGTGGTCCTGCAGGATATACTGCAGCAATTTATGCTGCACGTGCTGATTTAAAACCCGTATTATATACTGGAATGGTACCAGGCGGGCAATTAACCGAAACTACCGAAGTAGATAATTTCCCAGGATATCCGAAAGGAATTACAGGACCCGAATTAATGGAAGATTTAAAAGCTCAAGCCGAACGATTTGGTACACAAGTGCGTTTTGGAATGGCTACAAAAGTAGATTTAAAATCAAGCCCTAAAAAAATATGGATTGATGAAACTATTGAAATGACTGCAGATACTCTAATTATTTCTACAGGTGCATCAGCAAAATGGCTTGGTCTTGAAAATGAAACACGTTTGAGATTGAATGCCGGTGGAGTTTCTGCCTGTGCAGTTTGTGACGGTTTCTTTTATCGAGGGCAAGATGTCGCAATTGTTGGAGCTGGAGATACTGCTGCCGAAGAAGCTACTTACTTATCAAAATTGTGTAAAAAAGTATACATGATTGTTCGAAGAAGTGAAATGCGTGCAAGCAAAGCCATGCAACACCGCGTTACAAATACTCCTAACATTGAAGTAATATGGGATAGTGAAACTCATGATATTGTAGGACAACAAGC
>SXIH01000038.1 GCA_005772895.1 Bacteroidota bacterium | reverse complement strand
TTTCAGAATGGGGACATGATTTCCGTCCGGAGTATAGAAGACTAAGACCAATTATTGAAGAGATTGGTAAAGTTCCAATTATTGCATTAACTGCAACTGCAACTCCAAAAGTTCAGCAAGACATTCAGAAAAATTTAGGCATGAGTAGTGCCAATCTTTTTAAATCATCTTTCAACCGTTCTAACTTATATTATGAGGTTCGTCCGAAAGTAAATGTGATCAAAGAAATTATTAAATATGTAAAAGGACAACAAGGTAAATCCGGAATTGTATATTGTTTGAGCAGAAAGAAAGTGGAAGAGCTTGCACAAACATTGCAAGTAAACGGAATAAAAGCATTACCATATCATGCTGGATTAGAAGCAAAAGAAAGAGCAAAAACACAAGATGCTTTTTTAATGGAAGACATTGATGTGATTGTTGCAACCATTGCATTCGGAATGGGAATTGACAAACCGGATGTTCGTTTTGTTATTCACCACGATATTCCAAAATCATTAGAGGGCTATTATCAGGAAACAGGTCGCGGTGGCCGTGACGGTGGCGAAGGAAATTGTGTGACTTTTTATAGCCACGATGATATTGTGAAATTGGAAAAATTCATGAAAGGTAAGCCTGTTGCTGAGCAAGAAATTGGAAAACAATTATTGACAGAAACGGTTTCTTATGCTGAGACTTCCAGCTGTCGCAGAAAATTTTTGTTACATTATTTCGGTGAAGAGTTTGATGAAAAAGGATGTGGTGGAATGTGCGACAACTGCAGAAATCCAAAACAGAAATTTGACGGTATGGACGATATTGCTTTGGCAATTGAAGCGGTTACCGATGTGAAAGAAAAATTTAAAACAAAAGATGTTATCAATATCTTATTAGGTAACGTAACATCTACTGTAAAAGCTTACAAGCAAAACGAATTAGAATGTTTTGGTAAAGGAACTGAAGATGATAAGAATGAAAAATACTGGAATGCCATTTTCCGTCAGGCATTAGTATCCGGGTTGTTATCTAAGGATGTTGAGAATTACGGATTATTAAAAGTAACCAAAGAAGGAGAAAAGTTTTTGGATAAACCATATAGTATGATGGTAACCAAAGATCATGATTACGAAGGAACAGAATCAGATGATGATGACGGAGCTGGAGGAAGCGGTGGAAAAGGTGGTTCAGGTGCAGATGTAGTTTTGTTTGCTGCTTTAAAAGATTTATTAAAACAAACTGCTCACAAATTAAAATTGCCTCCATATGTTATTTTCCAGGAAGTTTCTTTGGAAGAAATGGCTATTCAATATCCAATTAAAATGGATGAGCTGGTAAATATTACCGGTGTGGGACAAGGGAAAGCACAAAAATTTGGAAAACCTTTCCTTGATTTAATTTCTAAATATGTTGACGAAAACGAAATTGAACGACCATTGGATATGGTGGTGAAGTCCATCGTTAATAAATCTGGATTAAAAGTTTACATCATCCAAAACATCGACAGAAAGCTTCCTTTAGAGGATGTTGCAAAAGCAAAAGGATTGAGTTTATCGGATTTGATAATGGAAATTGAAAGCATTGTTCACTCCGGAACTAAAGTAAATATCAGTTATTATATTAATGATGTAATTGATGATGATAAACAAGAAGAAGCAATGGCTTACTTCAAGGAATCGGATTCTGATTCAATTGCTGAAGCGTTAAAAGAATTAGGAGAAGATGAATATACTGAAGAGGAAATTCGTTTGATGCGGATTAAATTTATGAGCGAGTTCGGAAATTAAAATTTCCTGCCTACGCAGGCAGGTTCATTTGTTTAAAAACCGTTCTTATTTTATAAGGGCGGTTTTTTTATGTTTAGCATTTATTAAGTATGACATCATCAGAAGATAGAATTACCTTTCAGAAAATAATTTCAGTTATTAAAGAATCATTGAGCGGAACACCAAGGGATTATACCGAGGGAAGCATCCGAAGAGCTGTATTTTTATTAGCTATACCAATGATCTTGGAGTTAAGTTTAGAAAGTGTATTTGCTGTTGTAGATATGTTTTTTGTTGGGAAATTAGGCGAAAATGCCATTGCAACGGTCGGACTAACAGAATCTGTACTCACTATCATTTACTCTATTGCAATTGGATTAAGCACAGGAACAGCTGCGATTGTTGCCAGGAGAATCGGAGAAAAAAACCCGGAAGCTGCAGCACGTGCCGGAGCACAATCATTAATTATTGCAGCCATACTTATTTCAATTACAAGTTTAACCGGAATTATTTTTGCCGATAAAATTTTAGCACTTATGGGTGCAAGTGCCGAAGTAATTTCAGAAGGAACTACGTTTGCACAAATTATGTTAGGTGGAAGTGCTGCTATTTTTCTGCTTTTTCTGTTAAACGGAATCTTCAGAGGAGCAGGAAATGCTGCAATGGCAATGAGAAGTTTATGGATTGCAAGTATCATTAACATAATTCTTTGTCCGATTTTTATTCATTTCTTCGGATTAAAAGGTGCTGCAATTGCAACAACAATTGGAAGAAGCACGGGAGTTCTTTATCAATGTTATCACCTTTTTAAAGGAAGTGGAATCATACAATTTTACAGGAAACATTTTAGTTATGACGGTGAAATTGTAAAATCGATTTTAAAAATTGCCTGGTCAGCTACATTTCAATTTATCATTGCAAGTGGAAGTTGGATTGTTTTAACACGATTGGTTGCTGAAACAGGAGGAACCAGTGCTTCTGCAGGTTATCAAATAACTTTTAGAAATATAATTTTCTTTGTTTTACCTGCATGGGGATTCAGCAATGCTGCTGCTACATTAGTAGGACAAAACTTAGGAGCGAAAAAATTTGACAGAGCAGAACAAAGTGTAAAACTGACTATGAAATATAATTTTTATTTAATGGCATTTGTCACCATGCTGTTCTTTTTCTTTTCAGAACCAATTATCCGGATTTTTTCAAAAGACGAGTCTGTAATTGCATATGGAATATTATCATTACAGATTCTTGGATCAGGATATATCTTTTATGGAATATCAATGGTATTAACACAATCACTTAACGGAGCGGGAGATACAAAAACACCAACTTATATAAATGTTGTTTGCTTTTGGGTGTTTCAAATTCCATTAGCTTATTTTTTAGCAAAAGGTTTAGATATGAAATATACCGGGGCTTTTATTGCAATTCCTGCTGCACAAGTTTTAATTGCTACTATGGCCTGGTATTATTTCAAAAAAGGTAAATGGAAACAAATTAAGATTTGATTCGTATACGCTTCAAGTTAAGACACAAAATAACAGAACAAAAAAATTAAAATTATTTGTTTTTGATATTTTTCTCTTTACCTTTGAGATAACATAGTACTTATTATTTGCTTTAAACTCCCCGATAAGCGAATTTTTTTAATCATCCCCAGTAATTTTAAAACAATTGATTTATGAAAACGAAAATTCAATCGTACGGGAATTCCTATTCAAAATTTATCCGCACTTCTATCTTTGGACTATTCCTATGCTTAGGAATAGGAGCAAAATCACAACCAACAATCACTTCCTTTAGTCCATCATCCGGACCTGTAGGAACAACAGTAATATTGTCTGGGACCAATTTTAATACAACAGCAAGCAATAATATTGTTTATTTTGGCGCAACAAAAGCGAATGTTTCATTGGCTAGTACAACTTCGTTAACAGTTACTGTTCCTTCAGGAGCAACGTATGAAAATATTTCAGTAACAAACAATACCACAAATTTAACAGGCTATTCCACTAAGCCATTTACATTAACGTTTGCTTGTGGTGCACCAACCGACTCCACTTCTTTTTCTACAGCAACAAGTTTTGGCACAGCTATGTGGCCTCAAGATGCAAAAATTTGCGACTTTGATGGAGATGGAAAACCTGACATAGCAACCGTGAATGGTGACTCTAGGATTGTTGGCATTTTAAGAAACATTGGCACTGGTGGATCAATCAATTTTGCACCAGCAACATATATTTATGGCTTTAGCGCATTATACATGTGCATACAAGATATGGATGGAGATGGAAAAACAGATCTTATTGTTAGTTATTCTGACTTATCCTTTTCTGTATATAGAAACACATCCTCTATAGGAAGCATTTCTTTTGCTTCACCAATTGATGTAACTGTGTCTTCACAAATTCAAGATATGTCTTCCGGAGATTTGGACAATGATGGTAAACCGGATATTGCAGTAACTGGTGTTTATCCACATAGAGTTAATTTTTTCCGAAATACAAGTACGCCAGGGTTAATTTCTTTTGGCCCTGAGCAACTTTTGGGAGCCGGATTCTTTCCTGTTGGGATAACTATGGCAGACATAGATGGAGATACATTTAATGATTTAGCGGTAATTAACAATGATTCTGTTGTTTCATTGTATAGAAACATTAGTACTCCTGGAACAATTGCATTTGCTCCAAGAATAACAATAAGCACGAATAATAATCCAAAAAGGATTACCACAGGTGATATTGATGGTGATGGTAAAAAAGATATGGTAACTACAAGCTACTATTCTAATACAATTTCAACTTGGTTGAATACTAGCACAATGGGATCCATTTCTTTTGGAACTGAAAACTCGTTTGCAGGATTAAACCCACGCGGAGCTAGAATAGATGATTTAAATGGAGATGGGAAACCAGAACTTGTTGTTGCTGATGACTATGTTAGCATTTACGACAACACAAGTGCAATCGGCACAATTTCATTTGCTCCGAAAGTTAGTTTTAGTTTTATACTGGAAACACCTTATAATGTTGCTGTTGGCGACTTGAATGATGACGGGAAACCTGATATTGTACAAGCTAATACAGATGGTGGTACACTTGGTGGGCAGCTAGTGACCATTTTGGAAAATAAGGAATGCTTGACATCAGGGATAGATTCTCAAACAAATGAAGTAACATCTTTTTCCATTTACCCAAACCCATTTAGCACAAATGCTACTATTTTATTTGATAAAGAAGTAAAAAATGTGACAATCACAATCAATAATACTCTTGGTCAGGAAATTAAATCTATTGATTTTTCCGGCAAAGAGCTACAAATTGAAAAAGGAGATTTAGGTTCAGGGATATACTTTGTAAGACTGTTGTATAAAGAAGGAAATTCATCAACTAAAAAAATAATTATAAAATAATCAAATAAACTTTCACAAAAGCCCTGCAGCACTAGTTTCAGGGCTTTTTTTGTTAATTGTTTTATAATTTTTTTTGACTTATATTTGATATACTCAAAATACTCATAAACATGAAAAAAATTTACTCACTTTTATTTGTGATAACATTATTTATTGCAAAAAATTCAAATGGGCAAACTTTCAGCAATACTTGCTCAACACCTTATCCTATTAATTCTGTTACAAACTATAGTTATTCAACAGTAACTGGGGTACCAAATACAGATTTAACAAATGATTATGGTTGTATTGCTCCTGCAGATAATGCTACTTGGTTCTATTTTCAGGCATGTATGTCTGGTAATGTGGATATTGTTTTTGCATCTTACACAAGTTCATCATCAGACATTGATTTTATAGCTTATGGACCGCTTTCTGCACCAACCGATTGCGGATTATCTTCTTCTCAAATAGTTGATTGCTCTAATGCAAGCGGAACATGGGACACTTTAAATATTAACAGTGTGGTAGTAGGAAGCTATTATAAAATATTAGTTTCTAATCCTTCCGGAACGGTTGGAACTTATAATTTCAGCGCACTAAATATTTTTCCATTTTTTTATGACAGCTGTATGTCTTGCATGGACCCTCTTCCATTTCAGGAAGTATGTCAAGTAACTACTGACCCAGTGCAAAACAGAAATATTATTATCTGGGAAAAAGATACTACTTATACAAATTCATACATTATTCAAAAAGAAAGCACTACCATGGGAGTATACACAACAATTGCAACTGTTATGAATAATGATACTTCTGCGTATATTGATAGCACATCCAATCCAATGATACAAGCATTCAGATATCGTATTGGAACTACTGACACGTGTGGCAACACAAACTTTAGTTCAATGGATCATCAAACTATTCATTTGCTTACGTCAGTTAGCTCAAGTACAGGTTATCCACAACTAGCCTGGAGTTCATACATCGGTTTTGGGTATTATACTTATTATATTTTTAGAGGAAGTTCACCGACTACATTAACATTGTATGATTCAATTTCCGCCTCCTTTAATTCATATACTGATGTGGCGGCCGTCCCTGGTATGAATTATTATTCTGTTTCTGTTTTACCTCCTGTTCCTTGCCAACCATCCCGTGCAATGAACATGTATAGTCTTTCAAATGTTAGTCCGGTAGCATTCACAGGAATTAATGAATATGAATTTAATCAATTAACGGTTGGACCAAATCCAGCTAACGAAACTTTGAATTTTTCATTGGGAAATATTGCTACCGATATAACAATTGATATTATTGATATTACAGGGCGTGTAATACAATCTAAAACATTTGAAAATGTGAATAAAGATTTTGTTTCTTTAAATGGTATTTCAAATGGAAGTTATATTGTTCGTTTTGCAACTAAAAATACAACTAGTTATAGAAACATTGTAATTGCGAAATAAATTTATTGCTTTCAATAAAAATCCCGTTTCAAATAATTGAAGCGGGATTTTTATTAATGTTAATTCAAGAAGAATTTGAAATCGTTTTCAGATGAATTTAATTTCAGCCAATGTAATGCATCTTTTTCTTTTCTAAATACCTTAATTGGGTAGGTGGGTTTATAAAATTTATTATAAAAATTTGCCAATAAATTTTCGCTGAACGAATCTGCTATGATAGTGATATTAGAATTGGTTCTTCTGTTTTCTATGCGGTTCATAAAATCACGAGCCTCTTTCTCCATATAAATATAGCGCTCCAGCTTAATCACAGTGATTTTATCCTCTTTTGTTAGGATTCTATATAGTTTTTTTAAGGATTCAACATTTACTTCCGCATTTTCACAAATAGTTAACTTTAATAAATTTTCTTCTGTTTCTATAATAAATTTTCCCATTACTCAGTTTTCAAAAATTTATAATTTGTGTTATTCAGATTATTGTTTTATCGCTTTGTAGGTTTTTGTTTTAGATCCAGAAACGGCATTCACAAAATAAATTCCTTTAGCATATTCTTTTCCAAAATGGAAAATGGAATTTACATTCTTATATTGATCGATTAGCTTTCCTGTAAAATCATATACCATTATGTCTACTTCTGCTGATGAACAATCAAAAGTAAAATCGGTTGAAGTAGGATTAGGGAACAATGAAAAAGTTGGCTCTCCATTTCCATTACAATTAACCGCTAAACTATTTGAATGGTTATACTGTCCGTTAAAATCAGTTTGTTTCAGCCTATAATAATTCTTTTCAGATGTTATATTATCGTCAACATAAGAATAATTTTTATAATTTGTACTATTTCCTGCACCATCAACAATCGCTATTGGTTCGAAATAAATTCCATCAATACTCCTTTCCAATGTAAAAAAATCATTGTTAATTTCAGTTGCCGTTGACCATTTCAAAACGGTATTATTAGTATTGCAATCGCCAGTAAAATAGAGCAACTCAATTGGTAAAGGATTTGTTGCCAGAGAAGCTGAAATAGAAGCAAAAGTAAATGGTGAAAAATTTGTAACTGCTGCCGAAGTTTGTATTGATCCAGCTGCTGCTGATCCAGTCATTGTTCCACTACCATGATCTTGCCATATAGATCCATCCCATCGTGCTACATGCAAGTCACTAGTAAATGTATTTATTCCACTTCGTGTTCCATTTTCCCAATACAAGGTAACAGAAGTGTTGTTTAAAGTTCCAACTGTTCTGTTAAATATCCAATGCTCAACTGAGCTTACATAAGCGTTTGGAGCTGCTACAGGAGTGAGAGTGGCGTAAGCCGCATCAAAATACTCTGCAGTAAATGCATCCGTAACTGCTGTTACACCAGTTTCTGCAGACATTCCTATTCTAGCCCAAATTGTATTATCACCAACCGGAAATACAAATGCAGTTGTTCCTATTTTTTTCATTGGACCATCAACAAAGCTTGCAGCAGAACCTGCTGTAGAAGTTCCACCATTTAAAATTGTAAGAAGATTTGTTGAGCTTGAAAAAATATTCCCATCTGTTAAAGTTAAACCTGTCATAACATTAGCAGGAGCATTAAGTGTAACACCTGTTGAGGAAGTATTATTAATTACAAGATTGCTAAAAGTTGTGGAGCTACTTCCTGTTATTAATTGTGGAGTTGTACCATTAAATGTTACACTTCCTGTTAAAGCTGGAGCAGTTGTATTGGCTGTAAAGTTACCATTGTTTGTCCATGTTCCTTTTAAATTAATTGGGACTACAGTATATCCTAGGGTAAAATCTGAAAATGTTGTGTTAGGATCAATCGTTAAACTTCCTCCCAAGGTAACATCCGTCATTCCTATTTCTCCTAAGGATATTGTATAGGTTGGATCGCAAGTAAATCGAAGACTATAAAAATCGTTGTCTATTAAATTAAACTGTCCTCCACTTGCTTGTCCTGTTAAGTCCCACCACCAAGTTCCCGAATTATGGTTAAAGCGATTCATAGTAAGTGTTTGAGCGAAAATTTTATCCCTGAATACTCCTGTATTCAAATTAATAAATCCATTTTGAGTAATCGTATTTGTAATCTCAAAAGTATATGAGCCAAGATTAACGGTACCATAACTTGTTGCACTAGCATAACTAATTCTCAAATTGTAGATTGTCAGATTACTGCTCAGCGTATAATTACAACCATTATTAAAATTTAATTTCGCATTTGTACTTGTTCCTGATCCTCCAATAGTATTGCCCACACCATTCAAATTAATTAATGTTGTACCTGTGTGATTTAGAGTACCATTGTTTATTACATTTCCGTATATATTAAAACTTCCAGTTGTAATTGCTGCGGTTAAAATTGCACCCGAATTGATAGTAAGGTTGTTGCAAATTGCAACATTAGCTGCTGAAATAGTTGGCTGAGTTCCTCCCGAAGGAATAACCACATTATCGCAAATACTAGGAGCTCCTGCAGGCGACCAATTTGATGCTGTTGTCCATGCAGTTGTACCTGTTGTTATCCATGTTTTTGATCCTGATGGAGCTATGCAAGACATTGTTGCGGCCCAACCAGCAGAAGGAGCCGAGGCATCAGAAGTGAATCTAAAAGTTAAACTTCCATCAAAAGCGCAAGAGGTTACTGTTCCAGGACTAGTAGTTCCAGTATAGGTTCCAATCAATGGTGCTGCTGTACTATTCCCGTTATAAATGTAAAGATAATCCCAAGTGTTATCGGTACTAAAAGAGCTAAATGCTGCCACCACCATATTCCCAACTGTTGTAGGATAAAAAGTAAGTGTATAGTTCTCGTTGTTACCAGCATTTCCAGCTGATCCGCCTGAATCATAAAAATTTCCGCTACAAGTTCCTGTGGATCCATTGCCCATATTAAAGTTGGTACATGTAGAACACCCTGTAACAATAAGTTGATCTAAGCCAATGTCAGTAGTTCCATAATCTGATGTAGCAGTAAATTTCACTCGGAAATTTGAAACCCAAAACGAAGGACCAACATAAAATGAATATTGTGTCCAAGCTGCTGCAGTTGCCATGGTTCCCTGCGAAGTATAAGTAGATCCTCCGTCATTTGAAAATGCAACATTTAGAACATCAGTTCCTGAAGTGTTGATCATGTAGAAAGATATAGTTGAGCCTGTTGAATAGGCCGATAAATCAATATTAGGTGTTGCGATCGATCCTGTTGTGCCACTGGCAGCATCATAAGTGTGGAATCGGGCCGAGTTTGAAGTGGAGAGAGCTCCTGTTGGTGTGTATGCACCAGTTGCAGAAGTCCATCCAGTTGTATAGTTATCTTTATGCCATTCGTTATTTCCTGTTCCGACACCAGTCCAAGCGGGACTAAGCGAACCAGCATTAGTCCAAGCACCATCAAAATTTTGAGAGAATACTGTTACCTGTGCAATACTCAAATTGGTTGAAACACAAACAATAATTAGAATTATTATAATTGAAAATATTTTTTTCATTTGTAATTTATGATTTGTAGAGTAAAATTATTTTGTTGATTCATTAACTATTCTTATTGCGTCTTGGCAAAGTTGTTTGTATCGCTCAGGATGTTTATTTATCCATTCATTTCTTACTTCTGAATTTTTTTTGTCGTCATGTTCTTTATTACCAGAGATTATTGGTGGAGGATACCCTGGTTCTAGTTCCATAAGTTCACAAACTTTTACAGCAACTGGTGAATTTGATTGCGTTTTTTTTGCTGTTTCTGACGAGGTTTTTGTTCCTTTTCCTTCAACTGAAACAGTTTGACATAAACTGGATTTGGAAAAACTGATCAAAAACAAAAAAATAAATAGCGAGTAGTAGAATGGTTTTTTCATTTTAAAAATTGTTTGTTTTACAGACATAAAATTAATGAGAAGGAAAAGGAAAGAAGAGCCAAAATATTCTTGCAATGCTAATCCCAAATAGCAAAATATGATTAAAAAATACACTTAACTACTTGAATGTCAATATTTTATTATTACATATTTTATCGAAAATTTGGATGCTTAGTCCTTTTGTTGTCGCTGAGTAGAAAAAATAAATTTCAAAACAAAACACAAGCAAACCATCTCTTAGGTGGGAAATTTTATGGAGAAAATTGTTGCTAAAAAAGTTGTTTTCTAAAAACTAAAGCACATCAATGGGTATATTTAAATTTACATTTTACAAATTAAATACTTTTGTTCGTTCTTCTGTTTTTACATACAAAAAATAAATTGTACTAAACAATTTATTTAAATGAAATAATTAGTGCTAAGGATTCTATTTCTAGGAGAAAATTTTTTATAAAATATTATTTTGTGGTTTTTCCATCATACAACTTTGTAAAAGAGCCATCGATAGGCTCCCACAGCTCCACTTTATTACTATCACAATCCAATATGTGAAGGAATTTTCCATAATCGTAGGATTCTATTGTATCCAGAATTGTTACTTTATTTTCTTTAAGTTTTTTCAATAATTCTTCCATATTATCCACACGATAATTTATCATGTAATCATTTTTTGAAGGCAAAAAATATTTTGTTTTTTTTGAAAACGGACTCCACTGGGTGTACGCAATTGTTTTATCATCGCTATCACGCCATTCGAACATAGAACCATAATCATTAGGAACAAGTCCTAAATTATTGTAATACCAGGCATTTAAAGCCTTAGCATCTTTACTTTTAAAAAATACACCGCCAATACCTGTTACTTTTCCAGACTTAATTTTTTTTGATGGAATTTGTTCAGCTTTATAATCATAAAATACATTTAACTCATTTATTGTAGCTGAAAACATCTTATTAATAATAGCGCTATCTGAATTCACAATATACTTTGCATTATCCAATCCCATTGCAGCAATAAAAATAATTCCTTTGTCTGCATACCTTCCACCAAATTGAATAATCCCTTGTTTTCTTAAGCTCTGCAAATGTGCAGAATGATGATTTGCAAATTTTTGTCCATCAAATTCCTTGGAATTATCCCACTTACTTCCCTTACTATACTCAACAATATATATAGAAGGAGGTTCAGCTATTTTAGATTCAAATTTATAAGAACATAAAAATGTTCCAAATACAATAAGATTGCACATAAGCAAAATTGAAAAAATATTATTTTTCATAGATTCAGATTTAAAAAATTATTTAAAAATTAACTAATCTTATATTCGGTTTTATGTTTTACTTCTGTCATAACAAAAGAACTTTGAACATGTCCAATGTTTTCAGTTGCTGCTAATTTATTGGTAATAAAATCCTGATAATGATTCATATCATTTGATGCGACTTTTAACAAATAATCAAAAGTTCCCGCAGTATGGTAACATTCCATCACTTCATCAAATTTAGATATAGCGGTTTCAAATTTTTTCAAAAGTGGTTTTGAATGCACTTGCAGAGAAACATTGCAATAAACTACTAAATTTTTGCCAACTTTTTCCTTATTCAATAATGCTACGTATTTTTCAATAACTCCAGTTCGCTCCATACGTTTTATTCTTTCATAAGTTGGTGTTACTGACAATCCAACTTCGTCTGCAATTTGTTTTGTATTTAAAGAAGAATCCGTTTGCAGTAGATGTAAAATGTTCTTATCGAGCTTGTCTAATTTTTCCATGAAGATTATTTTTCTGTTTTGGCATTCAAACATTACAAATATAGACATATTATCTACTTTTTAACATTAAATAAGTATTATTTTCTAAATAATAATAGTAATGTAGAATTAATTAATTACCAACATATCTTTATAATAAATTAAATTTCTCTAAAATGTCAAAAGAAACAATCAAAAAAATGCGTCCTGAAAGTTTAATGATGAGCTATGGATATAAACCTGAATTATCAGAAGGGGCAGTTAAATGCCCTATTTTTCAAACTTCCACTTTTGTTTTCAAAACAGCTGAAGAAGGAAAATCATTCTTTGAAGTTGCGTATGGGAAAAGAGCACTTCGCCCAAAAGAAGAAACAGGATTAATATATAGTCGTATTAACAATCCCGATTTAGAAATTTTGGAAAACAGATTGTGTTTATGGGATGAAGCCGAAGACGGAGCAGTTTTTGAAAGTGGAATGGCAGCAATCAGCACTACCGTTTTAGAACTTTTAAAATCCGGAGATTTACTCTTACACAGCGAACCAATATATGGCGGTTCTGATCATTTTTTCAAGCACATTCTTGCAAAGTTCGGAATTCACAGTGTGGGATTCATGCCAAATCAAAGCAAAGATGAAATTATAAAGATTATTAAATCAACGGGAAAAGCAAATAATCTGGCAATGATTTTTATTGAAAGTCCGGCCAACCCAACAAATGATTTGATTGATATGAAAATGTGTGTAGAGTTAGCTAAACAGTTTTCTACAAAAGATAAAAAAGTAATTACTGCTATTGATAATACATTTTTAGGACCTGTATTTTCTCACCCATTAAAACATGGTTTTGATTTAGTATTGTATTCCGCAACAAAATACATTGGCGGACACAGTGATGTAATAGCCGGAGCATGTGTTGGCTCATCCGCATTATTAAAAAGAATAAAAGCTTTCCGCAGCATCATGGGAACTATGGCATCTCCAAATACCGGCTGGCTATTATTAAGAAGTTTGGAAACTTTAAAAATGCGGATGACCTTACAAGCAGAGAATGCAATTAAAATTGCTGACTGGTTAAACAAACATCCGAAAATTGAAAAGGTTTATTATTTAGGATTATTAAAAAAAGGGGACAAACAATTTCCAATCTATAAACAACAATGCTTATCTCCTGGAGCAATGATAAGTTTTGATGTAAAAGGTGGAGAGAAAAAAGCATTCAAAGTGTTAAATGAAATGAAGCTTATCAAGTTGGCTGTAAGTTTAGGAAGTACTGAATCGTTAGCAGAACATCCTTACTCAATGACACATGCTCCGGTAAATGATGAATTAAAAATGAAGATGAACCTAACTGAAAAAATGATACGGCTATCTGTTGGAGTAGAACATTATGAGGATATTATTTCAGATATTGAACAAGCACTAAAAAAAATATAATAAAAAAGCCATTCGAAAGGATGGCTTTTTATTTCAATTCATTCAGAACCAACCAAGCCATTAATCCAACACCAACTTCCAAAGCTTGTTCGTCTATATCAAATGTGGCAGTATGCACACCACTAGTTATTCCTTTTGATTTATTTCCTGTTCCTAACCGATAAAAGCAGGAAGGGATTTGTTGAGAGAAAAATGCAAAATCTTCTGCAGTCATTCTCAATGGCAATTCTTCTACATTTTCTTTCCCTAAATATTCTTCGGCAGCAGTTCTGGCTTTTTTGGTTGTTGCTTCATCATTGACTAAGAAAGGATAACCATTTTCAATTTTAAAATCACATTCTCCGCCCATTCTCTTTGCAACCGCATCTGCAATATTTTTCATTTTCAAATGGGCTTCTGCTCTCCACTTTTCATCCATCGTTCTGAATGTTCCTTCCAATTTTACTTCTTGTGGAATTACATTTGTTGCTCCATTGCCGATTATTTTGCCAAATGCTAAAACGGTTGGAGCTTTCTGCTCTTTGTTTATGAAACCTTCATTCAGCTCCGTCATAATTGCAGCAGCTATCAATAATGGATTAATATATTCTGCAGTCATAGCCGCATGTCCGCCTTTGCCTTTTACTGTAACATATATTTCATCGGTGCTTGCCATGTACATTCCGCAGCGGAAACCCACTTTTCCTACTTCCATACTTGGAAAAACATGTTGTGCAAAAATGCTAGTTGGTTTTGGATTTTCAAGAACTCCTTCTTTTATCATCAATGAAGCACCACCTGGTAATTTTTCTTCTCCAGGTTGAAAAATTAATTTAATAGTTCCTTCAAATTCATTTTTTAATTCATTCAAAATTTTAGCAACACCCAACAAAGAAGCACTGTGAACATCATGCCCGCATGCATGCATAACGCCATCATTTTTTGATTTATAGTCGCAAATATTTTTTTCCAGAATTGGAAGTGCGTCCATATCTCCGCGTAACGCTACAACTCTTTTTGTAGGATTTTTTCCTTCAATCAAAGCAACAATTCCGGTTTTTACAATTCCTTGTTTAAAAGGAATGTTATACTCTTTTAATTTAGAAGAAATGAAATTCGAAGTATTAATTTCCTCAAATGATAGTTCGGGGTTTGCATGTAAATGTCTGCGAATAGCAATTACCTCTGGTAACGATGACTTAGCTAAGGATTTTATTTTTTCTTTCACAATCGTTTTGCTATTTACCAAAAATCATTTTTAATGAGAGCAATAAAATAATTACTCCAAATACCTTTTTTAAAGTTGTTTGATCAATTGCAATAGAAATTTTAGAACCAAAATAACTTCCAATTAAAAAAGTACTTGCAATAATTAAAGCTGTTTTCCATTCAATATGTCCTGCCTGGTAATAATTAAACACTCCTAAAATTCCAATCGGTAATAAAAACATAAACAAAACTGTTCCTTGTGCCTGATGCTGTGAATAACCCATAAAATAAACCAATGCAGGGACAATCACAATTCCGCCTCCGATACCAACCATACCACTTAGCATACCGGCAACTAAGCCGAGACACAGCAAAATAACTATTGTTGTCATATTTAATTGAGATTTTTTCAAGAGTAGTATAACTTAGAAATCAAGTGAGAGAGATAAATACCAAAGTGGTTTCAGAACAATACCATCTTGCACACCCCAAGCTCTGTCGATACGAATAAAATAACCAAAAACTCGGCTTCTTACTCCCCAACCATAACCGCCAACTATTGGATTGTGTTGTGTTTTCAATGTAATAATAAGTGGAGTGATTGCATTACCAATAACTGTAGTATTCAGTGAATTATTTGCAGCATAAGGAGAATCTCCTGTCCAAGCAGTTCCTACATCTGCAAATCCTATGATTTGAAAATTTTGAATAAAATCGGAACGAATCGGACGCTTGAAAAAGTATTTGAAAATTGGGAAACGTAATTCGCTATTGATAACTGCAAAACTGTTTCCATTTCGAACATTCTGGTAAAACCCACGCATATTGGTTGCCAATGTCTGATAAGTATAATTCTGATCAGTTGCTATGTTAGTAGTGTTATCAAATTTTGGACTAAACCAATTATCTACTCCACCCATATAATAAATCAATTTATTATTTCCGAAAGAAGTACTAGCAGCCAAACGATTTGCCCAAATTAAATCACGGTGTATTTTTTTATAGTGACGGAAATCCAAACCAACTACAAAAAAATCAGCCTTTTTAACATCTTTAAAATAATAGGCCTTTGCAATTTGATCTACGCGATTATAGTATTCACCAAATATTTTTGCTCGTGTTCCATTATATAAATTCAAACCTTTTTTGATAGTATTATCAAATACCCATTCTAATTTTGCTGAACCCCAATTTTCATAAACATTTTCACGTTTTAAATTTGTTAAGTCGGTTCCTGTATATACAATCTTATCATTGCGATAGTTCAGACTTCCTCTCAAACTTGTAACCTCATTGAATGGATATTTCAAACCATATCTTATTTCATGAGTATATATTTTTACAAGTGAATAGTTATCCGCAATATCTAATAATGATTGACGATGAAGTACAACTTGTTTGTCAATATGTTTAATTCTGTTTTCGCGGCACAAAAAGAATTCATTGCTATTTAAATCACCTGAAAAACGAATTCCACCAACAATTCTATAATCTTCAAATAAATCACTCACTCCAACTTTAAAAAATGCATTGATTCCTGGATTCAAATAAATTGGACTTCCTCCTCCAGCAAACTTTTGGTAAGAAGCATTTAAAAATGAATTGTCTACTTGGGTAACAACATAATCAACTGAATAATTGATATTGTAATTTTTTTGTCGCGATAAAACAAAATCAGCATTTGGATTTGCTATCGCCTTGGATGATGTATCAACATTCATTTTAGGCTGCTCAATTCCATCTTTAGTTACTTTTGGTTGCTCATTTTCAAAAGTATAATTATTAATGTCTACCTCCGTTGAATCTTTTTTCTTTGGTGGGTCACTAATACTAATAACAATTTTTACATTTTCTGCCTGAGGAGTATCTTTTAAATTTTTATCCTTTGCCTGTGCCTCTACTTCTTCTTTGCGTTCTATTCTATCTTTATAATCACGATAAGAAGTATTTTTCAAAATTAGTTTTGGAGTTTGATCCGATGGAGTTAATGGAGCAACGAACAATCTGTATTTTCCATTTTCATAAATGATTTCGGAAAACTTATTTGCTTTCGTATTCACATCTTGCTCTAAAATGCTACGCTTATAATTTGTAATTGGGTAAGATGAAACCACCGTTCTGTAATGTTCTGAAGTATCCACATAAGCAATCACACTATCGAAACGGGCAATGTAACGATTACGAATTCCATTCAAATCACTCAAATAAGAAATGTGTGTACTGTCGTAATCTGCAGGATAAGATTCATCAATATATGGAGTGTTTGTTACTCGCTTCAAAACTCTTGATTTACTTACATTGTCAAAAACAAACAAATCTTTATTTGCCATTGAAGGCTCTGCCTTGCGCTTTGAATCAAAAAATAAAGTGTCTAAAGGACGGTTGGATGAAAAAACAATCTCTTTTGAATTGTGAACAAAACGAGGAGTCAAATCATCGTAAATATCATTTGTAATTTGATCATAAGCACTAGATGCTGCAGTAAAAATATAAATATCAGTTTGTCCTTTTTGAACTGCCGACATTACAAACTTCTTACCATCACTGTTATAAGAGTAATCCAATATTTTTTCGAAACCTGTAATGTGACGCTCTGTTCTGTCTTTTGTTTCCAGTTCATAAGTTGCAAGAACTAAATAACTTTTCCGTTCTATAATGTAAGAAAACAGTTTTCCGCTCGGATGCCAAGCTACTAAAGGGAAAGAATAATCACTCGGGCGATCAATTTTTTGTCCGGATTTTAAAATTCGTTTTGCTTTATTTTTTTCTACATCGTATAACCATATTTTATATTGACCCATTTCATTGGTGGTATACAAAACATAATTCCCATCCGGACTTATTTTCATTTGTCCGTAAACACGAGCTTTTTTGGGTTTTTTAACTGTTAACGGAATTTGTTTTGGCATTACAGAAGTAGAATCGCGCTCAATGTATTTTCCTGAATAGGATTCATAACATTCACTCCAAAGATTTTTTACTGAAATTCCTAATACAAACAAAGAAGAGTTATCGATGTTACGACTCACTTTTGTCATGTACAATATGTTGGAGATAACAGCTTCACCGTAATTGTCAGCAATATGTTTCCACAATGCATGTCCAGCATACTTTGCATCATTTCCTTCCAAGCGGTTGATGTTTTTATATTTACCACTTGTGATTCCGTCTTTCACTCTGCTATCGATATCTGAATTCCAATCATAGGCTACATAATCAATCAATCCTTTCATATACCAATCAGGTAAATTTAATAGAGTGCTATTTTTTACCATTTCACGCACATTTCCGCCATACATCATTTCGTTGATTAACACTTCTGCTAATCCTGTACGGATTTGCGCATCTAACTTTGCATGATCACCTTCATAAAATAAAATCACTTTGGAACCTACTACACGTGTAACACCACCCGTATTGTAATCTTCTTCGGAAGAAAGCCCGATATTACTTTGTTTGTAATCCGACTGTTTATTGTAAACAATGAATTGAACTTTATCTTCGAATGAGTAATCAAAAAGTTTTTCTACTTTTTCCATCTGCGTTTTTGCAGATACAGAAACATAGTTTGACAATTCTTTACCTTGCTCATAAAAATAAACATCGTATTTAGGATAAGAATAATAAGTCCAGAAATAGCTGTCGTATTTCACACGATTTTTTCCGAAATCGGTTTGAGAGCCAGAATAAAATTGTGCAGTTAGATTTGTATTCGAAAAAACAACGAACAGCAAAAGAAGAAATGCAAATCCTTTTTTATATGTAGTAGTAAAAATCGAGCTCACGTAAAATCTGATTAGAATGCTAAAATACTAAATAATGAAAGCAATAACAAGGGATTAAACCTTTAATTTTGCTACTTTTACAACGTAATTCTAATGACTTTAGTATGATTTCTATCCATTCGTTCACATTTAGTCCGATTCAAGAAAATATGTACATCCTATGGGACGAAACCAAGGACTGTATTATCATTGACCCGGGTTGTTATGACGATTCAGAAAGAGCAATTTTGGCAAAATTCATTGCCGATGAGCAATTAAATCCCGTAAAACTTCTAAATACTCACTGCCATTTGGACCATATTTTCGGAAATGGCTTTGTTTCCAAAAAATACAACCTGAAACTCGAAATCAATAAAAATGACCTGAGAATTCTGGATGCTTTTCAAATGACTTGTGATTTATACGGAATGAATTGCGACCCTTCACCTCAACCTTCTGTTTTTTTAGAAGAAGGGGATATTGTTGAATTCGGAAATTCGAAACTGGAAATTTTATTTACTCCCGGACATTCACCAGGAAGTATTACATTTTACAATCGCGAAGAAAAATTTATGATCTCGGGCGATGTTTTATTTTATGGAAGCATAGGAAGAACAGATTTACCGGGAGGAAATTATGAAACACTAATCAATAATATTAAAACAAAATTATTTCCATTAGGAGATGATTTCAAAGTTTATAGCGGACACGGACCTGTTACAAATATTGGTTTTGAGAGGAAGCATAATCCGTTTCTGACATAAGATGGAACGCAGATGACGCGGATAAAACGGATTTACACGAATTTTTTATTTTTTCTGTGTGTATGATTTGCGCAGGATTTATCCCCCTCTCCGAGGGGGCAGGGGGAGAATGATAATCATTCTTAACAAATCCAACCATAATTAAAAGATGATCAAACCCGGAAAATACAAACACTACAAAGGCAAAGAATACGAAGTTGTTGGAATTGCTCGTCACAGCGAAACACTTGAAGAATTAGTCGTTTACAAAGCTTTGTATCAGAAAGAAGGAGAAAATATTTGGGTGCGACCTTTGCAAATGTTTTTAGAAGAAGTGGAGATAGAAGGAAAAAAAATGCCCAGGTTTGAATTCCTGGGCAAGTAAATTAAAAATTTCTTCAGTTTACTTTATCATATCAAATCCACAATACGGAACCAACACTTTCGGAATTCTGATTCCTTCTACAGTTTGATTGTTCTCCAACATGGTTGCAACAATTCTTGGCAATGCTAATGCACTTCCGTTCAATGTATGTGCCAATACAGGTTTTGCATCTCCTTCTTTAAAACGTAATTTTAATCTGTTACTTTGGAAGGTTTCAAAATTAGAAACTGAACTTACTTCTAACCATTTTTGTTGTGCTGTAGAATATGTTTCGAAATCGTATGTTAATGCAGACGCAAAACTCATATCACCTCCGCACAGTTTCAATATTCTAAATGGTAATTCCAATTCACGCAACAACCCCGCAACATAATTACGCATGTCTTCCAATGTTTCGTATGATTTATCAGGATGAGCAATTTGTACAATTTCTACTTTATCAAATTGATGCAAACGGTTTAATCCACGCACATGTGCTCCGTAGCTTCCTGCTTCTCTTCTGAAACATGGTGTGTAGCCACAATTTTTAATCGGCAATTGTTCAGCTTTTAAAATCACATCGCGGTAAATATTTGTGATAGGAACTTCTGCTGTTGGGATTAAATACAAATCATCAATTCCCGCATGATACATTTGTCCTTCTTTGTCCGGTAATTGCCCGGTTGCATAACCCGATGCTGCATTTACCAAGATTGGCGGTTGAACCTCTAAATATCCGGCAGCAGTTGCTCTGTCCAAAAAGAAATTAATCAATGCTCTTTGTAAGCGTGCTCCTTTTCCTTTGTAGACAGGAAAGCCTGCTCCTGTTAATTTTACTCCCAATTCAAAATCAATTAAATCATACTTTGTAGTTAATTCCCAATGTGGTTTTGCGCCATCATACAATTTTGGAATTTCTCCTTCTTGATAAATATTTTCATTGTCTTCCGGAGTTTTTCCTTTTGGAACTTTTGCGCTGGGTGCGTTTGGAACTTGCACCAATAAATCGTGTTGTTCTTTTTCGATGATGGTTAACTGCTCTTCTAATTTTTTAGAATTTTCTTTTAGCTGGGCACTTTTTGTTTTTAAATCATCGCCTTCCGCTTTTTTTCCTTGCTTGTATAATTCACCAACTTGTTTTGCAAGAACATTTGCTTCGTTTAAAATTGCATCCAATTCATTTTGAACTTTTTTGCGTTTCACATCCATTTCCAGAACATTTTCCAGAATAGTTTTAGCATCAAAATTTTTGATGGCTAAACGGGCAATTGCTTCGTCTTTATTTTCGCGGATATAATTGAGTTGTAACATTTTTAGATATGAGATATTAGACTTTAGATATTAGATTTGGTTTTAGTAACGATTGAGATTTCACCATCAAATTTTAATCGTATTGAGAAAAATCTCACGTCTCATATCTCACATCTCAATACTAAAATAAAAATCTCCTAAACTTCGGATGAAGCCCAGGAGATTTTTATGAAATATATTTCCTTCTTATGCTTCAGTAGAAAATGGAACAACCGAAACAAACGATCTTTCATCGCGTTTCTTTTTGAATTCCACTGTACCATCTACCAATGCAAATAAAGTATGGTCTTTACCAATACCCACGTTTTCACCCGGGTTGTGTTTAGTACCTCTTTGGCGAACAATAATGTTACCAGCGATAGCTAACTGACCACCAAAAATTTTAACGCCAAGGCGTTTGCTGTGTGACTCACGACCGTTCTTAGAACTACCCGCACCTTTTTTATGTGCCATTTTATTTTAGTTTTTTAGATTGTTAATTTTATTTCGCTGCTTTCTTAACTGCTTTTTTAGGAGCCGCTTTTTTTGCAGGAGCGTCATCTTTTTTAGCTGCTTTTTTAGGAGCTGCTTTTTTAGCTTTTACTTCTGCAACAGGAGCATCAGCTTTTGGCGCTTTTTTCTCTACCTTAATTTCATCTTTCAACGTTTCGCCTTTTCCTAAGATACCTTGAACAAGGATCTGAGTAAATTGCTGACGGTGACCGTTTGATTTTTGGTAACCTTTTCTGCGTTTCTTTTTAAATACGATGACTTTGTCACCTTTGATGTGTGAAAGGACTGTTGCAGCCACTTTTGCACCATCAACTGAAGGAGTTCCAACTTGAACTTTTCCGCCATTGTCAACCAACAAAACTTTGTCGAATTCAACTTTAGCACCTTCGCTAGCATCTAGGCGGTGAACGTATACTTTTACTCCACGTTCTACCTTAAATTGTTGCCCGGCTATTTCTACGATTGCGTACATTTTATAGGGTTTTATTTGTTAATACTACCCAAGCATTATTTTCTTGGGGGCACGAAATTAAGAATTTATTTGATTGTGGCAAAGGTTTTAGGGTATTTTCCTTAAAAATACTCTATTTGTTGGGCTGGACAGCCTTTTTGTTAACCAAATACACTCCCAACAAAATTATTATAATCCACACAAAATGAAGTAGTTGCACGTCTTCTCCATCCAAAACGCCCCACATCAAAGCCACAATTGGAATTAAATAGGTAACTGAAGAGGCGAACAATGCATTGGTATTACGTATCAGGACATTAAATATCATAACTGAAAGAGCTGTCCCGAAAACTGCGAGAATTACAATATACCATAAACTAGTATATGCCAGCGGATTAGAACTCAGTTTGGTAGTAAAATCAGTAAACCCGAAAAGGTAAATTCCGGCAAACGGACCAATAAACATCATAGCCCAAACGGTTGCTGTTATAGAGTTGACTTCGTTTAAATCTTTTTTGATAATGTTGACACTTAAAGCATAACAAATAGTTGCCAAAACCACATAAAATCCAAACAGCAAATTGTTGTTCATGTCTTCCGATTTCCCAACAAGCAATAAACCAATGGCTCCCACAAAACCAATTAAAATTCCAATTACGTTTATCAATTTGGTTTTTGATTTGAATAATAAAACCCCTAATAACAATGTAAATAATGGAGTAAGTGAATTCAACATTCCAGTTAATGAACTACTAATTCCTGTTTCAGCTTTTGTAAATAAAAATGCAGGAATTAAATTACCTAGCACACCCATTCCTACAAATCCTTTCCAATGTTTTAGTAAAGACTTATTAACGTGCTTGAAAATTAATGGAGATAAAAAAAGAAAAGCAATGAATATTCTCAATGCAGCAACTTCTTCACTTGAATAAACATCCATTCCGCGTTTCATCAGAATAAATGAGCTTCCCCAAGTGATAGCAAGTGCAATTAAAATTACCCAGTTGATAAACTTTGTGTTCACGACTTTAATTTTTGTCGCGACAAAGATAGGATTAGAATCAAGATTTAAGATACAAGAAGCAAGAATTAAAAATGTAAATTTGGAGTATGGAACTTTTAGGAATAGGAGCTTTCTTGGGGATTGCAACTTTACTCAGTAGCATTCCTGTGTTTTTGATTTTTTGGGATTATCACAAAAAAGGTAATATTCAAAAGGCAATCGTTTATGTTCTTTCGTTTTTTGCTTTACTTTTTATCTTCAATTTTATTTTACTTCCGGTATTTTCATTCTACATCGTTCTGATTATTCCATTGTTATTGCTAATCTATCTTTTTATTTCAAAAAGATAGCCCTTTTAACTTATCAGAAGCACGTTTCGAATAAAATCCTTTTTCGTTTGCAATCTCAATCAGCAATTGTTTTGCTTTTGCTTTTTCCCCTATTTTCAAATTCGATAAAGCTAAATTCCATTTTGCTTCCGGATGAAACACATTGTTGGAACTATTTAAAACTGCTTCTAAATTTTTAATAGTACGGTCGTATTTTCCAATCTGATAATACGCAACAGCACTGTAGAATAGTGAGTTTACATCGTTTGGATTTGCTTCTAATAATAATTGAAACTCTGATAACGCCTTACCATATTTTCCTTTATTGAAATAACCCAAACCGGTTTTCAAAACTTTATCGGCTGCAATTGTTTGCTCATAATCTTTTTCAAAAACGGTATTCGGACTTTCTTTATTTTCTTTAAATGAGGGTGTGTGGCCTTTTATTTCAAAAGGTTTTAATTTATTATTAAAGTATAGCGAATTATAATTGGTTACTTTCAAATCGTAGATATAAATAATATTTGCATTGTAATTTGGATCAATTAATACTTCTGTCGCTTTAACAGGAACTGGAATTAATCCTGGAGTAATACTTTTAATTGGCTCGACAGGATCCCGATAGCTATCGGGATTTATTTTTTCAATAATTTTCTTTTCTACTGCCAAATCATTTTTGGGAATTTTTATTTCCTCAGCTGGAATAATTTCAGGTTCAACAGCTGGAATAATTTTTTCAATCACAGGAATAGAAATCGGTTGAATGTTTTCATGTACCAATTTGGGTGATTTATTATCAGAAAACGAATCAACAAAATAATAAAATCCAAAAACTGAGGCAATTGTAATACAAGCAAGAAAAGCGTGTGCGAAGGTTAACGGATTCGCGTGCAAAGCATTTGTTTTTACATCAATTTGATTGTGGATGGCGTCAACATCAGCAGAAGTAAATGAAATGGCAGTAAATCCGTTAACCGCACAAGTGCACAGTTCGCATGTAGATATGTGCATATATAGTTGAGCCTTTTCTTCTTTATCACTTTTATTAAGTGAGTACGATTGAAGCTGCTCTATGGATAAACAATTATTGTAAGTAGTGTTCATGGGGACGATTATTTAGTATTTGTAATTATCATTTTCAAATTTCTTTTACCATTCTGAATATAACTTTTCACCTCATTAACCGAATAGCCAGTCATTTCAACTATTTGAGTGTAACTCATGTTTTTAAGATAAAACAATTCGATGCATTTTTTTTGGAATGGATTTAAACTTTCCATCGCTTTTTCCAAAGCCTCCAATTTTTGCTCTTCTTCAATCGCTTCTTCATTATCTTCATTGTGTAATTGATTTTTTAATTGGTATTGGTATTCGATATCACGATTTAATTGAACTTGCATTTTGCGTAATTCGGAAATACAATAATTGCGAACCACAAATGTTAACCAAGCTTTAAAATTTTCTACTTCTCGTTTTTTTAATTCGTCAAATAGCTTTTCGAAAATCTGAAGAGTGATATCTTTTGCTACATCTTTATCTTTAAAATAATTGATACACATTCCCAGAACCAAATGCGTGTATCTTTTATACAACTCTCCAACATAAATTTTATCCGCAGTTGTTTTGTACTGTTTCACCAATTCGTTATCGGTTAAATGGCTGTGAATTGAAGTAGGGTAACTCATAATCCGATGTTTTAAAATGATCCGGAATCGGTTCTTGATAGTTAGACGTATTGGAGTATCAGATTCCATATGGTTAAACCACCTTTTTTAAGATTAGTTTGTGGGAATGAGTAAACGGCAGTTTTTATGATTAAATGGCTTTTTGAAGATTCTTTATGGAAATAGAATCACGAACTCGTCTTATCTGCAAACCGAGTAAAAAGCGCAACCTCGAAACGAATAAACCTTTTAAAACTATATATTATGAAAACTCTAAAAACAATTTTAACATTATGTGTCTTGATTATTTCAAGCACCATTTTCGCTCAAACGGAAGGAACAATTAAAGGAACTGTAGTTGATGAAAAAAGCATTCCGATGCCATTTGCACCGGTTGCCGTTTTACAAGATTCAACAATAATTTCCAGCACTCAAACAGATGTGAACGGAGAGTTTACAGTTAAAAATCTCACCCCGGGCAAGTACAACATCAAATCTTTTTTTACAAGCTATAACACAACCCTTTTGGAAAAAGTAAGTGTTAATCCAAATCAAATTCGTTATGTAACAATAAATATGACTCTAACTGCAACAGGTTTACCTCCTGTAGTTGTTTCAGCAAAATTTATTGAACCAACTTTTGATGCACAATTTTCAACAGTAACTCCTATTTCAATTACACAAATAGAAAATGCCGCAGTAGGAAAAACAGATATTATTGGTTTAATTGTAATGACTACTCCAGGAGTTTTAGAAACTAATGATGGCAAAGATCTATACATCCGTGGATCCAGAAGAGGAAGTACTGCATATTATGTGGATGGAAATAAAACAATGGCTGTTCCGGATGTTCCTGGAATGGGGATAAGCGGAATGGAAGTATTAACAGGTGGCGTTCCTGCACAATATGGCGATTGCACAGGTGGTTTAGTAATTATCACAACTAAAGAATACAAATGGGAAATGAATAGAAAACAAAATGAAATTGAGGATAGAAAAGAAAGAGATGCAGCTGAAAAAAGACAAAAAGCGGAAGCAAAAAAATCTCAAAATTAAATTCAAATAAAATATTTCGGCTTCGCTCAGAATGATAATTGATATATCATAAGAGCGAAGCCGATTATTTTTATGCAGTAGGAATTCTTTTCTTGTCTTTAATGATGAATAAATTAAATCCTAATCCAAAAGTTACACGCAATTCCTGTAATGAAATCGGACTTGGTGCTTGCGACAAATGTTGTGCGTAAACATATCTTGTTTCCAAAAACAAATGTGCAAATCGCTGAAAGTAATAGTTAAAGCCAACACCTGCTGTTGCTAACGGAGTCAATACACCCGGATAGTATTTTCTAATCTGTTCTTGTCCATCCATCAACGCAGGAGGACCGCTTTTGTATGAAGAAGTATAGCTCAATCCCGGTTGCAGAATAACATAAGGATCGAAATGACCTTTAGTTGGGAAATGATACGCACCACCTAAATAAATTGAATGAAAATCTTTCAAGCCAATGGAATCTTTTGTCAAGCCACTACATCCTAATAAATAGCTTGCGGAACCTCTTATTGACACTTTATTGTCAAGATAATATTCTGCACTTCCATTAATGTGAACATTGTTCATTCCTTCTTTAAATAAATATCCAGCTACAATAGAAGCATCAGCACGCATTAAATGTTTATGTATGTATTGAGTATTTTCTTGCTGAGCAAAAACTACACTTGAAAAGCATACAAATGATATAATGAGGTTTATCGATTTCATAATTTCTAAAATTTAGGTTTATTTTTATTGTTCCCCGACTTGAAAGTCGGGGCAATGAGTCTCGGCTACGCCTCTGCGGTTTTCTTTCTTTTGTGATGTTGATCCCACATATCAAACAAACGAACATTCAAACTAACATTAATCAACATATGTCCTTCAATTCCTCTTACTTGATTTTTTTCGATATGCACTTCTTTTAGTCCATCAATTTCTTCCACTTCTGCATGAATATCTTTTCCAAGATGCATCATGTATTGTGCAGTTAAAGAAATATCCGTTCTGTCTGTAATATTATAATGCATTCCTATACCTCCTTGCACTGCACTGCTTAATTTATCAAGTGAAAAACCATCGTCATTTTTTGTGGCTTTTGAATAATCAAAACAATGTCCGGCCAAAATATAAGGAGTGATTTTACCTTTTGTAGTTGTACAATTAAAAGGATAAGCTAAAACCGACCAACCGATATGTAAATCTTCTCTTCTTGCTAATCCTCCAATATCTGTTGTAATGTAATCGGCATACCAGTCGGTGTTTACTCTGCTTAACACACGAATGCGGAACTGACCACCATATCCAAAACCTGTGGCGCCATCTTCGTTAAATGTACTAACGACATTACGCATTCCTAATTGAAAATAACCACTTTCTGAATCGAGGTGCTCTTGAGCTTTGCTTATCATTGGAAGAAGCAAAACCATTAGAATTAACTTGTTCATGGGGATGTTGTTTTTAGTTTATATGTGTAAAACAGATTATGAGTTTCTATATTGTAAATAGAATTTGAATTGAGGTAAACGATTATAAATGGTAGGTTAAACAGAAGATAAATGACATTAATCATATACATAGCCTAAACATTTAGTAATTTTGTCCTTCGACTCCGCTCAGGATGACAATGTATTTGAGAATTTATGGAACACAAAAGCATACATCGTTTTATTCGGATTGCACAAATCACTTTGATTTTTATTTTCATTGTAATTATTGCCGGCTCAATAGTTCGTGCAACCGGTTCCGGAATGGGCTGTCCGGATTGGCCAAAATGTTTTGGCAAATGGATTCCTCCTACAGATGTTTCTCAACTTCCTGATAATTATAAAGAGTTGTATGCTGGCGAACACAATGCAGTTGATGAGTTTAATGCTTTAAAAACTTGGACAGAGTATCTAAACCGTTTAGCAGGAGTTGTATTAGGAGTGTTGGTTTTTATTCAGTTGATTTTTTCTGTTATAATCATGAAACACGATAAACGGATTTTCGTTTTGTCTTTTTTATCTGTTATTATGGTTGGATTTCAAGGTTGGTTGGGAGCGAAAGTGGTGAGCAGCAATTTAGCACCAATGAAAATTACCATTCACATGGTAATGGCTTTAGTGATATTGGCAGTTGCTGTTGCAATTATTTACCGCGCTAAAAAATTAATTTCACCCGCTTTAGAAAAATCAGCCCAACCCGTTATCATACAACTAAGCGCAATTGTTTTATTTTTTACCATTATGCAAATCATGCTTGGCACACAAGTTAGAGAAGAAGTGGATGTGTTACTAAAAAACTTTGACGCAGCATTCAGAGGAGATATAATTTCCAATCTAGGTATCACATTTAACATTCACAGAAGTTTTTCAATTGCAATTATGCTTGTGAACTTTTTTATGATTTACAAAATCAATAAAAGTGATGCTAGTGATTCACTAAAAAAACTTGGAAAAATTTTAGGAGTAGTATTAATAGCAGAGTTGTTAGCCGGAATTATTTTAAACCGATTTGCATTACCTGCACCACTACAGCCTATTCATTTACTATTGGCCTGTATAGCTTATGCTTTACAATTTTTAATTATCTTGAAGGTGGTAAAGAAGTAATTTTCGTAACACCTTTCCATTCGAAAGTTTCTATCATATGATAGATATCTTTTCTAACAAAATCAACTGCAGGAGCAATTGAATCAGTATTAGGAGCAGCATTAAAGTATAGTGCTCCGCGAATAAAATGATTTGTACTATCCGTTAAAAAAAACTGAATAGAAGAAGCTGCATTTCCGCCTATTTCATAAATCAATCCATACACTTTGCTCGAATCTTTTGAAACCAACTTCTCTTCTATTCCCGAAGCCTTTATTTGATGTTTTGAAGCCAACTCATTTGTTTCTTCTAAATATTCATTTATATCACCTTTCAAAGGATGATACGTTAAATGTACTGTTCCATTCAATGAAGGGAACTCCATATTCAGCCAGCAAGGTTCTGCACGGTAATTTTTATCCTTTTCTATTTTTGAATAAACGGGAAGTTCAAATGTGAACGGACAAGCAGAATCATAACTAACATATTTTTTTTCAGGAAAAGCCAATCGAAAATATGCTCTTGGTTTCGGAGCTATTGTTTCTTCATCATCGCCACCGCAGGAAGGAAGTAGACAAAAAGCAGTAGACAATAGACAAATAAAAAGAAGAAAAAATCTTTCTTCAATTTTAAATCTGAAATCTGAAATCTGAAATTTTTTATTCTTCATTCGCTCTTTCAATTGTAATTTTAACTCTTTTAATTTTTCTATTGTCTGCCGATTCAATTGTAAAGACTAAATTTCTATCCGTTTGTCCGCCTGGCGTGAAAACAATTTTTTCATTTTTAGTCGGGATTCTGCCTTCTATTTCAATAATCAATCCTGCTAAACTATCAGCTTCTCCTTTTACATCTTCAAAATTTGCTCTATCTATTTCCAGAATTCTTGCCACATCATTTAAGGCTGCTTTTCCTTCAAACACAAAATTATTATTATCTAATTTCGAATAAACCAGATCATCGTCATCAAACTCATCATTTATTTCACCAACAATTTCTTCTATTACATCTTCCAAAGTAACAATACCGGAAGTCCCACCATACTCATCAACCACTACTGCTAAGTGAATTTTTTTATACTGAAACTCTCTGAGCAAATCATCTATCTTTTTATTTTCAGGTACAAAAAACGGAGCACGGACAATTGTCTGCCAATTAAAACTATCAGACTCATTGGTATATTGAAGCAAATCTTTTGTGTAAAGCACACCTACAATATTATCCAGTGTTTCTTTATAAATTGGCACTCGGGAAAAACCGTAGGCTGTAATATCGGTCAACAATTTTGTAAAACCTATTTTATGTTCAAAAGCAGTAACATGGGTGCGCGACTGCATAATTTGTTTTACATCAGTATTCCCAAATTTTACAATTCCTTTTAAAATTTTATGGTCTTCTTCCGGAATATCCTCATCAGAAGTAAGCTCTAGAGCATGCGATAATTCATCAACCGAAATACTATGAGATTTTGGTTTGATTACTTTGTCGAGCAAAGAAGTAATCATAATTAAAAACGAACTCACAGGATAAAATAATTTTTGTAGCACAAGCACAAAATAAATTAGCCTGCGCGAAGCTTTCAAAGGATTTTGAGTAGCGTATATTTTAGGTGTTACTTCTCCTATCAATAATATTAAAAAAGTAACCACCACCACTTGAATAATAAACCCCAAAGTAGCAGCTCCCGAGAAATTAAACCACCCTTCTGTTCCAAAAATAAATGTCGAGTTAATAATAACAATTGCAATGCTTATAAAATTTACACTAATCAGCAATGTTCCCAACAAGCGTTTTGGTGCACCAATTAGTTGAAGGATTTTTTGGTCGGATTTAGAATCGGATGTTTTTAATTCATCCAAATCGTTTGGACTAAGAGAAAAAAAGGCAGATTCAGCAGCTGAAACCATAGCAACAATCAATAACAGCACAAACATTGTTATGATTGCCATCAAAATGCTAAAGGAAAAAGGGTTTACAACAATGCTGAGAAGCGAAGAATTAAAAAGCAGACTGGTACTCGTGACGGCCAAAATTTTGGATATTAGTTAAACTTATAAGGATGTAAAGATAGTGCTTTGCAAATTAATCAATTAAAAAGGTAAATCATCTCCTGTTTTGGGGCCTGAAATACCACTTTCTTCATTATTACCGGAAGATTGACTTTCTTTTTTACTCAGTATTGTAAATGTATCACCCACCACTTCTGTAGTATAACGCTTATGTCCTTCTTTATCATCCCAGGAACGGGTTCGTAATTTTCCTTCTATATAAATGGTCATTCCTTTTTTCAAATATTTTTCAGCTACTTCAGCCAAACCCCTCCACACAACAATGTTATGCCATTCGGTTTGCTCCTGACGTGTTCCTGTTTTATCTTTATACACTTCCGTAGTTGCGATAGGAAAATTTGCCACCACAGCTCCTCCTTCTAAATGACGGACTTCTGGGTCTTTCCCCAAATTACCAACCAATATTACTTTATTAACGCCTGCCATAATCTTAATTTTATTTCATAACAAATATAAGGAATGAAGAGGGTGAAATCAAGCGTTTCATGAAATAATCCCCCTAGCCCCCTTTTTAAGTGGGAATAGCTTCTTCTTAACAACTCACCTTTTCTAAATACAAATCCACCAACCTTGGAACTGCATACTTATGAATATCTTTCTCTTTAATAATAAGCATATTTTTTGGAAGAAAATTCTTCAATGGTTCTTTACAATCAATCTCTATAAACCTTGCATAAATTTTTTGATGACTCAGGATGTGTTTATAAGAATTGGAAATAGATCTTATCGAATATTTTGTTTTACCCAACACCTTTTTCCACTCAGTCGATTTTAATAATTGCTCTTCAGATAATTCTTTGACTGTTTCAATCAATGGGAAATCGTGAAGGTTAATCCAAATATCTTTTGCTGTTCTTTTATGAATAGCAATTGTTCCTTTATATCGGAAAACCATATAATTAAAGAAACGGTTCCTCACTTTTGTTTTCTTTTCCTTGACAGGCAAATCGGTCACCACTTTCTTCGCGAAAGCGTAGCACATATTGTTTAACTGACAAACAGAACAATCGGGATTAGCAGGTTTACATTGCAGCGCTCCGAATTCCATGACGGCCTGATTGTGCAAACCCGGATTTTTTTTATCGATTAATTCGTTGGCTAGTTTGTAAAATTCTTTTTTACCCAAAGAACTATCAATCGGAGTTTCTATTCCAAAGACTCTTGAAAGAACACGGTATACATTTCCATCCACAACGGCATGAGGTTTATTAAATGCAAAAGAAGCTATTGCAGCAGCGGTATACTCTCCCACTCCTTTAAGCAAAAGAATCTCTTCATGGGAATCGGGAAATTTGCCTTTATATATAGTGTGTATTGTTTTGGCGGCAGTATGCAAATTCCGAGCTCGGGAATAATAGCCCAATCCTTGCCAAAGTTTCATTACTTTATCATTATCTGCCTTAGCAAGGTCTTTTACCGTAGGAAAATGCTCGGCAAACTTTAAATAGTAAGCCATGCCTTGATCTACGCGGGTTTGCTGTAAAATAATCTCCGAAAGCCATATTAAATAAGCGTCTTTTGTATTCCGCCAAGGTAAATCCCTCTTATTTTGATGATACCAGGTAATTATTTTAGGGGAAAAATGCTTCATTTATGGGCTTTTTTGACCGATTTTATTAAAAGTAGGTCGAAATTACGATTAAAATTTTTGTTTGAAAATTAAAATACTATCTTTGCCTCCCGAAAAATTATTATTGTATTAATTGTTTGATTATAAATAGTTTATAGAAGTATGACAAAGGCAGACATCATTAACGACATTGCAGAAAAAACAGGAATTGAAAAAGTAGCTGTTCAGGCA
Organism: Bacteroidota bacterium; assembly: GCA_005772895.1. Classification (GTDB taxonomy): domain Bacteria; phylum Bacteroidota; class Bacteroidia; order 2-12-FULL-35-15; family 2-12-FULL-35-15; genus 2-12-FULL-35-15. The sequence goes on along the minus strand of SXIH01000038.1, from coordinate 103,540 downwards.
AGTGTTGAAGCATTCATGAAATCAGTAAGAAACTCTATGGTAAGTGGAGAAAACGTTTACTTGAGAGGATTTGGAAGTTTCATCGTAAAAAGACGAGCTGAAAAAACAGGAAGAAACATTTCCAAAAACACAACTATTATTATTCCGGCACATTACATTCCGGCATTTAAACCGGCTAAAACTTTTGCTGAGAAAGTAAAGAAAAACGTTAAAAAGGAAATACCAGCATAAACAGTTTAGAGTTAAAAAGTTTATAGTTTAATAGTTGTGGATTTGCTAAACTCAAAACTTTTAAACTAAAAACCCGAAACTGAATAAAAAATGAAACTGAATAAAACTCAAATAGCAGTCATTTCAGGAGCATTAGTACTTATCGTTCTTTTATTATTAGCAAATACAAAACTTCTTCCAAAAGAAGAAGCTGTCTCTTCCGAACACGCAAACCCCAATATGCTTGCATTTACCAAAATGGTGCAAACTGCAGTGGATGGTTTAAGTGCAGAAGATAAAAAAGCAGTTCAAAAATTAGATGAGGCAATAAAATCTTCAACTGATAAAAAAACAGCTTTCGAAAACATGATTAACATGTGGGACAGTTTAAGAAATCCTTCGGTTGCGGCTTATTATATGGAGCAAGCTTCAATAGCATCACCAACAGAAAGCAATTGGATGGAAGCAGCAAATCGTTATTATGCAGCTACCCGTTTTGTTGGAGAAGCTGAACGTCCATTACTTTTTAATAAAGCAATGGATTGTTTCAACCAAGTGTTAGAATTGAATCCGGAAAACTTAGATGCAAAAATTAATTTAGCATCTTGTTATGTAGAAGGCAGTCCAGACCCAATGAAAGGAATTGGAATGTTGAGAGAAATTGAAAAAACCGATTCGAACAATGTAAATCTTCAATTGAACTTTGCATTTTTCTCGGAACGATCAGGACAGTGGGATAAAGCAATTGCCCGATTTGAAAAAGTGTTGAAGATTCAACCCGATTTTATTGAAGCGTATTTGCATTTAGCAGATGCCTATCAACAAAAAGGTGATAAAGCAAAAGCAATTGAGAGTTTAAAAAAATATGTTGCATTAGTAGATGATGTAACAATCAAAGCAGAAGTACAAGATTATATAAATAAATTAACCACTGAGGAAACTCATGGTCACACACAATAAACGGATTTATAAACATTAAACATTTAAGTCATGCCAAGCGGTAAAAAAAGAAAAAGACATAAAATGGCTACTCACAAACGTAAAAAGCGTTTGAGAAAAAACAGACATAAGAAAAAATAATTCCTCCCGATAGCTATCGGGATTGGGGGATTATTTTTAATTATGTGATTAACAGCGTCATTTTACAGAATAGAAATTCAAAAATCTATTCTGTTTATTAGCACACGCCTGTTTGTTTTCTTTTTCTCCTTCTGAAACCGGGAGAAATTAAGCACAATCAACATATTAAAATGATCTACAAACTCTTTTATTAGGAGAGTTGTGGATATTGTATTCATTAAAAAACTTTAGAGTGAACAGCGAATTAATCATTGATTCAACACCCTCCGAAGTTGTTATTGCACTATTAAATGACAAACGATTAGTAGAACTTAATCGAGAAAAAAGCAACAATAACTTTTCAGTTGGCGACATTTATCTGGGACGCGTAAAAAAAGTGATGCCCGGTTTAAATGCAGCCTTTGTGGATGTTGGATACGAAAAAGATGCATTTTTGCATTACCTGGATCTGGGGCCTCAGGCCGCATCATTCGGAAAATATACCAAACTGGTACAAACGGGAAAACAAACCACTTCCAACTTAATGTATTTTAAGTTTGAGAATGATATCCCAAAAGATGGCAAAATAGGTAATGTTATAAATGCCAATCAGCAAATTCTGATTCAAATTGCCAAGGAACCTATTTCTACAAAAGGTCCTAGAATTACTACCGAAATCTCTTTAGCAGGACGTTATTTAGTTCTCATTCCTTTTTCAGATAAAATATCTGTTTCTCAGAAAATAAAAACCAATGATGAGAAATCGCGTTTGAAAAAACTCATCGCGAGTATCAAACCGAAAAACTTTGGTGTTATTATCCGGACGGTAGCAGAAGGTAAAAGTGTTGCCGACTTAGATGCAGATTTAAACGACTTAGTAAAAAAGTGGGATTTATGTTATGAAGCATTAAAAACTGCTCAGCCGCCACAAAAAGTATTGGGAGAATTGGATCGTACATCTGCTATTTTACGCGATTTGTTGAATTCAAGTTTCAACAGTATTCATGTGAATGACCAGGCTTTGTATGAAGAAACAAAATCATACTTACATACTATTGCTCCGGATAAAGAAAATATTTTAAAACTTTACAAAGGCAACGTTCCCATCTTCGATAATTTTGGAGTTGACAGACAAATCAAAGGACTGTTTGGAAAAACAGTGACAATGAAAAGTGGAGGTTACTTAATTGTTGAACATACCGAGGCATTACACGTAATAGATGTAAACAGTGGTAACCGCGCAAAGTCTGATAATTCGCAAGAGAACAATGCGCTGGAAGTAAACTTAGAAGCAGCCGTTGAAGTTGCCCGTCAGTTACGCTTGCGAGATATGGGTGGAATTATTGTAGTAGATTTTATTGATTTACATTCAGCCGAAAACCGCAAATTACTTTACGAAAAAATTCGTGATGAAATGGCGAAGGATCGTGCCAAGCACAACATTCTTCCTCCAAGTAAATTCGGACTTATCCAAATCACCCGTCAACGTGTTCGTCCAGAAATGAATATTGTTACTGTCGAAAAATGTCCGACTTGTAACGGTAGCGGTGAAATTCAAGCGAGCATTATTTTAATCGATCAGATAGAAAACAACTTACGTTATATTTTAAAAGAGCAAAATGAAAAAGGAGTAACACTTTGTGTTCATCCTTATTTGGAAGCATACATCACAAAAGGATTCTTCAGTTCACTAAAACGTAAATGGGGGAAAAAATACGGACGCAAATTTAAAGTACGCGCTGTGTCTTCTTATACTTTTATGGAATATCATTTTATGAATAAGAATGAGGATGAGATTAAGATTTAGTTGTTAGATATCTTCAATTGGTTGATAGATAATACACATTAGACGAAACGTTCGGTAGAAATACTGGACGTTTTTGTTTTTAGTATATCTTTACAAGGCTTAAGCTTGATAAACAATATTTATGAAAAAAATTATCCCGACATTTTTATTTTTATTTCTTTTTAGTACAATTAATGCACAAATCATCAACCAAGATTCTGTTTATATTGTAACTAACTATTATAAAATAGAACGTAGTATTCCAATGCGTGACGGAGTAAAATTATTTACTTCTATTTATATTCCTAAAGACGCTACAAAAAAATATCCGATTATGATGACGCGTTCACCCTACTCTTGCGCTCCTTATGGTGAAAATAAATTCAGAAGTTTTTGGACAAGAAATACAAAAGAATATTTTAAACAGAATTACATTGTTGTACTTCAGGATGTGCGTGGCGCATACATGAGTGAAGGAACATATGAAGATGTTCGCCCGTTCAACCCAAATAAAAAATCTAAAAAAGATGTAGACGAAGCAAGTGATACGTACGATGCAATTGATTGGATGATAAAAAATATTCCTAACAATAATGGGAATGTAGGAGTAAGTGGAATTTCCTATCCTGGTTTTTATTCAACAATGGCAGCATTGTGCGGACATCCAGCACTCAAAGCTGTTGGTCCGCAAGCACCTGTTACAGATTGGTTTATTGGTGATGATGTTCATCACAAAGGCGCATTTTTTGTAATGGATGATTTTGATTTCGATTATTCATTTGGCGTTCCTCGTCCGAAACCAACAACAAAAGATGGTCCTGATTTTAAATATCCTACTCCTGATAATTATGATTTCTTTTTAAAAGTGGGAACATTAAAAAATCTGACAAAATTATACATGGGTGATTCCATGAAATTTTGGATGGAAGAAATGAATCATCCTAATTATGATGCATTTTGGAAAGAGCGCGCGGTAACTTATCATCTAAAAAATGTGAAACCAGCAATGCTAATTACCGGTGGTTTATTTGATGCTGAAGATTGTTGGGGAGCTTGGAACACCTATAAAACAATAGAAAAACAAAGTCCGAAAACAACTAACAAAATTGTGATGGGTCCTTGGATTCATGGTGGCTGGGCAAAAACAGATGGAAGTTATTTAGGTAACATACAATTTGGAAAAGGAAATTCCGAATACTATTACAAAAATATTGAGATGCCTTTTTTCAACTATTATTTAAAAGGTGAAGGCGATGCGAGTAAAATTTCTGAAGCAACAATTTTTTTAACAGGAGAAAACAAATGGACAACCTTTACTGAATGGCCACCAAAAAATGTTGAAACAAAACCTATTTACTTATTTGAGAAAGGTGGCTTATCATTTTCAAAGCCAATAATTGGAATCGCTTTTACCGATTATGTTAGCGATCCTGCGAAACCTGTTCCGTATACAGAAGATGTGCATCTTCACCGCACACGTGAATACATGATAGACGATCAACGTTTTGCTGCTCGCAGAACAGATGTTTTAGTTTTCAGCACTGAAGTTTTAACAGAAGAGATGACATTGGCCGGACCGGTAATAGCAAATTTATTAGCAAGCATCTCCACTACTGATGCAGATTTTGTTGTGAAGTTAATTGATGTTTTTCCTGACGATTTCAAATATTCAGAAAATGATAAATATCCAATGGGCGGTTATCAGATGTTGGTACGTGGAGAAGTGTTGAGAGGAAAATTCAGAAACAGTTTTATCCCTGGAGATTCAATTGGAAAAAATCCTGAACCTTTTGTTCCAAATCAAATTACTCCTGTAAGTTTTGAGTTACCGGATGTAGCACATACATTTCAGAAAGGACATAAACTAATGATTCAAATTCAAAGCTCTTGGTTCCCTTTGGTAGATAGAAATCCGCAGCAATTTTGTGACATCTATCATTGCGATGAAAAAGATTTTATTAAATCGACTATAAAGATTTATCATGATGCAAATAATGCATCTAGTATTTTGTTACCGATTCTAAAGAAATAAGCTAGGGCAATCTACTTATCGAAATTATACTGAGTATAATCCTGAACAACAGTTGCTAAAAATTGTGTATGAGGTAAATTGGTAGTAATTCCCATTGTTTCTTTTGTCTTTTTTGCTAGTCTGTCGATTGCCTGCTGATTACCTGTTCGCAAAGAAACCTGCATCACTTCTTTTATTATAGCAATATCTGAATCAGAAAGTTTTGATACTTCTTCGTAAACAATAGTATATTTTGGTTTTACTTTATTTAAAATTGTATCATTAATAGTTACTTTTTGTTTCATTTTAATGACCGTTGTTCCTGCAGCCATATCTCCAATACGCTGGCCTTTTCCATTAGCTAAAATTGCAATCAAAGCTATTCCACCGGAAAACATACGTGTATCAATAATTCGCAAAAGCCATCGCAATAAATAAGCTCCGAAACCGGCTTGCGTTCCATCCAATTTTACAACTTTAATTTTCATAATCATTTTCCCGAATGATTTTCCTTGAAAAAACATTTCACACAATAAATCATAAAGTAAAATGGGAAGAAAAAGAACAATCAGCAACCATAAATTGTCTTCAATGTGGCTTCCGATTAAGCCTATAAAAAGAAAAACCAAAAGCATATAGCCGAAGAAAAACAGATAATCCAAGAGGGTAGCCAAAATACGATCGCCAACACTTGCCAATTCGTATTCGATATCAACGTTTTGAGTAGTTTGTATTTTAATGTTATCCATGTAAAGAGAGGATTTTCCATAAAAATAAGCATTTAAATGGATTATAAAAAACCCTTTTTTTAACGATTATTTTGTATAAATTTACAGAACTGCGTGCTGGATAAACGCAAAAGACATGAAACAATAATCGGATTGTGAAGGAAATTACTTTTTTAAAGCAAAATGCCGAAAAATGGCAAGAGTTTGAAACACTCATTACAACCAAAGGAGGTTCAAATCCCGATTTAATGGCTGATTTATTTATTCAACTTACCGATGATTTATCTTATTCCAAAACGCATTATCCAAAAGCAAAAACTACTCAATATCTTAACTCTATTGCAGCAAGAGTCCATCAAGAAATCTATAAGAACAAAAAAGAAAAAAAATCACGCATTATTTCTTATTGGAAATATGAACTACCCTTTATTTTCAAAAACTCTCACAAACAACTGCTCTACGCTTTTATCATTTTTGCTGTTGCATTTTTAATTGGAGTTGTTTCATGTTTATATGACGACACCTTTGTTAGATTGATTTTAGGTGATCAATATGTGAATGAAACACTTGAAAATATAGACAAAGGTGATCCAATGGCCATTTACAAAGGAATGAGTCAGGGAAATATGTTTTCAATAATTACAGTAAACAATATTTATGTTTCATTTGTTTGTTTCGCAATGGGAATATTCTTTTCATTTGGAACAGGCTATATGTTATTTACAAACGGAGTAATGGTTGGAGCATTCCAATGTTTTTTTTACACAAAAGGAGTTTTATTACAATCCGCATTAGTTATCTGGATACATGGTACATTAGAAATTTCAGCCATTGTGATTGCAGGTTGTGCAGGATTAACAATGGGAAATAGTATTTTATTTCCAGGGACGTATTCCAGAGGAGTATCATTTGTAAGAGGAGCTAAACAAGGGGTGAAAATAATTATAGGATTAGTTCCCGTATTTATTGCTGCAGGATTTTTAGAGTCATTTGTTACCAGATACAGCAATATGCCAATGTGGTTAAGCCTATTGATCATAGGTGCATCTTTCAGTTTTATCATTTGGTATTTTATTATTTATCCTATTCAATTAAACAACAAGGCACAAAAAAGTAATTTGTAGTCATTTAAAATTCGAAAACATGAATCAAGAAAAAATTAATTTTCGTCAAGTCCGAGATTTTGGAGAAACATTTAATGCTTCTATTAAATTAGTTCGACAAAATTTTAAACTGTTTTTAAAATCACTTGTGTTCATCGCTGGACCATTTTTATTAATTAGTTCAATTGCAGGAGCATTTTATCAAGCCAATGCAATTACTATGCAGAGCAGACTGCAATCAGGAATGATGTCTGGTTACGGAAGTGATCCTTGGGATATCATATTTGAACAATTTGGTTGGACATATTTGATATTTTTAATTTCAAGTATCCTGGCAAATTTAGCTTTAGTAGGTACGGTGTATTCATTCATGATAAATTATTCAGAAAAGGGGCCTGGCCAATTTACAGTTAATGATGTAGGAAATACATTGCTTAAAAATACAGGAGGAATTCTTGGAGTATTTTTCGGATTAACATTATTGCTAATCGTAGTAATTGGAGGTGCAGTTGCATTAGGGGTAGCAATTGGTGTTGCTGTTCCAATGTTAGGAGTTCTGTTCATGTTAGCGGCTATTTTTGGAATGTTAATTTTATTTCCACCGCTTATATGGCAATTATCAGCAGTATATTTAGTCAAAATGGACGAAGGCTCAGGAGTATTAACATCTTTCGGGAAAACAAGAGAAGTAATGAGAGGAAATTTTTGGTGGACTTGGTTAATAGTAGTGTGTACAAGTTTTGCGATTGGAATAGCCGGAGTTGTTTTTACGCTACCTCAAATTGCATATCAAATGTTTTTAACATTTAGCAGTATGCAAGGCAATGAAAATGAAACATCCATCCCATTTGTAATTGTTGCAACTATTTGTACATTCTGCACCACATTACTATATAGCGTTATGTATGTAATAAACGGAGTTCATTATTATAGTTTAGCGGAAAAAAATGATGGAAAAGGATTGATGGAAAGAATAAACGAAATTGGAACAGCTCCGAGTGCAAATGTCAATCAACAATATTAAACGTTTACTTTTTACTATTTCTGTATTGTTCTTTATAATTATAAAGGGCAATACAGTTTTTGCATTAAACGATTCCACACAAACAAAAGTTGATGTAAAGTACGACTCAAGTAAAGTTCAGGTTCGGCAGCTTAATCCTGATGAACAAGAAAAATTATTAGATAATTCCGATTACAAATACGATCGGGTTGGTCCGGCACCAAAATCATGGTGGGAGAGATTCAAAGAATGGTTTTGGCGAAAAGTTGGTGACATTTTTAGTTCCGATGGCGGACAAATTGGGTTGAGCATTTTTCAATATATTTTAATAGCAGCTGTAATCATTGCAATTGTTCTGCTGGTTTTAAAAAATGACATACGAGCTGTCTTTTATGGAAAAAGTGCTTCTGTAGCAATTGATTTTAAAGAGTTTAACGAAGACATTCACAAAATAAATTTTGACGAATTGATTGCAGACGCTATCAATAAAATGGATTATCGCAAAGCTGTCAGATTACATTTTTTGAAATTACTTAAAGAGCTCACCGACAAAAATTTGATTTCCTGGCAAATCGACAAAACCAATAATGATTATTCAATGGAACTCTCCAACAGCAAATTTAGTAGCAAGTTTAAAGAGTTAGCACTGATGTATGAATATATCTGGTATGGAGATTTTCAATTAGATGAAAATAATTTCAAGAGCAGCATCAACAAGTTTAAAGAATTTAAAATAAATGTTTAAAGGCAGCAAAAAATATATTTTTATTGTAAGCCTTTGTTTCATAGGACTTATCTTACTTCAAGTGATGGCACCAAAACCAATCAATTGGGCTCAGACTTTTATGAAAAAAGATATTATTCCATTTGGAACGTCTGCTTTATATGATGTGTTGCCAAGTATTTTTCCCGGGCAGGAAATTAATACAGAAATGTTCCCCATATATAATGTATTAAACGATCAGGACTTAACAAAAAGCAATTATATCATCATTAACAATACATTTGAACCCGACAAATTAGATACACGTGAGTTACTAGAATTTGCAAAAAATGGAAACTCAATATTTATTGCTGCAAATTATTTTTCCGGAAAATTTGCTGATACTCTAAAGTTAGAGACAGATAACTATTATGGAATTGAAGAAACATTTGAAAATGATTCAATAAGTCTCAGCCAATTTTATAAGCCATATGATACAGCAGTAATAAATTTTACAAACCCACTATTAAAGCGAAAAACAAATTATGTTTATTCAAAGGGAATAGACAATACTTATTTTAAATCATTCGATACATCAAAAACAATAGTCTTAGGAAATACTATTGACAACAAGATTAACTTTATTAAAATCAATTGGGGAAAAGGTAATATTTATTTGAGTACGGTTCCTGAAGTGTTTACAAATTATCTTTTTGTCAACAAACAGAATTACGATTATTCTTATAAAGCATTGTCGTACCTACCGAACCAAACAGTTATTTGGGATGAACATTATAAAGCAGGTAATATTAAAAAAGAAAGCTCATTAAGAGTTATTTTTAATAATCCGGCTTTAAAAAGTGCGTACTATGTTTTATTGCTTTCCTTATTATTATTTATAATTATAGGAATAAAACGCAAACAAAGAATCATTCCTGTTGTAGAACCATTGCGTAATACAACTTTGGATTTTGTTGATATTGTTGGCACTTTATACTATCAAACAGGAAATCACAAAAATATTGCTGATAAAAAAATAGTATACTTTTTAGAATACATTCGTTCAACTTTTCAAGTAAAAACAAACTTATATGACGATGTTTTTATTGATAGAATAACAAATTTATCAGGAATTGAAAGACAAAAAGTGCATGACTTGTTTTACTATTTTGCAGATATAAGTGTAAAATCTGCGATTAGTCAGCAAGAGTTATTAAAATTAAATAGAATGATTGAAGAGTTTCACAAAAAGAATAAAAGGTAATTGACATTTCAGACAATATTAAAAAATAAAACTAACAAATATGGAAGAACAAGTATTTCAAAACAGAGTTGATTTAAGTGGACTGCAGCTAGCTGTAACCAACATTAAAAGAGAAGTCAACAAAATCATTGTCGGGCAAGACAATATGATAGAATTATTGATTGCAGCAGTTTTGGCTGATGGACATGTTTTAATTGAAGGTGTTCCGGGTGTTGCAAAAACACTTTCCGCAAAACTTTTGGCAAGAACAATGAAAGTTGGATTTTCCAGAATTCAATTTACTCCAGATTTAATGCCTTCTGATATTATCGGAACTAGTATTTACAATTTGAAAACATCGGAATTTGAGTTTAAGCAAGGACCTCTTTTTTCAAACATAGTTTTAATTGATGAAATCAATCGTGCTCCGGCAAAAACACAATCTGCTTTATTTGAAGCAATGGAAGAGCGTCAAATCACGGTTGATGGGAAAACTTATTTACTAGCTCCGCCATTCATAGTATTGGCAACTCAGAATCCTGTTGAACAAGAAGGAACATATCGTTTACCCGAAGCACAGCTTGATAGGTTTTTATTTAAAATAGAAGTTGACTATCCAACATTGGATGATGAAACTAAGATTATTGGAGATTATCATGCAAGTAAAAACAAAATAGATATTAATTCGGTTATTGGTGTAATGAATGCTTCTGAAGTAGCAGACTACAGAGAAAAAGTAGGGCATGTTCACATTGATGCAAACTTAATCTCTTACATTGCAAAAATTGTAAATCAAACAAGAAATAATTCTTCTTTGTATCTGGGTGCATCCCCACGTGCATCACTAGCCATTTTAACCAGCTCGAAGGCAATTGCAGCAATGCGTGGAAGAGATTTTGTTACACCGGATGATGTGAAATTTGTTGCCTCACATGTTTTAAAACACAGAGTTATTTTAACTCCTGAAAAAGAAATGGAAGGAATTACAACAAAGGATGTCATCAAAGGAATCATCGAAAAAATTGAAATTCCAAGATAATTAAAATGAAAACATTTTTCAAGTCCATATACATTTCAAATCTGCTATACTATATTATAGCAGCAGAAGTAGTATTTCTGGTACTTGGATTTTTCTTTCCTACACTTTACATAATTGCTCATTATGTTTTAATTGCAATTGTTGCTTTGTTTTTTATTGACATACTAATACTTTTCATAAACAAAGATGGCATTTTTGCACGAAGAGATACATTGGATAAATTATCTAATGGAGACGACAACCCTGTTCAAATAATTATTGAAAACCGATATTTATTTCCTGCACGTATTGGAATAATCGATGAGTTGCCTTTTCAGTTTCAGGCACGTGATAAAGAGTTTAAATTATCCATTGAACCAGGCAAAAATAAGATTATCGAATATGACGTTCATCCTGTAAAGCGCGGTGAATATCATTTCGGAGCTGTAAATATTTATGTAAAAAGCCCGATTGGATTTATTAAAAAACGTTATCGCTTTTCGCAAGACATGATGGTTCCGGTTTATCCATCCTTTATGCAAATGCGTAAATATGAATTATTAGCTATCTCCAACAGGTTAACAGATGCCGGAATTAAGAAAATACGGAGAAGAGGAAACAATGCTGAATTTGAACAAATAAAAGAATACGTTGCAGGCGATGATTATAGAACAGTAAACTGGAAAGCTACTGCCCGTAGGAACAAATTGATGATCAATCAATATCAAGATGAAAAATCACAACAGGTGTATTCGGTAATTGATATGGGACGGATTATGCGTATGCCATTTGAAGGATTAAGTCTTTTGGATTATGCAATCAACTCCAGCTTGGTGATTTCCAACATTGCCATGCTCAAACAAGACAAAGCCGGAATCGTTACTTTTTCGAACAAAGTACAATCTGTTTTACCCGCTGACAGAAGAAATGCGCAATTGCAAAAAATAATGGAATTGCTGTACAATCAAAAAACAGGTTATTTGGAAAGTGATTTTGAAAATTTATACATTAATGTAAAAACAAAAATCAATCAACGGAGTTTGTTTTTATTGTATACCAACTTTGAAACATTGTCGGGCTTACAGCGACAATTAAAATATTTAAGACGAATTGCCAAAGATCATTTACTAGTTGTAATCTTTTTTGAAAATACCGAATTACGCTCTTTTCTTAATAAACCAGCTATCAGCACTGAAGAAGTATACAACAAAACAATTGCAGAAAAGTTTTCTTACGAAAAAAAATTGATTGTAAAAGAATTAGAGAAATATGGTATTCATAGCATTTTAGCCGCTCCGCAAAATTTATCTGTAAATACTATAAATAAATATTTGGAATTGAAAGCGAGAGGATTGATATAGTAGAAATTCCTAAAAAGACTTTACTGATTTAAGTGGATTTTCCCCTTTTTTACCGGTCATCGTTAACGACATTTCAAATCCTCCTTTACGTCCTGTATAAGGAGACAAATAAGAAGCATTCACATCATAACTCATTCTCAAAACTAAATTATCTTTCCGGAAACCAACATGAATAATAATTGCATCCTTCCAACGATAATTCAACCCATAAATAACATCATTTTTTTCTTTTATTCGATATGTTCCTAATACACCGATATTAAACTCTGAAGCTTTTGCCTGATTCATGTATAAAATACTCGGAGTCAATTTTACTTTTTCATTAACAATAAATTCACACCCTGGATTTAAATTAAATCGCATAGGCATTCTGCTTGGTGTAGTAGTAAATGATTCATTTGGCTTTGTCAAATGATAAAATGAAAAACCAATGAAAGGATGATAGTTTTTTGATTTTTCATTGTAACTATAATAAACGCCAACATTTGCATCAAATCTTAAAATGCTTGTTTTTGAATACATCTCCCCGCTTTCAATATTTTCATCAAGCATTCCGGTTGAAGAATTGTACTGACTTTCATACAAATATTTTTCAGAGTCGAAAGACTTGTTTATTAAACCCATCTGAAGTCCAACATTTAGAGTATGTGGAGATTCAGGATCTTTAACAATAAAATATGAACCAGAAAGTAGAAAGTTTAATGTGTTAAAATTTCCCGCACCTGAGCGATTATTCAGAAGCACTCCTCCTATTCCAAAACGTTTATATTTCATATCGTATGCAACAGAATAAGTCTTAAAAGGTTTAATCCCTAACGACTTCCATTGAGAACGATGAGTCAAATAAACTTTATAATCTACTTTTTGTTCTTCATTGTAAACTCCGGTTAATCCTGGATTATTATACAACGTCAACACATCGTACTGCGATATGTGAAAATCCTGTGCAGACAAAGTATAACTGCAAATCAAGATAAAATATGTGAGTGCTTTTTTCATAACATTAACGTGTTATAGCAATTTCTCCTTGCATTTTAATTTCTTCATTTGTATAGCTTACTCCAACAAAAATATAAACGTATGAACCAGCTGGCTGGTCTTTTCTTTTATATGTTCCATCCCAACCGGTATCTTGGCTATTAGAAATAAATATTTGTTGTCCCCATTCATTAAACACTCTTAATTCATAAGAATTAAATGGTCCGCCTTTGATGCTGAAGTAATCATTCAATCCATCACCATTTGGTGAAAATGCAGTAGGTGCAACTATTGAACTTCCGATTATTTCAAATTGATATGCTGCAGTATCAGAACAGCCGCTTGCGTTTGTAGCGATAAGTGTCACAATATAATTACCATTCACTCCATATGAATAACTTGGATTCTGAACAATGGATGTATTATTATTGTTTCCAAAAGTCCAATAGTAAGAAGTGGCATTTTGACTTTGATCTGTAAAGTTTATTGTTTGTCCGATTTGGTATTGTCCACCCTGAGGAATATAATCTGCAATCGGAGGAGCTGTTATAACTATCGTTACAGTATCAATATCACTACAGCCTCCTTGCGTTGTTACAATCAGCTGAACAATATACGTTCCCGGATTATACATTACAGGTAAAGGATTTTGAAGTGTAGAAGTCGTACTATTTCCAAAATTCCAACTATAAGAAATAATGGAATCGTTTCCGTCTATCGTTGACGAATCAGTAAAAATTGCTATGCCAGTTGCACAATTAATAGAGTAACCAAAGTTTGCAGTTGGTCGTGGAGCAACAATTACATTTTGTGTAATATTTGCAACACAACCAGAATCAGAAGTAACAGTAAGTGTAACCGAGAATGTATCTATCACACTATAAACTTGAATCGGATTTTGCAATACTGAAGATGTTGAATCTCCAAAATTCCATGACCATTGTGAAATTGTACCGGAAGAAATAGTAGAATTATCTGTAAACAGAACACTGTCAGAAGTACAATTTGAAACATAACTAAATGCTGCAACAGGTAGAGGATTAATAACAATTACTTTTACAATCGAATCACTGCAACCTGCACCGGAAGATGCAACCAAAGTTACAGTATATGTTCCCGCTGCTGTGTAAATGTTTGTTGGATTTTGTAAAACCGATGTATTAGTATCACCAAAATCCCAAATCCATCCGCTTACTGTTCCAGGCGAAACTGTTGAAATATCTGTAAACGAAACTAATAGTCCGCTACAATTACCTGAAGTTGTAAAATCTGCAACAGGAGTATTTCCCAATAAAACCATAACAGTATCCATCACTGCAAAACAATTTCCATTTCCTGTTGTAGTAGCATAAAAATAAATAGTGTCTAAAGTTGCATCTCCAACAGATGGATTATAAGTTACAGCTAAAGAAGAATCATCAGGCGCAAACGTCCCTGTACCGCTCGTAGTCCAAATCATTCCTGATGACACAGCATTCATAGTTGCACTCAAACTGATCGTACCTCCATTACAAATGGATTGATCGTTTCCTGCAAAAATAACCGGAGCATCAGTAAATGTAATTTGTAAAGTATCCGGAACATTTAAACATGCGTTGATAGGAGTTAACACAAGTGAAACAAAACCTTGCGCGGTATCTGCAGCACTCGAATTGTAAGTTGCATTTAATGTTGTATCCGAAGGACTGAATGTTCCTGTACCGTTATATGTTGACCATTGACCCATTCCTGAGCCACCTGTAATAATTCCGTTTAAAATTACGTTTGCATTATTTGCACAAAGTATTTGATCTAATCCTGAATTAGAAGTAGGAATAGTTGTGATTGTAATTTGCATTGTATCAGAAACTGCTAAACAATTTCCATTACTTGTTGATGTAAGAATAAGAGTTACTGAACCTGCTGTTGTATCAGCACTACTCAAAGTATAAGTAGCATTCATATCGGTATCCAAACTAAATGTTCCAGAACCCAATGTTGTCCATATTCCTGTTATACTTCCACCACTAACACTTCCATTTAAAACTGCTGTGGTAGTTCCTGTACAAATAAATTGATCCGCATTTGCATTTACAATTGGAGCAGGAGAAAAATTAACCGACATTGAATCAACTGCAGGATTACAATTTCCATTACCAGTTGTTGTAAGTGTTAAAGTAATTGTTCCACTTAAAATATCTGCAGGAGAAGGAGTATAATTTGCATTTAAATTTGTTGCAACATCAAATGTTCCTGTTCCGCTGGTTGTCCAAACACCTCCACTAGCCTGAGTTACAGAACCACTCAATGCAACTGCAGGATTATTAGAGCAAACACCTTGGTCAACACCTGCGTTTGCAATTGGAGCATCAGTAATTGTTATAACAATATTATCACTTACTGCAATACATCCACCATTGTTTGTTGACGTCAATGTTAAAGTTACAGTTCCACTTAAAGTATCGGCATTGCTAGGAATATAAATTGCATTTAAAATATTACTTGCAGGTGAAAAAGTTCCCGATCCGGATGTTGTCCAGTTTCCTGTTCCTGCACCACCGGTTATTACTCCAGATAATTGGAAAGATGTATTTGCACAAATAGAAGTATCATTTCCTGCAAATGCTGCAGGCGGTGGAGTAATAATTATTGTTACTGTATCAAAAACTGCATTACAAGTTCCGTTTCCTGTTGATGTAATTATTAAATCAACACTTCCATTTAAAATATCAGTTGCAGATGGTGAATATGTAATTGCTAAACTTGTTGCTGATGGAGAAATTGTTCCTGTTCCTGCTGTTGTCCAAATACCTGTTGTTGTTGCGCCACTTATTACTGCAGTTAAATTCGCATCAGGATTATTAGAGCAAACATTTACATCTGCACCTGCTGAAACAGAAGGGCCATCTGTAATTGTAATTACCATTACATCAGTAATAACTGAACAAGAATTTGTTGAACTCAATGTAAGTGTTACAGAACCGGAAGTAGTATCAGCAGCACTTGGAATATATGTTGCATTTAAGGTACTATCGTTTGGAGTAAATATTCCTGTTCCACTTGTGCTCCATATTCCGGTGTTGGAAGTTCCGTTCACTGTTCCATTTAATAAAACAGAGGCATTGTTTGCACAAACAGTTTGATCAACTCCAGCATCAACTGTTGGAATTGTAGTGTAATTAATTGTCATTGTATCGGTAGCTGCAGCACATCCACCATTGGCAGTTGTTGTTAAAACAATTACAACATTTCCTGCAGCAGTATCAACTGAACTAGGAATATATGTTGCTGTTAAAGAAGTTGCACTTGGAGAAAATGTACCGGTTCCCGATGTAGTCCAGATTCCTGTTCCTGCTCCACCAATTATGGTTCCTGATAAAGTTGCATTAGGACTAGATAAACAAACAAACTGATCAGCACCCGCATTGGCAATTGGTGCATTTGTTATTGTTATTATCATTGTATCGGAAACTGCTATACAAGTTCCATTTCCGGTTGACGTCAAAGTAAGAGTAACTATTCCACTTGTTGTATCCGCAGCACTAGGAATGTATGTTGCATTCAATGTAATATTATCCGGTGAAAAAGTTCCGCTTCCCGATGTGCTCCACAAACCTCCACCAGCAGTTGTTACAACTCCATTTAAATTAGTATTTGCATTGTTCGCACAAACACTCTGATCAACACCCGCATTTACAGTTGGAGCATTTGTAATTGTAATTACAAGAGACGATACAGATGCAGCACATGCTCCATTAAGAGTTGACGTTAATGTTAATGTTATACTTCCTGAAGCAGTATCTGCGCTAGTTGGATTATATGTTGCAGATAAACTTGTGTTAGAAGGAGAGAATGTTCCTGTTCCACTTGTACTCCAAATTCCTGTTGTACTTCCGCCAGTTACAGTTCCTGAAATATTTATGATTGCATTGTTTGCGCAAACCGTTTGATTTGGTCCCGCACTTGCAACTGCAGGTTGATTAATCACTACTGCAATAGTTCCTATTGGACCTGTACATCCATTTACAGTTACTGAAACAGAATACGTTCCTGATGCAATTGCAGTTACTCCAACTATTGATGGATCTTCCAATGCTGATGAAAAACTATTTGGACCAGTCCAAGAATATGTTGCTCCAGCAATTGTATTTGATGTTAAATTTAAAGTAGCACCTTCACAAAGCGGACCATTGCTTCCTGCTGTTGGTGCCACTGGTGTTGGGTTTACAACTACTGTTGTTGTAGCAGGTGAACTTGCGCATCCATTGTTTGCAACAACCGTATATGTTCCTGCTGCTAATGTTGTTGCACCAACAATAAATGGATTTTGTAACGTTGATGTAAAAGAATTCGGACCCGTCCATGAATATGTTGCTCCGGCAATTGTTGAAGCAAATAACAATAAAGAATCACCAGAACAAACCGGAGTGTTTGAACTAGCCGTAGGAGAAACCGGTGCTGAATTTACAGTAACAGCTACTGTTCCTATTGCACTGGTACAACCTAAAACAGTAACTGATATAGAATATGTTCCGGTTGCTAAAGCTGTTGCTCCTACAATAGATGGATTCTGTAATGCTGATGAAAAACTGTTTGGACCTGTCCAACTATATGTTGCTCCCGCAACTGCAGGAGTTGTAAGATTCAATGTTGCTCCAACACAAATTGGAGAATTACTTCCAGCCGTTGGAGTTGCAGGAATTGGATTTACAACAACTGTTGTTGTTGCAACCGGACTTGTACAACCTGCTACTGTTACTGTTAAACTATATGTTCCAGCCATCGCTGCTGTTGCAGATGCAATACTTGGATCTTCTAATAATGAAGAAAATGCACTCGGTCCTGTCCAGGAATAAGTTGCACCTGCTACAGTATTAGATGTTAAATTTATTGTTGCTCCAGCACAAACAGGAGAATTACTTCCAGCTGTTGGAGCTGCAGGAGTTGGATTTACTACTACAGTTGTTGTTGCAACCGGACTTGTACAACCTGCTACTGTTACTGTTAAAGAATAGGTTCCGGCCATTGCCAATGTTGCAGCGGGACGAGTTGGATCTTCTAAGGCTGATGCAAATGCTGCCGGACCAGTCCATGCATAAGTTGCACCTGCAATAGTATTTGAAGTCAATAATATTGTTGTGCCAGTACAAACCGGAGAATTACTTCCTACTGTTGGTGCTGCAGGAATTGGGTTTACAGTTACTACCGTGGTTCCAGGATTACTTGTACAGCCGGCAACTGTAGCTGTTACAGAATATGTTCCGGAAGCAAGAGTTGTTGCTCCAACAATTGATGGATCTTCTAATGCTGATGAAAAGGAATTCGGACCCGTCCAAGAATAAGTTGCTCCGGCAATTGTATTTGAAGTTAAATTCAATGTAGCTCCATCACAAATCGGAGAGTTACTGCCTGCAGTTGGAGTTGCAGGTGTAGGATTTACAACTACAGTTGTTGTTGCAACCGGACTTGTACAACCTGCTACTGTTACTGTTAAACTATATGTTCCGGCCATCGCTAAAGTTGCAGACGGACGAATTGGATCTTCCAATGCAGATGCAAATGCTGCAGGACCTGTCCAAGAATATGTTGCACCGGCAATTGTATTTGATGTTAAATTTATTGGTGTTCCTGTACAAACAGGAGAGTTACTTCCAACTGTTGGCGCAGCAGGAATTGGATTTACAACAACAGTTGTTGTTGCAACCGGACTTGTACAACCTGCTACAGTAACCGTCAATGAATAGGTTCCGGCCATTGCTAAAGTTGCAGATGCAATACTTGGATCTTCAAGTGCTGAAGAAAATGCACTTGGTCCTGTCCAGGAATATGTTGCACCGGCTACAGTGTTAGATGTTAAATTTATTGTTGCACCTACACAAACAGGAGAATTACTTCCTGCTGTTGGAGCAGCAGGTGTTGGATTTACTACTACAGTTGTTGTCGCAACCGGACTTGTACAACCAGCTACTGTCACTGTTAAACTATATGTTCCGGCCATGGCTGCTGTTGCAGATGCAATACTTGGATCTTCTAATGAGGAAGAAAATGCACTCGGTCCTGTCCAGGAATAAGTTGCTCCTACTACAGTATTAGAAGTTAAATTTATTGTAGCTCCTGCACAAACAGGAGAATTACTTCCAGCAGTTGGAGCTACAGGAGTTGAATTTACTACTACTGTTGTTGTTGAAACAGGACTTGTACAACCTGCTACTGTTACCGTCAATGAATAGGTTCCGGCCATCGCTAATGTTGCAGCCGGACGAGTTGGGTCTTCTAATGCAGATGCAAATGCTGCAGGACCTGTCCATGAATAGGTAGCACCGGCAATTGTATTTGAAGTCAATAGAATTGTTGCACCAGTACAAACCGGAGAATTACTTCCAACTGTTGGTGCTGCAGGAATTGGATTTACCACAACAGTAGTTGTTGCAACCGGACTTGTACATCCTCCTACAGTTACTGTTAAACTATATGTTCCAGCCATTGCTGCTGTTGCTGAAGCAATTGTTGGATCTTCTAATGCGGATGAAAATGCACTTGGACCTGTCCAGGAATATGTTGCACCAGCTACAGTATTAGATGTTAAATTTATTGTTGCGCCTGCACAAACCGGAGAATTGCTTCCTGCTGTTGGAGCAGCAGGTGTTGGATTTACTACTACAGTTGTTGTCGCAACCGGACTTGTACAGCCAGCTACTGTTACTGTTAAAGAATATGTTCCAGCCATCGCTGCTGTTGCAACCGGGCGAGTTGGATCTTCTAATGAAGAAGAATATGCAGCAGGACCTGTCCACGAATAAGTTGCACCGGCAATTGTATTTGAAGTCAATAATATTGTTGAACCAGCACAAACAGGTGAGTTGCTTCCTACTGTTGGTGCAACCGGAGATGGATTTACTGTTACACTTGTTGTTCCTGCAGGCCCAGTACAACCTCCTACAGTAACTGTTACAGAATATGTTCCTGATGCTAACACCGTAGGACTTGCAATTGTCGGGTCTTCCAAAGCTGATGAAAATGCATTCGGACCTGTCCATGAATAGGTAGCACCTGCAATTGTATTTGCCGTTAAATTTAATGGAGATCCTTCGCAAACAGGAGAATTACTTCCTGCTGTTGGAGCAGCGGGTGCAGAATTTACGACTACAGTTGTTGTTCCTGCTGGCCCTGTACAACCTGCTACAGTTGCAGTTACCGAATATGTTCCTGCAGCCAATGCTGTTACACCTGCTATAGAAGGGTTTTGTAAAGTAGAAGAAAAACTATTCGGACCTGTCCATGTATAAGTTGCTCCGCCAACCGGAGTAGCTGTTAAATTTAATGTTGCTCCAACACAAACCGGACTATTGCTTCCCGCTGTTGGAGAAGCTGGTGGTGTAGTTACTGTAACCACTGCAGTGGAAGTATCTGCACAAGATGTTCCCGCATTGGTTATGAGCGTTGCTGTATATGATCCGGGTCCGGGATAAGTATATGTTGGATATTGTAATGTTGAAGTATCTGATGTTGTACTTAAATCTCCAAAATTCCAAGTCCAATTTGTTGCAGCAGCATCACTATTATTTGGGAATGTAAGAGTGCTTCCGCTGCAAACAGACAATGTTCCTGATGGAGTAATAAGTGCTTGTGCAGGAGGTGGACAATTAATAATATTAAATTGAAAGTCGCGAACCATATCACTCACTTTAATTCCACTTCTGTATTCTGTAGTTTTAACTCCTACTTGAAATTGACCAATTGAATTCGGAGTTCCGGAAAGCAATCCTGTTGCAGAATTTAATGTTAAAGCTGGTCCACCTGCATTCAAAGGGCTTGTAGCAGAATAACCGGCATTCCAAATTAAAGGAGTAAATGTTGCAACGTTTAGAGGAAACGTTGGTGCTGCATCTGCATAAGGAGTATAAAAAGAATAGAATAAAGAATCTCCATCTAAATCCGTTGCCGAATGGTCGAACGTGAAAAAATTTCCCACGCATAAAAAAAGAGGAGGAAATAAAGTATATGTTGGATTACTGTTTGAAACAGAATTATAAACTTGTACATTATCAAAACGATATAATTCAGTTGTTGGAGAAGCTGCATCATAGTGGACACGAACTACAATTTGTACTGTTGTTCCAATCAAACCATTTTGGCTTGCAACAACTGCAGTAAAATCATCTACACGCAAACCATTTGTTGTGAATTGCGTTAATGGTCCCCCATTCAAACTATAATAAGTAAAAATAGAATCATTCGCATCCATATTTCCTGCTTCAGATAAATCAACACTTAGATTTGCTCCGGCTGTCAATGTAGAAATGTTTATTACTTGAGATGTCCACGTAGCTTGGGCATTACTTGCACCTTGAACTTCAAAAAGGTTTGCTTGAACTGATGCATAACCCGGAGGCACTGCACCCAAAGTTCTTGTCCATGCTGTTGGACCGGCATCTACCGTTGTACCATTTGCTAATGTAAAATCTTCATACCAAAGTGAAGTTCCCGGGATAAAAGCATAAAAAGATTCACCATCTTGTCCGGGAGTTTGATCAGAAGTAGTTGTATTACTAAGTGTAGAATTTCTACAACATAATGAATAATATAAATGATAACCACCACTAACAGGAGGTAATGTAACTGTTGCCGAATATGTTCGCATCTGAACGCAAGGAATAGGTGATGGTGTTACAGCGCAACTATCTAAAGTATATGGAACATTTGTAATTGGACCACCGGGAATACCTGTTATATCACGACTTGGAGCAAACTCGGAACCATTTGGTTGCTGCACTTGTATTGTAACTGTAGCAGGGTAAGCTGCAGAACCAACTCCACAATCACGATAAAGCGTAAGAGTAACCGTGTAGCTATTTGAACCGTTATATACATAGTTCAAAACGCCACCTACTATGTGCGTTGCCGAAATTGTCAGAGGGAGTAGAAATGACAATAAAAAAAGAAAAATACAACTGTAAATCTTCTTCATGCGTAAGGAAATTTATAGTGCTTCTACGTTCTTTTACGGAGGGGAATAAAAAATAGTTCGCATTTATATCACTTATAACAGATTTATACGACCAATTGTACTATTATTGAGATAAATATTAGAAAAATCTTGCTCTGAAAAATGTAATCAGAGCAAGACCTAATATCATTTAGATTTTTTTGCAGTAAAAACAGGCCTGAAACCCAGAGCTGGGTTACCTTCTGTAACATTCATTAATTCTGGTTCGGCATTTACTTTTATTTGTTCAGCATCGCTTTTCCAACTTCCACCTTTTGCACAAGGATTTTTAGTTTTGTATTGCCATACCATTTCTGAAACATTTCCGCAAATACAAAACAAACCATAATCATTAGGATTGTATGAATTCACCTTGCATGTGCAAAAGAAATCATTTGAATAAGTTCCTGCAGATGTGATCGCATTTTTCAATTTATCGTTTGAACATTCCGCTCTATTTTTTAAACTATCAGGATAATTTACGATAGAGAAATTGCATAAATAGCAACCTTTTGAATTTTGAGGATTTTTTGTACCGCTTCTGTATGACCAAGGATAAGAATAATCACCTTTCCCACCGCGGGCTGCAACAATCCACTCTTCTTCTGCAGGTATACGGATGTCATTTATTAAAAGTGTTTCTGACTTTTCTTTGGAATGACTTGCTTTTATTTTTTCGTTAACTGCATTTGTTAACCACATACAAAACATTTTAACTCCTTCCCGGCTAACATTCACAACAGGAAACTCGTCATAAGCAGGATGCCAAAAATAATTTTTTCTCATTGGTTCACCATAAGATCGTCCTTTGATTATATCTGTCAACCACTTCGCTGTGTCAGGAACAGCTTTTATATAATCATCGAACTTATCCTGGATAATCAAATCATTCAAAAATATGCGATAAGTATTATTTGTGACTTCCATATTTGACATATAGAAACCCTGAACTGAAACAACATCACCATAAATTGATTCGGTGCTAGTTGGAATATAAACCCAAGAATTCTTATCCAACTTAATCACCGCTTTCACCATTTTTTCCTTCATTTTCTTTGTCCAGGATTTTTGATACTCTGACAAAGCAGGAATACCTTCATACGTATTGTCATAGGTTGCTACCTTTTTAGGCGCAACTTGCTTCTGCTCCACTTTTATTCCGGCATCACCGACAGTCCATTTTTCTTTTGCTTCAAGTTTAACTGAATCTATTTTCTGTTCTTTTTCAGAAACTTTTACTACAATGGTGCTAACTGTACCCACAGTAGAATCGGTCGACTCAATAGTATGCGTTTGAATTGTTGGCAGATTACTATTTTGTTCAGGACTTACCGATGCATTATTTGATGCAACGATTGGTTTTGCAGTATCATTCTTATAAAATAAAATCACAATCGATGTTAATACAATCAAAAAACTTGGCAATATCCATTTCAAAAGTCTATTCTTACTTTTTGTTTCTTTTAATTTATTTAATAATTCATTTTCTTTTTGTAAGGATGGCTGCATTAGCGCCTCATTACTAAATACAAGTTTTGCTTCCATGTCTATTAGTTTTTTGGTTAGTAAATCATCATCCCCGGCTTGCTCTAATAGGCGCCATTTGAGCAAGTCGCGAATGTGTTTGTCGTTATTATTTTTCTGATCAGTCATTTAATTTTTTTTGAATTTGTTCTTTCAAGCGTTGGTAATATACTTTCAGCTGATTTTCCGGTTTATCAATATATTGAGCAATTTCTGAATAGGCTCTTCCTTCACTTCGCATTAATAAAAGCATTCGTTCCCAATCTTCCATTTTATCAAGCGCTTCATTTAAAGCAATTAATTTCTTATTTGTAAGAGGTTCTTCTCCTTCTTTTGCTTCTTTAGTAGTTAAATCTACATCATCCATTGCGCTGAACTCAAACAGTTTACTTTCTTTATTATCCCGATGGTGATTTCTTAAATAATTGATAAAAATTTTGAAAACAAACGAAGCAAATTTTTCTTCAGATACAAACTCATAATTTGTATAGCTATCTATAACTTTATAAAGTGTTTTATAAATTAAATCCCAAGCTGCATCTTCATCTAAATTCCAGGTCCGAATTGCGTAGGTATATAATTTTTTTCCATACCTATTATATATCACTGTAATAAATTCATTACGGGTCAATCCTTTTAGTTTATATGTTTCTTCAGCGGGACTACTCACAAATTTTTTGTTCTGGATACGTATACATATAGTAAAACACAAGTTGGTAACAAAACTACTTCAATCCCTCTAAATATCGAATAATTCCTCTAATTTTACAGGAGAATTATGGATTTCGAAGATAAAAAACCTAAAAAAAAGCTTACTCCCAATCAAGCAACGATAAAAGCACAACTTTCTTGTGCTTACCAGGAACGTTGTCAGCAAGAAATGCGTGACAAACTATACGAATGGGGCTTGCACAGCAATGATGTGGAGAACATTATCGCTAACTTAATTTCTGACAATTTTTTGAATGAAGAACGATTTGCAAAAGCTTTTGCCGGAGGAAAATTCAGAATCAAAAAATGGGGAAGAGTAAAAATAAAAATCGAATTAAAAAAACGTAAAATTTCGGATTATTGTATAAAAAAAGGAATGCAGGAAATTGATGATACAGATTATATTAAAACACTGAAAAGCATTTTAGTAAAAAAACTAAAAGAAAATCCGAAAGGCAAGGAACAAGTTAGAAATTATAAAGCTGCACAATATGCAATTTCGAGAGGATATGAGGGAGATTTGGTTTGGGACGAAATTAAAAAAATAGACTGTAGACAGTAAACAATAGACAAAAAAAGAAAACAAAAAAGAAAAATCTGCGAGAATCTGCGAAATCTGCGAGAAAAAAAGCGAATCACGTCATTAATCCTGACTCCTTCAAAATCTGAATTCCCTCCTGCTTATACTTCACCGAAATACTTCTTCTCAAAATTTTTCCTTCTGGTCCTTCAAAATAAATTAATACTCTAGGGTAGGAAAAAATTGGAGTTTTAAAAAGTACATTTTTTATTTTATTTCTTTGAATAGTTGGGGTACTGCTGCTCACAAATGCTTCTTTAATTTGCATAAGTGAAAGCACTAATAAAAGCAGGGCTCCGTAATTGAGGATGTGCTTAAAAAAACTACTTCCATAATATGACATAGAAAACATAGTATAGAAAAGTATAAAAGCAAAGAAAATATAATTCAACACACTCTTTATTCCCCAAGCATCACTTACTTCGTGCTCTAATGGAATACGTGTTGGTTCCTTGCTGTTAAAGATATATACTGTTTCGTCATCAATATGACAATATTCACCTGTAGTTGTTCTGAAATATTTTGTCGGCTTCATTATTGCAAAAATACTCTTATTTCTCTCTCAAATTCCCAATATTTATTAACTTCGCAGTATGATTACTACAGACCAACTAAAAGACCTTCGGGAGCGCACCAGTGCGTTAAGGGGGCATCTTTGACATCGACCGTAAACTTCGCGAAATAGCTGAAGAAGAAGAGAAAGCACTCGCACCGAATTTCTGGGACGACCCAAAAAAAGCAGAAGAACTGCTAAAACAAACCAAATTAAAAAAGAATTGGACCATTTCATTTGCTAAAGCACAAAGCAACGTGGATGACCTTACCTTGTTGTATGATTATTTTAAGCAAGGTGAAGCCACAGAGCAAGATGTAGAAGAACAATTTCAAACTACTGTTCAGCTGTTAGAAGAAATTGAATTCAAAAATATGCTAAGTGGAAAAGAGGATATTTTAAGTTGTGTTGTACAAATAAATGCAGGAGCAGGCGGAACAGAAAGCTGCGACTGGGCAGAAATGTTGATGCGAATGTATATGATGTGGGGAAGTAAAAACGGGTATAAAATAAAAGAGACGGACAGAACAGACGGAGATACAGCTGGAATAAAATCGGTGACATTGGAATTTGAAGGCGATTACGCATTCGGATATTTAAAAGGCGAAAACGGAGTTCATCGTTTGGTTCGTATTTCTCCATTTGATTCAAATGCAAAACGACATACTTCTTTTGCTTCCGTATATGCGTATCCATTAATTGATGATACAATTGAAATTGATGTAAATCCTGGTGATTTAGAATTTGAAACATTTAGAGCTGGCGGTGCTGGCGGACAAAATGTAAACAAGGTAGAAACAGCAGTACGCTTGTATCACAAGCCATCCGGAATCATCATTAAAAATCAAGAATCGCGTTCACAATTACAAAACAAAGAGAACGCAATCAAATTATTAAAATCTCAATTGTTCGAAATTGAATTGCGAAAACAACGCGAAGCCATAAATGTGATTGAAGGGAATAAAAAGAAAATTGAATGGGGTTCACAAATCCGCAATTATGTTTTTCATCCGTACAAATTAATTAAGGATGTAAGAACGGGACATGAAACATCCAACATTCAAGCAGTAATGGATGGAGATTTGAAAGATTTTATTAAAGCTTATTTAATGGAATATGGAAACAGTTAAAATTTACCACAACATACGTTGCTCAAAAAGCAGAGAGGTTTGCACTATCTTAGAAAAAAAGAAAGTAAAAACAGAAGTGTTTGAATATTTAAAAACACCTCCTACTCAAGCTGAAATAAAAGAGCTTTTAAAAAAGTTAGGAATAAAAGCAGTGGATTTGGTACGAAAAAAAGAGCCTTTATTTTTGGAAAAGTATGAGGGAAAGAAATTAACCGAAGCACAATGGATAAAAGCAATGGCTCAAAACCCTATTCTTATTGAGCGACCTATCGTTGTAAAAGGAAAAAAAGCTATTATTGGCAGGCCTTCTGAAAAAGTATTGGAGTTCATCAAATCATTGAAATAAATCTTAAATTTACAGTAAGAAAATTAAATATTAAAGACAATGGAATACAGAATTGAAACAGACACGATGGGCGAGGTAAAAGTACCTGCTGACAAATATTGGGGAGCACAAACTGAGCGTTCCCGCAACAATTTTAAAATAGGACCTGAAGCAAGTATGCCAAAGGAAATTATATATGCATTCGGTTATTTGAAAAAAGCTGCTGCAATGGCAAATTGTGAATTGGGTGTTTTATCTGCTGATAAAAAAGACCTTATCGCAAAAGCTTGTGATGAAATTATTGCCGGAAAATTAGATGATCAATTTCCGTTGGTGATTTGGCAAACTGGTTCGGGCACTCAATCCAACATGAATGCGAATGAAGTAATTGCTTACCGTGCTCATGTAATCAGCGGAGGAAAATTAGCTGATGATAAAAAAGTATTGCATCCGAATGATGACGTAAATAAATCACAATCGTCAAACGATACGTATCCAACAGCTATGCACATCGCATCGTACAAACAAGTGGTGGATGTTACACTTCCTGGGATTGAAAAACTAAGAGATACTTTATTAAAAAAATCAAACGACTTTAAAAATATTGTAAAAACAGGTCGTACGCATTTTATGGACGCAACACCCTTAACACTCGGACAAGAGTTTGGAGGATACGCACAACAATTAACGAATGGAATCCGTGCAATTAAAAACGCATTGGAAATGGTTCGTGAATTGGCATTGGGTGGAACTGCTGTAGGAACAGGATTAAATACTCCAAAAGGATACGATGTTTTAGTTGCGAAAAAAATTGCTGAATTAACAGGTTTGCCTTTTGTAACTGCACCAAATAAATTTGAAGCATTAGCAGCACACGATGCAATGGTTGAATTATCAGGAGCATTAAAACGTACAGCTGTTTCATTAATGAAAATTGCAAACGATATCAGAATGTTGTCTTCTGGTCCACGCTCAGGAATTGGAGAATTAATTATTCCGGATAACGAACCAGGTTCTTCAATTATGCCTGGGAAAGTAAATCCAACTCAGCCAGAAGCATTGACAATGGTGTGTGCTCAGGTAATGGGAAATGATGTTGCTGTTTCTATTGGAGGATCAAATGGTCATTTTGAATTAAACGTTTTCAAACCTGTAATTGCTGCAAATGTTTTGCAGTCGGCTCGTTTAATTGGTGATGCTTGTGTTTCATTCAATGATAATTGTGCGGTAGGAATTGAACCAAATTTAGCAATGTTAAAACAACATTTGGAAAATTCCTTGATGTTAGTTACTGCATTGAACACACATATTGGTTACGAGAAAGCCGCGAAAATTGCCAAGACAGCGCACAAAGGAAACAAAACTTTGCGTGAAGCTGCAATTGAATTGGGTTATGTTACCAACGAACAGTTTGATCAGTGGGTAAAGCCAGAAGATATGTGTGGAAGTATGAAGTAGGTGACTAGCTGATTAAGTGACTAGGTGATGGGGTTATGGGGTTATGAGTAGGTTCCTTCGGAGCCGTCATCCCGTGCCACGACACGGGATCTCCCGATGAGAAGCAATGCCATTGTTAGGAAGTGAAAAAGTGAGTGAGTAATTTATACTAATTAAACTTATTTCTGCGTTAATAAATATCATCCCCGTTAATTTTACTATTAAAATTTTGAAAAAATATTTTTCCATTTTACTTTTTATTGCAATTAGTTTTATTGCTACTTCCATTTTTTCACAAACAGATACTGTGATAAATGGAGTTCGGTATAAAAAAGTTGAAGAGGCAAAACAAGTTGAGCAAACCGTTGCAACTAAAAAGAAAAGGCACATACCACCTGTTGACAGTACTTTTATTCTAAAAAATAAAAAGCTTCGCTATTATAACAACTGGCTGACTGTTGGTGGAGGCTTTAATCAAAATTTAACATATAAAAGAAAAATTGGTTTTGCGGGAGGATTAGATTACAATTTTCACATTAAACAACACTACTTTCAATTAGGAACTTTTATTTCGGGAGAAAAATTTGGTTTTTACGACAACTATGAATTTCATTTAGGATACGGAAAACGCTTTGAGGATAAAGACATTCATTTTGCAGGGTTTGCAGGAATTTCCTACTCTACAGGTTATGGAAAAGTTGGTGACACTGTTTATACGCGCCCTTTTAGTCAACCCGGAATTTATGCTCAGATAGAAGGAGTAAAAAAAATTACCTATGATGTTGGAGCAGGATTTACTTTTTTTGTGGATTGGAATCAAGAACAAGCTATTTTCGGAGCGAAGTTCATTGTATATTTTTCAGGAGCTTAC
This sequence comes from Bacteroidota bacterium, assembly GCA_005772895.1. Lineage (GTDB taxonomy): Bacteria > Bacteroidota > Bacteroidia > 2-12-FULL-35-15 > 2-12-FULL-35-15 > 2-12-FULL-35-15. The sequence goes on along the minus strand of SXIH01000038.1, from coordinate 74,241 downwards.
AGAGGGAAGAAGTATGCTGACGGAAAAAATGTTGATTGATGTTTTTCTTTTTTAATTATAATTTTTCTCCCCTCATCAAATCCCCCTAACCCCCTTTTCCAAAGGGGGAATTAATTATCGTAAAATTTAAATTAAAACTAACCCTATCACCTTATTACCCAATCACAAACCTAGTTACTTAGTCACTCAATCACCTAGTCACTTCTAAACAAACTTATCTCCTTTTTGAATCTTAACATCGTTTACAAATGTTTTAATTTCTTGTTCATCTTGTTTTTTGCAGATTAACAAAATTCCATCCGATTCAACAACAATATAATCTTCCAATCCTTGCATCACCACTAACTTATCTTTTGAAACATTCACAATACAATTTTTTGAATCGTACATCATCACATTTTTCCCAACTATTGCATTGTTATTGTCATCTTGTTTAATGTGATCATAAAGCGAACCCCAAGTACCTAAATCGCTCCAACCAATGATGGATGAACGTACATACACATTCTCCGCCTTTTCCATCAATGCATAATCAATAGAAATATTCTTACAATTAGTATATGCTTTTGCAATAAATTCCGCTTCTTTTGGAGTATTATATGCACCATTTCCTTCTTTAAAAATAGCATCCATTTCCGGAGAATGTTTCTCAAATGCTTTGATAACACTTTTCACGCTCCAAATAAAAATTCCTGAGTTCCACAAAAAATCACCGCTCTGCAAAAAGAATTTTGCCATTTCTAATTGCGGCTTTTCCATAAACGTTTTTACTTTTTTAATCCGTTTATCTTTTTCCTTTGTTGCTGATTCTACAAATTGAATGTAACCATAACCAGTATCTGGTCGGCTTGGACGTATTCCTAATGTAACCAGACAATCTTCAGAAGCTGCTTTTAAATAACAGGCTTTAATTGCTTTCACAAAAGTATCTTCTTTCACAATTAAGTGATCTGAAGGTGCAACAACTGTAAGCGCATCAGGATTTAATTGAGCTATTTTATAACAAGCATATGCCACACAGGGAGCTGTATTTTTACGTGCCGGTTCGCTCAAAATATTTTCGGAAGCAATTCCTTTGATTTGCTCCTTTACTAAATCAACATAAGAATCGTTGGTGACAATAAAGATATTTTCTTTCGGACAAAGTCTTAAAAACCGGCTATAGGTTTGTTGCAAAAGTGTTTTGCCGGTTCCTAAAATATCCATGAACTGCTTAGGATGAGCCGTTCTGCTCATCGGCCAAAAGCGGCTTCCAACGCCACCTGCCATTATCACACAATAATTATTCTTCACAAAACTACGAATTACGAATTAATAACACACTACAATCGACTCCATCGAATTACGAATTTTTACGAAATATACGAATAACAAATTGTCGATTAGATAATACAGCTCTTGGATTTGTATTTCGTATTTTTCGTACTTTTTTTTAGTAATTCGTTGGGGCTACTTAAGTTTCTTTAATGCACTTCTCAAACTTTCAATCACCGCTTCAATCTCTTCTACTTTACAAGTTCCAACCGACAAACGATACCAGTTTGAATCATCAGAAGCACCAAATGCATAAAAAGGCACCAATGCAACTTTTGCTTCATCCAAAATATATTTGGTAACATCCTGTGTTGTTTTCAGAACTGTTCCATCCGCTTTTGTTTTTCCATGCAACGCAAACTGCACGGTTAAATAAATAGCTGCTTCCGGAGCAATGGCATCTATTTTAAATCCTTCTGCTTTTAAACTTTGAAATCCTTTGTAAATTCCAACTAAACGATCGTTAATTTTTGTTTTGGTATTAGTTAAAAAACTTTCGTAAGTATTTAAATCATTCAAATATGTCGCTGTTGCCATTTGTTCAGCTTTCGGAGCCCAAGCTCCAACATGCGTTAAAATGGATTTCATTTTTTCAATGATTTTTTTCGGACCCATACTCCAACCTACTCTCACTCCGGTTGCCGACAAAGATTTAGAAATTCCATCAACAAACACCGTATAATTTTTCATTTCCGGACGAAGTGATACAGGATTATAATGTTTAGTATCTCCAAAAGTTAATTCCCAATAAATTTGATCGTACATTAAATACAAATGTTTTTTATTTGCGAGTGTACGTTTTTCATTTTCCTCCAAAATCATATCACAAATTTCTTCCAGATCTTTTTTACGGAAAGTTGTTCCCGTTGGATTCAAAGGAGAACACAATGCAATTAAATTAGCAGAACTGATATAAGGTTTTAAATCAGCTGCAGTAGGCATAAATTTATTTTCGGGAGTTGTTTCAATCAACACCGGTTTTGCATTGTTTAAATACGTGTAGTGATTATTGTTCCATGATGGAACCGGAAAAACAACAGTATCACCTTCATCCACCAATGCTTTAAAAATTGCATAAATTACAGGACGAGCTCCTCCAGCAATCACTATCTCATCCGTTTTATAATCTAAATTACCGCGTTCTTTTAAAAGTTTTGCAACCGATTGACGCAATTCCAACATTCCATCCGCTGCCGGATAATTTGTTTGATCATCTTCATAAGCTGCAATGATTGCTGTTTTTAATTCAGCAGGAATAGGAAAAATCTTTGGGTTAAAATCACCGATAGTAAAATTATAAACTTTCTCGCCTTGTTTAATCTTTTCATTCACCTCAGCAGCCAACTTTATAATTTCCGACCCGATAATATTCTGAGCCAGTTTTGATACTTTCAAATCGATGTTTTTTTCCATTGTATTTGCACTCATAATGTAAAATTTTTAAGCATTATTAATTGGTATTTATTGTGATAAACAAATTTAACAAAAACCCAATACCTTGTGCTTATTTGTTGATTAATTGTTGGTGATTTTTGCCTTATTTTCGGCAAACAAAGGTGTATGAATTACCAATACTTCTGTTATGGGGTTGAATAGATAGGTCGCTTTGGTATTAACATCTGTACATTTGATGCGTTTTCGCGATTGAGGGCCTTTTATAAAGTGTCTGTTGTTATTATAAGAAAAGGTTGAACCTACCGGAATATCTTCTAAAAGCACAATATCTTGTTTATTATCGTAATTTTTAAGGAGCCTCAATAAATTTGTATCCGAACAACTGGATGCAGCCGGATTATTCATGTATTTTCTTAATGCTGTGATGACATCTACAGGAAAAATATCTGGAATTAAAAATTGCTGCATTAATAATTTATAATGTAATTTCCATTCTTCTCCATGCGGTTTTACACTATCCTTATGCTTGTTGTAAGTAGATAAATGAGCAATTTCATGAACAAGTGTAATTAAAAAAGCATACTTGTTCATATCGTAATTAATTGTAATCAAATGATTTTCTCCTTTTACAGGTGGCCTATAATCACCATACTTAGAACTACGACTCTTTTTTATTTTTAATTTGAAATCGAATTTGTAAATCCATTCGGAAATAACGGGAACAGCCTTTTCCGGAATATATTTATTAAGAATGGATTGGTTACGTTCGAGTTGATTCACTTTTCTACGAATTACGAATTATTACTCAAAAATAATCATTGTATAGATTCGTAATTCGAAAAATTTCGTAATTCGTAGTGTTTATTTCAACAATTGATAAACAATAAAACTAGAAACATAAGCTAGTGCTCCCATAAAGAAGAATTGCACAGTCGGCCATTTCCAGCTTTTTGTTTCTCTGTATACTACCGCAAGTGTACTCATACATTGCATTGCGAAGGCATAAAAAATCATTAATGAAAATCCTACAGCAATTGAATATTTTGGTTTTCCTGTTTCCGGATCTTTTTCTGCTTGCATTTTCTCTCTTATGCTTTGTGTATTGTCGGTATTTCCTGCGCTGTAAATAGTTGCCATTGTTCCTACAAATACTTCACGTGCAGCAAATGATGTAACCAAAGAAATTCCAATTTTCCAGTCAAATCCTAAAGGTTTGATGGCGGGTTCTATAGATTTTCCAAGCATTCCTGCATAGGATACCTCTAATTTTTCGGATGAAATTTTTGCTGCTATCTCATCTTGATTTAAATCTCCCCTGAAACTATAGTCTTGATATTTTTTTTCAATCTCATCAAATTTATTTCCAGGTGCATGTGAAGATAAAAACCAAAGGATGATAGAAATTGCAACAATAATTTTTCCCGCGTCAAACAAAAATAATTTTACTTTATCGTAAATTGTTAGTCCGACCGTACGCCACTGTGGGGTACGGTACACAGGCAGCTCCATAATAAAATAACTTTTTTCTTTTGCTTTTAAAATCCATTTCATCACCCATGCAGATCCGATTGCAGCAATAAATCCAATCAAATACAAAGCCATCAATATCAACCCTTGATAATTAAAAAATCCCGAATTTTTATCTTGTGGAACAACTAATGAAATCAAAAGTGTATAAACAGGAAGTCGTGCAGAACAACTCATTAATGGTGTTACAAAAATAGTAATGATGCGTTCTTTCCAGCTACTGATGGTACGTGCACTCATAATAGCAGGCACAGCACAAGCAACTCCGCTTATCAATGGAATAACAGAGCGACCGTTTAATCCGAATCTTCGCATAAGTTTATCCATAATAAAACTCACACGTGCCATATAGCCCGTATCCTCTAAAATGGCAATAAAAGCAAAAAGTAATGCTATTTGCGGGACAAATACTACTACTCCACTCAATCCTGCTATTATTCCGTTTACCAATAAATTACTAAGTTCTCCTTGCGGTAAAACATTTGCAGTTATTTCAGAAATAGAAATAAATAAGCTTTCAATCCATTCCATTGGAAAAGCTGCAAGAAAAAAAATAGCTTGAAATATCAGAAAAAGCACCACTAAAAAAATAGCATAACCCCAAATTCTATGTGTTAAAACACTATCTAATTTTTGAGTGAACGATTGTGTTTTTATTGCTGATTTACGAGTAATGCATTCTTCAACAATGCGGTTAATTGTTTTGTACCGTTCAACACTTTCTAATGATTGTAGTTTATTTTTATCAATGATTAAAGTATTAAGAGCATCGGTAATTTTTATTTGCATTTCTTTATTATGCAAATAATTAATATCTGAAAGATTGTTTGCAATTTGAAAAGCAGAAAAATCGCTTTTTACTTTTAATACAGATTTTATTTTATCAATTGCTTCGGGAGCAATTTTATGAATGTCGATAAAGTCATACTGCGGTACCGGCAATGGTTGTAACAAAGCTTGTTTGAGTTCTTCAACCCCCTCTTTGTTTCTTGCACTAATTCCAACAACTTTTACTCCCAATTTTTCGGATAACCGAATAACATCAATCGCATCGCCTTCTTTCTCCACCATATCCATCATATTGAGTGCAAGAATAACAGGAATTTTTAAATCAATGATTTGAGAAACTAAAAACAAATTTCGTTTTAGATTACTGGCATCCGCAACAATAACTGTTACATCGGGATGGTGGGCATTTTCACTATTACAAAGCACTTCAAAAGCAACCCGTTCATCAAGCGATTTGGGGTATAAACTATAAGTTCCAGGTAAATCAATAAATTCGGCAGTAATTGTTGAATTTAATTTGGCAAAACCCGATTTTTTATCGACAGTAACTCCAGGAAAATTTCCCGTTTTTTGATTTAAGCCTGTAAGTGCATTAAATAAAGTGGACTTGCCACTGTTGGGGTTTCCAACAAGAGCAACTTTTACAGTTGTTTTATCAGAAAAGTGAACGAAAGATGCGTTTGAATCCAAAACAAAATGGGTTAGACAGCAGGAATAGGAGAAACAAGTACGGTGGAAGCCTCTGCTATACGCAAACTTAACAAATATCCGGCAACAGAAATAGCAATCGGATCACCAAGCGGAGCTATTCGGTCGAGTTTCACAATCTCGCCAGGAGTGCAACCCATTTCCAATAGTTTCAAAGCCATCTGTTTATCGGTAAACGAATCAATTATGGCACTTTGTCCTATTTTTAATTGTGCTAAATTTTTCAAAGCTTTTGTGTTTGACATTGTTGATACCAAAAGTACGTATTTTTTAAGCCAAAATGTGATTAAACCGATACCTAAAATATGGTATTTTATGGGATTTGGACAATTCAGAGATGATTTTACTTTGTAAAAAGGTCAATGATTTCCATTTTCCATTTAGGGCAATCGCCACACCTATTTTTTTTGCGTGTTGCAAAGCAGCTGGAAAATAAAGTAATAAAAACAAGTAATACGATAAGTTTTATTACTTTTTGAAAATGATTGTACATGTTGCAGAGATTGATATACAAAGATAGCAAAAACAAAACACATCATTTGTGGTCAATTATTCTTATTTTTAACCCTAAATTCAAATAAAAATTGGCTCAATAACTAAATGAATATATTTTTTCACTTCGGTCAATATTATATTCTAATGAAACGTGCTTTTGGGAAACCCGAAAAACGTGCCATCTATCGTCAACGAATTTTTGAAGAAATGAATTCCCTTGGTATTGGCTCTTTAGGAATTGTAGCCATTATTTCGGTGTTTATGGGTGCAGTAATTACCATACAAACTGCATTCAATTTTGAAAGTCCGCTTATCCCTCAATACGCTGTTGGTGTTGCCGTTCGTGATTCAATGATCTTGGAATTCTCTCCAGCAATTGTAAGTTTAATTTTAGCAGGGAAAATTGGTTCCAGCATCGCCTCCGAAATAGGAACAATGAGAGTTACCGAACAAATTGATGCTCTGGAAATAATGGGAATCAATTCGGCAGGTTATTTAATTCTTCCTAAAATTATAGCATCCGTATTATTTAATCCAATTTTAATCATCTTCTCTATGTTCCTTGGAATACTTGGAGGATACGTTTTTGGTTTAATGGCCGGAGTGGTTACGGATTTCGATTATATTTTAGGTATTACTTATGAATTCAGGCCATTCAATGTTATTTATGCTTTGATTAAAACGGCTGTTTTCGCATTTTTGATTGCGTCTGTTCCTGCGTATCACGGATACTATACCAAAGGGGGTGCACTCGAAGTAGGGCGATCAAGTACAAAAGGCGTAGTTTATACAAGCGTTTTGATTCTTACTTTCGATTTAATTTTAACTCAGGTTTTACTCGTTTGATACAAATTAATAACATATCGAAATCTTTTTCGGAGCGAAAAGTCCTGAACGAAATCTCTTTCACTTTTGAGCAGGGAAAAACAAATATGATTATCGGTGAAAGCGGTTCTGGAAAAACTACCTTATTAAAGTGCATGGTAGGTTTAAATGAAGTGGATAGCGGTGAAGTACTATTCAACGGAAGAAATTTTTACGAACTGGATTTTAAAGGCAAAAAAGAAATCAGAAAAGAAATTGGAATGCTGTTTCAAGGAGGTGCATTGTTTGACTCGAAAAATGTTGAAGAAAATGTAGTTTTCCCATTATCAATGTTTACTGATATGACTGAAACTGAAAAACGCGACAGAGCAAATTTTTGTTTGCAAAGAGTAAACCTTCCAAATGCAAACAATTTATATCCATCTGAATTAAGCGGGGGAATGAAAAAACGGGTTGCTATTGCCAGAGCTATAGCTGTGCAACCTAAGTATTTGTTTTGTGATGAACCAAACTCCGGACTCGATCCTAAAACGTCCATTGTAATAGATAATTTAATAAAAGAAATTACCGATGAGTACGTTATCACCACTGTGGTCATTACTCATGATATGAATTCTGTTATCGAAATTGGTGATAACATTATGTTTATTTACAAAGGCGATAATTGGTGGCAAGGAAGTAAACAGGAGATTTTAAAAACAGACAATCAAGAAGTTTGTGATTTTGTTTATGCTACAAAATTCATGAAAGATTTAAAAACAAAATTTTAATTTATTGTTTTATAAAAAAAACGGGCTCAACAAATTTGTTGAGCCCGTTTTTTATTTTTAATACTGAAATTTTTAGTTTTTCATAATCGTCATTTTCTTTGTCAAGATTTGATCTCCAACTGTTAAAGTATAGAAATAAACTCCAGCATCGATAGTGGATGTTTCCAAAGTAATTGTATGCATTCCTGCAGATAAATTTCCTTCGTTAATTGATTTAATTAATTTTCCTGTAACATCATAAAGAGCTAAAGAAACTTCGTTTGCTTTTACAATTTGGAAATTAACTGTAGTTGTTTCAACCGCAGGGTTTGGAATATTTTGGTGAAGAACTGCATTTTGAATATCCTTCTCATTAATTCCAATATTAATTGCTTCAAGATTTAAATGCAAGAAAGGGGCTTTTTGAATCCATCCCCAAGTTCCTGTGCCACCTGCATCTACAAATGAAGTTTGTGGAGGTTGAGTTCCTTCCAATGTTAAATCGTTTAAAATATCTAAGTCAAATCCTGGAGCACCATAAACTCTTACAGCAATTACATACGTTTCTGCAGCTAATACTGGGTATGGGCCACCTGGAGTTATGAAAGGCATTGTTACCCATTTATTTTTATCTGCATTGGTTGATACTACATAAATATCCGATGTAGCAACTTCTACAAAAGAACCTGTTCCATCAATGTTGTATAAAACAAAATCAAATGATGCACCATTTTGAGTAGAATTTGCAATATAAGCAGATGCAGTAGTAATTGTTCCAGCTGCAGGAAATTCGTATAATGTAGCTACTTGAGAACCATCCACATCACCACCAACATAATCAGAAGGACTTAATGAATTAGTGATTCCAGTACCAATAATACCATAATCTCGTGCATACACTGTATCAGAAACTTTTATTGAAACAGTATCTGCATTATTGGAAATTAATTCATCCGTTTCAACTTGAGATACGTTATAAACAATGCTATATGTTCCAACAGTAACGGGATCAAATGTTGGTGTAGTAATTAAAAGTGTATCTCTTGAATAAAGCGGAAAAGAGGTAATGGTATTACTGTTCTGGCTATATGTTCCTGGACCAGTAACACTCACATTCATATTAACTGTAGTTTGTGCTTGAAAACCATCATTTAAAATTGCACCTCTAAAACCAATTGGAGCAACTTGTCCTGCTGGTGTTTGTGTATAGAATCCACCATCAGTATAACTGAAATCAGCATAAGTACGCTCTAATTTCACATCGTTCAAAGGTCCTTCAATAATTTTAATATCATCTATTTGCCAAAAATAAACTCCTAGACCACTATCAAATTTAAATTTTACTTTCACATTGTTAGATCCACCAATTGCAGAGCTAACATTTACAGAGTAAAGTTGACCATTTGGATTATAGCTGTTAATTCCTGTAGTACCTTTTGCTTCATAATCTGTCCAAGTTCCACCACCATCTCCACTAACAGAAACAGTTAAAAAAGTGGTAGATGGAGAACAACACAATCTAAAATATTGTCTGAATTCCAATCTAACATTTGGCTCACCTGTTAAATCAATTGTTTCACTAATTACTTCTCCTGACAAAGCAGCATACGTAGCGCCAGTACAATCACCAGTAACAGCTTCATTTAAAGAATCTGCATCATAAATCAACACGCCATTTGAAGCCGTTGGTGAAGCCAAAGTTGGTGGGGTTGCTCCAGCAAAACATCCTGTTGAACCAATCATAGTTTTTTTCCAAATTTGATTCGCTCCGGCTTGTGTCCAACCTGTAGGAATACTTCCAATTCCTGTAGACCCAAAATCTTGCGACCAAATTATATCGAAGGGTGCTCTGTTATTTGGTTCTGGAATAGCTACCACTTCTTCAGAAGCTGTAGTCATAACTGCATTTGCAGCATTCATGGTAGATACACTTTTTTGTGCCCAAACACTAGCAGACACAAAAACAAAAAGTGTTAGAAGGTAAATTTTTTTCATTTTTTCAGGTTTTAGTCCTGCACTCGCAGGAGATAATTAAGTATTAAAATTAAACTATTTAAATATAAAAAACAATAGAAAGTCCAGACATTTATCGTCTTGGGCAATATTTTTTATCCCTAGTAAATAAAAAATAAAGCCCGGACAACTATTGCCCAGGCTTCATTAAAATTTATTTATCTATATTATTTACTTACTACAAATTGCTTTGTAAATCTGTATCCATTTGCATTTAATTGATACAAATAAGAACCAGCAGCTAAATTTTCAGTAGCTAAATTTACTTTGTAAGTGCCTGCGTTTTGCTCTTCATAAACGTTGTTGATTAGTTTACGACCTGTTAAATCAAAAACAACAAGACTAACATTTTTAGAATTTTGCTCTAAAGTATATTCAATAACTGTTGAGTTTACAGCAGGGTTAGGGAATGTAGTTAATTTCATTCCGTTGTAGAATTCAGAAACACCACTAACTGGGTCACAAACAACTGGCCACATAGCGATATCGTTATCTAATCCTCCAGAACCGAAATCCGGACCAGCTGGGTTAGAGAATAATTGGTCAGTTACATACCAGTTTGACCCGATTTTGTGCCAAGTATAATCTAAGTTTTGAGCATCATTTTGTCCATCACTTACTAAACCTACAGTATCACCAGCAGCTAAAGAAGTAACATCCATTACAACACAAAAATCACCAGTGAAATTTGCAGGAGTTAAAAATGGAACATAATTGAAGGCAAGAGTATCAACATCTGAAAAAAGAAGATCTGCAGAACATTTTGCTGTAGTTGCTGGTCCAGGCCAGTTGTTAACAGTTGAATTAAAAGTACCGCTACCATTAGTGTTTCTAGATCTGTTTGCAATTACATCAAATGCAGTAATTACAACTTTTGATGTTCCTGAACTTCCCATATCGCTTTCTTTTCCTCCAAACCATAATACAACTCCACTAATGCTTAAAGGATCTAAATTTAAATTTTGATATCCTTGTCCACAAATTCTTAAAATGTTTGTACTAACATTATTTCCATAAATATAACCACCACCAGTGTAACCATAAATAACGGCACCACCGCTTATAGCAGCAAATTCAGGAGTAAAATCAGTAAAATTTTGCCATCCTGCAGTATCTCCACAAACAAAAGTTCTGTCAGTAGGAATAACATGAGCAAATGGTTTAGCAGCAATAGGATTTGCTTTTCCTACTTCTGGTGTTTGAGCAACTGCTGCTAATGACAACAACAATGTGCTTGATAATAAGTAAATTTTTTTCATCTTTTCAGGGTTTAAAATTTGAGTTTTTAAAATTGAGCGATAAAGGTAATAAATAGTAGCACAAAAAACAATATCTCATCGATTAATTAAAATAAGAAAGCCACACCAAATAAATGGAGTGGCTTTCATAAAAAAGTATTATATATTACTTAATTACAACCATTTTCATAGCTGAAGAAGTAGCATTGTTAACTGTTAATGAATAATAGTAAACACCTGCAGAAAGGTTCTCAACACTATAGTTTAAGTTATGAGTACCTGCGTTTTGATCTCCAAGATTTAAAGAAGAAACCATTTTACCAGTTACATCATAAACGTTTAATGCAACTTGAGCACTGCTTTCTAATTCATAGTTAATCATTGTAGCAGAACCAGCCGGATTTGGTGAGTTTTGGAATAATCTAGCTCCGTTAACGAATTCATTAACGCTAGCAGGACCTTCAATAATCAAGAAATCATCCATGTACAAAATGAACATATCGTTAGCATCGTGGTGAACAGCTAAATAAATATCTTGACCAGCATAAGCCATTAAACTAACTCCTCTTGAATAAAACACTCTGTATGGGAAACCAGCAGTATCAGTTTGAGCTGTTGGATCATTATCATTAAGAGTGAAAATAGCTGGATCAGTGAAATCTGTGTAGTTAGACAAACCAGTTGTAGAAACTTTGATTTTGTATCCATCGCTATAGTTTGGATCTGGAATGTTGTGCTTCCAAGTTAAAGCAGCACCAGCAGCAGGAATAGATATAGGTCCTACAGCAAACCAATCATCAGCTTGAGCTAATGGTGAAAACCAAGAAGTTGCTCCCATAAAGAAGTTTGTATCTCCAGGTAAAGCTAATTCTTCGTAGAAAAATTTCCAATCAGTAACCGGAATCCATGGAGTCATTGCAGGATCTGCAGTTAAACCATCAACATCATCATTAGCAAATGCAAATGGAGGAGTACTTGTTGCACTGATACCAGTTCCATAGAAACCATTTCCATCAAAATAATAAATTGTATCACCAACTGCTCTAGTTGTATTTACACCCATTGAAGGTGTAGTAGCAGTATTTGGGATGTTAACATTGCTTCTTTGTGCGCTAGCAGATAAAACTACAGCTACAGTAGCAATAAGCGTGTAAATTTTTTTCATGTTTATTGTTTTTAGTTATTAATTAATTTATTTCAAAAGTCGAGCTACAAATTTAGCTAAATAGAGTGATACTACCAAATTAAAAGAAAAATTATGCTTTAAGCCAACTCAACCTCAGCATAGGATTCTATTGGAGGACAAGCACATATGAGGTTTCTGTCACCATGAGCATTATCCACTCTGGCTACACTTGGCCAAAATTTAGCTTCTTTTACCCATTTTAGAGGATAAACTGCTTTTTCACGTGAATATGTGTGTTTCCAGTCGTCTGTTATTGTAGATTTCGCTGTGTGTGGCGCATTTTTAATAACATTGTCTTCTTTATCTGCTTTTCCGGAAATAATCTCATCTATTTCCTTTTTAATTGAAATTAATGCAGAACAAAAACGGTCCAATTCTTCTTTTGATTCACTTTCCGTGGGTTCTACCATCAATGTATCATGCACAGGGAAAGAAACAGTTGGAGCGTGATAACCATAATCCATCAAACGCTTTGCGATATCTCCCACTTCTACACCAGCCTGACGCTTAAATTCTACGCAATCTAAAATCATTTCATGAGCACATCTTCCATTTTTACCACTGTATAAAGTAGGATAATGTCCTTTTAAAGTTTCTTTTATATAATTGGCATTTAAAATTGCCATTTTTGTTGCTTCTGCAACTCCCTCACCACCCAACATTTTAATATAACCATAAGAAATCAATAATATTAAAGAACTTCCAAATGGTGCTGCTGATACAGCCGAAATTTCTTTTTCTCCTCCTGTTTTTACTAAAACGTGTGAAGGTAAAAATGGAACCAATTGTTTTGCAACTCCGATTGGACCCATGCCTGGTCCACCTCCACCATGTGGAATAGCAAATGTCTTGTGTAAATTCAAGTGGCAAACATCAGCACCAATATTTCCAGGAGATGTTAATCCAACTTGCGCATTCATGTTGGCTCCATCCATATATACTTGTCCGCCATTTTCATGAATAATATTTGTAATCTCAATAATACTTTCCTCGTATACACCATGTGTACTAGGATAAGTCACCATCAAACAAGATAAATTATCTTTATGTAAGGTCGCTTTTTCGCGCATATCATTCACATCGATGTTTCCTTTTTCATCACATTTCACCAAAACTATTTTCATTCCACACATTGCAGCACTAGCAGGATTTGTCCCATGCGCAGAAGTTGGAATCAAAGCTATATTACGATGAGCATCACCGCGTGATTGATGATAAGCTTGAATCACCAACAATCCAGCATATTCGCCTTGAGCACCACTGTTTGGTTGAAAACTCATTTTTGCAAAACCGGTGATTTCACTTAATGAACGATCCAGCTCTTCAATCATTTCAATATAGCCAGCAGCTTGTTCAACAGGAACAAAAGGGTGAATGTGTGCAAATTCCGGCCAAGTGATTGGCATTAATTCCGATGCTGCATTTAATTTCATTGTACAAGAACCTAATGAAATCATAGAATGAGTAAGAGATAAATCTTTATTCTCCAAACGTTTGATGTAACGCATCATTTCTGATTCAGAGTGATAAGAGTTAAAGATAGGATGTGTAAGAATATTAGATTTTCGCTGTTGGATATTGAATTTTTGAGAATAAACAGCTTCTTGAGTAACTTTTGAAGCCGCTTTGTTTGCTGCTTTTGCGAAGATATCGATGATGGCATTTAAATCTTCTGCGTCTGTAGTTTGGTCAAGTGCAATGCAAACACAACAATTATCGATATAGCGGAAATTGATGTGCGCACCAATTGCCATCTGATGAATCATTCCTTCTGAAACACCTTTTGGCAATACTACTTTAATAGTATCAAAAAAGTTTTCGCTTTCAATTGTGTAACCTAATTTTTTCAATTCAGAAGCTAAAGTTACAGCTGACAAATGCACTTGCTGGGCAATTCCTTTTATCCCGGCCGGACCGTGATAAACTGCATACATACTAGCCATAATAGCTAATAATGCCTGAGCAGTACAAATATTTGAAGTTGCTTTATCCCTGCGGATATGCTGTTCACGTGTTTGCAAAGCCATTCGCAAAGCGGGATTGCCTTGCGCATCAACAGAAACACCAATGATACGCCCCGGAATAATACGTTTGTATTCTTCTCTACAAGCAAAAAAGGCTGCGTGCGGACCACCATAACCCATTGGAACACCAAAACGCTGAGAATTTCCAACAACAACATCAGCACCCCATTCGCCTGGAGGCGTTAATAAAACTAAACTCAAAATATCAGCAGCAACTGCAATTGCAATTCCATTTGCTTTTGCATTTTTTACAAAATCAGCATAGTCGTTTACTTTTCCATCAACTGTAGGATATTGTAAGATCGCACCATACACAGATCCATCTAATTTTGTAGTCTTCCAGTCACCAATTTCCAAAACAATGCCCAAAGGAGCTGAACGGGTTTTTAATAAATCGATGGTTTGAGGATAACATTCATTGGAAACAAAAAATTTATTCGCACCATTTTTTACTTGATCACGGTTACGATTGCTGAACAACATTGCCATAGCTTCTGCCGCTGCTGTTGCTTCATCCAACAATGATGCATTTGCGATTTCCATCCCCGTCAAATCCATTATCATAGTTTGAAAATTCAACAATGCCTCTAATCTTCCTTGTGAAATTTCTGCCTGATAAGGAGTATAAGCTGTATACCAACCTGGATTTTCCAAAACGTTGCGTTGAACAACTGGAGGAATAATAGTATTACTATATCCTAAACCTATATAAGATTTAAAAACTTTGTTTTTTGAAGCAATCGCTCGTAAATGCTTATGGTAATTATATTCTGACATTCCAGATGAAAGATTCAAAGGTGTTTTCAATCTAATGGCAGCAGGAATTGTTTGATTTATCAACTCATCAACACTACTTGCTCCTATTTTTGAAAGCATTGCTTTTACTTCGTTTGCACGGGGACCGTTATGACGGTCAACAAATTTGTCGGTTGTAATCATTGTTTCATTTTTTATTGAGGAATGCCCGCCCGAACGTTACACGTTTTGTAACGGGCAGGCAAATATAATTAGAATTGAGCTTTTATGGCACTGAAATTATTAACAATAAACAATAAAAATGATGGTGTATTTTAGAATGGTTATCTTTGAAGAAAATATCACACCCATTATGTTTAAAAACATTTCAATTACCATTATTTGTCTGGCATTTACGCTACTTTCAAAAAACACATTTTCCCAGAACGGAAAGGATACTATTCTATTGTTGAATGGAGGCGTTGTTATTGGTTCTGTAATAGATACTTTAAATGGAGTTACAACAATTAAAAATCCAAAAGACAGTACTAAAAACTTGATCATAGAAAACGATAGAATTTTTTCCATTACAAATGCTAATGGCGAAAGTGTAATGTATGTTTATGATACAATTATTGGGAATGAATTTACAATTGATGAAATGCGTTATTTTATTTTAGGAGAACAAGATGCCGAAAAAGGATTTAAAGCCAAAGGTGCTTTTTGGGGAAACATGCTACTAGGTGCAGCAGGCGGTGTAACCGGAAGCTTTTTGTGTCCAATTCCTCCTTTTGCATTTACAGCTTTGTCAGGAGTTCCCCGAGTAAAAGTCCGTCCATCAACAGTTTCTAATGTAGATTATATCAAACACGATACTTACATAATGGGCTATGAAAGAGTTGCTCGCAAAAAAAGAAAAATCAGTTCTTTAGTAGGTGGTGGAATTGGGATGGGTGTAGGCTTAGGAACATTTTTTATTCTAAAAGCTAACAATAGCGAAATCTCCTTTCAGTAAAAGGTTTCATATTTTAAAAATTGCATGCTCTAAAACGTTTTTTCGATTTTATTCTCTTCGGCAATATTTATGTTGCATTTGCTGCTGTTTGTTTAATTCAAAGTACTGTTGTTCAAATCGGACTAAGCAATCATTTATATTTCTACTCTATACTTTCTTTTTTTGCTACTCTATTTGTTTACAATTTGCAACGCATTTTTTACTCTTCTCAAAAGGATAATAGTCTGCTTTCTATTAGAAGGAAATGGATTTTCGAAAATCAATTTTCTATTAAAATACTTAGCATAATAGGACTTGTTGGAGTAGCGGTTTCATTTTTTTACAACGACTATAGTATTATCTTTTACCTCTCACCATTGCTAATTTTATCGATTGCCTATTTTTTACCATTCGTTAAACTTAGAAAAAATACCTGGTTTAAATTGTTTACACTAGCTGTAGTTTGGACAATGGTAACAGCCCTTGTCCCTTCATTACTAATTAATCCTAATCCGTTTTCTACAAATAACATTCTTCATTATTTTGTCCGCTTCTTTTTTATTATCAGCATTTGTATTCCGTTCGATATTCGCGATATGGAAGTAGATAAGTCAGAAAGCGTTTTTACACTAAGCCAGAAATTAGGGGAAAATAGAACACGATGGATTGCTGTTGTATGTATGCTGATTTATATTTCTCTAATTTCTATTGAGTTTTTGTGTGAAATGTTTACAGTAAAAATTTTTATTGCTTTAATGATAACAGCAATTATAAATGCAACTATTGTTTTTATGAGTTCCTCGAAACGGAGCGAATACTTTTATACAGCATTATTAGATGGAACAATGATTTTGCAAGGAGTAGTGCTGATACTAGTAACTATTTAAAATATTTCCACAAAATTAAAAGCGGAGGAAAAAACATACACGTCATCATTCCAACTGAAAAGAAATATGCAGGCACCTTACAATACCAGGCTATAATTGCTGCGCCAATAGGCCAAAAAACGCCTATCAAAACCATATAATGAAAAGCCCATTTTTGTTTTTTCTGCAAGCCATGTACAATCACCAAATATTGTCCCATTAAACTTAGTACACTTAACATATCAAATAAGAGAAATACAAACACAAACATTGGTCTGGCATCTGCAGGCATCACATCTGTTTTGTAAAGATCCTGCACAATCATCATCTCCAAACCTCCGGCAGGATCAAAACTCTGGTAATACATTAATACAAAACACATGATCAGTCCAAAAACCGTAGCGATTTTTAAATACCAAATCGTTCCATTAAAAAGTTTTTCGTTTTGCATATTATTTAGATTAAAGTTCTTCTGAATATTTTTTAATTGTCATTTGCGGTTTACCCAATTCTTTCCAGGTAGTTTCTGCTTCAAATTTTTCAGGATAATTATTTAAAGCATCCAAAATATGTGCACCATAATTCATTTTAGTTGTGAACATTCCAAAAAATTTAATCATTCCTAATGGCGCTTTCGAAATAAATAATTTTTCTTTTTTGTAATGCGACTTAAATAATTTTACAGCATCGTCCGCATTAAATGCTTCTGTACCTTGAACAACATATTCTTTATTTTCATCCGATAAAATTGAAAATGATTTTGCTACTTGTTTTCCATAATCAAAAGCCGAAATAAAATACATTGGATAAGATGATTTACCGGCAAGCATCAACATTTTTCCTTGCTTGTACATTCCGGCAAGACTCTCCATAAAATTAGAAGGATAAAAAATTGTACTAGGAATACCACTTTCTTTCAGCATTTTCACAGCATTGTGTTTTAATTCAAACACCCACCAATTAAAACCATTCATTCCCTGATAGAACATTACCAGAGAAGATAAATATCCGATACGTTTTATGTTCTGCTGTTTTGCTGCTTTTATTACGTTCTGCATTCCCTCTTGTTCACTGTGAAAAGCAGATTTTTTTTCGTTTTGTTTAATAGATAAACTTAAATACACAGCATCTTGCCCTTGCATAGCATTCACTAAGTCTTTTTCGCTTGAAATATCTCCTTTGATGAGTTTGATATTTGCCGGCAATTCTTTTTTTGCTTTTTCAGGATTGCGTACAAGTGCAGAAACAGTAAATCCGGAATTCGCTAATTCTTTAGTGACCGGTTTGCCAAGCATTCCTGTAGCTCCGATAACAAGAATATTTTTTACCATTGTGAAGTAGTTTTGATGGAATAAATATAGGAAATGGCTCGCAGATTACGCAGATTTACGCAGAAAAATATATTATTTTCTTAAAAATAATCCCCATTCATCAACATATTCTTCCTTTTCTAACTTATCGAATGTTTTGACCCATTCTTTAAATAACTCTTGAAACTTTTCCATTTCTGTTCGAAACAATTGCACATATTCTTTTTGTGCTTTTGTAAATAGTCTCAATCCGGAAGTGGAAGTGAGTAAATACTCAGCGTGATATCTAACAATGGAAGCATTTTGCATACAAATTAACCAACTATCACTTCCAAAAGCACCTGCAATTTTTGGTGCTAAAATCATTGAAGATTCAAGCAAGATACTTTGATAGAATTCTTTATCATCATCAGAAAGACTTTCAACTAAAGCATTTACAGTCTCATAAATCTCAAATGCTTTTTTATAAATAGGACTATTTTCTAAAGCCTCTCGTTCCTCTCTTTGTTGTTTTTCAATTTCTTCCTTTTCTTCATCCGAAAGGTCATCGAAATTAAAATCGAAATCATCGTCTTCCATAAAACACTTCTTTAGAGAATTTAATTATCTTTTCTTTTTCAAAAATTTTCTTTTAGGGTTTTGGCGTGTGTCCCAAAAACTAATTAATTCAACTCTTTTAGAATTTTCGACAATTTGATATAACAATAAATTGTGCTTGGTTATCAATGCCTCATGAACACTCTCTTTGGTTGAGCCACGAAATAAAAATGGGTTTTTCTCTAATAAAAATATAGTGTGCTCTGAGTCATCTAAGAAATTAGATACTTCTCGTTCAGACCAGTTTTCAGAAAGATATTTAATTATTGCATCAAAAGTATCAATGGCTTCTGGCGACCAAATTATTTTGTACGCCATTTTTTATACTTTTTCATTACTTCTTTATGAGCAACACCTTCACCGTTTGCCAACTGAACTTTAGCGCGATGAATGGAGGCTTTCTGCTCATCAGAAAGCTCATCCCACAAATCAGTTTTGTAAGCATTTAAAAATGCTTTGATTTGTTTCAAAACAACTTCACTCTTAACATCTAAAAGTTGTTTTGCTAACTCTATTTTTTGTGCTTGGATATTCATAAGGAATAATTTACAACAAATTTAATCTATTTCATAGCAATTTCCAAAGCTTCACGAAAAGCTTTTGCTGTTTTCATTAAATCTTCTTCTGTATGTGCTTCACAAACAAAACCAACTTCATAACCTGACGGACCAAGATAAATTCCACGCTCCAATAATTCTTTATGAAGAATTCTGAAATGTTTCATTGAGTCAGCATCAATTTCTTCTGCAGAACGAACAACATCTTTATCTGTAAAAGCAATCCAAAAAACGGAACCAACACTGTAAATCTTAAAATTTGAAATTTGAAATTTGAAATTTGAAAAGATGGAATCTACCAAAAACTTCGTCTTGCTCTCCAACTCCTCATAGAATCCAGGTTTTAAACATTCAGTTAATTGTGCAATCCCGGCTGCCATAGCAACAGGATTTCCGCTCAATGTTCCCGCTTGGTACACATTTCCTTCAGGAGAAATATTACTCATAATCTCAGCAGAAGAACCATACATTCCAACAGGCAAACCACCACCAATAATTTTTCCGTAAGTAATAATGTCTGGTTGAATTTTATAATAACCAGCTGCACCTTCAAAACCAATTCTGAATCCATTGATTACTTCATCAAAAATTAAAAGTGTTTTGTTTTCTGTACAGATGTCGCGTAAAAATTGCAAATATTCTTTGCGCTGCAACAACAATCCATTGTTAGCTGGAATGGGTTCAATAATCACACAGGCAATCTGATCTTTAAATTCTGCGAAAGCTTGCTTAACTGCGGCTTCGTTATTCAATGAAACTACAATTGTTTCATTCACAAAACTCTCAGGAACTCCTGCTGATGATGTATTACCAAATGTCACCAATCCCGAACCTGCTTTCACCAAAAGTGAATCACTATGTCCGTGATAACACCCTTCGAATTTTAAAATCTTGTTTCTTTTTGTATAACCTCTTGCCAAACGAATAGCACTCATCACCGCTTCCGTACCTGAACTTACAAAACGAATTTTTTGAATGTATTTATTGTTATTCAAAATCAACTCCGCCAAATCATTTTCCAATGCTGTTGGTGCACCAAACGAGCTGCCATTCTCAACTGTTTTTTTAATGGCGTCTACCACCTTAGCATTTGCATGTCCTAAAATTAATGGTCCCCAGGAACCGCAATAGTCAATAAACTCATTTCCATCAGCATCCCAAATATGTGAGCCTTTGCCTTTTTGAATAAACAATGGAGTGCCACCAACCGAACGAAAAGCACGGACAGGACTGTTTACACCACCGGGAAAATATTTTTTCGCTTTCTCAAATAAAGCTTCTGATTTTTCTCTCTTCATAATTGAAAATATTAGGATGCAAATATATATCTTTGGAAGCAATATCCTCCGCGAAAAAATTTCTCGCAGAGACGCAGAGCACGCAGAGGCATATTAAAAAATATTTATGAAGGAAAATGATATTACAGGGGCACTTATTGACATTTTTATAAAAGTCCATTCGAGGCTAGGTCCAGGATTGTTGGAAAGTATATATGAAGAAGTAGTCTGTTATGAATTAAAAAAAAGAAACTTAAGTTTTAAGAGACAAGAAGGTATCGAAGTGTTTTATGATGACAACAAAATGGATATTGGATTTAGAGCAGATATTATAGTTGAAGACAAAGTTATTGTAGAAATAAAATCAGTTGAAGCACTAGCACCTGTTCACCACAAACAATTATTGACTTATTTAAAATTAACGGACAAAAAAGTAGGATTATTAGTAAATTTTAATGTAAACCTTGTAAAAGACGGGATAGTAAGAATAGTAAACAATTACTAAACTACTGCGTCTCAAAAACACACGGTAAATAACACCAACAACTAACACACACAGCTCAGCGAACTCTGCGTCTCTGCGAGCAAAAACCGACAAGGCTCTATGAAATACGAAAACACCATTGAATACGCAAAACAACAGGATGCAGCAGATCCTTTAAAAAGTTATCGTGAGAAATTTTATTTCCCAATGATGCATGGACGCGAAACTATTTATTTCACGGGAAATTCATTGGGATTACAACCGAAAGCAACACAAGATTATGTTTTGAACGAATTGGAAGATTGGGCAACTTTTGGTGTGGAAGGTCATTTTCATTCGCGTAAACCCTGGATGCCCTATCACGAACAATTTGCTGAACCTGTTGCAAAAATTGTTGGTGCAAAACCCGAAGAGGTTGTTGTAATGAATCAACTGACAGTGAACTTACACATGTTATTAGTGAGTTTTTATCGCCCCACCAAAACTCGTTACAAAATTTTGTGTGAAGCAAAAGCTTTTCCATCCGATCAATATGCATTGGAATCACAAGTAAAATTTCATGGATTAAATCCTGATGATGCTATTATAGAAGTTGCTCCACGTGAAGGAGAAATATGCATCCGTCACGAAGATATTTTAGCTGCTATTGAAAAAAACAAAGATTCGATTGCAACCATTATGATTGGTGGAGTGAATTATTATAACGGACAAGTGTTCGACATGAAGGGCATTACGGAGGCCGGACATAAAATCGGAGCATTGGTTGGTTTTGATTTGGCACATGCTGCAGGAAATTTAAAATTAGAATTACACAATTGGAATGTAGACTTCGCATGTTGGTGTAGTTATAAATATTTAAATTCTGGTCCGGGTGGAGTTGCAGGAGTTTATATTCACGAACGTCATTTGAACAAACCGGAAATTATTCGTTTTGCAGGTTGGTGGGGACACGATAAGAACACACGTTTTAAAATGGAAAAAGGATTTGTACCAATGCCAACTGCAGAAGCTTGGCAAATGAGCAATGCTCCCGTTTTATCCATGGCCGCTCACAAAGCTTCAGTAGATATTTTTAACGAAGTAGGTATGGATGCTTTGGTTGCTAAGGCAGAAAAACTAACGGGTTATTTAGAATTTATTATTGATGAAATCAATAAATCCTTGGATAAAAAATTAGAAATTATTACTCCAAGAGATAAAAAACAAAGAGGATGTCAACTTTCAATTGTTGCTCACGGAAGAGGAAAAGAATTGTTCAACAAATTAACGGAAGCGGGAATTATTTCTGACTGGCGGGAACCAAATGTGATTCGCTGTGCACCCGTTCCATTGTATAATTCTTTTGAAGATGTATATAGATTCGGAGAGATACTGAAGAGTGCTTTATAAATTTTTTAAAAAAAATCTGCGAAAATCCGTGAAATCTGCGAGCAAAATAGCGAAACAAAAATTCAAAGTGCAAATGCAGAAACTGGGTTCATGGGTAATTGTTATAACACCCATTGATGTTAGAAAAGTTTTTGGAAGAGCAGGACACGTAAGAGTAAAAGGAACAATTGATAGATTTCCATTTGATGACACATCGCTTATGCCGATGGGAACTGGAGAACATTGTATGCCAATAAAAAATCAAATCAGAAAAGCAATCAGAAAAGGAGCAGGTGATACAATTGAAATTATTTTAGAAGAAGATTTTGCAGAATTAAAAGTTCCTGAAGAATTAAAAGAAGCTTTTGAAGCGAGTCCGGAAGCAGAAAAAATGTTCGAAGCTTATTCTCCTTCACACAAAAGAAATTATGTAAAGTACATCAACGAATCGAAAAGAAAAGAAACAAGAGAAAAACGTGCCGTTGCAAGTGTGCTTAGAATAGAAAAAGATTATTTTGAAAAAGGGTTACCAATAAAAAAAGTTAAAAGAGAAAAAAGTCAAAAATCAAAAGGTCGATAAGGAAAGAAATGGCAAAAAAACCAAAACATAATCCTGATGCCAAGCAATTGATTGATGAAGGCATTGCAAGTGCTGAACCATTTGCTCAAGCTATTTGCAAAAAATTGCGTGCTATTATTTTCAAGGCAGAGCCTGCAATTATTGAAGATTGGAAATGGGGTCCGAATTACTACAAAGATGGTATGGTTTGCGGATTCTGGTATTTTAAAAAACACTGCACTTTTACTTTTTGGCAAGGCGCATTGTTAAAGGACAAGAAAAAAGTATTGCAAATGAATGAAGGCAATTTGCATAATCGTCACATAAAATATACAGACGTAAAACAAATTGATGAAAAATTATTGATCGAGTATATTACAGAAGCAGTTATCAATAATGAAAAGGGTTTGAAAATTACTGAAGCGAAAGACAAAACAGTTGTCATCCCACCTGATTTTAAAAAACTTTTAGAAAAAAATAAAATCCTTCACAATTTTGAAGAGATGAGTTACTCCAGAAGAAAAGACTATGTGCAATGGATTAACGGAGCAAAACAAGATGCAACAAGAGAAAAAAGAATGGCACAAGGCATTGCAAAAATAAAAGAGAAACAGGGTTTGAATGACATATATATGAAGAAGTGATTTTTGTCATTGTGATATCTGAAACAAAAGTATTTATTTGAAATAAAAAAGATATATGAGTAAAAGTGTAAATATTATCGGAGCGGGATTAGTTGGATCATTGCTATCCATTTATTTAGCAAAGCGTGGCTATAAAATAAATATGTTTGAACGCAGACCTGATATGCGGACTGCAAATATTTCAGCTGGAAAATCTATCAATCTTGCATTGAGCGACAGAGGTTGGAAAGGATTAGAAGGGGTTGGTATTGCCGATGAAATTAAAAAAATTGCAATTCCAATGTACGGAAGAGCAATACATCATAAAGACGGCTCAACAGCTTATCAACCTTATGGAAAAGACAATCAAGCCATTTATTCTGTTTCACGGGGAGAAATAAATATGCGTTTGATGGATTTAGCAGAGCAACAGCCAAATGTAAAAATTCATTTCAACGAACGCTGTACAACAATTGATAGAAAAAGTTTAGAAGCACATTTTGAAAATGATGAAACTAAAAAAACAAGTTCTTCTAAAAGTGATTTATTGTTTGGCTCTGACGGAGCATTTGCTGCATCACGTTTAAACATGCAATTAACCAGCGACCGTTTCGAATACAATCAACATTATATTTCGGCAGGGTACAAAGAATTAATTATTCCACCCGGACCAAATGGAGAATTTTTATTAGAAAAAAATGCATTGCACATCTGGCCACGCGGAAGTTTTATGATGATAGCTTTGCCGAACCTGGATGGCAATTTTACCTGCACCTTATTTTTTCCATTCGAAGGAGAAAAATCCTTTGCAGCCATCAAAACAAAAGAACAAGTGAAGAAATTTTTTGAAGAAGAATTTCCGGATGCTGTTCCATTGATGCCGACATTGCTAGACGATTATATGAACAATCCTGTTTCATCATTGGTAACCGTAAAATGTTTCCCTTGGACATTCGACAACAAAGTGGGACTCATAGGAGATGCCGCTCATGCTATCGTTCCGTTCTTCGGACAAGGAATGAATTGCGGTTTTGAAGATTGTGTTGTGTTAAATCAATTAATTGATAAACACAAAGAAGATTGGACAAAAATATTTCCTGAATACGAAACATTACGCAAACCCGATGGTGATGCAATTGCCGATTTAGCAATCGCCAACTTTATTGAGATGCGTGACAAAACAGCCGACCCGAAATTTTTACTACAAAAGAAAATTGAAGCCAACTTCAGCAGCAAACATCCCGACAAATGGATTCCACTTTATTCAATGGTGACATATAGTCCGCACATCCGATATTCCACAGCATTAAAAGAAGGACAAAGGCAGGAAGTCATCATGCAAAAAATTATGTCTATGCCTGATATCGATAAAAAGTGGGACAGCGAAGAAGTGGAGAAGGCAATGCTAAAGCATTTATAGAAGCAAGATGTTAGAATCAAGAGACAAGATAAAGTATCTATTCTAAACAATCCTGCTTCTTGGATCTTAATTCTAACATCTTGCTTCTATAATGATTTACCACAAAAAATACCTCATAGTTAAATTGCTGGTTGAAAATCTGAGCAAATACGAATTAATGGGTATTTATCGTCCCCAAGCCTATGTAAAAGGAGCCAAAAGCTACTCTACCGAATGCCAGATTGAACTCTACAAAAAGCCAATAGAACAAGGTGAAACGGCTGTTTTGAATGCAGTACTTTATGCCCCGGTTGGATTTGGAGAGCATTTAAGAGAAGGAAGTTTAGTAACTTTACAGAACGGAACAGATATTGAGGCGAAAGCGGTTGTTCTTGAAATAATCGGTTACAAACAATGATATTGGATTTTAGACGTTAGATTTTAGATTGAAAAACCTTAAACACATATTATTTTTCGTATTTGTATTTATACAGATTCACACATTTGCCCAACCCGGAACAGATGAGCAACTCGCTTTGCAATTTTATCAGAACAAAGAATTTGATAAAGCATTGGATTATTACGAAAAACTTTACAACAAAAAATCACCGCAGGTTTTTTATCTTCCTTATCTAAATTGTCTTTTAGAAACCAAAGATTTTAAGAAGGCAGAAAAAATTGTAAAAAAACAAGTCAAACAAAATCCGGATGCACCAAACTATATTGTTGATTTAGGAAATGTTTATTTCAGAGCCGATGATGTTGAAAAAGCAAAGTCAACCTGGGAGTCGGCTGTAAAAGCCATAAAATATGACGAGCAAGTATTTGCTGTTGCCAATGCTTTTATTGCACTTCGCCAACACAACTTTGCTGTTGCTACTTATTTAAAAGGCAGAAGAATTTCTCAAAACAATTATCCTTTCAGTTTTGAATTAGCAGATGTTTATAATACACTAGGAGAAAAAACTGCAATGATCAATGAATATCTGGATGTTTTAGAAACACAAGACTCCTATATTCAAAGTGTACAAAATGCTTTGCAAACCAGTTTTGGAAATGAGGCAGATCAAAAACAAAATGAATTATTAAAGACTGAATTATTAAAACGTATTTCTAAAAATCCCGACAAAACAATTTTATCAGAACTATTAATTTGGATGCAAATTCAGCAGAAAGATTGGGAAGGCGCTTTTGTTCAATCTAAAGCTTTAGATAAAAGAAAAAAAGAAGAAGGGAATCGTGTGATGGGCTTGGCTCAGTTATTTGCACAAAACGAAGCTTATGATGTTGCTATTAAAGCCTACAACTATATAATTGCAAAAGGTCCGGATGTTTATTATTACACCAATGCCCGTATCGAATTATTAAATGTGTATTATCAAAAAGTAGTTTCAAAAGGGAATTACACTCCGTTTGATTTGACTGAATTAGAAAAAAATTACACTGCTACAATTACTGAATTAGGAAAATCTCCAGGCACAGTTCCACTCTTAAAAAATCTTGCACATCTTCAGGCTTTTTATTTGGATAAAACTGAAGAAGCAAAAGTACTTTTAGAAGAAGCGATTAATATGCCACAGTTGGCATTAACTACTCAAGCTGAATGTAAATTGGAATTGGCTGATGTATTATTAATGACTGGCGATATCTGGGAAGCATCATTACGTTATTCACAAGTTGAAAAATTGTTTAAGCATGAGCCAATCGGACAGGAAGCAAAATTCAGAGTTGCAAGAATATCTTATTATACAGGAGATTTTGGTTGGGCACAAACACAATTGGACGTGTTGAAAGGTGCTACATCAAAATTAATTGCGAATGATGCATTACAACTATCCTTAACAATTAGTGATGCATTAGCCATTGATACAAATGAAGCTCCGTTAGAATTGTTTGCCTTAGCCGAATTGTTCTCTTTTAGAAATATGGATGAAACTGCAATTTCTCTGCTCGACTCTTTAAACAATACTTATCCCAATCATGCTCTAGCTGATGATATTATTTTCAAAAGAGCTCAAATAGCCTTGAAGAAATTAAATTACAATCAAGCTGTTATTTATTATGAAGAAATTTTAAAAAATTACGGAGAGGATATTTTAGGGGATGATGCAATGTTTAAGCTAGCCGACATAAACGAGAATCAATTTAAAAATATTGAGAAAGCAAAGGAACTCTATCAACAATTATTGGAAAAATATCCTGATAGCTTATATGTGGTAGAAGCAAGAAAGCGTTTCAGAAGATTAAGAGGGGATAGTATTAATTAAAAAGTCGAATTATAAAAAAACACAGACTTGCCTGCGGCAGGCAGGTTCGTAATTCGCAAAAATTCGTAATTCGTAGGTATGATAATTTACAACGTAACAGTAAACATCGATAAAGATGTACACGATGAGTGGTTGCACTGGATGAAAACAAAACACATTCCGGATGTTATGGCAACAGGTTTTTTTATTGAAAATAAATTATGTAAAGTATTGGTAGAAGAAGAACAAGGTATCACCTACTCTTTTCAATACACTTGCAAAAACATAGAAGACTTGAAAGAATATCAACGATTGCATGCACCACGTTTGCAAAAAGATGTTGCAGATAAATACGCAGACAAATTTGTTGCGTTCAGAACATTATTAGAAGTAATATAATTGTATGTCGGATCAAGTTAGAGCAAAGAAACATTTAGGGCAACATTTTTTGAAAGATGAAACCATCGCTCTTAATATTGTAAAAAGCTTAAAACATTCTTCTCAATATAAAAAGGTAATTGAAGTTGGTCCGGGAATGGGCGTGCTTACAAAATATCTTATTCAGGAAACGGCATACGAAACTTACATCATTGATATCGACAGAGAATCCATCGCATACTTAAAACAAAACTTTCCAAGTCTTGAAAACAAAATTATTGAAGGTGATTTTTTAAAATTAGATTTCGATAGTTTATTCAACAAGGAATCTTTTGCTGTGATTGGAAATTTTCCTTACAATATCTCCACAGAAATTTTATTTAAAGTCCTAGACCATAAAAATCAAGTTCCGGAAGTTGTGGGGATGTTTCAAAAAGAAGTAGCAGAACGCATCGCTTCCAAACCCAGAAATAAAACTTACGGAATTACCAGCGTTTTACTTCAGGCATTTTATGATATCGAATATTTATTTCCAGTTGATGCAAATGTATTTAATCCTCCTCCAAAAGTTCAGTCTGCAGTTATTCGTTTAACACGCAACACAGTTCAACAATTGGATTGCAATGAAAAATTGTTCAAACAAGTTGTGAAAGCCGGATTTAATCAGCGCAGAAAAACATTACGGAATTCTATCAAAGCATTCAAATTAAAACCCGAATTTTTAGACCATAAATATCTTACTCAAAGAGCAGAAGAATTATCGGTTGCCGACTTTGTAAATCTTACAAATATGGTGGACGTTTAAATTTACGTTAAACCTATGCTCCAATAAGGATAAATCTTACCTTTGCACGCGAAAACCTTAAAACGCTCTATCAGGTGCAATTTGAATTAACAGACGACTTTTTACAAAAACTCCGTACAGCCATCAGTGCCCGTAACGGAGCATTTGTCGTTGAGCAATTCAAAGAACTTTATCCGCCTGACATTGCTGTTATCTTCAACGAACTTCAAACAGAAGAAGCTAAATATGTTTATTCTCAATTGGACGAACAAATTGCTGCCGATGTTTTAGTAGAATTGGATGAAGATGTGCGTGAAGATTTTCTTGCCTCACTTACCTCAAAAGAAATTGCCGAACATATTGATAATATGGATTCGGATGATGCGGCTGACGTTATCGCTGAATTGCCTGATGAAGTTCAGGATGAAGTATTGTCGCACATGGAAGACAGTGAACAAGCCAGCGACATTGTTGAACTTTTAAATTACGATGAGCATACGGCCGGTGGTTTGATGGCTACCGAATTAGTTCGTGTTCATGTTACTAGTAATGCTATTGAATGTGTCCGTGAAATTCGCGCACAAGCAGATAATATCGAAAACATTTACGCAATTTATGTGGTGGATGATGACGAAAAATTAGTGGGCTTACTTCCATTAAAAAAATTGATTGTTTCACCTACACGTTCTAAGGTAGCTGATATCTACGATCCAAAAGTTATATCTGTAAAAACAAATACTGATAAAGAAGAAGTTGCCAACTTAATGGATAAATACAATTTAGTTGTATTACCGGTTGTTGATGCACTTGGCCGTTTGGTTGGAAGAATTACCATTGATGATATCGTAGATGTAAGAAGAGAAGAAGAAACAGAAGATGTTCAGAAAATGGCCGGTATGGAAGCGTTTGACGAGCCTTATATGAATGTTTCTATTTCAGAAATATTAAAAAAACGTGCAGGTTGGTTGGTGATTTTATTTTTAGGAGAAACATTAACTGCAACTGCAATGGGCTTTTTCGAAAATGAAATTGCAAAAGTGGTTATCCTTTCGTTGTTTGTTCCATTAATTATTTCCAGCGGGGGAAATACCGGTTCTCAGGCATCTACTTTAGTAATTCGTTCACTGGCATTGGGTGAAATTACCATTCGCAATTGGTGGGCAATCATCCAAAGGGAAATAAAAGTAGGATTGATTTTAGGGTTAATATTAGGATTAATTGGATTTTTAAGAGTAGCAGTTTGGTCTCAATTCACTACAATATATGGTCCGCATTGGATGGAAATAGCTCTTACCGTTGGAACATCACTAGTAGGTGTTGTGCTTTGGGGTAATATTATAGGTTCCTTATTTCCATTGATTTTAAAACGATTCGGGTTCGATCCTGCGGTGTCCTCTGCTCCATTTGTTGCAACCCTGGTAGATATCACAGGCTTAATTATCTACTTTAGCGTTGCTTCCTTACTCCTGGGGCATGTTTTGATGTAAATACCAGTCCCGAAACCTAAATTATTCTCCCTTTTTGTTTGCTTTTCCGTTTTCTTTAGTATAATTTAGTTATCCTCTAAACTAATCTAAAGGCCAATGAAAAAAATCATTACCCTCTTTTCTTTGATTATTGCAACATCTGTAGCAATAGCAGAAACTTCTACCAAAATTAATTTAGTAAATACCGACAATGGTATTACTACAATTCAATTCAAACCCGGTAGCCCCATCTTTAAAAATGTAACAACTCCTGCAGGTGTTTCACAAATTGTGTCGCTTGATAAAGGAACTGCCCTTTTAATTGAAGGTGCTCCTGATATGGAAAAGTTAACTACTTCCTTAATCATTCCTGATTTTGCGAAAATGCAGATCAATATTGTATCAAGCAATTATTATGATTTAACAGGAATTGATATTGCTCCTTCAAAAGGAAACCTGAAAAGAAATATCGACCCGGCTAATGTTGCTTATACTTATGGTACAATGTACGGACAAAGTAATTTTTATCCTGCTGACATTGCCAAATTAAATACTCCATATATATTGAGAGATCACAGAGCACAAACGATCAGTGTTTGTCCATTTCAATATAATCCTATCACAAAAGTATTGCGCGTTTACACGGATATTGTTGTTTCGGTAAGTGTTCAAAATGTAATGGGCGGAGAAAACGCATTTGAAAGAATCACTTCTGAAAAAATTGTTGACAATGAATTTGAAGCGATCTATAAAAGACAATTTATAAATTATGAAGCACCTAACAAAGGTATGATGTACGTTCCTGTTTCTGAAAATGGATGTATGCTTATTATTTGTTTCGATTCATTTGCTCCGGATATGGCACCATTTGTTACCTGGAAAAATAAAAAAGGAATAAAAACAGAATTGGTTCTTAAATCAGTTGCCGGAACTACTGCTGCTGCAATCAAAACTTACATTACAAATTATATGGTAGCTAATCCTACTTTAAAGTATGTTTTATTAGTTGGAGATGCTGCTCAGATTCCTTCTCCTGTAACAGTATATGGAGATTCTGATAACAGTTATGGTTATATCAGCGGAACAGATTCATACCCTGAATTATTTGTTGGTCGTTTTTCTGCAACTACTAATACACATGTACAGATTATGGTGAATCGCACAGTAAACTACGAACAAACACCACAAGCTGGTGCTACATGGTATAAAAAAGGAATTGCTATTGCTTCAGACCAAGGTCCGGGTGATGATGGTGAAATGGATTTTGAACACCAACGTGGATTACGCACTCAATTAATGGCTTATACTTACAACAACTACAGCGAAAATTTTGATGGTTCTCAAGGTGGAATTGATGGCGCAGGAAATCCATCTGCAGCCAGCATTGGCTCACAAGTTGATGCCGGAGTTGGTATTATTACTTATACCGGACATGGTAGTGATTTTGCTTTCGTTACTTCTGGATATTCTGCTACAAACATTACTACACTTAGTAACACAACAGCACATCCTTTTATTTGGTCGGTTGCTTGCGTAAACGGAAATTTTGTTCCTAATGCTACTTGTTTTGCTGAAGGCTGGTTACGTGCAGGAACACCTGCTGCTCCTGAAGGTGCATTAGCAACATTAATGGCTACTATTAATCAAAGCTGGAATCCTCCAATGGAAGGACAAGATGCAATGGTGAATATTTTGGTAGAAAGTGCTGCCGGAAATATCAAACGTACATTTGGCGGATTGTCAATGAATGGTTGTATGCAAATGAATGACGCTTATGGAACCGGTGGTGATGAAATGACTGATACTTGGAATTTATTTGGCGATCCTTCTGTAATGGTATTTACAGACACTCCACAACCAATGGTAACAAGTCACACAGGTTCAATATCTGCCGGAACAACATCTGTTATTGTAAGCAATAATACTGTTGACGCACTTATTTGTTTATCAAAAGCGGGTGTAATTTTAGGAACAGGAATTTCTAATGGAACTTCTGCTACTATTACCATTCCATCTGCTACACCTGGAACAATTGATGTTGTTGCAACTGCATATAATAAAATGCCTTATGCAGGAACAATTAACGTTGCCGGAAGCGTAGGAATTACAGAAAATAATGCTTCAGATGCATTCGTTACTTTCCCGAATCCTGCTAACACTAGCTTGACAATGAATTACATCTTCAATGCGTCTGAAAAAATTAAATTATCATTGTTTAATTCATTAGGGCAACAAGTAATGTTAATTGCCGACAATACAGTTTCGGCAGGAGCATTTACTACAACAATTGATATCAACAGTTTAGCTTCAGGAGTTTACTCTTGCAAATTAGAAACTGAAACTACTGTTATTACAAAACAAGTAGTGATTCAAAAATAACATTCAATTTTTATCTTTAAGAAACAGGGGCTCAGGTCCCTGTTTTTTTTTACATTTGATTCTCGAAAATCAATTGTGATGAAAATTCTTTTTATCGACTCCAATCATTCTTTGTTGCACGAAACGCTTATCAAAGCGGGACATACTTGTGACTTAAATTATTCTTGGACGAAAGAGGAAATTGAAAACAATATCCATTTGTATGACGGAGTTGTTATCCGCAGCAAAATAAAGATCACCAAAGAAATTATAGATAAAGCAGCGAAGCTGAAATTTATTGCCCGTGCCGGAGCGGGAATGGAAAATATAGATGTAGCTTATGCGGAAAGTAAAGGAATAAAATGTCTGCACGCACCTGAAGGGAACAAGGATGCTGTTGCAGAACAAGCAATTGGAATGTTATTAGGATTGTTTAATAATTTATTCAGAGCGAATAAAGAAGTGCGCGAAGGAAAATGGATCCGTGAAGGCAACCGTGGAGTTGAATTAATGGGAAAGACTGTTGGAATTATCGGTTACGGAAATATGGGAAGCGCTTTCGCAGAACGTTTAAAAGGGTTTGGAGTGAATGTATTGGTTTACGATAAATATAAAAAGAACTACGGAACTGATTTTATAAAAGAATCTTCACTTGAAGATATTTTCAAAAATGCAGATGTATTAAGTTTGCATACTCCACTTACGGATGAAACAAATCATTTAGTCAACGATGCGTTCATCAATAAATTTTCAAAAAACATTTACATCATCAATACAGCTAGAGGAAAATGTTTAAACACTTCCGACTTAGTTAAAAATCTAAAAATCGGAAAAGTATCAGGTGTTTGTTTGGATGTATTGGAATACGAAATGGTTTCGTTTGAAGCATTAGATACAAATCAACTTCCGGAAGCATTTCAATATTTGATTCAATCTGACAGAGTCGTTTTATCTCCACACATTGCTGGCTGGACTCATGAGAGTAATGAGAAGATTGCAAGGGTGTTGGCTGAGAAAATTTTAGCGCTATAACGGCTTCACCACCAACTGCACAGTATACCTACTCTTCACTTCCAATAACACTTTTTTATCAATTGTAACTCTATCAATTGTTGCTTGGTCGTAGTAACGGATAGTAATTAATTCCAGATTATCGTTATACAATACGCGATATTGTTTTTGAAGTGTTTTGATTAAATCAGGAAGTTTACGCTCATCAGCATCCACACTCACCGAAAAGCTGATGGCAGAATTTTGCATCACATTTACTTTCACTTGTTTTTCTGCAAATAAATTAAAAATGTTACTGAAATTTTCTTCCGCAATAAATGAAAAATCTTTTGGAGAAATAGAAATCAACACTTGATTCACTTTAAAAATAAAACAAGGAATAGGAAGAGGTGATTGTATTTCATTAATGATGGTTCCTTTTTCAGAAGGATTCAAAAATGATTTTACTAAAAGTGGAATTTTTTTATTCTGTAATGGTTTAATTGTTTTAGGGTGAATTACCGTAGCTCCGTAATAAGCCAACTCAATTGCATCCTGGTAAGAAATCTGTTCTAACTTTTTTGTTTCATCAAACCACTTCGGGTCGGCATTCAATACGCCCGGAACATCTTTCCAAATCGTTACACTTTCTGCATTGGTTGTATAAGCCAATATCGCTGCAGTATAATCCGAGCCTTCTCTTCCCAATGTTGTAGTGAAATTTTCAGAAGTGCCACCAATAAATCCTTGCGTGACTATTATTGCTCCGTTTTTTATTTCTGAAACTAAATGTTGATCGACTAAAGATTGAGTTAATTCCCAATCTACTTTTCCTTCTCTATAAGTATTATCTGTTTGAATAAAATCACGCACATCTTTCCACTGACTGTTTAACCCCACTTCTTTTAAATAAGCATGAACAATTTTTGTAGAAATAATTTCGCCCATGCTTACAATCTTATCGTACTCATAATTGTAATTTTCTGTTGGTGTATCATCAACAGCCCAATCCAGCTCCACAAAAGTATTACTGATTTCATTATAAATCGGATGATTTTTAGAAGGAAATAATTCTCCGATAATATCAAAGTGATATTTTTTTATTTCAGCTAATACTTTTGAAGCATCTTCTTTTCCATTAGCGACATTTTTTGCAGGATAAAAAATTGCATCGGTTAAACGCTCTAAAGCATTGGTAACTTTTCCCATAGCAGAAATCACCACCAAAATATTTTCTTTTGGGAATAACTTTAAAATTTCCGCTACATTTTTTACAGCTTTTGCATCTTTTACTGATGCACCACCGAATTTAAAAACCTTCATTTTGTGATTAACCTTATTTTAATGCTTTTCAATTAGTAGACAATAGACAAAAAAATAAGTAGACAAATTGTTCTTTATAAATTTTCCTTGTCTACTTTTTCCTTCTTTTTGTTTTTTCTTGTCTATTGTCTACTGATTATAAATTCTACTTTCTATTCTACTTCTTTGTCACTTGTTCTCGACTCCGCTCGAACTGACTGACATTGAATTGTCTACTTAAAGTAATTCTGAATCTGCTCTCCACTCAACTTACAATTTACCCACTCGGAATCAAAATGCGAATCTAATTTCTCGTAAAATTTAATAGCTGGTTCATTCCACTCTAAAACTTGCCATTCCATTCTTCTTGCATTCATTGCCTTAGCAACTTTCACAACAGGATCGAAGAGTTTTTTTCCTATTCCGTGTTTACGATAAGATTCCGTTACAATTATATCTTCTAAAAATACACATTTACCTTTCCAGGTCGAATATTTGATGTAATAAAGCGAAATCCCAACTATCTTTTCTCCGTCTTCAGCAACAAAAAATCTGAAAACTGGGTTTTCTCCAAAACCGTCTCTTTCCATTTCAGCTATTGTTACTGCTACTTCCAAGGGTGCTTTTTCATAGGCTGCAAGTTCCTTAATCAGTCCCAATACTTGTGGCAGGTCATCTTTCAGTCCTTTTCTAATGCTAATATTCATGGTCACAAAGTTATTTAATTCTTTGGTTTTTATCATCCAAAATTATTGCGATATTTGTGTAAATTCAAAATAAACAAACTATGAGCAGAGTTAAAACGTTAGGACAATTTATTATTGAAAAACAAGCTGATTTTCCCTACGCAAAAGGCGAATTATCAAGGCTTTTGAGAGATATTGCCATAGCATCAAAAATCGTAAATCGTGAGGTTACAAAGGCCGGATTGGCTGATATTTTAGGGGATGCAGGCGAAATCAATGTTCAGGGTGAAAATGTGAAGAAATTGGACGTTTTTGCCAATGAGCAGTTTATTGCTGCTTTAAGTGTGGGTGGAGAATGTTGTGCTATTGCTTCTGAAGAAAACGAAGACATTATTATTATAGATAACGAAGTTTCTAAAAATGCCAAATATGTTGTGGCAATGGATCCTTTGGATGGTTCTTCTAATATTGATGTGAATGTTTCTATTGGAACCATTTTCTCCATTTATAGAAGAACTTCATTGACTGGTCCGGGCACATTAGAAGATTTTATGCAACGTGGAACCGAACAAATTGCTGCCGGATATGTTATTTATGGTTCTTCTTGTATGATGGTTTACACAACAGGAAAAGGCGTAAACGGATTTACATTAGATCCATCTATCGGAGAATTTTGTTTGTCGCATCCAAACATGCAAACTCCAAAACAAGCAAAAACATATTCTATCAACGAAGGAAATTATGTTCATTTCCCTGAAGGAGTAAAAAAATACATTAAATATTGTCAGGAGGAAGACGATGCAACCAATCGCCCATACTCTTCCCGTTATATTGGTTCAGGTGTTGCTGATATTCACAGAAATTTAATTACTGGCGGAGTTTATATTTATCCAACAACAGCAAAATCTCCGAAAGGAAAATTACGTTTATTATACGAGTGCAATCCATTAGCATTTATTTTAGAACAAGCTGGAGGAAAAGCAACAGATGGTTTCAAACGCATTATGGAATTAGATCTGAAAGAATTGCACCAGCGCACACCATTATTTTTAGGTTCAGCTGATATGGTTGATTTGGCCGGTGATTACATGAAAAAATATTCGTTGGCTGAAAAAGTTTAGTTTCTCGACTCCGCTCGAAATGACAACACAACTGTCATCTCGACCGAAGTGGGGAGATCTAATTGAGCATTATATAATACGGTCGGTTGACCGATGAAGTGAGTAAGGAAGATATATTACGGAAGTACGGAGAGTCAACTAACAATTCTTCACTAATACAAGAATTGACTGGGAATGCTACGCGCGTTCAGCTAAAAAACGTTATCGGTTCGGGAGCTTCTTTCATTGCTGCTACAGCTTATCAGCACATTCACAAAACAAATTTATTTATTCTTGCCGACAAAGAAGAAGCTGCTTATTTTTTCAACGACTTAGAAAATTTATTGGGCGAACAAAATGTTTTGTTCTTTCCTGCATCGTATCGTATGCCCTACGAACATGAAGAAATTGACAATGCCAATATTTTATTGCGGGCAGAAGTATTGAATAAAATCAATACTGGTAAAAAACATATTTGCATCGTTACTTATCCCGAAGCACTAACCGAAAAAGTTGTCACAAAAACTCATCTTACTAAAAACACCTTAGCATTAAAACAAGGTGAAAAAATTTCTATTGAATTTATTATCGATGTTTTAAATGAATACGGATTTGAGCGTGCTGATTATGTTGTGGAACCTGGACAGTTTTCTGTGCGTGGTGGAATAGTTGATATTTTTTCTTTTTCTAATGAATACCCTTATCGTGTTGAATTTTTAGGAAATGATGTTGATTCCATCAGAAGCTTTGATCCAATAACACAATTGTCGGTACACAAAGTTGCTTTTTGCAACATCATTCCAAATGTGCAAACAAAATTATTGCAGGAAAGCCGGCAAACATTTTTTGACTTTATTCCTGAAACTTCTGTTATTTGGTTCAAACATTTTCAATTAACGCTTGACAGAATTGAAAAAGCATTTGATTTGGCTGAAACCTGCTTCAATAAGCTGGAATCGGTGATTGAACAATTGCCTCCGGATGAATTATACATTCACAAAGATGTTTTCAGTAAACAAGTTTTAGGATTTCCTGTTGTTGAATTTGGGAATCATTTTTCTTTAGCTCCGACTAAAACCATTACTTATAATTTTTCTCCGCAACCAAGCTTTAATAAAAATTTTACTTTTTTGTTAGACAACTTAAATGCAAATACAAAAAACGGGTACGAGAATATCATCTTTGCGGAAAATCACAAACAGGTAGAACGACTTTATGCAATATTTGAAGATATTGGGAAAGGAGTAAAAAAAGAATCTAACACACTTCCATTCATTGAAGGCTGGGCACCATTTCATGAAGGATTTATCGATAACGATTTAAAACTTGCCTGTTATACCGATCACCAGATTTTCGACCGCTACCACCGCTTCCGTTTGAAAAGTAGTTTTTCAAAAAAGAATGAAGCACTTACATTAAAAGAACTCAAAGGATTAAATCCGGGAGATTACATAACGCACATCGATTATGGTGTTGGTCGTTATGGAGGATTGGAAACCATTGAAGTGAATGGTAAAACGCAGGAAACGATTCGGCTTGTTTACAAAGATTACGATATTGTAAACATCAGCATTCATTCTTTACATCGAATTGCAAAATAT
Source organism: Bacteroidota bacterium (assembly GCA_005772895.1). Taxonomy (GTDB): domain Bacteria; phylum Bacteroidota; class Bacteroidia; order 2-12-FULL-35-15; family 2-12-FULL-35-15; genus 2-12-FULL-35-15. The sequence continues at coordinate 36,298 of SXIH01000038.1, read as the reverse complement.
TCGGGCAAAGAAGGTGCTGAACCAAAAATAAATAAACTCGGCACAAATACCTGGGCAACACTAAAACAAAAAACCAAGAAAAAAGTAAAAGAGATTGCCTACGATTTAATTCAACTCTACGCAAAACGAAAAGCATTAAAAGGTTTTCAATTTAGTCCGGACACTTATTTACAAAATGAGTTGGAGGCATCTTTTATTTATGAAGATACTCCAGATCAAATTAAATCCACTGCCGATGTCAAAAAAGACATGGAGAGTGAATGGCCAATGGACAGACTTGTTTGCGGAGATGTAGGATTTGGAAAAACAGAAGTAGCAGTGCGTGCTGCATTTAAAGCAGTCTGCGATAGTAAACAAGTTGCCATTTTAGTTCCAACTACTATTCTTGCCTTGCAACATTTCAAAACATTTAAAGAACGATTAAAAGATTTGCCTTGTACTGTAGATTATATCAATCGTTATCGTTCTGCGAAGCAACAAAAAGAAACGTTGGAAAAAGTTGCTGAAGGGAAAGTGGATATTTTAATCGGAACTCATGGCATTGTTGGGAAAGGTGTAAAGTTTAAAGACCTTGGATTGATTATTATTGACGAAGAACAAAAATTTGGTGTTGGTGTAAAAGATAAATTGAAAACCATCAAAACAAATGTTGATACGCTTACATTGACAGCTACTCCTATTCCACGCACTTTGCAATTTTCAATGATGGGTGCAAGAGATTTGTCAGTTATCAATACACCTCCACCCAATCGTTATCCTGTACAAACAGAGTTGCATACATTTAATGAAGAAGTTATCCGTGATGCTGTTTCGTTTGAAATTTCCCGTGGCGGACAAGTATTTTTTGTACACAACAGAGTACAAAATATAATGGAAGTAGCTGGGATGATTCAGAGATTATGTCCGGATGCAAAAGTAGCAATTGGTCACGGACAATTAGAAGGAGATAAATTAGAACAAGTGATGATGGATTTTGTAGATGGTGAATATGATGTTTTGGTTGCCACAACAATTATTGAAGCAGGATTAGATATTTCAAATGCTAATACAATTATCATCAATCAAGCTCACATGTTTGGTTTGAGTGATTTGCATCAGATGCGTGGTCGCGTTGGTCGTTCCAACAAAAAAGCATTTTGTTATTTATTGACGACTCCTGTTTCATTATTAACAGCAGAAGCACGCAAACGATTAAAAGCAATCGAAGAATTTTCAGATTTAGGAAGCGGATTCAGTATTGCAATGCGTGATTTGGATATTCGTGGCGCAGGAAATTTATTGGGTGGCGAGCAAAGTGGTTTCATAAACGAAATTGGTTTTGAGATGTATCAGAAAATTTTGGATGAAGCCATTATGGAATTACGGATGGAACACGAAGAGTTACGTGATACAAATGTTGGAGGTTCTCAAAAATATACACAGAAACAACACAGTCAGTACATTTCCGATTGTGTCATCGATACCGATATGGAAATATTAATTCCAGATGAGTACGTAAACAACATTACGGAGCGATTGAATTTATACAGAGAACTCGATGATTCAAACAATGAAGAGTCTTTAACAAAATTTGAAGCACAACTAAAAGATAGATTTGGTCCTGTTCCAGAACAAGCATTGGAATTGATTCACACCATTCGTTTACGTTGGCTGGCTATGGATATTGGTTTTGAAAAACTGATTTTAAAAAACAATCGCATGGTCGGTTATTTTCTTCAAAACCAAAAATCACCTTATTATCAAAGTGAAACATTTACTAAGGTGTTAAAATTTGTTCAGCACAACGGACGCGTATGCAAAATGAAAGAGAACAATGGAAAATTGAGCCTGACATTTGAAAACATTAAAACTATAGATGATGCTATTCTTGTCTTAAGACCAGTGGCAATGTAATTCACCTACTTAATCAAAATTTTTGCTTTTTTTAATATTTAGATTATATTTGGTTAGTTAACGAGCCAATGAAAAAAATCAAAATTACTCTCCTTTTCATATGTCTATCTGCAAATTTGCTAATCGGCACATTTGTTTATGCTCAGTCTACGAAGAAAGATTCACTTTTATCAGAGCTCAAAAAAAATAAATCTAGTTTCAGTAACATTTCAGGAGAAGACACAATCAAAATAGAACTTCTTAATGACCTCTCTTGGGAATATTACAAGTGTTATAAAACCGATTCGGCTTTGTACTATGGAAATGCATCCTTGGAACTTGCCACAGCCATTTTAAATTCTATTAAAAATAATTCAAGCACTTCGGAAAAATCATTGACTATTTTGAAAACGGCACAAAAGGGAGTTACTGCTTCCTGTCAAAGCCTAGGCAATATTTATCGGGAACAAGGAGATCCGGCAAAAGCGTTGGAATACTATTTAAAAGCATTAAAAGCAAGTGAAGAAATAGGAAATAAAAAAGGGATGGCAATATCGTATAGCTATATTGGAAATGTTTATCAAGACCAGGCCAACTACTCCCAAGCCTTAGAATACTATCTAAAAGCATTAAAAATAGATGAGGAGATTGGAAATAAAAAAGGAATGGCTGTCCGTTTTACCAATATAGGAAATATCTATTTTTCTCAGGAGGACTATCCTAAAACATTGGATTATTATTTTAAGGCTTTAAAAATAAACACAGAGATTGGCAGAAAAAACAGTATTGCAATCAACTATGGCAACATTGGAGGCGTATACCATAAACAATCTGATTACACAAAAGCGCTGGAATACTATTTCGAAGCACTTAAAATGTTCCAGAAATTAAAGAACGGTGAAGGCAAAGCCATAAGTATGGGCAATATTGGAAGTGCTTACAAAGATCAGGTTGATTCAAGAAAAGGTGCTGGACTAAGCAAAGATTCTATACAGCATGGATATTACACAGCATTGGATTATTATTTAAAGGCGTTGAAAATAGATGAGGACTTAGGAAATAAAAACAATGTTGCAAGACGGCTTACTAATATTGGTTCACTGTTAACTTCTTTAGGAAAATACAATGAAGCATATACTAGCATATATAAAGCTCTTGCTATTTCTGATAGCCTTGGCGCAATGGATATTGTAAAAGAAAGCTATGAAGGATTGAGTACTCTTTACGAAAAATCTAATATTAGCTTGCCAGATAGCATTGGCGGTAAAATGCTCAACAAAGAAGAAATGCGCCTCAAGGCATTGTATTATTTAAAAAATTACATCAAAGTGCGCGATTCACTTTTCAGCGAAGAGAATCAAAAACAACTTGTGCAAAAGGAAATGAATTTTAATTTTGAAAAAAAAGAAGCTGCAACAAAAGCAGAACAAGCTAAAAAAGATGCAATAGCAAAAGAAGAATTAAAACAAAAGGAGCAGCAACGAAATTATTTTATTCTAGGATTCGCATTAGTAGCAGTGTTAGCAGTATTCATTTTTAGAAGTTACAGACAAAAACAGAAGGCAAATGAAATTATTTCCGAACAAAAATCTTTAGTAGAAGAAAAACAAAAAGAAATTCTTGATTCCATTCATTACGCAAAGAGAATTCAAAAATCACTCTTACCTACAGAAAAATATATAGATAAAACGTTGAAACGACTTTTGAAGTAAATAAAATTTATAACTTCAAAGGAGTATAATTATATGGCAAACACTTATTCACAAATCTACATTCATGCCGTTTTTGCAGTAAAAGGTAGAGAAAACATTATCAACAATAAATTTAAAGATGAACTATACAAATACATCTGTGGTATTGTAACAAACAACAAAGAAAAAGTTTATGCAATAAATGGAATGCCTGACCATCTTCACGTTTTATTAAGCATTAAACCTAATTGTTTGCTTTCTGATTTAATGAGAGACATCAAAGCTGGTTCATCAAAATGGATAAACGAAAAAAAATTTGTCGCAGGAAAATTTCAGTGGCAAGAAGGGTTTGGCTCCTTCTCAGTTTCTCAATCACAATTAGACAAAGTAATAGCATATATAGATAATCAAGAAAATCATCACAAGAAAAAGTCATTCAAAGAAGAATATATTGAATTTCTAAAATCGTATAAAATCGAATACGATGATAAATATGTGTTTGACTGGATTGAATGACCAACACAAATCAAAAATCCCCGGAGGGGATAAATAGTAATAGCAGAAAGAGGCAATCAATTCCTAACAAAGCTCCGTAGGAGCGACATAGAGTCGGGAGAAATGTCGCTCCTACGGAGCTTGGGTTGTTGGTCAGAATATTTTTATTATTACTATTAAACTCCTACGGAGTTAAATGTGAAAATAAATTTCTATTTAAATATCAGCTTCCCTTTTGCAATAATTTTATTTTCAGCATCAATAGTATAAAAATACATGCCGTTTGATAATTGATTTCTATTAAAACTCACTTCTAGTCCAGAAAAATCCTTACTACTAATTTTTTTACCTGTTACATCAAAAATATTTAATACCCCTTTTTTCAGTTCAGTTGAAAGTGAAAAAGTTGTTCCTGATGATGCAGGATTAGGATAAACAAACACTTCATTATTAATTAAGTACTGCTCCATTCCATTTGTAGATGGGACAGAATCAACACAATAAATAGAATCCAACATAATTAAATTGCTATAACTAACTGAAATATTATTAACAATACAATTGGATGAAATACTCACATGCGGAGTAATGATTGGAACAACATTTTGAATAACACTAGAAATAGACGTATCAGAAATACACCCGTTTATTATTCCTAAGTTATTTGATTTTATTACAAAAGGCTGCTGATAAGCCAATGAAATTTGCTTTTGAATAAATCCAACCTCTATATATCCAGAATCTTTTGTCTCAATAAGTCTGTATGGATATGCAAAATAATTTTGCTCATATAATTTTCCCCAAATAATAGCTCCACTATCATCCAATTTCATCATTCCAAAAGATTTTTGCGTCCCATTTACTCCTTCCGGTTCAAAAGAAGTAATATAATTGCCATCTGAAGTTCTATTTATTGAAATAAATTCTTCCGCATCTGAAATTGTTGGAGTCACATATTTTTTTGCCCATAAAAAATTATAACTGCTATCTAATGCCATTAAAAATGGGCGAAGACTACCTAAACCACTAAACGATCCAACAGAACCCGCAATTAGATATCCGCCATTATTATATCGAGTAACTGTAGGTAAAAATAACCAGTCTGAGTATGAAATATTTTTTGAAACTAAAATGTTCCCATTATTATCAAAAACACTAAATCTTCCATAGTCTCCTGAAGGACCCGATGAACCAAGAGTTACATATTTATTCGGATAAACTTCTTTAACACAATAATTCGCACTAAATGTAGAATCTCCATAAAATTTATTCCACAGCAAATTTCCATTAAGATCTACTTTAATAGTATATGCTGTTGCTCCTGCACCTGAGCTTTCATAGCTTTCTGTCCACCCAGTAGCCAAAATGTTATTATCCGAAGTTAAATCAACAGACCACGAAAGGTCTACTTCAAGGCCTCCATAGCTTTTGCTCCACAAAATTGTACCTGAAGAGTTTGTTTTCAAAATTATTAAATTTATATCTGTGCCTCCTGTGGTATCAGGGCCAGAGCCAGACACATATATATTACCTGCTAAATCAATAGTTAAATCTCGAAAAGCAAAATTCCATGGATGTGGAAATTCCTTGTACCAGAGAGAAGATCCATCCTTTGATAATTTCAAGAGAAAATTTCCTGCTAGATATCCCAAACTATCATAATAAGACCCACAAATAATATATCCTTCATCTGACGATTGTTTTACACTTGTTGCATATCCACCAAATGGCAAATCAATAATTTTCTTGAAAGTGTAATCGCTTTGAGAAAATATGATATTGTTTATAAAAGAAATAAAAAATATGAGTGTAATTTTTTTCATCATACTAAAGGTAATCAATTATACTTGTTTCTATTAATTTAAATCCCCCTGTATCTTTTTCCTTTCCTCTGCATTATGACGCCATAAGTGTTATAAACCTCTAAAACTTAGTCGTATGAAAAAGAGTATAAACATTGTGGGATTCATAGCAGCATTGCTAATGTTCACATCACTAGTAACAAAAATCAATCATCTACCGGGAGCAGGAATTGCTATGGCAATGGCAGGATTTGCTTTAAGCATTTACTTACCCTTCTTTTTATTATACAAACCCGGTGAAGCATCCGATACCGGAAAAAATGTAGCAGGGGTTATTGGAGCAATTTCTGCTTCGGTAATTAATTTAGGTATAACATTTAAGTTTCAACATTGGCCAGGTGCGGGTGTGATGATTGTTTTAGGTATCAGCACTTTTGCCTTGGTGTTTATTCCAATGCTTTTAAGAAAAAAATTAAAAGGAGAAGAATCGGAACGCAAAACATTGATGAATACTTTAGGTGCAAGTGGATTAACTGTATTTGCTTTGGGTATTTTATTTAAAATTCAACACTGGCCTGGAGCAGCAATTATGTTGGGAATAAGTGTCTTTCTTTTATTCTTCGGATATTTTTTAATGTATATGTCGGATAAAACAATTAATGCAGAAGAAAAAACCAGCTATTTAAGAAAAGCATTTTTATCTGTTATTATAGGTTGTATGGTTACCACTTTAATTATGCTTTCGTTGAACAAACCCTTAGTGAAACAAAACTCTGGGCAGGAAGTAGCGGAAGTGGCAGACAGTAGACAGTAGACAAAATTTAAAAAAATATAGCTTAAATAAAAAAGGTCAAACTTAAATGTTTGACCTTTTCTTTATTTTTTACTTGTATATTGTCGACTGATTTATTTGTCTACTGAATTATCCCATACTATTTGCAATAGCACTAAACGTTACATCGTTTTTGCCTAACTTGGAAATAATTTTCATGTGAGATATGAATGCTTTTCCAAAAGTTTCATTATAGATATACGGAACTCCAAATTCTTTTGCGGTCGCTTCTACTATAGGGGCAATTTTCGGATAATGAACATGACAAATTCGAGGGAATAAATGATGCTCTGTTTGATAATTCAAGCCACCAACATAATAAGTAATCAACCAGCTTCCTCTTGAAAAATCGGCTGTTGTTTCCATTTGGTGAATTGCCCATTCGTTTTCTATATTTCCCTTTTCATCAGGTTTAGGAAATTTAGCGTCTTCAACAACATGCGCCAACTGAAAAACAATACTCAAAATTAAGCCTGCAATAGCATGCAATGTTAAAAACCCAATTAATACATGCACCCACGATATATTCAAAATCAGTACAGGTAAAACCAACATATATGTAAAATAGACAGCTTTCCAGAAAATCAATTTTAAAAAAGTAATCCATTTTTGACCCTTACTATCGCGATGGCTACCATCATTATTAAAATCAAAAAATTGAACCAAATCCTTTCCTGTCGTCCAATAAAGTGTCATAATAGAATAGAAGAAAAACACATAAAATACTTGAAAACGTTGAATTGGTTTATGTTCTCCCACAGGAGAAAAACGCATAATCACTTTATTATCTATGTCACGATCGTGCTCATAAATATTTGTGTATGTATGGTGCAAAACATTGTGCTGGGTGCGCCAGTTACGGTTATTTCCACCAACTAAAGTAAGCGAAAAAGCTACTAATTTATTGATTACAGGATTGGCAGAATAAGCATCGTGGTTAGCATCGTGCATTACACTCATTCCTATTCCGGCAAGCCCAAAACCCATTATAGCAGCACAAATCCACATAGCCCACAATGGTAAGATTTGAGAATATATAAGAGCTACAGGAACAAAATACAAGGAAAGCATAACAATGGTTTTGAAAACCATATTTACATTGGAATGTTGAGAGATGTTGTTATCAATAAAGTACTGGTCAACGCGAGTTTTTAGGGTACTATAAAATTGGGTTTTATCCTTATTTATAAACTTAATCTTCTGTTTCATTCAATGGGAATTTGGGGGCGAAGGTACTCAAAATATGTCTTATATATCCAAAATTTCGACTAAGGTCGATTTTAGGCTATAAATTCAGGTCCATTCTCTTGTAAAAGAACAACATAGATATAAGAAAGAAGACCGAAAAGAAGATTCCAAGGTAGTTCAAATCATTCACAACAAAAAGTACAGATTCCTTCACAAAAAACGTGATGGCAAAGAGCTGTACACCCCATTTTTTCATGTGCCACACGCCTATATAGGATATAAAGCTACATGCCACAATCAACCCAAACAAAGCCGGGTACCAATCTCCCATCTTTTTGATAGATGGTGAAAATACCGAGGGAAAACTGAATACAATCCAGATAAATCCCAGAATACAGATGATTCGGATTAGGACTGGGCGTTTTACTGTTGCTTGCATTAGCAATTGGTGATTTGGAGAATTGGCGAATTGGAGATTTTTAATCTGTCTACTCACCAAATCTTATTCATTAAATATACTATTACCTATAAATTGACTTATTTCATTACTATATCAACCTTCCTTCTCTATTTCTCTAATTCTACAATTCTCTAATTTGACCTGATCGCCTCCACAGGATCCAGCTGCGATGCTCCATATGCCGGTACAAATCCTGAAATTACTCCTATTAATATAGAAATGGTGAATCCCAAAATTACATTTGATTTACTTAATACAATCTCCATTCCTATTGAATCTCCGGCCACCAAAGTCAGTAGGAATACAATCAAGAGTCCAATCGTTCCTCCTATCAACGATAAAAATATAGCTTCAAACAAAAACTGAGAAAGGATAAAATAATTTTTAGCTCCTAGCGACTTCTGAATTCCTATAATATTAGTACGTTCCTTAACAGAAACAAACATGATATTGGCAATTCCAAAACCGCCCACCAAAATTGAAAAACCTCCGATTACCCAACCTACAACTCCTACTACTCCAAACAAACTGTCGAATTGGTTAGAAATTAAACTGGTTTGATTAAGGGCAAAATTATCGTCCGAACGTGGCTTTAGTTTTCTTATAGAACGCATCAACCCAGTTAACTCATCAATCAAATCATCATTACTGACACCTGGTTTGGCTCTTACTAAAATTTGCGGGTCCAAATCTTCATTCCTTATGTCTACCAAAGTCCTGGCATAATTAATAGGAACCAACACTTCTGTATCTACACTTCCTCCTAAAATACTTTCTCCTTCTTTCTTGAAAACACCTATCACCATTACTTTTGCTCCGTTAATTTTCACCATTTCACCAATTGGGGTTTGATGAGGAAACAAAGCCTTGGCAAGCACATCACCAATCACAGCAACTGGTCGACCCGATGCTGATTCGATATCTGTAAAATAACGCCCTTCAGCGATTTCAAAATTTTTCACTCTGTCGTACTGATGTGAAGCACAATTAATATTTACTCTTTCGATGCTATTGCTTTTGTATTTAATTGTTATCCGAGAACTGATTAAAAAAGCTGCAGATTGCGCACCATCGCACTTTTCAAGGATTTTGTTCAATTCAGGATAATCTGGAACAGGACGGTTCATATACTTCCACCAAGGGTAATCAGGACCGAAAGTCCATGGCCATTTTTGGACAAACACCACATCATCTCCAAGGCTTTGAACACTTTTGCGGAGATTTTGTTCCAATGAATCAACAATGGTAAATACTATTATAATGGCAAAAATACCAATGGTGATACCCAAAAGCGAGAGAATCGTTCTCAATTTATTTGTCACCAGCGAATTAATGGCAAACGAAATACTTTCTTTTATTAAACCAAAAATGATCATCAAAAAATGGGTTGAAGAAATACAAATGTACCAAAAAAAATTGCGGGAAAACTTGGAAAAATTTTGAAGTCGGAAAAGCGTTGAAAATGGCGTTATTAACAAAAAAAACATTTATCAACAAAGTTCGTATAAGACTCCAAAGCGCATAAAAATTAATACTTTTGCAATACAAAATTAACATCGGTTATGAGTGGTACGAAAAAGATAAAAAATGCACTTATTTCGGTGTATTACAAAGATAATTTAGAGCCTGTTATTCATCAACTAAATGCTTTAGGAGTAAAAATATTCAGTACAGGTGGCACACAAGAATTTATTGAAAAGCTTGGTGTTGCTGTTACTCCGGTTGAATCACTAACATCTTATCCTTCCATTTTAGGCGGAAGAGTAAAAACATTGCACCCCAAAATTTTTGGCGGAATCCTTAGCAGAAGAGAACTACAAAGTGACATCGACCAGTTAGAAGAATATGAAATTCCGGAAATCGATTTAGTGATTGTGGATTTGTATCCTTTCGAAGAGACTGTTAAATCAGGTGCTGCAGAGCAAGCAATAATTGAAAAAATCGACATCGGAGGAATTTCTTTGATTCGTGCTGCTGCAAAAAATTTCAAAGATGTAGTAATTGTTTCTTCAAAAAACGAATACACATATTTACACGATAATATTTTAGTTTCTCAAAAAGGCAGCTCTACTTTAAACGACAGAAGACATCTTGCAACTTGTGCTTTTAATGTTTCATCACATTACGATACAGCCATCTTTAATTATTTCAACGGAGAAAACACAGTTGCATTCAAACAAAGTATTCAAGATGCACAAGTTTTACGCTATGGCGAAAACCCACATCAGAAAGGCGTTTTCTATGGCAACCTTGATGAGATGTTTACTAAATGGAATGGAAAAGAATTATCCTACAATAATTTATTGGATGTAGATGCTGCAGTAAGTTTGATTTCAGAATTTACGGATACCACATTCGCAATTTTAAAACACAACAATGCTTGCGGAATTGCTTCTCGTCCAAAATTAGTTGATGCTTATCTTGCAGCATTGGCGGGTGATCCAACAAGTGCATTTGGTGGCGTATTAATTACCAACAGAGAAATTGATATTGCTACTGCAGAAGAAATTCATAAATTATTTTGCGAAGTAATTATTGCTCCGGCTTATGATGTAAAAGCAATTGAATTATTAAAATCAAAACCAAACAGAATTATTCTTCAGCAAAAAAATGTGAAGCTTGCAAAAAAATCATTCCGCACATTATTGAATGGAGTAATTGAGCAAGACAAAGATTTAAAAACAGAAACAAACACCAATATGCAAACGGTTACCAAAACATCACCATCAAGTGATGAGTTGCGTGATTTGGAATTTGCAAATAAAATTGTGAAGCACACAAAATCAAATACTATTGTGCTTGCAAAAAACAATCAATTGCTTGCAAGTGGCGTTGGACAAACATCTCGTGTAGATGCGCTACAACAAGCAATTGTGAAAGCAAACAATTTTGGTTTCGATTTAAAAGGCTCAGTGATGGCATCCGATGCATTTTTTCCGTTCCCGGATTGCGTTGAAATTGCACACAAAGCAGGAGTTACATCTGTTATTCAACCGGGCGGTTCTATCAAGGATAAAGATTCAATTGCATATTGTGATGCAAACGGAGTAAGTATGGTGATGACAGGAACACGACATTTTAAACATTAAAAAAGTAACTAGGTGATTAAGTAACTAGGTAACTAGGAAAAAATATTATAAAGAATTTTATCTAATTGAACTATGGGTTTATTTAATTTTTTAACACAAGAAATTGCGATTGACTTAGGAACAGCCAACACGCTTATTATTCATAACGATAAAGTGGTGGTTGACGAACCAAGTATTGTGGCAGTCGATCGTATGAGTGGGAAAGTAATTGCTGTTGGAAAGCAGGCGATGCAAATGCATGGGAAAACACATGAGAACATCAAAACCATTCGTCCTTTGAAAGACGGAGTAATTGCGGATTTCCACGCTGCTGAACACATGATTCGCGGAATGATAAAAATGATCAATCCGGGAAGAAGATTATTTCAACCATCTTTAAAAATGGTAATTTGTATTCCTTCAGGAATCACGGAAGTTGAGAAGCGTGCCGTACGTGATAGTGCTGAACATGCTGGCGGAAAAGAAGTTTATTTGATTCATGAACCAATGGCTGCGGCAATCGGAATTGGAATTGATGTGGAAGAGCCGATGGGAAATATGATCATTGATATTGGTGGTGGTACAAGTGAAATTGCCGTTATCGCATTGGGTGGAATTGTTTGTGATAAATCCATCCGTATCGCAGGTGATGAATTTACTTCCAACATTGAAGAGTATATGCGTAGACAACATAATATTTTAATTGGTGAACGTTCTGCAGAAAGAGTAAAAATTGAAGTGGGTGCTGCCATGACAGAGATAGATAATCCTCCACCAGATTATGCAGTTCACGGAAGAGATTTGATGACTGGTATTCCAAAAGAAATTTATGTTTCGTATGTCGAAATTGCACATGCACTTGACAAATCTATTTCAAAAGTGGAAGAAGCAATTTTAAATGCATTGGAGATGACACCTCCGGAGCTTTCTGCCGACATTTTCAGAACAGGAATTTATTTAGCTGGTGGTGGTTCTATGTTGCGAGGATTAGATAAACGTATTTCGTTAAAAACAAAATTACCAGTTCACATTGCCGAAGATCCACTAAGAGCTGTTGCACGCGGGACAGGTATTGCGTTGAAGAACGTTACCAAATTCCCATTCTTGATGAAATAAAAAATAATTTGATAATTACTCGATTTGAAAATTTGAAAATTAACATTGGTACATTTTCAAATTTTCAAATTTTCAAATTCAAAAAATGCGCAACCTCGTTGAGTTTATTACAAAAAATTATTTTTTCTTTTTGTTTCTGTTTCTTGAAACATTTTGCATTTATATTTTAGTACAAAACAATAAATTTCAACGCGCTAGTTTTGTAAATTCTTCCAATCAGGTTTCAGCATCTGTATTAAGCACCTCTGAAAATATTCAACAGTATTTTTATTTAAAAACGGAGAATGAAAGATTAGCAAAAGAAAATGCTGAACTACACTCGCATGATTTACTTTCTTTTTCTAAACTGGTGAATGGCGAATACCTTGTTAGTGATACTGTATATAAACAAAAGTATACGTATACCAATGCAACTGTTGTTAACAATTCTACCAACAGAAGAAACAATTATTTAACCCTGGATAAAGGTTCCAAACAAGGCATTACAAACAAAATGGGTGTAACTTCCAGCTCTGGTGTTGTTGGAATTGTAGAAAATGTTTCTGAAAATTTTTGTACGGTAAAATCACTTTTGCACAGTAATACCATAATCAATTCGAAATTAAAAAAAGATGGCTCATTTGGTCCGCTAAGTTGGGACGGAGAAAGTTTTGAGTTTGCAACCTTAAATGACATTCCAACACACGTCCGCTTAATTAAAGGCGATACGGTTGTTACAAGCCAATACACAAAAATGTTTCCCGAAAATATTTTGATTGGAACAGTAGATAGTTATTACAGAGAATCTACAAAACCTTTTTATACAGTTAAAATAAAATTATCTACCGATTTCAAAAAATTGTCACATGTCTATATTGTTGACAATAAATTAAGAGCAGAACAAGAAGAGTTAGAGAAAAAAACCGAGGCAGGAAATAAATAAAAAATGACGAATACCATCATTAGAAATATCATACGCTTTTTTGTACTTGTATTAGTACAAGTACTCGTTGTGAAAAATATTGAACTCGGACGATTTATAAATCCTTTTGTATATGTGCTTTTTATTTTAGTATTGCCTTTTGAAACTCCGAAATGGTTATTGCTGGTTTCTTCTTTTTTTCTAGGAATTACAATTGATATGTTTTATGATACATCCGGAATGCATGCTGCAGCTTGTGTTATGATGGCTTATGTCCGTCCGGGTGTTTTAAAATTATTTTCTCCACGCGATGGTTATGAATTTGGAACACAACCAAGTATTCAATATTTAGGAATTCCCTGGTTTCTTTCTTATGCGGGAATTTTGGTATTGATTCATCACCTGATTTTATTCTACATCGAAATTTTCCGCTTCAGCGAATTTTTCTCCACCTTCTTCAGAGTTATTGTCAGCTCCATTTTCACAATGCTGTTAGTTGTTATCAGTCAGTACTTATTTCAACGTAAAAAAGAACAAGAATGAACAACCAGCTGGCCGACAGAAAATTTATTATTATCGGAGTATTTGTATTGGTTGGACTGATATACATCTCACGTTTATTTTATATTCAGGTAGTGGACGATACCTATAAACTGGATGCCCGGAATCAGGCTTTCCGTTATACTACCGAATTTCCCATCAGAGGATATATTTATGACAGAAACAATAAATTGCTAGTATACAATGAAGCGGCTTACGACTTAATGGTTCTTCCTAAAAACGTTAAAAATATTGACACAATGGATTTGTGTGGTTTATTAGGAATTACAAAAGAGCAATTTCTAAAAAAAATGAAGAAGGCGATTCAAGCTCCTAATTCTCCACGCAAAGAATCTGTTTTTGAAAAACAACTTTCACCAAAAGATTACGCATCACTTCAAGAAGTCCTTTATCGCTTCCCGGGATTTTTTGTTCAATCGCGTACACTCAGAAAATATCCTAAAAAAATTGCTGCACACATGTTAGGATATATTGGTGAGGCAGACAAACGAACAACTGAAAAAGATTCTTACTACAGAGAGGGAGATTATTTAGGAATTAGTGGAATAGAAAAAAGTTATGAGAAAGTGTTGCGCGGGAAAAAAGGAATGCACATCATTATGAAGGATGTAAACAACCGTGATATGGGAAGTTATATGAACGGATTGTATGACACAGCTGCCATTTCCGGAAAACCTCTCATAACTACTATTGATGCCGACTTACAAGAATATGCAGAACAGCTAATGCAAAATAAAATTGGTAGCGTAGTTGCAATTGATCCATCTACCGGAGAAATTTTAGCCATTGTTACAAGTCCAACTTACGATCCCAATTTATTTGTAGGAAGAGCAAGAAATAAAAATTTCGCAGAATTATCTTTAGACTCAATCGGTAAGCCATTGTTCAATCGTTCAACAATGGCATCTTATCCTCCCGGTTCAACATTTAAATTAGTAATGGCATTGATTGGGTTGAACGAAGGAGTACTAACTGCTCAAACAAGATATCCTTGTGCAAGAGGTTATCCTCCTTTGGGTGGACGACCAAAATGCCACCCACATGGCTCACCAATGGATTTAGAAGGAGCAATTGGAACTTCTTGCAATTCTTATTTTTCTTATGTTTTTAAAAGTGTAATTGAAGACAAAAAATATCATAACACTTATAAAGCTTATGCCAACTGGCGTGAAATTGCTACCAGTTTTTGTTTAGGAACTAAAACAGGTTCCGATTTAGCAAACGAATTAAGAGGAAACGTTCCAAGTATTGCTTATTACGATAAAGTTTTCGGACAAGGAAGTTGGAAAGCCAGTACGGTTATTTCTTTGGGAATTGGACAAAATGAGTTAGGAATTACACCTTTGCAAAATGCAAACCTTGTAGCAATTATTGCCAACAAAGGCTGGTATTATACACCACATATTGTAAAAGCAATAGACGGAAATCCAAACGATACAATTTTAGATAAGTTTAAAGTAAAACATTATACAAAAATAAAAGACACAGCTATCTACAATGTTGTAATTGCTGGTATGGCAAAAGCGGTGGAAGGCGGAACTGCTGCAGCTTTAAAAATAGAAGGTATTCCTTATTGTGCAAAAACAGGAACAGCACAAAATCCACATGGAAAAGATCACTCTGTATTCGTATGTTTTGCTCCAAAAGAAAATCCTAAAATTGCTATCGGGATTTTAATTGAAAATGCTGGATTCGGTTCTACTTATGCAGGTCCGATCGCAAGGTTAATGATGGAGAAATATTTGAAAGGTGAAATCACCCGTCCCGATTTAGAAAAAAGAATGTTAGAAACCGATTTAATTCATAAAGGAAAAAATGCAGCGGTCGCTGAACAACACTAGTATCTTTTATAATGTGGATTGGATAACAGTCCTCACCTACCTATTATTAATATTAATGGGCTGGCTGAATATTTATGCTGCGGTATATAACGAAGACCATTATGTCATTACAGATATCAGTCAGAAATATGGAAAACAGTTAATTTGGATTGGAACATCATTAATGCTTGCATTGATTATTCTAATCATTGACGAAAATTTTTACACTGCATTCGCTTATTTTATTTTTGGCGCTTTGCTCCTTGCAAATATTGCCGTTCCTTTCCTGGGAAGAGAAGTAAAAGGAAGTAGTTCGTGGTTTCGTTTTGGTGATTTTGGAATTCAGCCGGCTGAATTTATGAAATTTGCAGCAAATCTTGCTCTTGCAAAATTCTTAAGTAATCAGAACATTAAAATTGCAGATTATAAAAATACTTTTATTTCACTTTTGATCATTGGAATTCCTGCCATCATTATTATGAAATTGCAAAATGAAACAGGTTTGGCTATAGTTTTTGCTGCATTCATTTTTATGTTGTATCGTGAAGGATTGTCGGTTAATTATTTATTACTTGGATTTTTGGCAATCATCTTATTCATTTTAGCATTGATGATAAACAATCTATACCTTTTCATTATAATTGGTTCTTTGTGTGCAATTGCGCTTTTGTTTATTAAACGGAATGCAAAAAATTTATTCATAATTGCTGCTATTGGAATTGTTGCCTGCACGATGGTAAGGGGAACAACCTATGTTTATGATCATATGGAAGATCATCAAAAAACACGTATAGATGTTTTGCTAGGAAGAGGAACAGTGAATTTGAAAGACGAAGGATACAATGTAAATCAAGCAAAAATTGCTATCGGCTCAGGTGGGTTTTCAGGAAAAGGATATTTACAAGGAACGCAAACGAAATATAATTTTGTACCGGAACAGGATACTGATTTTATTTTTTGTACTGTTGGCGAAGAGTGGGGATTTCTAGGAAGTACATTAGTAATTATTCTTCAACTCTTTTTAATTATCCGCTTGGTTTTTATGGCGGAACGACAACGTTCTTCTTTCAGCAGAATTTATGGATACGGTGTCGCCTCTGTTTTATTTTTCCATTTAACAGTAAATATCGGTATGACAATCGGACTGGCACCGGTTATTGGAATTCCTTTGCCTTTCTTTAGCTATGGAGGTTCTTCTTTGTGGTCGTTTACTATTTTATTATTTATTTTTATAAAATTGGATTCCAAACGTCTGCAGATTTTGAGGTAGCCATAAGCATTCAGCCCTTACACTTCGACTCCGCTCAGTGTGACGTCAGACTGAGCGGAGTCGAAGGCTTGCTAGTTTTAAAAACAAACTACCCTATCTTCGCTTTTGCTTTTTCTTTTATAATTTCCTGCACACTCCTGTTTTCAATTTTACTTTCCAGCCAGGTAATAATATCAAAATACATAAAAGCCCTCCTTTCGTATTTGTTTTTTTCCAAACCGAGCATTTGTTTTTTCAAATTAACAAATTGCTTTTTTAAATTCAATTCTGATGGATCCAGGAATAAATATCTCAGGAAATTTAAAATGTATTTTTGGTACTGACTCAATTGCCCCTTTTTACCAAAATAACGATACGTAGAACGAATGTTTGATTCAACCAAATAATCGTTCCCAAGCTCAAAATGGCAGACCAATAGAAGAATCCGTGTAAATGAATAAATGTCTTCTCTTAAATCACTCTCTTTTTCATTGTAAATTTTATTCAGCCATTTGATTGCTGTCCGGTAATTTCCACTGCCTATATATAAACAAGCAATTTTATAATACAACAACAGAACCGAATGTTTATCCAGTTTTGGAACAAATTTATTTAACTCACTTTCCAATGCGCCAACTATTCTTGTTCCCGATTTAAATTCACCCAACATAAAATGCCGGTTTATTTCATGAACATAAATAGCTTTGAATAAATTCAAATTAATATTTTCCGTAAGGATCAAACTTTTATCGCGCTTTATGGCAATCAATTGCTTTTGTGTTTCAGCAAATTCTTTGTATTTGTATAGTTTGTTTTGAACAGCCAATAAACTATTGAGAGCTTTAATATACAATTCCAATTTATGCCGTTTCATTTCAGGTTGTTGCTCAAACAAGTCAACCCATTTAATAGCATACTTATACCCGTTAGTAAAATCTTGAATAAAAAAATAATACCCGACAAAAGAATTGTAGAGATACATTTTTTCCTGAAAGGATAAATCTTTTTCGTTGTATTTTGGCAAACTGGAATAGAAAAAATGATTCACTTTTTTCAAATCTTTCTTGCTTCTGCTGAATCCCGTTTGTACATAATAAGAATTCAATCTTAAAGATAAATTAGAAAAAATATTAATGTTTTTTATGCTTTCTGCTACATGGTTGGTTGTATCGATTAAAACACCTACCCGCAGTTCATTTCCTGATTCCAATGTTTTTGGGATAACCAGTTTTTCTAATTCCAAAATTTCCAAAAGCAAAACCGAACGGTCATTTTCCATTGCCATTGCTTTTGCTTTGTCGATCATCTTAACACATTCTTTGTACAAACATTTATTATATAAGATACGTGAATAATCCAGCAATTCGGTAATCTTAATATTTTCCAGATTAGAACTATTACAGAGTTTTGTAGTTTTTAAAAGCTGATAGTATAAATGCGCCTTAAGATTAGAAAACTGAACCGGATTTAGTTGTTTGTGTTTTTCTAAAATTTTGTCTTCATCGTATACTTTTTGTTTTTCAATTGCATCAAACAGTACAATAAATTTTTTATCGCCACTATTACTCAAACGGGCAGCATATAATTTAAAAAAACGTTTTTCGCCTTTTGAAAGGGATTTAATCAAGTTAACTAATTGGTCTGATTTAACTTTAGACATCGTATTTATAATTATTAATAATTCAATATTTTCAATATATTCAGCTAATTTATTGCTAATTATTGAATTTTACGCATTGTAACATAATTTTATTTTATAATCCAGATTGAAGTGTATGAAAGTACATTTGTAAAATGAAAATAACAGCCGCAATTACAGGAGTAGCCGCTTACGTTCCTGAATATGTTCTAAATAACGAAGAACTGGAACAATCAGTTGATACCACCAACGAATGGATTGTGACCCGTTGTGGTGTAAGTGAGCGAAGAATTTTAAAAGACAAAGATAAAGCCAGTGCATTTATGGCTGCAGAAGCAGCAACAAAATTATTGGTAAAGAAAAATATTTCTCCATTAGACATTGAATTAATAATAGTAGCAACTGTTACTCCCGACTATCAATATCCTGCAACAGCAAACATTGTTGCAGATATGATTGGAGCAAAAAATGCCTGGGGATTTGATTTGCAAGCTGCTTGTTCCAGTTTTTTATCTGCAGTACATACCGCATCAAAGTTTATTGAAGCAGGAACTCATAAAAAAGTATTAGTGATTGGTTCCGATAAAATGAGCAGTGTAGTAGATTACAGTTGCAGAAAAACATCCATTTTATTTGGAGATGCCGCTGGTGCTATTTTATTAGAACCATCAACTGATGAAACCGGTATCATAGACGCGAGATTATATGCAGATGGCAGTGGAGCAAAACAGTTGTATCAACCAGGTGGTGGCAGCATGATGCCAGCAAGCTTGGATTCTGTTGTTAACAAACAACACTTTATACATATGGACGGACAATCGGTTTTTAAATTTGCTGTTGTTAAAATGGCGGATGTTGCAGAGGAAATGATGATAAGAAATAATTTAACAGCAGATGACGTTGCGTTTTTAACACCTCACCAAGCAAACAAAAGGATTATAGAAGCAACCGCAAATCGTATGGGAGTTACTATGGATAAAGTTATGATGAATATTCACAAATACGGAAATACTACCTCTGCTACTATTCCACTTTGTTTGGCCGAATGGGAAAATCAATTAAAAAAAGGTGATAACGTTATTCTAACAACATTCGGAGCAGGATTTACCTGGGGCGGAATTTATGTTAAGTGGAGCTATTAGGCAGTAGACACAATTAAAAGAGTAAACAATAGACAAGTAAAAAGGAAAATTATTTACCCTACAACCAAGCCCAAACTAAACAACACTTTCGGAATTTTTAAATTGTGTGCTTCAATTACTTTTTTGTTTACTTCAAACTTCAGTGTTTCATCTTCAAGAGTAACAAAATTAATTCCAGCACCTTTTTTGGCTAAGCCTTCGCGTTCAGCAATCATAAGAGCCGACATGTTTTTTGTTTTCTCAATCGCTTCTTTTAAAACGCCACTCTTACCGGCTGAAATATATAATATCTGACAATGATCCACCTCCGCAACTGTAGCAAATTGCTTAACCACAATTGTTTGTCCATTTGCCTTTTTAGTTGCTGCCAACGTTTTTAATTCGGCAGATATGGGTGAATTTCCAATGATTGCAATAACAAAATCACCTTTTTTGCTTTCTTCAGGCCATTCAATGTATTTAATAAAATTGTATACGTAAACCGAATAAGCTTTGTAATTTTTTTCCTGAGCATGTGCTCGGGCATTAAAGCAAAAGAATAACACACATATAATAAATGTGCGCATGAAAAAAGCAATATGTGATTTATGCTTTATCATTCTTTTTTAGCTTTTAATGTATACGACAACTTTACAATAAACTCACGTGATGGCCCGGGCAAAGGAGCGTGATAGGAATTGTAAGGCTGAATGTATTTTACACGTTGATCAAAAAGATCATATACCCCAAATCCTAAATCCAAGCCTTTGATAAATAAATCTTCGTAACGTAAAAAAATATTTGCGAGTACCAATGGGTCAAACTTTTCAATTACTCCGTATCCTGCTGTATCTACCGAGGTATAACCATAGCGTTCACCTCTGAATGAAATAGATGGATTGATTGAAAAATGTTTTGTAACGTTAAATCCTGCACTCAAATTAAGTTTGTGTGAAGGAAAAGCCAACAATACACTTTTATTTTCCGGTACTTCGTAGTCTGCAATTTTTTCTTTTCCTGCAACTGTGTAAAAAGCATAATTTAAATTGATAAAACCCCATTTATCTTTAAACTTATATTCCAACTCAACTCCTCTGCTACCTGTTTGTCCAATATTATGATAGGC
This sequence comes from Bacteroidota bacterium, assembly GCA_005772895.1. Lineage (GTDB taxonomy): Bacteria > Bacteroidota > Bacteroidia > 2-12-FULL-35-15 > 2-12-FULL-35-15 > 2-12-FULL-35-15. Next base: position 15,357 of record SXIH01000038.1, on the reverse strand, counting down.
ATCCGTTTCTGTAGAATCATCATAGTAATAAGCAATGGTGTTTTTTGTACTAATGTCAAAAAAGTTAATTGTGATGATGGAGTTTCTTCTTATCTCATAGCCTAACTCCAATTCAGCCACACTTGTATTTTCCGGTTTTATTCCGGTTGAGTCGACCAAATTAATATTTTCAATGGAAGGCGCTCTGAATGCATTGCTGTACAATAATTTGAAATGAAAATTATCTATTCGTTTTGTCAGACCTAAACGGGGAACAAATGCATGACCATATTCACTGTGGTTATCAAAGCGTGCTCCTAAAATAATATTTATCAAACGAAGCTTAACCACACTTTGTGCAAAAGCTGCTGTATTCAAATAATTTACTTGCTTTTCCCCATTCGCAAAAAAACTGCTGTCTACCATGTCTTTTGCAAAATCGCTATACACTTCTCCACCAAAAATTATATTTATTTTTCTGTTTATGGTGTACGACATCGTTACGTTCCCTGTGTATCTGTCTACTATTTTATAATATTCATCGGTAACTGAATCAGCCAATGTTTTCCATGGAGTTTGTTGCTTATAATTAACTCTTGGTGTGATTGTAAATTTCTCGCCAAGCTTAAATGCATATTTTATTTCTGCAAAAGTAGAATTGAAAACTTGTTGAGAAGGAGTTTTTACAACATCGTAACCATCTCCGGTAGTTGTATAATAATTATCTAAAATAAATCTGGCACTTAGTCCTTTATAGCTTAATCCTACATTTATATTGGTTGGATCCAATTTAGAATTCCCAGCCATGTTGTATGTACTATCATAAAAATCAGTAAAGTCCTGATCGCTTCTGTTTCCTTGTCCCAAAAATAAAGAGCCGCTAATCTGAAACTCTCCGAATTTTTTTCCCAATGAAAGATTCACATTTCTTCTGCCATAATCGCCTTGCATTTGTCCGTAAGTCCCCGAAAGAGAAATACCATTAATGTCTTTACCATTTTTTGTAATGATATTGATTACTCCATACTCTGCATATCCTCCGTAAATTGCGGAGCCGGGACCGCGGATAATCTCTATCTTTTTAATTTGATCAATCGCAAAATGGTTTCCGAATTGAGTTGTGCCGAAAAGATTTTCGTTCATTTCTTGCCCATCTAACAATAGTAATATTTTCCCTTCATGTGCCCAATTACCCCGCATACCAAGTCCAACAACCCCTTCTACATCCACACCAAAATCAAAACCTGGAATCAAACTCAATACATCAATCAAATCACGTGCGCCCGACTTTTTAATTTCTTCTTCAGTAATTAAACTAATGATACTTGGTGATTCTCTTCCGGATAAAGGTTTGATTGATGCAACTCCTATTAATGAATTAATTAACTGTTCCAATTCAGAAGACACTCCAACTGCTTTTAGTTGTTGAAGTTGTTCTATAGTCATATCATAATAATCAACGGTAACCGAATCGTTAATTGCTGAAGTATCTTTAACTGCTAAAGAATCGTGTTGTGAAAAGGAAGAAATAGGAAATAAAAAGAATGCAAGACAAACCAGCTGAATAGACTTAGTAAATAGTATGCGATACATGTTTGTCAATTGTGGAGCAATTTACTGTTCTATAACAAATTAAAGAAAACAATCGGTCATTAGCAAATTTGTGAGAGATTGTTTTTTCTCTGCAATGGGGAGATCCCGTGTCGTGGCACGGGATGACAGTTGCGAAGTCAAATATGATCAACAAAAAAGTCCCCCGAGTACTCAGGGGACTTTTTCAATTAAATGGGTTTATTTTTTAGAAACCAAACTTTGTTAAGTGTTCTTCAATGTTTGCGTTTTCTTTTAATGCATTGTATACTTCATAATCAACTCGAGGTTGAATGTTTTGCATTTGTGATTTTTGAGGACCTGAATACTCTTTTAATACAGGAGCATCCATTACTGATTCAACAAACACTACAAACACACCTTCTTTTCCAGCAATTGTTTTGCTCATAGTTTTTGCCTTCATCACCGAAATTGTTCCCATAACTGCTGGCTCACTATTTGAACCCGGGATTTGGTTGGTCAAGAAGTTTACATTTTGTGCTTGTTCAATTGGTAATTTCATGATAGAAGAAATAGCATCTAAATTTGCATTTCCCGACATGGCAGAAGCAAATTCTTTTGCAAACATTTCCGCTTTTTTCTGTTGAACTACTTTAGCAGTAACTTGCTCTTTCACTTGTTCCAAAGTAGCAATTCCTTTTTCTCTAACATCAGTAACAACAGCAATTACATATTTATCACCATGCTCCAAAGGTTCAGAAACTGTTCCTAATTTATTGTCGTATGCCCAACGAATCAATGATTTTGGATTTTCAATTCCTGCTATATTTTTATCGTTCTCTTTTAATTTTTCTGTAACACGTTTGTCTAATTTTTGTTCAGCAACTGCTTTTTTAAACAATTCAAGTGTATTATTTTTTCCAGCAAAATCATTTGCTTTAGAATAAATAGCTTGTTTTGTTTTGCTACTTGCTTCTAATTTCATCTCTACAGAACCAATTTGCACTTTCTTTTGTGAACCTTTCGTATCCAATACTTCCATCAAGTGATATCCAAATTGTGATTCAATAATAACTAAATCACCTTTTTTACCATCTAATCCTGCATTTTTGAATGGTTCAACAAATCCGCTCTTTGCATTTAACCAACCGTAATCTCCGCCTTTACCCATATAATCTTCTCCTTCTTTTTTGTTTGGAGGCATTTTTTTACCGTTGTCATCAGAGAATTTTTCAACGAAATCAACAAATTTTCCGCCTTTTTTTAGCGCACCTAATAAACTGTCTGCTTTAGCTTTTGCTTGTTCTTTAGTACGAGTAATTGCAGGATTAGCTCCTGAATCTTTATAACCTACTAAGATGTGGCGAACTTTTGCTGAGTCGGCCGACATTTTTGAACCTAACAATTTGGTTACTTTTAAAGAACCATTTTCTTCATATGGTCCAACAACAACTCCTACTTCTGATTTAAACATTGTTGTATCCAAAACAGGAGTAAGCATTCCTTGAGTAACAAAATTCTGGTCGAAGTTACGTACATCTGATTCTGCAATGATGAATGCTGAATCTTCAGCAAATGGTTTTGCAACTTTAAAATCAGCAGCAATTTTTAACATCTCCGCTTTCGAATTTTCAACATCTTCTGCTGAAGCAACAATGTCGTAAGTAATGTATTCCATTATACGTGATGCTTCTTGCTTGTACTCATTTTGGTGTGCTGAATAATATGCATTTAATTCTTCGTCAGTTGTTTTAACTGTGCTGTCAGCAACCAATTTGTAATTTTTCATTACATATTTGATATTGGCTGTTGTATTTTGTGCAAGGTATTCGCGCTTTGCAGCAGATGTTGTAACATACAATCCTTTTTTAATTAAGTTATTGTACTTTTCAATCACACGTACCTGACGAACATATTCTTCTAACTGCAACCATTGAACTTCTTGCTCATCTGTCATAGCTTGAGTAAATTCTTTAATTTTTGCAGGATCAATCATTCCTGTTTGTGCATTTGCAAACATCGGAGAAACTTTTCCTGTTTGAGGATCACTTAAGTTTCTTACCAAAGCTGAGTGCGGATGTGTAACCATTAAATCGTATAACTCTTCATCCGAAATAGAGATTCCTAATTTCTCATATTCTTTCACCATCACTTGTTCGTTAATCATTTGATTCCAAACTTGCTGAACAATTCCATCTTTTTCTTCTTGAGTTAAAGACGTTTTCTGGCCATTACGTAATTGAGCATCTTCAGCTTCATCCACTTTGCTCTTAAAAACATTTATGTCGATTGAGTTTCCAGCAATTTCTCCAACGGTAGTTTCAGAATTTCCGAACATAGAACCTTTCCCGCCAAAAAAATCGGTTAAGATAAATGCCAAAATTGCCAAACCAACTATACCTACCAACAGGCCCGAACGCTTACGTAAACTTTCTAAAGTACTCATATATTTAATTTTTATTTTTTAATGTTATTGTCAATAAATCAATTGCCCTGTCTGAATTGATTAACAGGGTTGCAAATATAAGATTCTTAGCGAAATCTTAAAAGTTTTTGGGCAAAAGGTTTTTAGGTGTAATTAGCTGATTTTCAGCTATTAGTGTTTTGAATCTTTAAATTCACCTGTTCAATCCGTGTCCGGGTAACGGCAATTATTGTAAATACAAAGCTCTCTATTCGTATTTCTTCATGAACGCGGGGGATGCTTTCATGGTAATGCATTATTAAACCACCCAATGTTTCTACGTTATCTAAAATGGGTAATTGAAGACCATATTTATTATTGATGTAATCGGTTTCAAGGCGGGCAGAAAAAACAAACTCTGTTTCATTGATTTGTTTTTCAATCATTTCTTCTTTGTCGTGCTCATCTTCTATTTCTCCAAAAATTTCTTCCATCACATCTTCCATAGTCAACATTCCGGAAGTTCCACCAAATTCATCTACCACTACTGCAATACTTTTATGCTGCTGAATAAAAACTGTAAGCACTTCACTTGCTGCCATCGATTCGGGAACAATACTTACAGGCAATAAAATACTTTTTATGCTTTGCGGATTTTTGAAAAGTTCTTTTGAATAAATATATCCAATAATGTTATCAATACTTTCGGCAAAAATTAAAATTTTAGATAAACGTGTTTGAATAAATTTTTGTTTGAGCACTTCAATACTTTCATTTACATCCAGAGCAATTATTTCGGTACGCGGAATCATGCATTCACGGGCTTTTACACTTGAGAAATCCAAAGCATTCTGAAAAATTTGAATCTCGTGGTCCATGTCTGCTTTTTTCTCTACCGAAACTGCTGTTCCTTCGCGAACATAATTATCCAAATCAATCATCGTGAAAGCAGCATTCTCATTTTCGATTTTTAAACGGAATATTTTTTTGAGAATGAATTCTGAAAAACCAATTGTAAGCATAACTATAGGATACAATAAACCATAAACTATTGTCAAAGGGAAAGCAAACAAAGTGAGCGTTTTGTTGGGATTTATCCTGAAAAGATTTTTTGGTAAGAATTCAGCAGTTACCAAAATAAGCATGGTGGAAAGAAAAGTAGAGATTAATAAAATCACAATTTTATACTCGTGAGAAATATAATGTTCTAAAAAACCTTCTAGTCGTTCGTCCATATAAATACCAAAAATTACTAGGGCAATATTGTTTCCCAACAACATGGTTCCTAAATAACGTGAAGGATATTTATTAAAATGAGCGAGAATTTTAGCGGAAAAATTTCCTTGTTTATTTTCTAACTCAATACGAAGTTTGTTGGAAGTAATGAAAGCAATTTCCAAACCCGAAAAAAAGGCGGATGCTAACATTGCAAGAAGGATAATAATGGTACTTTCCAATTTATTTTTTTTGTTCTTTTGATTTTTGAGAAGCCTCGAACTTCATACGCTGTTTACGTCTTACAGCATACATTAATCCACTAGCCAGAAAAAATATTAAAAAATAAATAGCGCCTTTGTTATCGCCAATAATTGTTGAGTAAATACACATGATGATGCCCAAGCAACCCATGAATAACCAAACCAGTTCTAATATTCTAAATGTTTTGTTCATTTGTTATACTTTATTTTTATTCGTTCCAGTTTTTCTAATAAACCTTAGCGCCCTTTCCCTTCGACTCCGCTCAGGGTGACGGTTAGAGCTTAATCACCCAAATTCCTTAATCCTTAATCTCCAATTCCCTATTTCCCTAATTAACTTAATTCCCTAATTACCCTTTTTCTCCCCACTATCCGGTGCCAAATCAGCATCTTTAATATCTATCTCACCTTGCACATTTTTTATTTGATACTCCGAAAAATCTTGATCTGCTTCCATTCCATCACCCCAAATGATTTGATCTTTTGTAGTTATTTTCACAAAAGCATCGGTATATATTTTTTTTGTAAAGGTATTCCAAATCAAATGCTCGGTATTTAATTTTTCACCTTTTTCATTTATCACAATTACATTGCCTTTGGCTTCCATTTTTTCCATCACACCATTGCCATTGTCGTAACCAATACCATAATTAGCAGTTAAATTGGTTTGTTCTTTTTTGTCTTCTTGAAAAAATACAATGTTCATTCCCTTAGGCAATTCCAAATAAGGTTTTTGTCCGGCATAACGATCAATCTGAGGAGCTTTCAAACGAGCACGAACAACAGCTGAATCGCTATAAATAAATTCCACATTTTTGCTCGACTCTAAAGGAAGTTTTTTTGATGCTTCTGAAGTAATAGAGTTAACAACTGCAATATCGTTTTCGCAGGAGCTTAGTAAGGAAATGCAAATAATACTATATAATAGTGTAGCTTTCATTTAAGAAATTCAGAGACAAATTTACGATTTATTTTGTTAAGGACGTCATCGAAAATGGAACGCGGATAACACGGATAAAACAGATGCGCACTGATTTTTTTTATTTGCTGGATTTTAAAAAGACTGATTTATTGCCTTCGGCAATTTGATTTGATTGCGCTCCGCAATTAACACTCAACTAAAAAAGAAAAACACAAGAAAAAAAATCCGCGAAAACCCGTTTTATCCGCCTAATCCGCGTTCAATCGTTAGTCAAACTTCGGTTTCTGGAACCATCTGTCGTTGATAGTAAAACTAACACTTCCTTTGATGAAGTTTTCTTTTATGAGTCCGTTTGTTAAAGTTCCTCTTTGTCCTACTTCCACACCAATATTCACCATCGAAAAACTTTGTAATATATAACTTCTGCCTACAGGAAAACCAATTCCGAAACTTCCTGCATATTCATTTAATGGTGTAGCTTTTAACTCCAAAGCAGTTTGCATATAACGAACACCTAAACGATAATGTGCGCGTTTAAAATAAGTTGCATTTGGTTTTGAATCCGGAATAAATTGTGCCCCTAAGGATGCACGCAGACTGTTTTTTAATCCTTGTGTTTGTCCGAACGCACTATAATTACTCCAGTTTTGAATTGCAACATCGGCAGCTAGCAAAAACTTATCGCCTTTTTTAATGGCTACTCCAAATCCAAAACTCATTGGAATTGTAATTTGTCCTTTGTTGCCTTTTGTATTTTCAATGGTGTCTTTTACAATTTCATAACCAACAGAGTTGTTGAAATAGCTGTAAGACAAACTATCAATTGTTGCTTCCATATTTGTTTGGGAAGAAAACGTTGCACCAAACATTATTTTCACGTTATCTTTTAAATCTCGGTATTTTACAGGGCGACAAGAATCTTTGTCGTCTTTGTATTTTACCGAATCTACTATGTACGACATTTGCATTCCGTAATCAAAATACAAACCATCCACACGAGTGTTTGTTCCTGTGCGTGTGTTGAATGCATAAAGTGTAGAAGGGAAAATTGATCGTCTAGTATTTTCCATGTTCCCGAATAAGTAGGATGCGTTTGCTCCCAGACTTAAACTCTGCATGAATCTTTTACGATTTAAAGTCTTGCGGATTTTCTGAGAGTCCTCAAAAAGTTCCTTACATGTTTTTGGAGTATTGTCTTCATGCTTCAACGACTTCAATGCTCTGTATTTTTTCGACAATTGGTAATTGCGTGGTAATCCATAAAGTGGTTTTATTCCGTTTCCGAAATACACTTGATTGATTCCACCTGTTCCTTCGTACAAAAACTTTACTGTACCTACATTTGTAATTTCCTGTTCATCTGAAATTTTATATCCAACCGAACTGAAAGGAACTAAACCTACACTTGCGCCCCACCATTTTTTTAACTGAAAAGCCAAAGCAATGTGTGATAAAGAAGCATTGTTTACTGTTTTTTTATCTACTGCATCTTGAAGTGTTAAACGATTGTAGTTTGCACCCAACTCAGCTGTAACCAAACGCATATTTGAATACGAAGCAGGGTTTCCGTTATTGATAAAAAACATTTGAGTAGTATCGTTCTGTAAAGCAATATACGTTCCGCCCATTGGAAAACCTTGTCCAAAGCCTTTTCCACCAACATCACCAATTCCATAGCGGGAATAAGGCGAACTGGTAGTTTGTGCTTTCGCAGATGTACTTGCGATACACAAAGTAAGAAGCAATAAAATTTTTGAGGGTATTGAATTAAGGTTGCTCAATTTGCAAAAGTTCATTCCTATCACTTCGTTCGATTTAAATTGTAGTCTAAAATTACGTTCAATCCTTTGAGGATTAAATTTTGGTCTGCAAAGATGCTGTTTTTTAACCGTTTCTCAAAAAATTTAACATCTCCACCCGTTAAAAGCACTTTTATATCAGGATATTTGCTTTTGTATTGAGTAATTATCCCATCTACTTCGGCAACAGCACCAATTTGAGCTCCGGAAATGATACTCTCATTGGAATTGGTTCCTATCAGAATATCTGCTTTTTCATCAACTTCTAATAACGGCAAACGCGAAGTAAAAGTATTCATGGCTTTAAATCGCATTTGTAAGCCCGGAGAGATGCCCCCACCCAGGTATTCGTTGTTTTTGGTAATGAAATTATATTTGATACAGGTACCTGCATCTATTACTAAGACGTTTGAGTTGGGCGAAAAGTTATTTCCGCCTACTGCACCTGCTAATCTGTCGCTACCCAATGTATGTGCTGTTTTGTAAAGATTGATAATGGGTGTTGGAGTGTCGGCATTAAATAAAAGTACCGTTACTTTCCAGCGGAGTTTTTCCAAAAAAGTCTCTATATCATTGACTACGGAAGCAAGAATGCAGTTTTTTATAGGGAATTTTTCAAGAATTCCAGATGCAAGTAGTTCTGTGGTTGAGTTAAAAATAAAAACATCAGCAAGGATATTACCATCAAAAATGGCGGCCTTGATACGGGTATTGCCGATGTCGATTACGAGTTGCATAGAGCGAAATTAAGGAATAATGGAACGCGGATGACACGGATAAAGCGGATGAACACGGATTTTTTAGTTTGCAGACCATACTTCATAACCGTCATCCTGTGCCACGACACGGGATCTCCCTGTTGCGAAGAGACTACATCTTGGCTGGATGGTTCTCTTGCTTCCCGCTTCTAAAAGGCGTTTCCTTTATCCTAAGTGGTTTTAGCTCCGAATGTTTGTTCGTTCTTTCTTTTGATTCTCCAAAAGAAAGAACCAAAGAAAAGGCGACCACGAAAACCAACCCCAAGCTTTCGTTTTACCCGCAAATGCCCAACCCTTGGGTGCCACGAAACTTGTGGTTCGCACTTTTCGTGGACGTCTCCCCACTCCTCCGAAAAATTGTTTTTAAAGACGAATTAACTTTTCGGAGGAGCGGGTAAGCCATGGCCAGGCGCGATGCCGCGTAGGGGTGAATGCCATTTCACTAGAAAATCATAGCAAAAACTTCAGTTTTTTTGCTTAGATTTTCGGGAAATGGTGAGAGGCGGGAAGCAATCGCCTGGCCTTGAATTTTTGTTTCTTTTTGTTCAAGCAAAAAGAAAAAGAGTACGATTACGAAGCTAAAACCGCTTAGGAAAAGAAGAAGCCCCTGTAAACCAACTAGTTTACAAGGGCTTTATCGTGGTACCCACTGGGATCGAACCAGTGACACAAGGATTTTCAGTCCTTTGCTCTACCAACTGAGCTAGGGTACCATCTTAAGCTTTCAGTCCTTTGCTCTACCTCCCAATAGTCCCGATAGCAATCGGGATCGGGATGAGCTAGGGTACCTCGCTTAATTGGACGGCAAATGTAATAAAATATTTAAATACTAAAAATAAATTCTGATTTTGGAAATGAAATCTCCTTATAATCGCTTTTGTACTCAAAGATGTCTAAATATTTAATCTCCTAATAATTTCTTATATTTAGTAAATCTAATTACGCATTTATGGAAACCATGCTACTCAATATAACTATACTTATTGTGTGGCTGTATGTATCCTTTTGGGTTTTCAAAGATGCTAAATCACGTGGAATGAATGCCGGACTTTGGGCAGCATTTGTTTTTCTTGTTTTGGTCATTGCACTTCCTTTTTATTTTATTTCAAGGAAACCAAAATTGAAGGAGGATGAGGATGTCAAAAATGAAACAGATTAATCCATTAAGTCGTAGTATTACTCCTCTACTTCTATCTCAATCAACGCTCTCGCTTTTGCTTCCTTTTTACTTTGACGTTTATCAATAGATAAAAGAATTGCAGGAAGTAAAACCAAATTGGTTACCATTGCAACTAATAATGTAATGGAAATTAAAACACCCATTGCAACTGTTCCACCAAAACCTGATGCAGCAAAAATAGCAAAGCCACAAAATAAAATTACAGCCGTATACACCATACTCAATCCTGTTTCTTTTATTGCTATAGAAATAGAACCAGCTACTGTTGCATTTAATTTTTTGAGTTCTTGTCGGTACTTCGTTAAAAAATAAATGGTTCCATCGGAAGAAATTCCAAAGGCAATACTAAAAATTAAAATAGTGCTTGGTTTGAAACGGATTCCTAAATAACCCATAATTCCGGCAGTAATAATCAATGGAATCAAACAAGGAATTTTTGACAATACAATTATTCTTACTGAGCGGAACAATGCAATACCTACAATGGCAATCAATAATATTTCTATCAGTAAACTTTCAAAAAGGTTGTACAATAAGTAGGCATTGCCTTTCAGAAACATCACACTTTGTCCGGTTAACCTTACATCATACTCTTTCGGGTCAAAAACAGAATCTATTCTGGGTTGTAGTTCCGCAACAAGTATTTTCATTTTTTCGGAACCTATATCTGCCATCTGAAAACTCACACGGGTAATTTGTTTTGTAGAATCAATAAAAGTTGCCAATTTATTTTCTTGTCCTTTTACAGTTGAAGTATATTGTGTTAATTCTTTCAGTTCCATAATTCCGGGAAGAATGTAAAATTTCTTTTCTCCGTCTTTATAAGCCTGATAAGAAAACTTTAGTCCTTCCACTACCGAAAGTGGTTTTGAAAATTCTTCGTATCCGGAAAATATTTTTTGTAATTTTTTAATTTTATAAAGTGTTGCTCCGTTATCAGCAAACACACCATTTGATTTTTTGGTATTTATAGAAACTTCAAAAGGCAATACGCCATTAAAATTATTTTGGAAAAACTGTAAGTCAGTATTCACAGGATTGTTTTTGGGCAGGTCGTCCACCACAAATCCGTTCACGTTTATTTTACTGGCACCATAGGCTGAGACAAGTGTAACAATGGTAATAGTTATATAAAGAACTTTACGTTTTTTGTGTACCACATAATCTACCCAAGCCAACAGCTTATTAATTTTTACACCTTCTAAATGTTTTGTTTGTTTGGCAGAGGGTGCAGACAAATAACTTAAAATAATTGGAATAAGAATAAGCGTAATAAAATAAGTGACCATTACATTTATTGCTGCAACAACACCAAACTCAACCAGCATAGAACTGTTAGTAAAATACAAAACTCCAAACCCAATAGCTGTTGTAATGTTTGCTAAAAATAAAAGCACACCAATTGTTTCAATCATCACACTCAATGCTTTTACTTTATTTTTATGCTTAATGTATTCGCTCTGATATTTATTAATCAGAAAAACACAGTTGGGAATTCCAATCACCATAATGAGTGGCGCAATCAATCCGGAAAGCATAGTAATTTTATAATCCAATAAAGAAATAGTTCCCAGCGACCATGTTACACCAATAGCAACCACAAACACCGAAAAGAAAACTGCTGAAAAGGAACGGAAGAATAACCAAAGAATAATAACCATGACCAAAGCAGCCAATCCCATAAACAAACCCATTTCGGCAGAAACTTTTTCCATCAATGCGGTTCTTACATATGGCAAACCGGAATAATGAATTTGGAGATTGTGCTTTTTTGAAAAGGCATCACCCAATTCTTTTATCTGATGAACAATTTCAATTCTGCTTTTTGAATTCAAATCTTTTTTGGTAAACGCAATCGCCATTAAGTTGGCACCTGTTTCTTTGTTGTAAACCAATCCATCATAAAACGGAAGCGATTCAATTACTTCTCTTAAACTATCTAATTCTGCTTGTGATTGGGGAGCACTGGAAATGATGGGAAGAAAATCGAATTTACTAAGACTGTCATTTCTGTGAATGTTGTAAAGTTTTGCAACCGACATCAGCTCTTTAATTCCTTCAATATTTTTTATCTGTGTGCTTAGTTCATACCAATCGTTAAATTTTTTTAGTTCAAATAAATTTTTGTCCTCTATTCCAATCACCATTACACTGCCATCTTCTCCAAACATTTTTCTAAAGTTTTCATAGTCGATGTAAGCAGAATCATTGGCAGGAAGAATTTGCGGATAAGTATAGGTCAACTCAATTTTTGTTGCCTGATAACCCATAAAGACTGTGATAATTGATAAAACAGCAATGAATGCTATTTTATTTCTTAAAATTTTATTTGCTAAAAATCTCCACATATTTTTTAATTGTGTAAGGGTCGTTTTTTAATCATTCCGCCTCTGGTATCTTTTACGGTGCTCATCACAATAAAAGCGTTCGGGTCAATTTTCTCCACTTCAGCCTGAAGTTTTCCAATTTCCAAACGGGTAATTACGGTGTAAACAATTTCCATTTGGTTGAGGTTTGTTCCACGTTTTCCAAAACCACGTTTACCGTTGTAGATGGTTACTCCTCTTCCCATTTTTTCTGTAATCATTATCCGGATGTCTTCATTGTAAGCAGAAACAATAGTAACACCCGTATACTCCTCCACTCCTTCAATAACAAAATCAACAGTTTTAGATGCAGCCAAATAGGCCAGAATAGAATATAAAGCAGTTTCAATTGACAATACATAAGCTGCCACAGAAAAGATGATGATATTAAAAACTAAAATAATATCACCAAGTGTGAGTCCGGTTCGCTTACTTAAATAAATTGCTAATATTTCTGTCCCATCCAAAACGCCTCCACCTCTTATTGCAAAACCAATTCCTGCACCCAGAAAAAAACCTCCGAATACAGAAATCAATAACTTATCGGAAGTAATTACAGGATAATGAATGAATGTAATTGCAAGAGCTAATCCCACAATTGCAAAAACACTTTTTATTGCAAACTGTTTTCCTATCTGATGATATCCTAAAATAACAAAAGGAATATTGATTAATAAAATCAAAACAGGTAAAGGGTAATCTGTTATCTCTGCCGTTAACAAAGAGATTCCGGTCACACCACCATCTATAAACGAATTGGGCAATAAAAATCCTTCCAGTCCGAATCCTGCAGCAAGTATTCCAATAAAGATTAAAAAAGCATCTTTAGTAAAATGAAGAGCTGTTATTTTGAGTTTATGAAATTCCTTAGCAATACTGTAATTGCTAATTTCTTTTTGTCCGGCTTTATTCGACTGCCTGGCTCTGTTGATTATTATTTGTTGAAGGAGTGGGTTCATATCTTTCTATTTTACAAGCCAAATACTATTTTGACTCCCATTAATAATCCTATTGTTCCGCCAATGATGAGAACAAGAAGTCCCCAACCTTTTAAGAATCCTTTTTTTTCATTGGATTCGTTTTCTAAATTTTCCATATGTAATTATTTAACAATTAATACCCGTGATCAATTGACCACAATAAATTATTCACACAGATTTTATATCTGTGTAACAAATTCAAACGGGAAATTCTAAATTGTTAAACGGTGGTAAGAAATGTAAAAGGGATTTTGATGCACGCTATTTATTCTCTTATGACAATAAGTAGAATAAAATGCACTTAGGAAATTAGTTGTTCTTAATGCTAAGTTGGTTGTTAAGTGTTTTTTGGTTTGCTGAAAATTCTGGAATCCTGAAAAAGTATTTTCATTTCCTTTTACAATAATGCCATCAAATTCATTAATTGAAGAAATAGATTTGCTTTCTTCGGAAGAAGCTTTCTTTTCTGAAACACTAAAAACCTTAACCGGCTCAGCAACATTGGCCTGTTTTGAGTATACACCAAGGCTGTTTGCGGATAAAAGAACCAGCAAAGAGCATAGAAGAATGAGTATGTTTTTTCGCATTAACACAGGGTAAAAGCACGAAAAAAAGGGGAGAAAATGAAGATTTGTTGAGAAGCGTCAATCTTCTTTTTTCTTACCTTTACCCTATGAATTCCACACCTAAAAAATCAAAACCCTTGTTTTGGTTTTATATATTGTTAGTATATGTATTTCTGCAGTTTTCGTGGTGGACTTATCTGATGTTTCAGCTCAATACAGAGAATGTCCGTTTAAAAACGGAGATAAACCTTTTAAAAGAGGAAAGTCCGGAAGAAATTATTTTACATGGTAACGAATTAAACGAAAAATTGCATAAACGCTGGTTGATGATCTCAAGTGAAGGCGCTGTTTTTGTTTTTCTATTGCTTTTGGGTGGTTATCAAATTCGCAAAACATTAAAAAAAGAAACCGCTTTGGCTCAACAGCAGAAAAACTTTTTATTATCGGTTACACACGAATTAAAATCACCCATTGCTTCTACCAAATTGCAATTACAAACTTTGCAAAAGCATGAATTGGACAGAACAAAACAAAAAGAAATTATTTCCAATGCCATAAGCGATACCGAACGCTTAAACAATTTAGTAGAAAATATTTTATTGGCTGCGAAAATAGAAAACAGTGTATTCCCTTTAAACAAAGAAGAATACAATTTATCGGAATACATTACAGAAGGAATGAATCAGACAATAAAATCGTTCAACTATAAACAGAACGTTATTCTGAACATTGAGCCAAACATCCGCATGAACATTGACAGAACAAGTTTTCCTTCAATTATTTTAAACCTTTTCGAAAATGCAGTAAAATATTCTTCGGAAAATTCTACAATCACTATTGGATTAAAAAAGCAGAATGAAAAAATAATCTTGTCTGTTTCAGACGAAGGAGTAGGAATTTCGGATGAAGAAAAAGCAAGTATTTTTCAAAAATTTTACCGTGTAGGGAATGAAGAAGTAAGAAAAACAAAAGGAACGGGATTGGGTTTATTTATTGTGAATTATTTGGTTGAACAACATAACGGAGTAATTACAGTAAAAGATAATACTCCGAAAGGAACGGTGTTTGTTGTAGAGTTTAGTTGATGGAACAAAGACACACCCCTAGCCCCTCTCAAGAGGGGAATGGGTTTTTATTTACGACTAACATAACGCACAGATTAGTAATTCGTATTTTTCGTAAAAAAATTAGTAATTCGTTGGAGTAAAATTAGTATCATGAAGAAGGTTGCGCTCATTATTTTAGATGGTTGGGGAATTGGTGATGGCTCAAAGTCCGATGCCATTGCAAATGCAAACACTCCCTTTGTAGATAGTTTGTATAAAAAGTATCCACACAGTACTTTGCGTACTTCCGGGGGAAATGTTGGTTTGC
>SXIH01000006.1 GCA_005772895.1 Bacteroidota bacterium | reverse complement strand
TTGGTGCAGGAAGAATTGTTTATCAGGATTTTGCACTCATTAATAAAGCCGTTCGTGAAAAAACTATTGATACAAATGTGGAATTAGTAAAAGCATTTGATAACGCAAAACAAAATAATAAAACAGTTCATTTTATCGGATTGGTTTCCGAAGGTGGTGTACATTCCTCTCAAGCACATTTACATTATTTGTGCGACTTAGCAAAAGCAAAAGGATTATCAAATGTATTCATACATGCTTTTACAGATGGAAGAGATACCGATCCAAAAAGTGGATTGGGGTATATAAAAAATTTAGAAGCACACATTTCCTCCCTCCCCTTTGGGGAGGGCCGGGGTGGGGCCAAAATAGCTTCAGTAATTGGAAGATATTATGCGATGGACAGAGATAAACGGTGGGAACGTGTAAAATTAGCTTATGATTTATTAGTAAAAGGCGAAGGAACAAAAACTCAAAATGCAATTCAGGCAATTGAATCATCGTATGCAGAAAATGTAACCGATGAATTTATTAAACCAATTGTTTGCACTGATGCATCTGGAAATCCAATCGGAAACATAAAAGAAAATGATGTAGTGATTTGTTTTAATTTCCGCACCGACCGTTGCAGAGAAATTACACAAGTGTTGACTCAAAAAGATATGCCGGAGCAGGGAATGAAGACGCTTCCACTCTATTATGTTACCATGACCAATTACGATGCAACATTTAAAAATGTACACATCTTATATGATAAAGATAATTTGGTAAACACCTTAGGTGAAGTTTTGGAAAAAGCAGGAAAAACACAAATACGAATTGCAGAAACAGAAAAGTATCCTCACGTTACATTTTTCTTTTCAGGCGGAAGAGAAAAAGAATTTGTAGGAGAAAAAAGAATCATGGCACCATCACCAAAAGTTGCCACCTACGATTTAAAACCGGAAATGAGCGCAGTGGAATTAACGGATTCAATTCTTCCTGAATTTAAAAAAGCAGAAACAGATTTCATTTGTCTGAACTACGCAAATGCCGATATGGTAGGGCATACAGGCGATTACAATGCAGTAATAAAAGCAGTAGAGACTGTAGACAACTGCACAAAAAAAATAGTAGAAGCAGGAATAGAAAATGGATATTCATTCATCATCATAGCCGATCACGGAAACTCCGATTATATGATTAATCCGGATGGTTCTCCAAATACTGCTCATACAACCAATCCGGTTCCTTGTATTTTAATTGACAATGATTATAAAAAAGTGAAAGAAGGCAAGCTCGCTGACATTGCTCCTACTATTTTAAAAATGATGGGGATTGCAATTCCAAAAGAAATGGATGGGGATGTGCTAATTTGACCCTTCGACTCCGCTCAGGGTGACAAATTCTTTTGATCCCGATAGCTATCGGGATTGACTTATGCCCTTTTATCTTACAAGCGTTACTCTCCCAATAAACTGATGATCTAAATTCTGAACATCATCGCGGAAATTAATTTTGTAGACAAACACATCGTTGGTACAAATGCGGTTTTTGTAAAAGCCATTCCAGCCGGCTTCTTCATCGGTAGTTTCAAATATTTTTTCTCCCCAACGATCAAAAATCATAAAGGAATAATCGTGCACACCAATTAATTTTGGTTTGAAAATATCATTCAATCCATTTCCATTCGGAGTGAATGCATTTGGAATCCAGAAAAGATATTCGGGACGAATAACAATATCGATGTATGCTGTATCAGTACATCCGTTTGCATTTGTAACCACTTGCATAATAGTGTATGTTCCCGGAGCGCCATACGAATGTATGTCGTTGCAATTTGTACTCATAGTTCCATCACCCCAATACAAATCACAATCAATTGCTCCCGAACTTAAATCAAATGCAGTTACATCCGGATAAAAAATAGAAGTATCGGTTGGTGTTGCTGTAACTCCTGCAAATGGTGAAGGAAAAACAGCTATGGGTGAAGACAAAGAAAAAGTATCCTTACAACCATGAGTTGTTGCTACAATTAGGCTGGTAATATAATTTCCCGTTGCCGGATAAGTATGATTCGGATTTTGTAAAGTTGCTGTTACTCCATCTCCGAATTGCCAGAAATAAGTTAATGGTGTATCACCAACAGAAGCATCTAAAAATTGAACAGGTTGTAAATCACAAGCAAGAGCTCCTCCCAAAGTATAATCAGCAATGGGTTTGGGGTACACGTCTACATTGGCTGTATGCGTTTCGGTACAGCCATTTTCACTTATAGTAAAACTGACGGGATAAGTTCCGGGAGCATTGTAAACAATATTTGTCGGATTCAGATTTGTACTTGTTGAAGGAGTTGCATTTGGTCCGAAGTTCCAAGAAAAAGTTCCATTACCCATGTATGCACCTCCACCGGAAAAATTATAACTGTTTTCATAAACACATTCTCCGGGTGGTGGAGAAAAAGTAGGAGCCAATAATGGAAAAATAGAAAACGTATTAACCTGAGTATCGGCACACATTGTTCCAGGATTGATAATCAAAGTAACTTGATAAGTTCCTGAATCAGCATACGTCCATGAAGGATTAAGCACATTGGACGTATCCAAAACAGTTGATCCATCACCAAAATCCCAGTGATAAGTAAATGCATTAATACTAGCCTGCGTAAAATTTACATTGTATCCGAAACAAAAATTTGTTTGTAAAGGAATAGATGCAACAGGTAAACCCGGACAAGTAACTACATTAAATTGAAAATCTCTTTTGTTTGCATCGATCAAAACACCTGCACGGTATTCACTCACACAAACTCCAACCACCCATTGTCCGACCATATTCGGAGTTCCGGTCATTAATCCGGTTACAGGATTTATAGCAAGAACTGGCGAAGCACTCATCGGATAAGTTGCATTGTAAGGCGCTTGCCAAGGAACAAATGCAAAAGGAGGAGGCGAACCAATTCCCGGACAACCTGATGCAACAGCCGGTGGACCAAGTGAAGGACAAAGAGCATCTAATCCTGTGTAGGGATCACACAGTTCGTAATACAATGAATCTCCATCAGGATCGGTTGCAGAGTGATCAAAAAATAAGGGAACACCTGCACACAAAAAAATAGGTGGAAAATTAGTGTAGCGCGGACTACTGTTTCCGGGCGCAACAGTATTATCAGGAATATGCGCCATATAGGTTGAACCAACATCACCCGGAAGAACTAAATTTAAAATAGTTCCATTTCTGCAACAGCGTTGATAAGTAAGATTATATCCACCGGGAATATTTGGCAAATTTACTACTGCCTGATAAATTCCTTCTTCCACACAAATATTTGTTGGTGGTGTAAAACAAGGATTATTAATTGTAACAGGTAAAACAACAGTCCCGGGAAGAGGCATTTCTAAACTATCGATAAAGACTCCTGCACTGTTAAAAATAAAAACGCAAGCAGGATTATCAAGCGGAGGAACTCCATTAAAACAATCGCGGTAAACTTTGAGGGTGATACGGTAATTATTTCCTCCAAGGTTATCATAATAAATTTCGCCACCCACAATGTGAGTAGCGAAATTTTTTAATGACAGCATCATTAAGAAAAATAATATCAGAGATCGTTTTAATTTCATGTTTAAAACTCACCTAAATCAAAATAAACTATTTCATACGAGTGATATGAAAATATCCTGCAAAAACTTTGTTCTCACCTTCTTCAGTTGCTTTGAATGACGGACTTTGGTTAGCACTTGCCAAAACCGAACCTGCAGCAGGAACTGTTAACACATAGTAATAAACTCCATCAACTGCTTTTGAACCATTCCAATCATTTTTATAATCCGAACTTTCAAAAACTTTTGTTCCCCAACGATTATAAATTGCTAAAGAAGTTCCCGGAAATTTTTCCAAATTTTCTACAAAGAAAAATTCATTCACTGCAGGACCTGTTCCATCAGGAGTAATCACGTTTGGAATATTCAACACACAACTTGTTTCAACATTAATTTGAAGCTGATCGTTTTGAACATTTCCGCAAACATCGGATATAGTAAGTTGATAAAGTCCGTTTCCATTTGCAAAAACACTTGTATTCAATGTACTTGTAGAAGTTACAGTATCAGTTCCCGAAACGGTAGTCCATGTATAAACAAATGGAGCGCCTCCACCTGTAAATGCGGGAACAATCATAACTTCATCTCCCGGACAAACAAGCATATCTGCTCCGGTATTGATTACCATAGGAACAACTGTTGCAACTGTAAGTGTAGTTGAATCAGTAATTGCAGGCGTAGGATCTACACTGGCATTACAAGCATCATTTACTGTTATGGTATATGTTGTTGTAGATGTTACGGTAACAGTATTACTTGGAGTAGGCGACAATCCACCGCTCCAGACGTATGTGTATGGTTCAACTCCACCCGTGACAACGGCATTCATAGTAAATGTTCCACCAAAATTACAGAACGTGGTATCGTTCAAGTCTAAAGTCAAAGGAGTATATTCATTCAAATAAACTGTTGCATAAGTTGTTGTTCCGCCACATGCTCCTGTTAAAATAATTGACAAATTAATTGTATCTAATCCTTCTAAAATTCCATCAGAAACTGCGTTGATACAATATGAAATAGAATCTTGTCCGGCAGCAAAAAATAATTGACTTGGCAATGGAACTCCCGGAACACCTGTATTGTAGTCTGTTCCGTTTACTGCAGAACCACCAATTGTTAAATTAACCGTATCAGCATTTGCAAGATTTGAAGTACGCACAAAATAAATACATGCTAATCCGCAACCTTCATACAATGTTGAATCGTTTGTTCCACCGTAAGAAATTTCAGGAACAATGGTAACACCTTGACTGGAAAAACTTCCTTCTTCTAAAAATACTCCTGAATCCAAGATACCATCACCACCATCACCTACTGCAAGTTTAATGTGATATGTTTCTCCACACTGAACAGCAGCAATAGCTGTTAAGGGAACAGTAAATCCATCGTATTGAACTGTTGCACCATCAGGCGCTGTACCTGAACCCATTCCGTTTCCATTGTCAACATAATACATTCCGTAAGAATATAAATTCAAATTGAACATAGTAACCGGCAAAGTTGTTCCTGGTATCAATGCAATGTTTGCTGCACCTCCGCTGAACGGACCGGAAATTCCGGGACCACTGATAAAAAATCCGAAACCATCATTGATACCACCGGGAGTAGTACTCACATATTCCATGTACTCTTCTGAAGCAAATACATAATTAAATTTTACAGTGTCAGATGTCGGAATAAAATCGAACTCCAAAATAGTAGCATCAAAACTAGCTGTTGGCGACATAATAATATCCAAATCCGGATCACCGGGAAGTCCATTCCCAACAGATGCTCCTGATAAATTATTTGGCCCAATTGCATTTGTTAGATTTCCACAAGTTAAAAGTACACCCGATGAAAATCCAATGTTTGACAAAGTTCCATTAAATGTACCTCTGCAGTTTACGTTACCAGTATAAGTAACTCCGCTGGCTGTTACACCAGTTCCCAACAAAGTATCTACTAATTGAGTTGGAGTAAATGTTCCGTTCACCGTTAATTGTGCATTCATTGTTGTAAATGCAAAAAGAGCCATTGAGCTCAGCGTTAATTTTTTGATAAATGATTTCATTGTATTTATTTTTAAATTTTATCGGACAACCGTTACGCTTCCAATATATCTTTTTACTTCATAGTGATATCCTTCTAAATCAAATATGACTGCATACACATCTTGTTTAACTGGTACTCCTTTGAATGTTCCATCCCAACCTGTGTATAAATTATCTGTTTCAAAAAGTTTTTCTCCCCAACGATTAAAAATTTTCATGCTATATGTTTTTATTCCTGCTCCATATCCCATAAACAAATCATTTCGGTCGTTTGCATTTGGTGTGAAAGCATTAGGGAAATAAAAATAAAAATCGGGAAGCACAATTACTGTTTGATAAATGGTATCGCTGCAGCCTTCCACATTTGTAGAAATCAACATAACGATATACGTTCCATCATTCACATAATCGTGTGAAGGATTTTCTAAAGTAGAAGTTGAATCGGGAGAACCATCACCAAAATTCCACAAATAAGAAATTGCTCCGGAAGATTGATTTTGAAATTGCACACTTTGATTAGTGACAAAACCATAACCGAAATCGGCATTGATAGGATAAACAGTTATATCAACCGTATCAGAAATTGTTAATCCGCATTCGTCTGTTACAACAACGGTGTAAGTTGTAGAAACAGAAGGTGCAACAGTTATTGAATCGATGATAGAAATATTTGGCGACCATGAATAAACATAATCGGGCAAACCTAAAGTAGGATTAGCATCCAGTAACACAGAATTTCCTCCGCAAATAGTTGTATCGTTATTAAACGTCATTTGCAATGGCGTGTACGGATTTATTGTAACAGTGATATTATCGGTTGCAGTATTTCCGCAACTATCGGTAACAGTAACAGCATACGTTGTAGTAACAAGTGGATTCACAATGGCGCTTGATGTTGTACTTGTTGTATTTGTCCAGGTATAATTATAATTTCCAATGGCGACTCCTCCATTTGCAACAGCAGTTAATGGAAGATTTGAAAACGGGCAAGATAAAATAGTATCGTTATTTAAATTTATGGTAAGCGGAGGTGAATCAATAATTAAAAGTGTAAGCGTTGCAGTATCGTTTCCGCATGGAGTACTTGCATACACAGTAAGGATAACCGTTTCGGTTCCTTCGATAAGTAAATCTGCAATTGAATTAATTGTAACGTAAGATGAATCCTGTCCAACAGCAAAATAAATACTATCGTTGATAGTAGTATAATCTGCACCATTAGTTGCTGTTCCGGAAATTGAATAATAAAAAGTATCAGCAACAGCTAAATTATTTGTTCCTCTGTCGAACAATACAGAAGCGAATCCGCAACCTTCATAAATGGTTGTATCGTTTCCTGCAACTGCTCCACCAAAACTTGTGGATGATGACATGAAAACATTTCCTGTACTTACAAAACTTCCTTCTTCAATAAAAACTCCTGAATCCAAAATATCATCACCGCCATCAGCAATAGCTAACTTCACGTGATATGTTTGTCCGCACTGTACGGCAGATATAGCCTGCATAGGAACAGTGAATCCATCGTACTGAATTGTTAAACCATCAGGCGCAGTTCCCGTTCCGAATCCATCACCGTTATCAAAATAGTATGCATTGTTTGTATTTAAATTAAGATTGAACATAGTAACAGGTAAAGCTGTACCTGGAATAATTGCAATGTTTTGTGCACCTCCGCTAAATGGTCCGGCAATTCCTGGTCCGCTGATAAAGAAACCAAACCCATCATTGATTCCTCCTGGAACTGTACTTACAAACTCCATGTATTCTTCGGAACCGAAAACATAATTGAATTTTATAGTGTCAGAAGTAGCAACAAAATCGAATTCTAAAATAGTAGCATCGTAACTCAAGGTTGGCGACATAATCATATTCAAGTCAGGATCACCGGGAAGTAAATTTCCTAAAGATGCACCCGACATATTATTTGGTCCGATTGCGTTAGTAAGATTTCCGCTGGTTAAAAGTATTCCTGAGTTAAAGCCAATATTGGAAGCAGAACCGTTAAATGTTCCTCTGGCAGTTGGACTTCCGGTATAAGTAATGCCAGTTGCGGTAAGTCCTCCACCAGCCATAAGTACGTTTTGTACCATAAAAGTTGGAGTAACACCGGAGTTAACAGTTAACTGAGCACTTGCAAAACTCTGAAAGAGTGTAAAAGTGATGAAGGCAAAAAGAATTTTTTTTGTAAAATTCGAAAAGGTCATTTTGGTTATTATTGTAAGCTGAATATCAAGCAAATATATTAAAAAGTCGTTAAAAATAATCGATTAAACTGCAGTTTTTATGAGTTCATCGAACAAAATATGGGGATAAATACTTGTTCGTTTTCCCTTCAACATATTATCAGACGCCAATTTCAAGCAAATAGTTGCAGTAAAAAATTAAATTTCTATGCTAATTAAGCACATTTTTGAGGCTTAAAAAAGTACCTTTTTTAGGATTCTTACGATTTGAAGGGTTAAATTCCTGAAAATAGGCTGATAATGAAGGGGTAATTTCAGTTAAAACTCAATATTAATAGGTATTTTAGATAATTCCGACATGAATTTTGACTTAGTTTTCAGACCCATAGGTTTATGAGCTTAATTTTTTAATAAAAAAATGCTTGTATCGATAATAATTGCAAATTTGTGAACCAAAAATGTCAGATGTCGGAGGACAGATGACGGATGTGAAACATAAAATTAAAAATGAAATAATTATACCATCATGCAAAATCCAAACATTAATACTTATATCGAAAAAAACAAAGACCGTTTTTTAAACGAACTTTTTGAATTATTACGTATTCCTTCTGTTAGTGCAGATCCAAAATATAAAGCTGATGTTATAAAAACAGCGGTATGTGTAAAAGAAAAATTAGTTGCTGCCGGAGCCGACAAAGTAGAAATATGCGAAACTGCAGGTTACCCAATTGTGTACGGAGAAAAAATTATAGATGCGAAATTACCAACTGTTTTGGTATATGGTCATTACGATGTGCAACCTGCTGACCCAATTGAATTGTGGACTTCAGGACCATTTGAGCCGGTTATTAAAAAAACGGACTTACATCCTGAGGGAGCAATTTTTGCAAGAGGTTCATGTGACGACAAAGGACAAATGTATATGCACGTTAAAGCATTTGAGTTAATGATGCAAACAAATTCTCTTCCTTGTAACGTAAAATTTATGATTGAAGGAGAAGAAGAAGTTGGTTCAAGTAACTTAGCAACATTTGTAAAACAGAATAAAGAAAAATTAAAAGCAGATGTAATTGTAATTTCTGATACAGGAATTATTGCAAACAATATTCCTTCAATCACTGTTGGATTGCGTGGTTTGAGTTATGTAGAAGTAGAAGTAACAGGTCCGAACAGAGATTTACATTCAGGATTATATGGCGGGGCAGTTGCAAATCCAATCAACATTTTGTGTGAGATGATTGCAAAAATGAAAGACGATAAAAATCACATTACCATTCCCGGTTTTTATGATGATGTAGAAATATTAACTGCGGAAGAGCGTGCAGAAATGGCAAAAGCTCCATTCAGTTTAGATGAATATAAAAAAGCATTGGATCTTTCCGACATACATGGAGAAGATGGATATTCTACCAACGAAAGAAATTCCATTCGTCCGACATTAGATGTAAACGGTATCTGGGGCGGTTATCAAGGTGAAGGTGCAAAAACAGTAATTGCTTCAAAAGCATACGCAAAAATTTCGATGCGTTTGGTTCCACACCAAGACAGCGAAAAAATCATGAAAATTTTCGGAGATTATTTTAAAAGCATTGCACCGAAATCTGTAAAAGTAAAAGTAACACCACATCACGGAGGAGAACCTGTTGTTACACCAAGTACATCGGTTGCGTACAAAGCAGCAAGCATGGCAATGGAAACAACATTCGGAAAAAAACCGGTTCCTGTTCGCAGCGGAGGAAGTATTCCAATTGTAGCAATGTTCAAATCTGAATTAGGATTGGATTCTGTATTAATGGGATTTGGTTTGGATTCAGATGCAATACATTCACCAAACGAACATTATGGTGTATTCAATTATTTTAAAGGCATTGAAACCATTCCGTATTTCTATAAGAATTTTGCGGAGATGAGTAAGTAGGTACAGATAGCTAATCATTACGATCCCGATAGCTATCGGGATTACGAATCTGTTTTTATAAAAATGAAAAAATATCTTTTCTTTTTTCTTTGTGTGTTTTTATTTTCCTCCTGTGGAGATTTTCAGGACGTTATATTTTTGGGCGTTGACAGTGTGAAAGTAAATAAGCTTTCGCAACAAGGATTAGATATTGACGTTTCGGCAAAAATTAAAAATCCAAACAAAATGGCATTCACTATTTATAAGTCTGACTTGGATGCCACGTTCAGCGGAATGAATGTAGGGAAAGCGAGTCTTACTAAAAATGTAAAAATCAAACCAAACTGCGAACAGTGTTATACCTTTAATGTAAGATCTAATTTTTCGAATTTGAGTCTTGGCGAACTTCCCAACTTACTTGCTATTGCAATGAGCAAAAATATTAAAGTAGGATTGAAAGGAAATTTAAAAGTGGGGAAATTATTTTTGAAACAAGATTATCCTGTTGATATGGTTAAAAGTATTCCATTAAATCTAAGTGGAAAATAAAACTTCTTTTAATAAATTAATTGGCAATCGTTTATTCTTTCCAGTCCAAACAAACCTGTACTTTTCGTTACCATTACCTTTTTCGCATCATAAAATTTATCGAAATTGTCCATCACATAAGTGGCAACATTTCGTTCGAGCGAACTACTGTTTCCTTCACCGGACAATACAATTTCCATCCCTTGATTTCCGTTTGTAAAATCTAAAATTTCATAGGTAACAGTTGAAGTGTTTATCGGAATAAACGTGTTTAAAGCAAAAACAATATTAATTAAACACATTCCAAAACCTGAAAATGCATACATCGCAAATTGATGATATTCCATGTCTAAATATTCTCTGACATATTTCCATTGTATCAATCCCAATGCTCCGCAAATAAAAAGCATAATAAATATTGCACCAATACTAATTACAGTGGTAGACCAAAACCAAATAAGTAAAGGAATCCCGGCAAACAAACCAATAAAGGTTGCGGTCATTGCAATGTAAATTCCGTTTCGCTGAACAGTTGTTTGAAACAGTGAATAACGTTCTTCTATATGAGAATTATTTATTATTTGCTGATTTAAATTCTGTTCTTCTTCTTTGGAACTGTATTCAGAAATAGCAAGTGCTTTTTCGGCATACACTCTCACTTGATAGTCGCCTTTCACATTATCCGGATCTTGATTTAACATCAACATCAAATAATTATACAAATGAGGAAGTTGTTTTTTGAATTCTTTTGGAGCTTCAAAAAAATGTTCTACACAAACTGCAAAAAATTCGTGCATATTGGTTCCACCATAATCTCTTAAAAAAGTAATTTTTTTCTCTTTCAATTCTAAATAATCTTGCATAGCTATATCTTCCCACTTTTCGAAATAGGCAGAAAAATGTTCGTCATAATTACCCTCTTCATCCAAATCAATATATAAAGCGTGAGCCAACTCATGTAAGCCTAAATTTACTTTGTCATCTTCAATAGCATAGCCTTCTTTAAAGTCGTTCCACGAAAGTGACAAAACGCCACTTTGGGTATTCAATCCTTTGAGGTTTGCATTCAGATATTTCGAAAAAAATACGCGGGGAAAAACATTAATCGCATACAAATGAGAAATCATATAATCTTTTAACCCAAACGTTAACTGAATAGCAGCAGCGGAAATAAGTACTTTTATTTCATCGGTAATAACCAGTCCTTCTCTGCCAATAAATTTTTTGTCTTCCATAAATTGAAATAAACGGGTGACAAAAACTTCCTGAGCATCAGGAGAAAGGTTTCTGAAATAAGGGTTCTTTTGTTTTAAAAGATTATTAGGCACACATGAAAGTAAAAATTAATATTGAGAAATAAAAATTATAGTTTGTATTTTTATAGAATGAAAGAGCAGATTAAGAAATATACCAATTCATTAATTCACGAAACCAGTCCGTACTTGTTGCAGCACGCACACAATCCGGTGAACTGGTATGCATGGAATGAAGAAGTATTGGAAAAAGCAAAATCAGAAAATAAATTGATTTTGATAAGCGTTGGTTATTCTGCCTGTCACTGGTGCCACGTTATGGAGCACGAATGTTTTGAGGACGAAAATGTGGCTCAACTAATGAACGATTATTTTATTTGTATTAAAGTCGACAGAGAAGAGCGCCCGGATATTGATCAAGTGTACATGATGGCTGTTCAATTGATGACCGGACAAGGTGGTTGGCCTTTGAATTGTTTTGCTTTACCTGATGGTCGCCCGATTTATGGTGGCACTTATTTCCCGAAACAGAGTTGGATGAATATTTTATTGAATCTGGCAGATGTATACCAACACGAACCGGAAAAAGTAATTGATTATGCAAAACAACTAACTGAAGGAGTTAAACTAGCAGAACTTGTAAAAATAAATCCGAACGAAAAAGAATTCACGATTGATACACTTCATAAAAGTGTAAACAATTGGAAACCGCGATTCGATAATACAGAAGGTGGTCCGAACAAAGCTCCGAAATTTCCTTTGCCAAACAATTATCAGTTTTTATTGCGCTATGCACATCATACAAATAATGATGAATTACTAAAACACATTGAGCTCACTTTAAAAAAGATGGCTTACGGTGGAATTTATGATCAAATCGGAGGAGGATTTGCCCGTTATTCGGTAGATCATATTTGGAAAGTTCCACATTTTGAGAAAATGCTTTATGATAATTCGCAATTGGTGACTTTATATTGTGAAGCATATCAGAAAACAAAAAATCCTTTGTACAAACAAATAGTTTATGAAACATTGGAATTTGTAGAACGGGAATTAACTTCATCCAAAGGGGGTTTCTATTCAGCCTTGGACGCTGATTCGGAAGGAGAAGAAGGGAAATATTATGTATGGACAAAAGCAGAATTACAAGAGCTCTTAAAAGAAAAATTTAATTTGTTTGCCGATTATTATAATGTAAATCAACGTGGATTTTGGGAACATGAAAATTATATTTTGCTTAGACATGATGAAGATGAAGAAATTGCAAAACGAAATAATATTTCCGTAAATGAATTACAAAAAATAATTAAAGAGTGTAAAAAGCAATTACTAAGCATAAGAGAAAAACGCATCAAACCTGGATTGGATAATAAAATTATTACTTCCTGGAATGCGCTGATGGTAAAAGCTTATGCTGATGCATATACTGTTTTCGATGAAAAGTATTTTAAAGACATTGCTTTAGGTAATTTAGATTTTTTATTGAAGAATTGTTGCGATCAAAATGGAAAACTATCCCACTTAACGAATAGTTCCATAAATGGATTTTTAGAAGATTACTCTTTCATGATAGAAGCATTAATCTCCTGCTATGAAATTTCTTTTGAAGAAAAGTATTTGCATAAAGCGAATGATTTAATGAAGTATGTGATAGCACATTTTAAAGATGAAAAATCGGGAATGTTTTATTTTACTTCGGATACCGATAAAGCATTAATCAGCCGGAAAATGGAACTTTCGGATAATGTAATTCCTGCTTCCAATTCCAGCATAGCCAAATCATTATTCGTTTTGGGGCATCATTTTGGCTCAGAAGAATACATTCAAATGAGCCGGAAAATGCTCAATAATGTATTGGCTGAAATTGAGAATTATGGTGCCGGATACAGCAATTGGGCTATGTTGCTGCTTAATTTCAGTACTCCTTTTTACGAATTGGCAATTGTTGGTAAATCTGTTGATGAAAAAAGGAAAATCCTCCATAAACATTACTATCCAAATAAGATATTTGTAGGAAGTGCTTCTGAAAGCTCTTTGCCATTGTTGTTGAATAGGTATAAAAATGATGAAACACTCATCTATGTTTGTAAGAACAACCCCGATGGCTATCGGGGCTGCTCAGCTCCGGTAAAAGAAATAGAAGAAGCATTGAAACAAATGAATATTGAATGAAATTTTTAACTACTCTCTTCCTTCTTATTTTTTCGTTGGGCTCATTTGCTCAATTAGTAAGTAACAGTCCTGTTGAAATTGGCATTGGACCTATTGCCTTTAATTCAAAGATTGTAAAGAAAAATAAAATCAAAAGAATTGATGTCGCAATTGTAGATAAACCTGACGGAGAAATTATTATAGACAAAGGATCAAGTCAAGGATACGAGTTTGACAGTCTGGGCAGAATCACACGCTATTACTATACTATTTTAAATTATGTTCAGAATGAAGAAGTAGAAACCCCTGAAGTAAGAAGAAAAGGGAAAATCATTCAACCTGCCACTACCAAAACGGTTACAAAATATTACAACGATACTATTTTTGCTGATATCTATTATGATTCACAAAGCAGAATCATTACCAAAAGGGTTAAAATGGGTGCGTATTATAATTCCTATTATTATGAATACAACGACAAAGGACTAATCATAAAAGAAATGCATTTTAGAGAAACGAATGTGAGTGAAAATAAAAATGAATTTAAAATGGGTGTCCAGAATATATTGTCAAACGAAACATTTGAATATATTCAGATGACTCCAACACAAATAAAGAAACGCTGTTTGAATGACGAAGGACGGGAATATAAAAAAGGAATTATTAATTATGATGAAAAGGGAAACAAGCTTTCAGAGAATTATGAATTTATTGTAAGCTGGATGCGGCAAGAAAATCTTTTTCAATATGATGCAAAAGGGAACTTACTTGAAAGAACCTTTACAAGTAATGAAAGCGGAAATATAAAAGAATACACGGCATACAAATACGATGGAAATGGAGTTGTATTGGAAGAAAAGAAATTTAAGAATGATGCGCTTCTATCGGAAATGAGCTATTTATATGATGAAACAAACAACT
Organism: Bacteroidota bacterium; assembly: GCA_005772895.1. Classification (GTDB taxonomy): domain Bacteria; phylum Bacteroidota; class Bacteroidia; order 2-12-FULL-35-15; family 2-12-FULL-35-15; genus 2-12-FULL-35-15. Next base: position 39,671 of record SXIH01000006.1, on the reverse strand, counting down.
TATTGAAATCAAAAATTAACAGAGACCATAAGAATAATTCTATCGGGATTGTGAAATTTGGTTATAGTTATTATTAGGGACACCCTATTAAACCGCAGAGAACGCGGAGATTTTTTCGCTGAGTGTCGCTGAGTTAATATTTCAAATTTCTCTACTGTTTTATAAACTTTGTTAAACTGAAGCTTCTTCCGCTTCTCAGTTCCAAGAAATAGAACCCATTTGAAAGATTGCTTATATCTACTTCCTGTTTTTGTTTTCCGGATGAAACTACTTTTTGGGAATGTATCGATTGTCCTAATACATTTTTTATTTCCAACTCCACAGCCTCATTCCCTTGCATTTCGAATTCGATATTAATATTTGTTGAAGCAGGATTAGGATAAACTATCACATCAAATAAATTTGTTGATTGCGTTTCAATACCTGTTGCAAGATCTATCTTACCAATAAACATATCAAACAAACCATTACTTAAAGGTGCATAGGGACCGAACTCTGTAACACCATAAAAGCTACCTGTTACAAAAATATTTCCTAAATTATCTGCTGCTATACCGTAAATAAATTCATTCCATACTGCTTCACCAGCATCTAAGGCAGAAATAAAAGCTCCAGTACTATCATATTTAGCTACAAATGAATCGTAATTCCCCCATCCTGGCAAAAGAAAACCATCAAAATTTGCAGTTGGAACATAAGAACCGCCAATTAAAATATTTCCAAAATTGTCAATAGCAATGCATCGCCCTTCTTCATCTGCTCCACCAAATGCATGTTTAACCCAAAGAACATTTCCGGAAGAATTATATTTAGCTAAAAAAATATCATTACTAGTTCCTGTACCTGAAATAGTAATGGAATCAAAATCTGACATACCAATTAGAGCCCCTGTAAAATAAATATTTCCAATTTGATCAACAGTAATTCCATAACCACAATCCTTAGAATATCCTGAATAAATATGATTCCCTCCTGCTCGTTTTGCCCAAATACATATTCCTGAAGTATCATATTTAGCAACAAATATATCTTCCGTTCCCGATGCGATCAGTGTATCAGTTCCAAAAATAGCTGTTCCAGAAAAAATTCCTGTTACACACAAATTACCAGTAGGATCTAAGGCTATTGAATTCGCAACTGCATTTACAGCACGTCCCCAGATTAAATTTCCTGAGGTGTCATATTTTGTGATAAGATCATCGGAACCTGATAAATATATAAATCCAGCATTATCAAATACAATTCCTGTATTAGTGCCCAAAGAGTCACTTACTTTCCAAACCATATTTCCACTTGTATCTACTTTTACAATTTTAACTTGATTGGAAGAATCTCCAGATATATATAAATATCCATTGTTATCATAAACAATACTCTTTGCTACACCATTAAGCACCCATGCGTCAACATCCCAAACGAGACCACCTGTAGAATTATATTTGAAAATTTTTGCGTAATTCTGAACACCTCCTACTGCATAACAATTTCCTGTGTTATCTGTGCAAATTGCACGACCGTTATCAGCATTCCAGTCGCCCTGCTGTTCCACCCATTGCCAGGTCTGCGAATAAGAGATTTGAAATAAAAAGAAAAGCAGTGAAAAAAGAAGTATTTTTTTCATTTTAGTTGTTTAGCCCAGCAGTAAACGAAAAAATTCTGATAATATTGTTAAAACTTACTCCCCCTTCTTCTTCCCTGCCACAAAGTCTTTTAGGTAATACGGCTCAAAATACGCCACATCTTCAAATTGTTTTGCATTATAAGCTTGTTCAGAAAGTGTTATCATATCTTTTGCGGAAGGTACAACATTATCTATAAAGATTGCATTTGAATTTTTTGAAAATGTCTCTTTACATTTTGATGCTCCGTCTCCGAAAAAAACAATCTTGTTTGTTTTTAAAATATCAGAAAACGAATGTTCATCAATTATTTCTGCAGAGGTCTCTCTAATAACATTTCCGTGAAAATCATAAATGGAACAATAAACTTCCATTCTACGAGCATCCAACATTGGACAGAAAAGATCTGATGGTCGCCCTTCGACTCCGCTCAGGGTGACATAAAAAGTAGATGTAGCTATTGAGAGATATTTTAATGTATCTACCGCAATCAAAGGTTTATCCAAAGAGTAACACAACCCCTTCGTAGTGCTCACGCCAATACGTAAACCAGTATATGAACCCGGACCTTTACTTACAGCAATCGCATCAATTTGGGAAAGTTTGATATTTGCTTGTTTGCAAACATCTTCAATAAATACTGTAAGATTTTCTGCGTGAGAATAATCTCCGTTTTGTTCTTTTAAGGAAAGTAATTTCCCATCTTTTGCAAGAGAAACACTGCAAACAGTAGTTGCTGTTTCTATATTTAAGATGAGAGCCATTGTTTATTTTTTAGGAACGGCAAACAATTCTGATTTATCAACTTTGTTTACTGCATCTCCGTCTTTCAATTCTTTTGCAATAGCACTGTAAGGAGCAGAAACAATTTCCTCTCCTTCTTTCAGGCCGGAAATAATTTCAATATAGTTATTGTCCTGAATTCCTGTTTTCACAGCTACTTTTTTCACTTTCCCTTCTGCTGCATTGTAAACAAAAACACATTCTTCAATTTTTATAAGCGCATCTAAGTTTTGTTTTTTATCATTATCGTTTTTAACAACAATATCTTCATCATCACCTTCTTTGTCGCCACCTTTTACTTTATTCTGAAGGTTATATTCTGTACTGTCGTTTCTTGTAGTTACCGACTGAATAGGAACAGCTATTACATTACTCACTTTCTTAGTTTGTATATCAACCGTTGCACTCATACCCGGACGGAAAGGAGCAATATTATTATTTGCAGTTAACAAGTCCATATACGACTCCTGCAAAATTCTGATTTTTACCACAAAGTTTGTTACTTGTTCTGCAGTTACTCCGGTTGTATTTGCGGAGTTTGCAATTTCTGTAACAATTCCTTTAAATTTTCTTCCAAGATATGCGTCCACTTCAATAGCAGAAGTATCGCTGTTGTGAACACGCACGATATCATTTTCGTTTACTTCCACACTTACTTCCATCTCATTCAAATTTGCCAGACGCATAATTTCTGTTCCTTCCATTTGCGCTGTTCCAACAACTCTCTCTCCTTTTTCTTTGTTTAATTTAGAAACTGTTCCGTTAACCGGAGAATAAATATTTGTCTTAGCCAAATTATCATTTGCTTCTTTCAAGGATGCTTCTGTACTTTTTACATTGTATTCTGATGCATCCACATTGTCTTCTGCACCTTTCACATCTGCCTTAGCTCCTTCGTAAGCTGCTTTAGCTGCATCGAAGTCCGATTGAGAAATGGCTCCCTGGTCGAATAATTTTTTGTTTCTGTTAAAAGATGCTTCTGCATTTACAAAGGCTGCTTTGATCTGTTCTAATCGTGCTTTTGAGTTTGACAAATTTGCTTTTGCTCCGTTCAATGTTGCCACCATCCTACTGGAGTTTGATTCATAGATCAATGGATTGATTTTACACAACAAATCTCCCTTTTTCACCTGATCGCCTTCTTTCACAAATAATTCAACGATTTCTCCTGAAACATCGGAGCTAATCTTTACTTCTACTTCCGGTTGAATTTTTCCATTAGCAGAAACCGATTCCATAATATTACGTTTGTCTGCCTTTTCTACAGCTACTTTGATTGATTTATCAGACGAACAGTTTTTTAACATCACAATCGATATTAAAAAAACTACTCCTGCAATAATGATCCAAATTATCTTTTTCATAATATATTTATTTATGCCTTCCCTCCCTCTCCATTTGGAGAGGGAATAAAAGGGAGAGGTTTAGAATTTCAATGGTTTACCTTGATAAAAATCAAGCACTTTTGTTTTGAAAACGTATTCGTATTTAGCCTGCAACAAATCACTTTGTGCTTTTATCAATTTATTTTTTGCATCGTTATAGTCGTTTGTGTTTAACATTCCTACATTGAATTTCTGTTCTGTATATTTAAACGACTCGTTCATTGCTTCGATGGCTTTTAAAGATGCATTGTATTTTTTTAATCCTGCACTTGCATCGGCATAAGCTTGTTGAACATTCTTTTGAATTGTCAACTTAGTCGACTCTACCGTTAAATCTGCATTCATCTTTTGAATTCTTGCTCTGTCGATAGCAGTTTTTGTTTGCCAGCGATTAAAAATCGGAACCGTTAAAAAGAATCCGAACGATTTATTTACGTTGTCTTTGTACTGATCAGCAAAAGGAGTTTTCTCTAATGTTCCCGAAGAAAACAAAGGAGAAAAAACGGTATCTCCGGAAGAAGTAATGTCTCCATTCGGACTATAACCTTGAAAAGTTGGTAGTGTAGAAAAACGCTGACTTGCACCGGAATAACCTGTTCCATAAGATGCGCTGAATGATAATCGCGGACTCAATCCTCCTTTTGCAACCACTACCGATTTTTCTGCACTCTTAACATTGAACTCTGCACTTTTAATTTCAGGCAAATTACTTACTGCCGAATTGTAAATTTGAGTTGGTGTTACTGTTAACAAAGCATCACCTCCAATAGTTAATTCAGGTTTAACAATTGCCAAGCCTTCAGCAGAAGGCATATTTAAAAGTTGCGCTAAATTCAAATAAGAAATATCCAATTGATTTTGCGCGTTTGTAAAATTCAATTCTTCTGAAGCAAATTGTGATTGAATATCTAATAATGTTCCTTTAGCAACTGAGCCTGCCTCTACCAAAACTTTTGTACGATCCACCTGAGCTGCTGTTATTCCCATTTGATTTCTGGCATTATCAAGCGCTTCCATGCTGTAAAGAATTTGCAAATAAGCCGTAGCTATGTTTAAAGAAATATCGTTTTTCATTTTTTCGATATCGTACTTTCCTGCCAGGTAAGCAAATTTGTTTTGTTGTATTGTATTGATGTTTTGCATACCACTAAACAAAACTACATCTGTACTCACACCAAAATTTTGAGAAAGAACTTGCGCATCAGCAAACTGATTGGTAAATCGGTCAATCGTTCTTCCTATATTATAAGAATGAGAAGCGTTTGCATTTAATGATGGTAATAAATTAGCTTTACTTTGGGTCAACGTAATTTTCGACAAATCAGTATTTAACTCCGATTGCTTTATTTGAATATTATTTTTCAATGCATATTCAATGCACTGCTCCAAAGTCATTGTTTGATTTAATGCATCACGAGTTTGTGCACTTAAATTAAACGCGGAAAACAGAAACAAAAGCGAACTAAAAATAAATCGATTTTTGAGGATGTTCATAGTCAATAAATGAGCTACAAATTTAAAAATAGAATTTGATATTTGGGAGATAAATCGGGAAATAAGGAAAGGAAGCAAAAATTGGCTAAAACCCTCTAGGAGATGAGCTCCCAAGCCGATTTATAGGCTCCGATTGACTCGGCATAATCCAAAAAATCCTTATAAAAAGGGTGATTTCCTATTGTAGCACTGTCGCCAATTACCACCAGTTTTTTCTTCGCCCGGGTGAGGGCAACGTTCATTCTCCGGGTATCGCTCAAAAATCCAATCTCTCTTTGGTCGTTACTTCTCACCATACTTATATAAATAATGTCGCGTTCCTGTCCTTGAAATCCATCTACTGTTTTTATTGCAATTTGTGATTTGAACTTTTCTAATTCTTCGTCCGCAGCAATTTGATTTGTTAAATATTGTACTTGCTCTTTATAAGGAGAAATAATTCCAATCTTAATTCGTTTGGAAGCATCTTTTGTTAATTCGTATTGCGTCAAAACCATTTTCAAATGTTTAATCAATAATTGTCCTTCCTCCGGATTTGCAATACTTAAACTTTCGGGATTAATAATTTCATTGTAACCACAACCTGCTGTATCAATAAAATCGAATGCTGTGTTCAATAAAAAATCCTGAGTATCTAAAAGTGTTTCTTTTACAGAAATATCTGCTTTCAAATTCCTATCATAAAATTTTTGATTAGAAAAATTCATGATATGTTCGTGCATTCGGTATTGTGTGTTCAGCATCACGGAAACGTTTTCAATTTTCACAGCTCGTTCAAACAATGTTTCTTTTAAACCCAGTTTTTCTGCCTCTTTAGATTTGACAGTTGGCGGTAATTGAAAATGATCGCCCGCGAAAACAACCCTATTACTTCTGGAAATAGGAATCCAGCACATCGGCTCCAAGGCTTGTGCTGCTTCATCTATAAAGACAGTTGAAAATTGCTTGTCACGCATCATTCTACTTGATGAAACAACTGGAGTACAAGCAATCACTTGTGCTTTATCAAATTGTTCGCTGATGATATAATCTTCTAAAATTCTTGCATCGTGCAAAATTTTTCTGGCTTCCTGATAAAATAATTGTCGCTGTTCCCGTTCTTCTTTTCCAAATGTGCGTTTGTATTTTCCTGCCATACGGAAATATTCTTCAGCAGTTTTACGATAACTTTTCAAATCTTTATATGATTCATGAGCAGCTACTTTTGCATCCAACGTATTCATCAAAACTTCTTCGGAGATTCGAGCAGGATTTCCTAAACGTAAAACAGTTATTCCCTCTCGATGTAATTTTTCTGTGAGTAAGTCTACGGCAGTGTTACTCGGACTACACACCAACACTTGTTTTTCAGAAAAAAGGGTTTGTCGGATTGCCTGAACCAATGTTGTTGTTTTTCCTGTTCCAGGAGGACCGTGAATAATTGCAATGTCTTTTGCAGAAAGTATTTTTTGTACGGCAGAATTTTGTGATTGATTTAATCCGGTGATGTGAAGTGATTCATCTACCCTCACAAAAACAGGTGGTTTTATTTCATACATCACATCGCGCAAATGAGCTAAGCGATTTTTGGAAGCAGAAATTACTTTTTCCAAAGCAATATCCATTTCTTTGTAACTGGTTTCATCAAACAATAAATTGATGCCGAGCTTCCCATCATCACACCAGTCCGGAAGCTCATCCATATTTAATGACAGACGAAGTTTATTCGGGCCTAAAACTTTTATTGTTCCGTTTATTGTAGAAGATTCATCATTGTTATTCGAAAACAGTGAAGCTACTTTTCCGCCAGAGAATTGGTGCGGTTCATTGTGATTGGTGGTACGTTCAACATCTATGGAAATGTATTCACCTAAACCAATTTCAGTATTTGTAATAACAATGGGATACCAGGTAACACCGTTTTCTTTCCGGTGATTGATATTGTTGCGGGAAAAGTGTAGCTTGTATTGAGCAAAATCTTCATCACGCTCAATTTTCAAAAGTTTTCGTAATTGTTGTAATCTATCAATAGCAGGCTCCATCTGTTAGTAGTCTCCATTCACAACAGGCTTACCGTTTTTATCACAACGCATACCTTCCTTATTCATATAATATTCTTCACCTTCCAGCAGAACTTTTGCAACTCCATTAATAAATTCTCCGATAGAATCAAAAGTTGGTTTACGAAGAACAGTTCCTTTATTATCAATCAAGCCCCATTTTGTTCCTACTCTTACTTTTGCAACACCGCCATCAAAGTTTGTTACTTCATTGTATTTCAATGGAACTACCACATTTCCGGTTGAATCCACAAATCCCCACTTCAATTTGGTCTTAACTCTTGCCAAACCTTCGTAATAAGGACCTTTATAATCGTACCCGGATTGAGCTTTCGGTTTTGATTTTCCTTTTTGTGCGAATACAGAAGTCGCAGAAAACAAAAGAATTAATAAAAAGAAAATGTATTTCGTTTTAAATTTCATCTAACAAATTTACGAAAAAAATGGTGTTACCAATGTAGAGAAAAATCCGTTTTCTCGACTAGGAGATCCCGTGTCGTGGCACGGGATGACGTTTCTAATATTGATTTTAGTTGCTTTTCATTAATACGCCAAATTCGGGCCTAACCAACGTTCTGCTTTATCCAAACTCATTCCTTTGCGGATGGAATAATCTTCCACTTGATCTTGCTTAATTTTTCCGATTCCGAAATAATGCGAATTCGGGTTAGCAAAATACAAACCACTCACCGCTGCCGTTGGAACCATAGCCATGCTTTCTGTCAGAACCATTCCGGTATTTTTTTCTACATCTAACAATTTCCAGATAATAGGTTTTTCAGTATGGTCTGGTTGCGCAGGATAACCTGGTGCCGGACGAATACCTGCATATTCTTCTTTGATCAATTCTTCGTTCTGTAAATTTTCTTCTTTAGCATATCCCCAGAATTCTTTACGGACTTTCTTGTGCATTAATTCAGCAAATGCTTCCGCCAAACGATCCGCCAATGCTTTTAACATAATAGCAGAATAATCATCGTGGTCTTTTTCGAAACGAGCTACGTGTTCGTCTATTCCTAGACCTGTAGTAAGCGCGAAGGCTCCGATATAGTCGGGAGTCGGGAGTTCGGAGTTCGGAGACGCGGGGCGAATGAAATCAGAGAGCGCAACATTGTATTGCCCTGCCGGTTTTTTTGTCTGTTGGCGTAAAGTATGAAACGTTGTTTTTAATTTTCCGTTTTCATTCTCGTAAACTTCAATATCATCGCCAACAGCTTTTGCAGGATAAATTCCGATTACTGCATTTGCCTTCAACCATTTTTCGTCAATAATCTTCTTCAACATCGTTTGAGCATCATCAAATAATTTACGCGCTTCCTCTCCGCGTGTTGGGTCTTTTAAAATTTTCGGATAGGAACCTTTCATTTCCCAGGAGATGAAGAAGGGTGTCCAGTCGATGTACTCTACTATTTCAGCCAAAGAGTAATCCGTAAAAACCTTATTCCCTATAAAAGATGGTTTGACAATTTCTTGTTTTTTCCAATCGATTAGAAATTTATTTTCACGTGCTTCTGCAATTGAAATAAATTTATTTTGCGATTGTGCATTTTTATTTTGCTCACGAACACGATCGTAATCTTTAGTGATATCAATCATAAATGCATCACGCAATTCATCAGAAATTAAACTGCTGGCAACCGGAACAGATTTACTTGCATCGTTCACATGTATAACCGGACCGGAATAATTCTGCGCAATTTTAACAGCTGTATGAACTTTAGAAGTTGTTGCACCACCGATCATTAAAGGAATTTTAAACTCCAAACGTTCCATCTCTTTTGCAACGTGCACCATTTCATCTAAAGAAGGAGTAATTAATCCGCTCAATCCGATAATGTCTACTTCATTCTTTTTTGCTTCTTCTAAAATCTTATCCGCAGAAACCATCACGCCCAAATCGATAATTTCATAATTGTTACACGCTAATACAACACCTACAATATTTTTTCCAATGTCGTGTACATCTCCTTTGACAGTCGCCATAAGAATCCTACCTGCATTCGTTCTTCCGTTGCCAACAACTCCTGCCAATTTATTTGCTTCCTTTTCTTTTTGTAAATACGGTTCTAAATACGCTACAGCCTTTTTCATCACACGTGCGCTCTTCACTACCTGAGGCAAAAACATTTTACCACTTCCGAAAAGATCTCCCACTACATTCATTCCTGCCATCAAAGGTCCTTCAATTACATTCAAAGGTTTTCCCAATTTTTGATATGCTTCTTCTGTATCGACATCAATGTATTCCACTAGTCCTTTTACTAATGCATAACTCAAACGTTCTTCCACAGTTCCTTTTCTCCAGGCTTCATCCTTTTCTGTTTTTTCTCTGGTTATTCCTTTTAAGGATTCGGCATGTTCTACTAATCTTTCTGTTGCATCATCTCTTCTGTTTAATAAAACATCTTCTACTAATTCTAACAATGTTTTATCAATATCATCATACACTTGTAATTGTGCAGGATTTACAATTCCCATATCCATTCCGTTTTTCACAGCATGAAATAAGAAGGAGCTGTGAATGGCTTCACGCACATGATCGTTTCCACGAAAAGAGAAAGAAACGTTACTCACACCACCACTTACTTTTGCGTGCGGCAAATTTTCTTTAATCCATTTTGTTGCATTAAAAAAATCGAGTGCATTCAAACGGTGTTCTTCCATTCCAGTTGCAACCGGAAAAATATTCGGATCGAAAATAATATCTTGCGGAGGAAAATTTACTTTCTCCACTAAAACATCATAAGCACGTTTGCAAATATCTATTCTTCGTTGCAATGTGTCTGCCTGCCCTACTTCATCAAAAGCCATCACAATAACAGCAGCACCGTATTGTTTAATTTTATTTGCTTGTTCAATAAATTTTTCTTCTCCTTCTTTTAAAGAAATAGAATTCACAATTGCTTTTCCTTGTACACATTTTAATCCCGCTTCGATCACAGTCCATTTAGATGAATCGATCATAATCGGAACTTTTGAAATATCCGGTTCAGAAGCAATGAGGTTTAAAAATTTTGTCATGGCTGCTTCAGAATCCAGCATCCCTTCATCCATGTTCACATCAATCACTTGCGCTCCGCCATCTACTTGGTCTTTCGCAATCGACAATGCTTCTTCGTAATTCCCTTCGTTGATTAAGCGTAAGAATTTTTTTGAACCTGTAACGTTTGTTCGTTCACCTACATTTAAGAAATTACTTTCGGGGCGAAGTGTTAAAGGTTCTAATCCGCTCAAGTGCATCAAAGTATCTGCGACAGGTTTTTTTCTTGGTTTTGATATTTTTGCTAACTCAGCAATACGTTTGATGTGAGCTGGAGTAGTTCCACAACAACCACCCACAATATTTAAAAATCCTGCACGTAAAAAATCTTCTATCTGATGCCCCATTTCATGTGCATCCTGATCGTATTCACCAAACTGGTTTGGTAATCCTGCATTGGGATAAGCACTTACATAAAAAGGAGCTTTGTCAGAAAGTTCTTCTAAATACGGACGCATATCTTTTGCACCCAATGCACAATTCAAACCAACGCTTAATAAATCAACATGAGAAATGGAATTTAAAAATGCTTCTGTGGTTTGTCCGGATAAAGTTCTGCCACTCGCATCAGTAATTGTTCCCGATACCATTACCGGCATCTTAATATTTTTTTCTTTGCAGACGTTTTGAATTGCAAACAAAGCTGCTTTTGCATTCAAAGTATCAAAAATTGTTTCCACCAATAATAAATCAGCCCCCCCTTCAATTAGTCCACGTGCTTGTTCGGAATAAGCAATAACTAATTCATCAAAAGTACAAGCACGGAACCCGGGGTCATTTACATTGGGCGATAATGAAAGTGTACGGTTGGTTGGACCAAAAGCGCCAGCTACGAACCGGGGACTTACATCTCCCGATTCTTTTTGAAATTCCGCTACAGCTTCTTTCGCAATTTTTGCCGATTCGTAATTTAACTCGTAGGCAAGCTCCTGCATATCGTAATCAATCATTGCAATAGTGGTTGCGCTGAATGTATTTGTTTCAATAATATCAGCACCTGCTTTCAGATATTCTTTATGAATGGCTTTAATGATTTGTGGTTGAGTAATGGACAATAAATCATTATTCCCTTTCAAATCTTTATGAAAATCTGCAAAGCGTTTACTTCTGAAATCTTTTTCTTCCAGCTTGTATTGCTGAATCATAGTGCCCATCGCACCATCAATCACCAATATTCGTTTTTCTAATTCTTTTTTAATATCCGTCATAAATTTTATCGTTTTGATAAACGATTCAAATGTTTATTAATATAGTTGTCGTTTGGCAATAACGATTGTTGAATTTTTTTTGCGTAGTGAATGCTATCTAATATTTCTCGTTGTTTAATTTCTACAATTAACTTTTGCTCTTCAATAATATTTTTTTGTTTTTTTGCTATTTTAAAACGATTGAACATAAAAACTCCAAACACTAACAAAAAAATCAGCCCTACATAAAGAGTATATCTTTTTGTTTCTTCTTGTTTGAACTGGAGTGCAATTACTTTTTTTTGCTCTGAAAGTCTGACACTATCAGCAGCAACCTTCTTTTCATAATCGTATTTAAATTCTTGCCGAAGAAGTTCGTTTCTTGATGATTCGCTATTTATACTATCCGACATCGTAATAAAAAGTTCATGCATTTCAAGTGCTTCAGAGTAACGTGAAGTTTTCTTATAAATCTCGAACAAACTTCTGCTGGCATTTCTCGTTCCTGTTACATCCCCTATTTCCTCACTTAACTGCAGAGCCTCTGCACAATATTTATGGGCGTTTACATAATCTTTTTGTTCAAAATAAATTGAGCCAATATTTAATATAGAAATTGCCATTGTTTGTTTCTGACCAATTTCTTTTTGAATATTTAAACTTTTTGTGAAAAATTCTATCGCTTTGGAATAATCTCTCTCCTCCTGATAAATCATCCCGATATTTCCCAGCGCTCCTGCTATGCCATTTTTATTTTCAATTTTTTCGTTCAACTTTAATCCTTGCAAATTAAAGTTCATAGATTTTTTATACTCTTTAATATCGAAATAAACAGAACCCAAGTTGACAAATAAATTTGCCAAACCGTAAATATCATTTATCTCTTCTCTTATTTTTAAACTACGGTTGTAATACTCTACAGCCTTTTCGTAGTTTTTTTGTTCCTGATACAGATGTCCGATATTATGCAAACAGGTTCCAACTCCGCTTTTATTGTCAATTTCTTCGTTATACTTTAGACTCAAAACATATTGGTCGATAGCATTAGAAAAATCACCTTGAACCTGGTATAAAATTCCCGAGTTACTAGCACAAACAGCCATCCCAAGTTTATCAGAAACTTTCTCCCTTAACTTTAAAGCTTGAGCATTTTTTTCAACTGCTTTTGCTATGTCTCCCTTACCAAAAAATAATTAAACTGTATGTTTAAAGCTTTTGCTTGAAACTCAGTATTTCCTATTTCGCTGGCAAAGTCATACATTTTTTTACTGAAATAATAACTGCTATCTGGTTGTGTAAACAAATAACCATCCCAGGCAAAATCATACATCGCTTTTAAACGGTTAGTATCGCTCTCCGAATTATCACTCCATATTTTCCATAACGAATCCAAATACGCTTTTTGAGAAAAGCATGCCGATGAAATCAATATCGATAATATGAATAGTTTTATTTTCATAAAAATTTATTCAGTCGGTTCAAAGTTTTATAAATGTATTTTTCTGTTGGCAAAAGTGATTGTTGAATCCTCTTAGCATAATATATACTGTCCAGCATTTCTTTTTGCTTCGCTTCTACAATTTGTTTTTGAATTTCAATAGTGTTTTTTTGCTTTTGCGTAGCCCTAAACCGGTTGAACATAAATCCTCCAAATATTAACAATAAAGCCACACCACCGTAAAGCGCATACCGTTGTGTCTGTTCTTGTTTAAATTGAGCATCAATCACTTTTTTTTCTTCAGTTGCTTTCACACTATCTGCTGCGGCTTTTTTTTCGTATTGATATTTATACTCTTGTCGCACTACTTCTTTTTTCGACTCCTCACTATAAATGCTGTCACGCATCTTTATGGTAAGCTCATGCATCTCAAGTGCTTCTTTTTTCTTCCCAATTTGTTTATATGCTTTGTATAAATTTTCACTGGCAGATTGTATTTCAAGTATCACTCCTATTTCCTGGGCAATTTTTAATCCCGTTGTTAAATAAGCAATTGCTTTTGCAGGTTCATTCAAAGCCAAATAAATTGCGCCCAAATTCCCATAAGCATTTGCCTGACCTTGCCTGTCTTCCACCTCCTGATTAATTTTTAGCGACTGGTTATAACATTCGAGAGCCTTATCGTATTCTTTGAGCGTGGTATAAAGCATACCTATGCTTCCCAAGGATTTGGCAATACCTGGCTTGTCATCAATCTCTTGCCTTATTTTTAAACTGTGATTATAATATTCTAATGCTTTTACATAATCTTTATTTCCAAAATATATCATTCCAATATTATTTGTTATTCCGGAAATACCTTTTTTCTCACCCAGTTTTTCCCAAATAATCAAGCCTCTTTTAAAATAATCGATGGCTGTTTTATAATCGCCCAGGTTACTATATAAATTTCCAATATTGTTGTATGAAATTCCAATTCCTTTTTGATCACCTAGTTCTTCTTTGATTTTTAAACTTTGTGTGTAGTAATCAATTGCTTTTGTAAAGTCCCCCTGAATTTTATAAAGAACACCAATATTTGACAAAGCAGAGGAAATTCCTTTTTTGTCGTTGATTTCTTTCATAATGCTCAAACTTCTCGTATGTGAATCCATTGCTTTTGAATAATCGCCTGTGTTGTAAAAATAAGTTCCTTGCAAATTGTTTGCTTTTGCTTCGTACTTTTTCTGAGCTTTTTGGATTGCAAATTCTAACATAAATTTGGAATAGTAATAAGCGCTATCTGGTTTATTAAAAAGATAACCATCCCAGGCAAAATTATAAATGGCATTTAAGCGAGTTGTATCCTGCTGCTTAGTATCCTTCCATACGTTCCATAACGAATCCAAGTATGCTTTTTGTGAAAAGCCTGCTAGTGATAATAAAAGAAAAAAGAGGAGTAGTTTAAATTTCATTCTATTTTATCTTTCCGAAATATAATTTGGTATCGTATTCAATCGTGACCTTGCCGTCCTCTGCAAAACGTGTAAATATTTTTTTCAAAACGCTCATCATAAAATCAAAATCTTTATGGCCTTCTGCAGGCATATAAGAGGATGATAGTATTCTTCCTTTTAATCCTGCCAAATCAAAATATTGGTAATTTAAAAATGATTCCATTTTGTAATCCCCTTCCTTACCGGCATGCAGGTTCGTAAAAAAACTGTTAAATATTTTTTCATCTATGTTCTTATGGTTTACTTGTAAATAATCAGTTGCAAACATTTTTATAAAATCTTCGTAAGCCTGTAAAAATTGTGTAGTATCTGTTCTTCTGTCGTTCCACATTAATACTACTAAACCACCGGGCTTCAGAATCCGTTTAAATTCTTCCTTACATTTTTCTTTATCAAACCAATGAAACGCTTGTCCGGCAACTATCAAATCTACACTACCATTCTCTAATCCTGTATTTTCTGCTGTGGCATCAATACTTTTAAAATTCGGATATGACTTTAATAATCTTTCTGCTGCTTCACGCATTTCTTTGTTGGGTTCCACACCAATCACCTTGTATCCTTCTTTCAAAAACAGTTCGGATGAGATGCCTGTACCCGAACCAATATCTGCAATCATACTATCACGTTTTAAAAAACCTTGTTGTTTTAAAAAAGCGATAATCTCAACCGGATAATCCGGTCGGAACTTTATGTAGTTGTCTACACGATTTGAAAAACGATCTAATGTGTCCATGCCTCATCCGTCCTTCGGACACCTTCTCCACCCATTCGACTCCGCTCAGGGTGACAAGAGAAGGAATATCGGAAGAACTTTTTTTAAATAAAAACTCCTCTCACTTTTACAGTCAGAGGAGTTATATTATTTTGTGTTAAAAATTTCAAAAATATTACTCTGACTTATCTGTTCTTGGTATTTAACAAGACAGGAATTAGCACCGTTTCTTTTCAGAAGGTTGCTAAGGCATCTTCGGGTCTGTCCCTCCGCCTTTCTTGATAAGCTATTAAAGAACTGATACAAATATAAGAAAAAAAGAGACAGGTAAAACGCTGATTATAGGCTCATTTGGGTCATTCTCATCTAAAATTTCCTACTATTTAAAGGACTTTTATTTAAACTATTTTTTTATATATTTATAACAATGAAAACAATTCTTTTATACATACTTCCATTCATTTTTCTGCCAGGGTTAGCTCAAAATGAGTCTGAAAAAAAAGTAATTGATTCTTTGAAATTACTTTCAAAAACAGCTGCTCATGACACAATTAAAATAAAGGCTTTACAAGAGTGGGATGACATTATTTATTTGACTGATGCAGAACTGGATCTCAGTTTAAGCGAGCAGATAAAAAAAATATGTGAGCAAGGATTGATGAAAGGGAAAATGAATCTCAAAGAGAAAAATTTTTACCGAAAGATGTTAAGTAAAAGCATAAATAACATCGGAAACTATTATGACAACAAAGGCGATGTTCCAAAAGCCATTGAGTGTTATACTCAAAGCCTGAAGATTGATGAAGAAACAGGGAACAAGGGAGGAATGGCAACCTCTCTGAATAATATTGGAAATGTATACAGCGACCAAGGAGATAATACAAAAGCATTGGATTATTATAACCAAAGTATAAAAATCAGAGAAGAAATAAAAGATGAGCAAGGGTTGGCAATGTGCTATAACAATATTAGCAACATTTATAATCTATTAGGAAATTTTGAAAAAGCATTGGATTATTCTTTTAAAAGTTTGGCCATCCGCGAAAAAATCGGAAATAAAAAAGGAGCTTCTATTTCACTCAATAATATTGGATCTATTTATTCGGAACATGGGGAATATGCAAAAGCTCAGAAATTTTATCTGAAGAGTATGAAACTAAAAGAAAAGATTGGTGATAGTGCTGGGATTGCCGTTTGTTACCTCAACATTGGTATTACCTTCAATAAACAAGGAATGCTAGATAAAGGTATTGAATTCACAAAAAAAGCACTGGCTCTCGGCAATCAATTAGGGACAATCACAACTACAAAAAATGCCAGCCAGGCATTATTTGAAAGTTATAAAACGACTGGAAAATACAGAGATGCATTGGAGATGCATGAATTAACAATTAAATTAAGAGACAGCATTGTAAGCGAAGAAAACAAAACAGAATTGATGCGAACAGAAATGCAATATAATTATGAAAAGCAAAAAGCACTTGACGAAAAAGAACAAGAAAAAATAATTGCTATTGCCACTGAGCAGGAAAAAAAACAAAAAGTAATCAGTTATTCTATTGCAGTTGGTTTAATATTAGTTATATTGTTTACTCTTTTTGTAGTTAACAGATTGCGTATTACACGTTCACAAAAAATAACTATTGAACACCAAAAACACATTGTTGAAGAAAAACAAAAAGAAATATTGGATTCTATCAATTATGCAAAGCGTTTACAAGAAGCTATTCTTCCACCAAGCAGTTTTGTAAAACAACATTTGTCGGAATCCTTCATTTTGTATAAACCAAAAGATATTGTTGCAGGAGATTTTTATTGGATGGAAGTTGTTAGTTCGGAGTCAGAAGAACGGAGAACGGAGAAAAAAAATGACATGAAACCACAGAACTCCCAACTCCATCCCGATAGCTATCGGGATCCAGACTCCAAACTTATTCTAATAGCTGCAGCAGATTGTACGGGACACGGAGTTCCAGGAGCAATGGTAAGTGTGGTTTGTAGCAATGCATTAAATCGTACCACTCTAGAATTTGGCATTACTGAACCAGGTAAGATTTTGGACAAAGCAAGGGAATTGGTTTTAGAAACATTTTCCAGAAGCGATAAAGATGTAAAAGATGGAATGGATATTTCCTTATGTTCGATTGCGAGATCAAAAGATAATAATGAAGTGGTTGAAGTAAAATGGGCAGGTGCAAACAATGCATTGTATTATGTTTCTGATGGAGATATTCATGAAATCAGTCCGGACAAACAAGCCATCGGCAAAACAGAAAAACCGGTTCCTTTTAAAACAAACACTTTAAATTTAAAAAAAGGTGACTCACTATTTTTATTCACTGATGGGTTTGCAGATCAATTTGGTGGTGCAAAGGGAAAAAAATTCAAGTCTAAGCAACTGAAAGATGTATTATTAAAAAACGCCTCTCTTCCATGCGAGCAGCAAAAAATAAAACTAGAAAATATTTTTGAAAAATGGAAAGGGAATTTGGAGCAGATAGACGATGTTTGTATTATAGGCCTTAGACTATAATATAAACGAGTCAGCCTGCCCAGAGCATAGTTGAAGGGATGTTTGTATATAGGCCTTAGACTATAAAAAAATCCCCCTGTAAAAACAAGGGGATTTAATTAATAATAGGTCTTTTTATTTAAACCCAATCACAATAGCCACACAGCCGCTTTTGTCTTCTGTTTGCCCAGCTGGTGCTTCAGGAGTAACAACCTCCAACGTTAAATCCTGAGTAGATTCTACATTAAAATCCCACATAATGGTTCCGTAAGCTTTTGTTGTGAAAACAACATTCCCTTGTGAATCTTTAATGTTCAACTGAATTTTTCCAAGCTTATCATCAGCAGTAATTAGCAAACGATATTCATCTCCATAGTAAAAAGTGGATGAAAGTTGCGTTTTGTCTCCATTTAATAAAACAGTACTAAACACTTGTTGAGTATTTAAATACGGTTTTAGTTTAGCTAAACTTTTTTTGGCAAAACCGTTACATTGCCCGTAGCTAGCTGTATTGTATACTAATACTATAAAAAGTATTCTTAAAATATTTTTCATAACTGAGGGATTTAAGGTTTAATAATTTTAGCTCTGATACCTGCTACCAATGAAGTAATTTTTTCAATTTGTTCATTGGATAATTTATAGTTTGATTTTCCGCCAATGGTCATTACTTTTTTTGTAGTATCTACTGAAGTTACTGCTTTTTCTTCTGTTACAGCACTTTCATCATACACTGCTTTAATGCTACGTAAATCTGTTAATACTTCAGAAACGTCTGAATTATTAACGGTGCTCACCAACATAATTAAATTATTGAGTGAACCTCTGAATTCACCAATACGTGCATAAATTGCTTTGTTGTCTTTTACCGTTTTTGCAACTTGTGTCCCAACATACATTCCCTCAATAAAACCTCCTGCTAAAACTAAAACAGAAATATGTGACTGATCGTTTTCTTTCAATGCTTCATTTGAACTCAAAAACAATTCCGAAATAATATAAAGCAAAGAATCGCGGTTACCGGTATTTTTTTCCATTCGCTCCATTACCGAAGCCGAGAAACTAGTTGTAATGCCTAACTCTTCAGCCAATTTTTTAGAACTGGTTAAATATGACATAACTTCCTGTGGCTGATTAAAAACAGCAGAATAACTAAGGTCAGCACCAAACACACCTAAGTTCAACGCTTTGCTATCCATGTTAGCATATTTTGCAGCGTTATCGCTTGGGTTCAACACTTTCTTATCGTATGTTGCTCCAGCGCGCTGTAACATTTGTCCTAATTGAATAGGAGATGGAATGGAATAAAATGCGTTTTCAGCACGATGTTTTGGAACAGAATCTATTACAGGAATAGAATCGCTTCCATCCCCATTATCACTTGATTCAGAACTACAACTTGCCAATAGAATGGCCGACAAAATAATGCCGCCTTTAACAGCATTCTTAAAGATTGAATTTATTACCATAGTTACTGGGTTTTAACAGGTTATTGCAAAAATACAATCAAATATATGGTATTTTTTTTAAATGTATTTAGATTAGCCTTATTTGTTGTAGCAATACCTACTATTAGTATATTTGAGAAGTAAATTAAAGATGAAAAAGATAATTCATAAAGCGGTTTTGGTATTGTTTTCAATAGCTTTATTGTGCAACTCTTTATCTGCCCAAAAATCACAAATTGTGGTTGACAGCTTAAAAAAGCTACTTACTCCTGCAATTCACGACACATTAAAAATAAAATTGCTCAATGAAATAGGGCATGAGTATATTACTTCCGACTCAACTTTGGCCACGCAGTATGCAAACGAGGCATTAGACTTATCTGTAAAATTAAATTACAAAGCTGGTGAAATGAATTCTCACAATGTGCTTGGCTTGACATTGTATTATAGCAGTAATTATGATGGTGCATTGGCCCATCATGAAATTTCACGAAAAATTGCAGAACAATTAAAGGATAAGCCAAAACTTGCAGTTGCATTAAACAATATTGGTTTAATTTATGACGACAGAACAGAATATAATAAAGCATTAAAATATTATATCGAATCCCTGAAACTTGTAGAAAATTCTGAAAAAGGTAAATGGCAAATGGGAAGTACACTCAACAATATTGCTTTAATATACCAGACACAAGGCAAGTATGAGGAGGCATTGGAATTTCATAATCGATCTTTAAAAATTAAAAAAGAAATCAATAATAAAAAAGGAGTTGGCAGCTCACTCCATAATATAGGTCTAGTTTATAAGCTTAAAGCGGACTACGAAAAAAGTTTAGAGTATTATTTTTTGGCACTTGCAGTTAGAAAAGAAAACCATGATGATAATGGAATGGCTTTAACTTTAAATAATATTGGAAGTGTTTACGAATCACAGAACTTATTTGATAAAGCATTTGCGTATTTTGAGCAATCGCTTGAACTTCGAAAAAAATTGAAAGATAAATATGGATTGGCGGTTTCGTTGTTTAGCATGGGTTCTAATTATTGCTCAAGAAATCAATACGAAAAGGGGTTTGAATACTATAATAAAGCCTTACGAATAGGAAAAGAAATTGGATCTAAAGACTTGCTTGAAAAAGGATATGAATCGATGGCCTTGGCATCGGCAAATCAAAACAATTATCCGAAAGCGTTTGAGTACCAAACTTTATTAATGGCTGTGAAAGATTCTATTTACAATGCTGAATCAAGCAGACAATTAAATGAACTTCAAACAAAATATGAGAGTGAGAAAAAACAAAAAGAAATTGAGCTACTAACAAAAAATGATGAGATAAAAGAGTTGCAACTAAATAAAAATAAATTATGGCTGGTAGTGTCTTGTACAGCTGTTTTGTTAGTGCTTTTACTTACAGCATTTTTATTTAACAGATATAAATTAAAACAAAAAGCAAACGATTTATTGGAACATCAAAATACAGAAATAACACAACAAAAAAAGGAAATTACCGATAGTATTAATTACGCCAAACGAATTCAGGAATCTATTTTACCACCGGTTGATCATTGGAAAAAAATATTGCCCCAAAGTTTTATTTTTTATCGCCCAAAAGATATAGTAAGTGGAGATTTTTATTGGATCGAACAAAAAAATGATACTGTTTGTTTTGCTGCAGTGGATTGTACAGGACATGGAGTTCCAGGAGCATTAATGAGTGTGGTTGGATTTAATCTTTTAACACAAGCAGTTAATGAAGTGGGTTTAACAAAACCATCTGAAATTTTGAAACATTTAGATGCAGGTGTTACAAAAACATTGCGACAATCTGAAACAGGAAAAGGTGTTAAAGATGGAATGGATTTATCTTTGTGTTCTCTCAATTTAAAAACATTAGAATTACAATATGCGGGAGCATTTAACTCTTTATACTTTGTTGTAAATGGCATTTTCAACGAAATAAAAGCGGATAAATTTCCAATTGGTGTGAACTTAGATGGGAAGGTAGACAACTACCAAAACCATACTGTACAATTAAAAAAAGGTGATTGTGTATACTTATACAGCGATGGCTATGCCGACCAGTTTGGTGGAGCACAAGGCAAGAAATTTAAATACAAAAAATTAAAAGAATTACTTACTGTTATTTCATCCGATTCAATCGATCATCAGCAAAACAAAATTGAAAAAACCTTTGATGATTGGAAAGGACCTTTGGAGCAGGTGGATGATGTGGTTATTATTGGATTGAAGATTTAAGCCTGATTGCACTCCTTTTAATATACTTAAGAGAATATTGGGCTCCATTAAACCTTCTTACAATAAAATTGTCAGACATTCACAACTTTAACCAAAAATCATGAAAGCTACTCCAAAAAACATTTTCATTACTTCAATTTTTTTTCTATTTACAATTTATTCTGTCCATTCTCAATCTGGTTCATTAGACTTAACTTTTGGGGTAGGTGGTAAGGTAATTGCTCCAATAGGAAGTTCGAACGACAATGGATTAGGAATTGTCATTCAACCTGATGGAAAAATATTAGTTGCGGGCTCCAGTGATAATGGAAGTGGGTTTTACTGGTTTGCTGTGACTCGTCATAACAATGATGGAAGTATGGATACAACGTTTGATTATGATGGTAAAGTAACAACAGGTATTAGCGCAACTTCAGTTGCAAAATCAATTGCTTTACAATCCGATGGTAAAATTGTCGCTGGCGGAACAACTACAAATGGGTTGGGATCTGATTATGCAATTACTAGGTACAATATTGATGGAAGCTTAGATACAAGTTTTGATTTTGATGGGAAAGTTACAGCTGACTTTTCCACGAGTGATGTGGGGTATTCTCTTAAAATACAGAATGATAATAAAATAGTAATAGCTGGAAACACTTTTTCGTTTGGTGAAAATTATCCTACAATTATCAGGTATTTGAATAATGGTGCTCTAGATACAACATTTGAAGCTGATGGAATCGTTTCAGTTTTTGTCCCAGGATTTACCACACAAATTGCTTCTTTAGAAATACAGTCAGACGGTAAATTAATAGTTGGAGGATTAAGTGATAATGGAACACAGTATGATTTCGCAGTTCTTAGATTTAATATAAATGGGAGTCTTGATTCAACTTTTGATTCAGATGGAATTGTTACAACCTCCTTTGGAAGCTCAGGAAATTCTAGTGGAAAATCAATTACAATACAATCAGATAATAAAATATTATTAGCAGGAAGTGTTTATGATGGTACAAACTATGATTATGCTATTGCGCGATATAATACAGATGGAAGTTTAGATACAACATTTGCAACAACAGGACTATTAACATTTGGTGTAGGATTGACTAATGATGCTCCACAAGATGTTAAGGTTCAAAATGATGGCAAAATTATTGTTGCTGGTAGTTCATATATCGGAGGGTTTAATGACTTTTCAATGGCAAGACTTAATTCAGATGGAAGTTTTGATAATAGTTTTGATTCAGATGGAATGGTTACTACAGGATTCGGACTTGAGGATAATGCCTTTGGTATTGCCATACAAAGTGATGGAAAAATTATTCTAGCGGGAAACTCAGAAAACGGATCTGATACAGATTTTGCACTCGCTCGTTACAACTTCTTGCCAGTAAATATTATAGAAAATTATTTTACTAATTCAATAGGAATATTCCCCAACCCATCTAACGGAAAATTCGCAATTGATGATTCAAATTTAAAAGAAAAGATAAAAACTATTAAAATCTATTCAATTCTTGGAGAAATAATCTTAAATCAGATTTATACTAATGAAATTAATCTTTCGGAATCTCCTAAAGGAATTTATTTTATAGAATTAGCAACAGAACAAAATATTTACACTACAAAAATAATATTTCAGTAAACAATTTAATTCGCTTGCTTACGAGGAAAATATTTATTTCGCAAAGCTTTAATTTTTGCATCAATTTGTTTTTTAAAGAAAAAATATGCTCCCAGCATAAGTATAATATAAGGCAAAATCATTAGGTACAATATTCCAGTATTCAATTCGTTCCCGATCGAACCTCCATTGTTTAAATCACTTTCTACAGACGTTTTACACATAGCACATTGAGCTTGTGCATTTGCATTGCAGATAATCAACAATAAAAACAATGTACTAAATGATATAAATTTTCTAAATTTCATTTCTTAAATAAAGATACAAATTTAATGTGTATAGAATGGAGAAATCATGAAGTACACTACAACGCCTGTAATTGTAACATACAACCAAACAGGATAACTCCATCTTGTAAGTTTTCTATGCTTTTTAATATATTCTACTCCACCTTCACTCTGACTCTTTAATCCGTAATAAAAAGATAATAAAATCAAAGGAAGAACAACAGCGGCTAAAATAATGTGGCTAATTAAAATAATAAAATAAGTAGTTCGTGCTGGAGCATCAACCGGATAACTCGTTTCCTGAGCCATCCAATGATAAGTAATGTATGAAACTAAAAAAACAGATGACAAAATGAATGCAATAATGTTTAATTTTTTATGTGTCGCAATGTTTTTTTCTTTAATCATATATAAGGACAATAATAAAAGCAAAGTGCATGTCCCATTTAGCATAGCATTTAACTTTGGCAACTTGTAAACAAAATCAGGAATAACTTCTGGCACAGGAAGAATTTTTCTGTTTAGGATTACAACAGCTACAAATACAAAAATGGAAATTCCCATTACAATTCTAAATACTGTTTTATCGCTCATCAAATTTTATTTTTTTTCTGGTTTACCACTTACAATTTCTTCTCTTTTGGTATGTTTAATATACTCAGCCATCAACACTTTGATATCATCCAATAGATTATTGACTTCTTTAATATTTGTACCATCATAAATTCCTCTGATGTGTTTTTCTTTATCAACTAAAATAAACAATTCGCTATGAACAAAATCATCCTGTCCTCCATCTCCTTCAGTAGCATTTAATAAATAGCTGGTACGAGCCATATCATACAATGCTTTTTTATCTCCAGTAACAAAGTTCCAGTTTTTTGTATCTGCATGCACCATTTCTGAATACGCTTTAAGAACAAGAACAGAATCATTCTCTGGATCTACTGTATGAGAAAGTATTTGGACTAAACCATTTGTGTGTGCAAATTTTTGTTGAACACGCAAAAGCTCAGTAGTCATTTTCGGACAAATGGTTTGGCAAGTAGTGAAAAAATAATCAACTACATAAATTTTGCCTTCGTAATCTTTATCCGTTATTGCTTTACCATCTTGATTTATAAAACTAAAAGGAGCTATAGTGTGATAAATAGTATCGCCATTTGGTGCCAATTCTTTTTCACCATAGTATTGCAAATGAATAAAGTTTGTTTTACCAACAGAAAGAAAAACATATAATAAAGATGGGAAAGAGAGAAGGAAAACTAAAATTAAAAGTTTCTTTTTGTCTTTATAAAAGGGGATTTTTGCAGGCGTATTCATGGCCACAAAAGTACAAACAAAAATGGTCTCACAAAGCTTGTGAGACCATTATATTATTGTATTGTCAGCCTGAGCGGAGTCGAATGGCTAGTGATGACCTTCAGCAGGTTTTGCTTCACCTTCATGTTTTTCGTGAGAAGCATCTTTTGCATCATGTCCAGCAGGAGCATCGTGCCCGTGTCCATGTTTTGCATCTTCATTCAATTGAATTTTTTGGTTAACGATAACCATATCCATAGGATGTTTATTAACCTTTGAATAATTTGCTTCTTGCACACAAAGCCAAACCAAGTACAATATGAAGATAGTATATGGAGCTAGTATTGTCCATTTCATTGCTTTTTTCTCATCGCCTAAGTGCATAAAACTCATAACAATGAAAAATGCTTTAAAGATTGTCAAGCCAATGAAAATAATTTTCAATGCAACCCCTGAAGTTCTATCTTCATTTAACAAGCCTAAACTAGAAGCTTGAAATCCAATGATAAGTTCAACGATTGTAACAGCAAGCATTATCCAGAAAACGTTCCAAAGCTTTCTACGCTTTTTCTTTCCATCTTCTTCGCTGTGATGAGCCATAAACTCATACTGTGGGTAATCATCGTGAAATTCTGACATACTTTTAAAATTATAAATTATAAATTCCTAAATTATTAATGTGTCTGTTTATAGTAGATAAAAGAAGGTAAATACGAATACCCAAACTAAATCCACAAAGTGCCAATATAAACCTGTTTTTTCAATCATTTCATAGTGACCACGTCTTTCATAAGTTCCTGCCAACACATTTATGAAAATTACAATGTTTATAATAACACCACTAAATACGTGGAATCCGTGGAAACCAGTAATGAAGAAAAAGAAGTTGGCAAACACAGGTAATCCATATTCATTGGTTTGCATATTGGCTCCATAAAAGGTGTCCGTGACCCATTCACCATCTCTCATAAAATTACGAACTGCACCATGATCAGTTCCAACAATGAAGTGATACCACTCCCAAGCTTGAGAACCTACGAACATTGCACCACCAACAATGGTCAAGAACAACCAAAATGTTACTTTTTTCTTATCGTTACGATGACCTGCTTCCACAGCTAATACCATGGTTACAGAAGACATAATCAAAATCAACGTCATTAAACCCACATATGCCAAAGGAATATGTCCTTCATAAAATGGGAAGTGAGTAAACACATCGCCCGGATTAGGCCATACTTCCGGATGTTTATGGCGCATAAAACCATATGCACATAATAAACCCGAGAATGTTAAAGCATCAGATACCAGGAAAAACCACATCATCATTTTTCCGTAACTAACGCCAAATGGGGATTTCCCTCCATTCCAAGCTGAACCTGAATCTGTTTCTGTTGCTGCGTGACTTGACATATATTTACTAATTATAATTCTTGCGGAGCAAGAAGGTTAAAACTTATTTCGGGTGCTAATATGCAAAATATTCTTTTAATTTTCAACGCGCAAATAACAAAAATAGAAACAAATATATCCACAGTACATCTAAAAAATGCCAGAAGATTGCGCAAAGCCTTATGCCTAAAAGGTTTTCGGAGTTGTATTTTTGTAATATAGATTTAATCCAAACTACGAATAGTGCCACTAACCCGAATGCCAAATGGGCTAAATGCAAGCCTGTTAAAACATATAAAAATGAACCAGAAGCATTGCTTTGGTTTCCTGCAAAAAACACCTTTTGACCTACCAAAACATCCCAAGCCATGAACTGACTAATAACAAATCCAATTCCTAATAAAAGTGTTAGCAATGAAGCGATTTTCATGCTTTTAAAATCGTTCTTTCTTGCTGCAGATAGCGTCCAATTCATTGTAACACTGCTTATTATAATCATTGCAGTACTTATATAAAACATTTGAGGCAAGTCAAAATCCAACCAATTGCCAGCCCCTCTTCTTACCCAATAAGCACTTGTAAATGCTCCGAAAAGCATCACCATACTTACCATAGCAATCCATAACAATGGTTTTGCTACTTTTTCTCTTGTTTGACGTTGTTCCTGCTCCGGACTATGTTGGGTTTCCATTGATATAGTATTATCCATAAAGTACTGCTAATTGAATTGCGGGTAAATAAAAGAAAGATCCGAACATTAATTTACGTGCGGCTTCCACTGTACATTCCCTGTACAAAATATAGGCTTGATATAAAAAATAAATGCTGCAAAAAGAGATAATAATGGAAGATATAAAGCCCGAAAAGTGGAACATTACAGGCATTAAACTGATTGGATACAAAAACAATGTATACACCAACACCTGAAAAGCACTGCCTTTATCGCGTCCGCCCGGAGAAGGCAACATTTTGAATCCTGCTTTTTTATAGTCATCGTCCAACACCCAAGCAATTGCCCAAAAATGAGGAAATTGCCAAATAAACTGACCAGCAAACAAAATCCAACCAATTAATGGCACAGAGCCAAAACCTTCTGTAGCAGCTACACAACCTAATAATGGAGGAATTGCTCCCGGGAAAGCACCAACAAATACTGCAAAAGGAGTAACTCTTTTTAAAGGTGTATAAACTACTGTATAGAGCAATAATGCTAATAATCCTAGTATTCCACTTAAAGGATTCATAAATATCCAAAGTATAGAAATACCTGCTATTCCGCATACTGAAGCCAAAACCATGGCCTCCATAACTGTAATTCGCTCTTGAGGAAGAGGACGATTTTGCGTACGAGCCATCAATTTATCTAAATCGCGCTCAATAATTTGATTAAAAGCATTTGAAGAACCTGTAACCAAGAAACCACCAAATACTAACCAACCCATATGTGTCCAATTCACATGATCAACAGCTGCTGCATAGGCAATTGCCGCTGAAAACACTACCAATGAAGCTAATCTGAACTTCATTAACATAGCATAATCACGCAATTTGCTATGTTGAGCTTCTACTTTTTCGATGGTATTAATGTTTTCGGTTTGCAAAAAAATGTTGTTTTGAAAAGGCTTGCAATTTTACCAATTATTAGGGGAATTTGAAAGGGAAAAATGAGAATTTAGACTATTTCTTAATTGTAAGGTATAAAGAGGGAAAAAAGTACAATTTAGCTTATATATTCTGTCCAAAACCTCCTCAAATACAAAAGAATTTATTAATTTAGACATACATCCCCGCATTTAAAAAAATCAAAATGAGAAAAATATTGTTTTCTAGCATTATGTTAATGCTTGTCTTCTCCTGCAAAAAAGAGAGTGGTCCATTTCTAAATGGAGGTAATTCATCCGATTTAGCCGGAACAAGATGGCATATATATCAATACAGAGATGAAGCATCCAGTGTTCCTCAAACACGCAACGACACACTCACTTTTTCAGATGCCACTAACTATAAATACAATAATCTGTTTTACAGATATTATTTAAACACCAGCGATTATACACACTTAACTTTGCGCAGCACTCCTTTTGGAGATATTGACGGAACTGTGCCAAACAATTTTATACAAAACGGAGAAATTATAGCTGTCCCTTTTTCGCAGTTACAGCCATCGGGTGGTTTAACTTATTATTTATGGTTGAGGAAGTTTTAAAACTTTAATTAGAATATCGAAAATGGTAGTTTTTTGATTTAGGAGATGAAAACTATTTTTGAGATTTTCCAACACCAAAATTAAATGTCATTCCTAATCTTATAAAAAAATAAGAATAACCATTTTTTCCTGTGAATGTAAGATTGTTTATATTTTGTAATGGGCGGATTGTTCGATTTTCTGAATTTATTGCAGCTAAAAAGCCAAGTTGAGTCATAAATTTTAATCGTTCTCCTCCGGTTTTAAATGTAATTGCCGGCTCCAAAGTATAACATTGAGTGTTTTTTAAATTTACAGAATCGGTTTTTATATATTCCATTTCTCCATGGATATCCGGTCTCCACAATTCGTTGTAATAATAATATTTCGGAAAATACCAAAAACTACCTTTTAAAGAAAGTGACAATTGAAGATTTTCTTCATATTTGTAACCTATATTGGGTTGAATAAAAAATTTTGTGCCAAAAATGTTAATGTTGCATCTTTCCTCCTTAGTAGTAGAAAAAAATAATGGTTTTATATGATAAAATGTATTCTTAACATTTACTGATCCTTCACCAATTCCAGCATAAGATTCAAAAATAAATTTTTCACTCAATTTAGTATAATAACCTGCACCCAATTCAACCATTTGCAAATTCCCAGCTAATCCATTTGCCATAAAAGCTAAGTGTGGTTTTGCTGAATATGCCAATTGCAATTCGGCACTTCTGCCAGTTATCTGAGTAGAAATCTGGAGTTCTTTTTCTTTAGTAAACAATGGAACATTTTGTGTTTGTGGTAAAAGAGAACTAGAAACACAACTTGACAGAAATATAAAAGTATTGAAAACAAAAAATAACTTAAGAAGTACTTTCATCTATTAAAGATAGCACTTTAATAATCATCATACAAATTGCACAAATCGGTTTTGATGCCGATAAAAACAAACGGGATTTGTTTTGTTGAATATTTTCTTTGTTCAATTCTGTCGGCTACACCTAATTCAATTTTTAAATTCATACGTGTATCCAACATGTATGCTCCCCGCAAAGAAACAGTCATTAATGCTGTTTGAAATCCTTGAGTTGTATAATTATTATAATCGTCAGCACGGTTTACATAAGAAACAAAAATATTTTTTCCATAATCTGTTCCAGCGCTATCAGCTCCGTAAACAGCGTAAGTATATTTTGCTTCAATGAAAATCCGGTTGTGACGGTAATTTAAAAATGTAGCCGACTCAATAAAATTTGCGCCCAACGGATGAGCCAAAGGCTGATTCATGTGTCCGTAATTTTGCTGCACACTTCCATGAGCATAAGTAAATGGACGAACATAATTAAATTCTGTTTGAAAATTAAGATGCTTGATTTTAAATAAATCAAAACTTTTCAGACCAATTTGAAATGCTTGTTTGTTTGCCCACCAACCCCATTTTTCTACACTATCACCCGAAAATGCATATTTCAAATCTGCTTTTACTTCTTTCAAT
This sequence comes from Bacteroidota bacterium, assembly GCA_005772895.1. Lineage (GTDB taxonomy): Bacteria > Bacteroidota > Bacteroidia > 2-12-FULL-35-15 > 2-12-FULL-35-15 > 2-12-FULL-35-15. The sequence goes on along the minus strand of SXIH01000006.1, from coordinate 9,988 downwards.
AAAAATTCATCCAATAAAAGTTGTCCATAAAATTGCTGCTTCTTTGCTATCTTTATTTTGAAATTAAATCCAACAAAAGCATTATCACTTGAACCTAAAGAATATTCTGTCGGACGGAAAAACATAATCGGGTTTAAATAATTTACATCGTAACCACGGTGGCGGGTACTGTCGGAGCCCTGCCAAACAATGGATTCAAACAATCCAATATTAATCCGTTTTGTTGCATTCCAACTTAAATGATGAAACGTAGCATATTTATTCAACCAATCTTTTTTAAATCCTGATGGGTTTGTTGCATCTCTCATTACCGTAAATAAATTTACATAACTGAGTTTCCAGACATTGGTAGTAATTTTCAAATATGGATAAGGTGCTGCTACATCTGATAGAAAAAGCGAACGATAACCATCGCCCCAGAAATGTTTGTCTTGCCCTAATTGAAAATTGAAAATTTTATTTGGAGAGTAAGAAACATATCCAGAAAAATATTGATATGCATATTGAGGATTTAATGAATCGTTTTTCGAAACGTAAGCATAACCCATTCCCGGAATTACTCTGCTATTTCTAATCAATGAATCGCTGTAAGAATTAAAAACTCCTTTACCTCCCATTGCTTTAAAATTCAAAGCAAACTTATCTTTCCAAAACACCAATAAATTTCCGCCTATTCCATAATCACTTGTTAAGTGAGAATTTGCAGCAGACATATCATAACCAGTCTGAGCTGTCAATAAGGGATATATTTCAATTTGTCCTTTTGCTTGTTTATCTTTTTCTTCTGCTTTTGTTCCTTTTAGCAATCTTGGAAAAACAGCAGTAGAATCTTTTATGAGATTTATTTCCTGAAGTCGGTAAGGTTTTACCAGAGTATGAGAATTTTCTTCTTTGTTATTGTAGCAATTATCAATTCCCCATAAAAAATCGCGGTTGAGTGTATAGTTCCATTGCTGAGAAAAAGCAAAAGAACTCATCAACAAAAAAGTGAATGTTAAAAAAGTTATATGATTTTTTTTAGTCATTATCCTTTGCAGTTCTGTTTTTCTTTTTCTTGATAAAGAAAGGAATTTGGGCAAGTGTTAAAGAAACGGCAGCAACAATCATAAGAGTATAATTTGCATTGATGCTTGATAATGCAAGTCCAACCGTTAACCCAATTACAATTATATTAAATGTATAAATAGTAATTACGGTTCCTTTGTGGCTTAATCCAATATCTAACAAACGGTGATGCATATGATTTCTGTCAGCCGAAAAAGGAGAAACACCTCTTACTGCACGGTAAATAAAAATTCGCAATGTATCAACCAGCGGATAGACTAAAACAGCCATTGCAAAAATTGGTTTTGAAACATTAAGTATCGTTTTGTTTTCAATTGCACTCACATCGTATCCGATTACTTTGATTGCGAGAATACAAATAATCAATCCAATAGTTAAAGAGCCCGAATCGCCCATAAATATTTTTGCAGGAGAAAAGTTGAAAAATAAAAATGCAAACAGGGAACCAGACAAAGCAAAAGCCAAACAAGCCATTGCAGGATCTCCCGCTAATGCAAACCAACAACCAAATGCAGAAGAAGCAATAAAACCTACTCCACCTGCTAATCCATCAACACCATCAATTAAATTAAATGCATTTACTACAACTATATATGTGAAGAGAGACAAAAATACGCTGGTCCATAAAGGCAAAACATCAATGCCAAATAATCCGTGCATACTTACAATTCGAATATCCGCCATTAACACCAACACCATTCCAACCAAGACATGTGCAACTAATTTTTTTACTGGGGCTGTTCCAATAATGTCGTCTTTTACTCCAACAAAAAACATAACTAATAAAGTAGCGACAATGTATTTATAATCGCTGATACTTTTTGCTAATTGAGGGTAGTCATCGCGTTGTTCAGGAAACCACAATGAATATGCAAAAAGTGTTCCCGCGAAAATGATAATTCCACCAATAGTAGGAACCATGCGAGTGTGAAGTTTACGCGTATCGCCAGGAGCATCAAACAAACGTTTTAGTATTGCTACTTTTATCAAGGAAGGAGTTGATAAAAGCACAACAAAAAAAGATGTTACAAAAACGAGTATTAAAAATTCCATGTTTTAAAAATCATAATAAAAATTAGCAAGCGATGTTCTTATTCCGAAATATACGAATTGTGTAGCACTTGATGTTTTTTCAGTCTTTTCTATGCGATTTGTGAAACCCAACACAATATTAAAATTTGTTGAAGGATTTACCAAATAACCAATATGAATATCCTGAGTACTGATAGTTGTTTTTAATCCTTGAGTTGTATGAATATTGTCCAATGATTGTGCAATTGGAAATTGATTATCCGGTTTAAAGATGTTTCCGCCAAAGTTATGGCTCAAACTATCGTTACCTTTTACAGCATAATTAGCTTTTATCTGAATAAAAAACTCCCGTAAACGGTAATTGATAAATCCAACCATCTCTGTAAAGTTTGCGCCCAGCGGATGAGCCAATGCCTGATTATAATGCGTATAACTTTGATAAGGATTCTCGGCAGCATAGGCATAAGGGCGCACACTGTTATACTCTGCCTGAATGTGTAAATTTTTTATCGTGAACAAATCAAAGTATTTGAATCCTGCCTGATATCCGAATTTGTTTCCTTTATGATCTGCATACAAAGTCATATCATCCATCATGAATTGTCCGTACAATGAAATTGATTTAGTAATTTTCAACTTTAATGTTGCACCCATCAACACATTATTTTTAGTGTCATCTAATCCATATGCCAATGCGCTTACTCCAATTACCGGATCATACGTATGGAAATTAGTCCGTTGGCGATTCATTGTGTCTGCTGCTTCCCAAATCATCCCCTGAAACAATCCCAATTGCAAACGATGAAATAAATTTGCACTCAAAAATTGAAAACTTCCGATCTTTTTCTGAAACAAACGTTCTACATTCGGAGGAGTTGTAACACCACCATTTGTCAGATTCATAAAAGAAGTATACAAATTGGTGTATTGAATATTTTTATAAGTAGTTGTGATTCGTGCATAAGGATAATTGAAAGCATTGTCCGACAACAACAATGAACGATAACCATCACCGACAAAATGTTTTCCATGTCCGACTTGTATGTTAAACATTTTTATTGGAGAATAAGAAACATAACCCGATGCCATAGCAAAATCGTACCCGTTCTTTTTGAATTTTTTTGCTCGTCCTTGTCCGGGAACTACATCGTATTGATAGTTGAGAGTTTGCGGAAATAAATCATTTGTCCCGTCAATATAGTTATCAATATACTTTGCGTAAGTTGCCTGATTTTCATAAAACGATGATTCAAAAGAAAATTTTTCTCCGATATCACCACGAACAATAAATCCACGAGTGTTCTTGTAAAGTTTTTCTCCACTTGTATCTGCGAGGTCTTTCCCGAATTCGAAATTGAAAAGTGGATCGATGGTGAGATAAAATCTATCCTCATCATCATCAACTATAATAAGGTTATCTGTATTGATTTTTCTCCATACTTTGGTCCAAAAAGTTGGCGGCATCAAATAATCCCACCCGTCAGGTCTGATACGTTCTGATAACACTTCTTTTGTTGTATTTACACCGTATTTATTTTTTACAGCGTACGATTCAATCAATGGTTTGAATCCCGTTTGAACATCCTTATAAGTAGAGTCGCCTAATTCAATTTCGTCTTTAATAAAAAGTTCAACATCATTAGAGATTGTTCTGTTTAAAAAAATATTCTTCTGTTGAGCACAGACCTCTCCCCCGGCCCCTCTCCAAAGGAGAGGGGTGAGAACTAACAATATTCTTAGTGCTGTCTTCAAATTTTTTAAGTATTCTTGATAGCTGTGGTGGTAATCTATAGTGTCTCCTTTACTTCAGCGTAAACCCCATTAATTCCTTCTTCCAGATTAATCTTATGTTTCCAACCGAAAGAATGAAGTTTGCTTACATCCATTAATTTTCGGGGAGTTCCATCAGGTTTTGAAGTATCAAATTTTAATTCTCCTCCGAAACCAACAATTTTTTTCACAAGTAAGGCTAAATCTTTTATAGTAATATCTTCTCCAACACCTATGTTTACCAATCCTGCTTCGTTATAATTCTGCATTAAATAAAAACAAGCATCTGCTAAATCATCGGCATGCAAAAATTCACGCATGGGTGAACCTGTCCCCCAAATTTCTACACTAGCTGCATTTTCTTTTTTTGCTGTATGAAATTTTCGAATCAACGCGGGTAATACGTGTGAGTTTTTTAAATCGTAATTGTCATTTGGTCCGTACAAGTTTGTCGGCATCACAGAAATGAAATTGCAACCATATTGAGCACGATAAGCATCACACATTTTTATTCCTGCAATTTTTGCAATCGCGTATGGTTCATTTGTTTCTTCTAATAAGCCAGTCAACAAATAATCTTCTTTCAAAGGCTGTGGAGCCAACTTAGGATAGATACAAGAAGAACCTAAGAACATTAATTTTTTTACTTTATTTAAATAAGCATGATGAATCACATTGAATTCGATCATCATATTTTCATAAATAAAATCCGCCCGGTAAGTATTGTTTGCAACAATTCCTCCCACTTTAGCTGCTGCTAAAAAAACGTAATCGGGTTTTTCATTTGCAAAAAAATCAGCAACTGCTTGCTGATTTCTTAAGTCTAGTTCGGCTGAGGTACGCGTTATAATATTTGCAAAACCATCTCTTTGTAATCGTCTGATGATTGCAGAACCAACCATTCCTTTATGTCCTGCAACGTATATCTTATCGTTAATATTCATATAGCCTACTCATGAAAATTCATTACATCGTGTCCGCCATCCAACAAATATCTGTCTCTTTCAAATAGTTTCACATCACAAGTCACCATTTCACTGACTAATTGTTGTAAAGTATGTTTTGGAGTCCAGCCTAATAATTTTTTTGCTTTTGATGCATCACCAATTAATAATTCTACTTCTGTCGGACGGAAATAGCGAGGATCTACTTCTACAACCAATACTCCTGTTTCAGCATTATAACCTTTTTCATCTACTCCTTTTCCTTCCCATCTTATTTTCACTCCCACTTCTGCGAAAGCCAACTCAACAAATTTACGTACAGTAATTTTTACTCCTGTTGCCAATACAAAATCATCTCCTTCTTTTTGCTGCATCATCATCCACATCCCTTCAACATAATCTTTAGCATGCCCCCAATCTCGCTCCGCATCCAAATTTCCAAGGAATAATTTATCCTGCATTTTCAAATGAATCTTAGCAACTGCACGGGTAATTTTACGGGTAACAAATGTCTCTCCTCTTAAAGGACTTTCATGGTTAAATAAAATTCCGTTGCAAGTATACATTCCGTAGGCTTCACGGTAGTTCTTAGTAATCCAGAAACCATAAACCTTTGCAACACCATAAGGCGAACGCGGGTAAAATGGAGTAGTTTCTTTTTGGGGAATTTCTTGAACATACCCATACATCTCAGATGTAGAGGCCTGGTAAAAACGTGTTTTCTTTTCTAATTTTAAAATACGGATAGCTTCAAGGATGCGTAGAGTTCCAATTGCATCTGCATTTGCAGTATATTCAGGTGAATCAAACGACACTTTTACATGCGACTGAGCTGCCAAATTATAAATCTCGTCAGGCTGAGTTTCTTGAATAATCCGGATAAGGTTGGTAGAATCTGTTAAATCGCCATAATGCAAAAAGAAATTTACTTTCTTTTCATGCTGATCCTTATACAAATGGTCGATACGACCAGTATTGAACATCGAGCTTCTGCGCTTTATTCCGTGAACAGTATAACCTTTACTCAGCAATAATTCTGCTAAATAAGCTCCATCTTGTCCTGTAACTCCTGTTATTAATGCTACTTTACCCATTATAAAACTGTTAAAATTATATGCAATATTACGAAATAAATGCGTTAAAAAAGCAAAAACCCGGACGATGAATGTCCGGGCTCTTGAATATTGCAAGTTTTATGAATTACTTAGTAATCACTATTTGTTTTACTAGGTTTTTATCATTTGCATTTACTTTCATAGTATAAACTCCAGCTCCAAGGCTTGATAAATCAAGAGATGCAGAAGATGTAGCAACAACTGATGAATAAACCAATTCACCAATCATATTATACACTTGAATGTTTGCTTTTGTTGAAGCAAGATTAATTGTAAATAATCCTGTATTTGATGGATTTGGGTAAACATTGAACCCGCCAATTGAGCTATTAGCAATATCAGTAGCAAGAATAGTTACGTTTTGTGTACTAATGTTTGTGTTACATCCACCTGCAGAAGTTACAGTTAAAGTAACAACCCAAGTTCCAACAGGAAATGTATGAGAAGGGTTCATTGTGTTATCGATTGGAGAACCATCACCAAAGTCCCAAGCATATGTTACAGCGCCAGTAGAAGTGCTTGTAAACGCTACAAGCGGAGATGCGCTGGCATCATATGTATAAGATGAAACTGCATTCGGAGTAATGGTAAGGTATCTTTCCATATAATCAACACAGCTATTAAACAATCCACCTAAAGTAAACAAAGTAACAGTATCAATTCCTGCTGCAGGGTATGTGTATGCTGCATTTGTACTCCATTGTAATGGAGAACCATCACCCATATCCCAAGCATAAATTGAATCAGGAACAGTATTCCAATAAGCGTTATACGCGCCATAGTTATACATACGATGATTTAAAATTGCTGTAGGAGCAGTAAAATTTGTGAATGTTAAAGCAGTTCCCAAGCACATAGTAGTTGCTGGAGGCGACATAGTAAAATCTGTAGAAATTGTATAACTAATTACCGGAGCAATGATCGGCTCTGGAGCATCTGGTGCCGCTAGAACAGAAACCTCATACCAACCACCAAATCCTGGCGCATTAATATGTGATAATGTTTCAGTGTACGTTGCCACTTGCGCATTATTAGTTACAATAGCAATTGTATCAGTAGCACTAGTATTTCTAATAGCCACAGCATAATTCCCAGTAATCGTTTGTGGAGCACTAAACATTGCTGTTTTAAACCCTACAGCTGTTGTTAATAAAATTGTTTGTGTAGCTATTTGTGTTGTTGGTGTGTTAGTCACATCAACGTTATATAATACAACTGTTGCTGTTAGAGTTTGACCTGGATTTACAGCATCCTGTACGCCACCATAAAAAGAAATTCCATGAACAGTTAGTGTTCCTGTGTTCAAAAAAGTTTGTGCCCATTCAGTAATAGTTGCATCTGCTGTATATGACCAATACGTGCTTGTCCCTTCTGTTTCCTCTTTTAAATAAGAATAATAAGTCGTGTCGTTAGCGCAAGACATTGTTTTCAACGATTCCGAATTTGTTCCTTTGTTAAAAGAAACTTCTGGTTTTGTAGCCGGCATAGGGCTATTCAATTGCAATGATGCTTGTGCAAAAGCGCCAAGTCCCGACAAAACCATTGTTACTATAAGTAGATTTTTTTTCATGTAAGTATATTTTTAGATTTATTAATTTTTTAAAAAGCTATCAAAAATATCAAAAAAATCGATACCTTTTTGATATTCATATAAATATAAAAATCAGCTGATTTTATTGAACAGTAAACCAATTATTGAGCAGGTTGGGCTTATTATATAGTAGATTTTGGTTTGTAGTATAATCAACAACTTTTTTTCCTGCAATTTCGCATATTGCTTGTCCTGCAGCCGTATCCCATTCCATGGTAGGGGCAAAACGTGGATAAACATTAGCACTTCCTTCAGCAACCAAACATAATTTTATTGAACTTCCGGAAGAAATGAAATCCACTTCTTTGTGAATTGTTTTTAAACCATCGATAAACATTTCGGTTTCTTCGGATAGGTGCGAACGACTTGCTACTACTGTAAATTTTTTGTTGGTTGTTTCTAATGGCAGCTTTTTTGAGGATTTTATCAGTTCTTCTAAACTAGCATTATCCGATTTCAAATTCCAAATTTCAGATTTGTAACATCCGAGTCCTTCAGCTGCGAAATAAAGTGTTTTTGTTACTGGAACATAAATTACTCCGAGTATTGATTTTTGATTGTGGATCAATGCAATGTTCACAGTGAATTCTCCATTGCGTTTTATAAATTCTTTTGTTCCGTCCAAAGGATCAACCATCCAGAAGTATTCCCACTTGCTTCTTTCAGAGTAGTCAATAGATTTTCCTTCTTCACTTAAAACCGGAATGTTAAACTTTTTTAAATTTTCACAAATAGCATTGTGAGCATTTTTATCTGCAAGAGTCAAAGGAGATTTATCATCTTTATGCTCAACAGCAAAATCAGAATCGTAAACTTTTAAAATTTCAACTCCACCTTTTAATGACGCTTGAACTGCTCCGAACAACAACTCTCCCAATTTATAATTCATAATCTATAATTTATAATTCTCCTAATATCCTGCTTTCGCAGCGCCAATATTTTCAATCGGATGCCAAGTTGTTTTTATTTCCTGAGTATCAAAAATAAAATAAGGACTCTGAGCTTTTTCTGAAGCAATATTTATTTTATTGTAAACAAAAACACGTTTAACATTTAAAGAAGCATTTTCTTTTATGGATTTTATTTCAGCTTTGTTATTGCGATAATAAACTACAGCATTTACATCCATATGGTTCGAGAAGTGTTCATGCAATTCTGCAGATGTTCCTGTAAGAATATTTACAACACCTCCTGGTAAGTCAGATGAATTTAATACTTCTGCAAAAGTAACAGCACACAATGGTTTTGTTTCAGATGCTAAAACAACACAAGCATTTCCTCCTGCAATTACAGGTGCAATAGCTGTAACTAATCCTAACAACGAAGTATTTTCATCAGCAATAATTGCAACAACTCCTGTAGGTTCTGGTACTGAAAAATTAAAATGCGAAGTTGCAACAGGATTTACAGAACTATAGATTTGCTGAAATTTATCGCACCATCCCGAATAATAAACCATTCTATCGATTGATAATTCCACTTCCTGTTTTGCTGAAGCAAGTGTAGAACCTTGCAAAACTAATTCAGATATAAATTGTTCTTTTCTGCCTTCCAACATTTCTGCAATACGATATAAAATCTGTGCACGATTAAATGCCGCTCTACTTCCCCAACCTGATTGTGCGCTACGTGCAGCTACTTCAGCATTTCTGAAATCCTTACGCGAACACAAACAAATGTTTGCAATCACTTCACCTTTTTTATTTTTCAAAGGATAATATCTTCCTGATTCTGTTCTCGGAAATTGTCCTCCAATATAAATCTTATATGTCTTTTGTATTTCGATACGTGCCATCAGTTTCTTTTTAAATGTTTAGATATGCTCCTAAGCCATGTAATCCACCTTCTCTTCCAAATCCACTTTCTTTATATCCGCCAAACGGAGATGTAGGATCAAACTTATTGTATGTGTTTGCCCAAACTACTCCTGCTTTTAATTTATTTGTAAGATTGAAAATTTTAGATCCTTTGTCAGTCCATACTCCAGCTGATAATCCATAAGGAATATTATTTGCTTTTTCAATCACTTCTTCAATTGTTCTGAATGTTTGGATTGCTAAAACCGGCCCGAATATTTCTTCTTGAACTATTCTATGTGATTGAGAAACATTCAAGAAAATTGTTGGTTTGCAAAAATTTCCTTTTTTCGGAATACTACATGATGACTGATAAATTTCGCCTCCTTCATTTTTTCCTATGGCGATATATTCTTCAATTTTTGATAATTGTTGTTTTGAATTTATTGCTCCGATATCTGTATTCTTATCCAACGGATCTCCTACACGTAATGTTTCCATTCTGTCTTTCAACTTACGGACAACAACATTAGCCACGCTTTCCTGAACAAACAAACGAGACCCTGCACAACAAACATGTCCTTGATTAAAAAATATTCCGTTGATAATTCCTTCTACTGCCTGATCTAATGGTGCATCTTCAAAAATAATATTTGCTGCTTTTCCACCTAATTC